>NZ_JBWKAP010000010.1:160192-387046 GCF_056437465.1 Streptomyces sp. NPDC042371 | reverse complement strand
CTCACCGAAGTGAGTCGGGGTATCAACATATCTGGCGTTGACTTTTGGCACGCTGTTGAGTTCTCAAGGAACGGACGCTTCCTTTGTACTCACCCGCAGAACATTTTCTGGGGCTTTCCTCCGGGCGCTTCCCTTCGGTGTTTCTTTTGTTCTTTGTTCTTGCGTTTCCGACTCTATCAGACTCTTTCGTGTCCGACTTCCTCGGTGCCTTTCCGGTTCCCGCTCCTGCCTTTCGGCTTTCGCGTTTCCCTTTCCGGCGGTTCCGACTTTATCAGAAGTTCTGAGTCGGAATTCCCGCCCCGCTCGGGTCGTCCCTGGGCACCTGAGTGCGCCGGGCTTCCCTCGCTGGCGGAGCCGTAAACCTAACGGAGCGGGGCGCCCCGATGCAAATCGAGGCGCCCCGCTCCGGAGCTCACGCAGTCGAGAGGGTCAGACCTCGACGACCACGGGCAGGATCATCGGCCGTCGGCGGTAGTTGTCCGAGACCCATTTGCCCAGCGTGCGGCGGATGAGCTGCTGCAGCTGGTGGGGTTCGACGACGCCGTCCTGGGCCGACTTGTCCAGGACTTCCTGGATCCGGGGCATGACGGCATTGAACGCAGAGTCGTCGATGCCGGAGCCGCGGGCCTGGATGGTCGGGCCGCTGGTGATCTTGCCGGTGCTGGAGTCCACCACCACGAAGACCGAGATGATGCCCTCGTCGCCGAGGATCTTGCGGTCCTTCAGTGCGGGCTCGCCGACATCGCCCACGGAGAGGCCGTCCACATAGACGTATCCCGCCTGGACCTTGCCGACGATCTTCGCCTTGCCCTCGACGAGGTCGACGACGACGCCGTCCTCAGCGATCACGATGCGGTCGTGCGGGACGCCGGTGAGGGCGCCCAGCTCGGCGTTGGCGCGCAGGTGGCGCCATTCGCCGTGGACCGGCATCAGGTTCTTGGGCTTGCAGATGTTGTAGAAGTACAGGAGCTCGCCCGCGGACGCGTGGCCCGAGACGTGCACCTTGGCGTTGCCCTTGTGGACGACGTTCGCACCCCAGCGGGTCAGGCCGTTGATCACGCGGTAGACCGCGTTCTCGTTGCCGGGGATGAGGGACGACGCCAGGATCACCGTGTCGCCCTGGACGATCCGGATCTGGTGATCGCGGTTGGCCATGCGGGACAGCGCGGCCATGGGCTCGCCCTGGGAGCCCGTGCAGACCAGGACGACCTCGCTGTCGGGCAGATCGTCGAGCGTCTTGACGTCGACGACCAGGCCCGGCGGGACGCGGAGATAGCCCAGGTCACGGGCGATGCCCATGTTCCGGACCATCGAGCGGCCGACGAAGGCGACCCTGCGGCCGTACTCGTGGGCGGCGTCCAGGATCTGCTGGATGCGGTGCACATGGCTGGCGAAGCTCGCCACGATGATGCGCTTCTGGGCACCGGCGAAGACACCGCGGATCACGTTCGAGATGTCGCGCTCGGGCGGGACGAAGCCCGGCACCTCGGCGTTCGTCGAGTCGGAGAGCAGGAGGTCGATGCCCTCCTCGCTCAGCCGCGCGAACGCGTGCAGGTCCGTCAGACGGCCGTCCATCGGGAGCTGGTCCATCTTGAAGTCGCCGGTGGCGACGACCATGCCCGCGGGGGTGCGGACGGCGACGGCCAGGGCGTCCGGGATGGAGTGGTTGACCGCGACGAATTCACAGTCGAACGGGCCGAGGTGCTCGCGGTCGCCCTCGACGACCTCGAGCGTGTACGGACGGATCCGGTGCTCCTGGAGCTTCGCCTCGATCAGCGCGAGGGTCAGCTTGGAGCCGATCAACGGAATGTCCGGCTTCTCGCGCAGGAGGTACGGGACACCACCGATGTGGTCCTCGTGCCCGTGCGTGAGCACGATGCCCTCGATGTCGTCGAGGCGGTCCCTGATGGACGTGAAGTCCGGCAGGATCAGGTCGATTCCGGGCTGCTCCTCCTCGGGGAAGAGCACTCCGCAGTCGACGATCAGCAGGCGACCGTTGTACTCGAAGACGGTCATGTTGCGGCCGATCTCACCGAGGCCGCCGAGCGGGGTGACCCGCAGGCCGCCCTTCGGGAGCTTCGGCGGGGCGCCGAGTTCAGGATGCGGATGACTCAAAAGACTCTCCTCACCACGCGCGCCACGTACCTCCAGGGCACGTGGCGCGTATGACGTTCGTGCATTAGCAGTTGTTGTGTGGGGTGCGGGCTGCGGTCGGCTTGCGACGCGCCCGCGGTTTTCCGCTTATTCAGTTGTGAAGTCTGTGGCTACAGCTGTACCCCGCCGGCCGCGAGATCGATCTTGAGCTGGGCCGTCTCGTCGGGTGACAGTTCCACCATCGGGAGGCGCAGCGGGCCCGCGGGGCGTCCCTGGAGGGCCAGTGCCGCCTTGGTCGTGATCACGCCCTGGGTGCGGAACATGCCGGTGAAGACCGGGAGCAGCTTCTGGTGGATCTCCGTGGCCTTCTGCACGTCGCCCGAGAGGTGCGCCTCGAGCATGGCGCGCAGTTCCGGGGTGACGACGTGGCCGACGACGGAGACGAATCCGCAGGCGCCGACGGACAGGAGGGGGAGGTTCAGCATGTCGTCGCCGGAGTACCAGGCGAGGTCCGAGCGGGCGATGGCCCAGCTGGCGCGGCCGAGGTCGCCCTTGGCGTCCTTGTTGGCGACGATCCGGGGGTGCTCGGCGAGCCTGACGATCGTTTCCGTGTTGATCGGCACGCCGCTGCGGCCCGGGATGTCGTACAGCATGACCGGCAGCTCGGTGCTGTCGGCGATGGCGGTGAAGTGCCGGAACAGGCCCTCTTGCGGGGGCTTGTTGTAGTACGGCGTGACCGTCAGGAGGCCGTGGGCGCCTGCCTGCTCGGCGGCGCGGGCGAGCTCGATGCTGTGGCGGGTGTCGTTCGTGCCGACGCCAGCGACGATGTGGGCGCGGTCTCCGACTGCGTCCAGTACGGCTCGTACGAGCTCGTTTTTCTCCGCGTCACCGACGGTCGGGGACTCACCGGTGGTGCCGTTGATGACCAGGCCGTCATTGCCTGCGTCCACCAGGTGGGCGGCGAGCTGCTGCGCGCCGTCGAGGTCAAGTGCGCCGTCCGCCTTGAAGGGCGTGACCATGGCGGTGAGGACCCTCCCGAAGGGGGTCTGCGGAGTGGAGGTCGGAGCCATGGGTAACACGCTACTCGCTGCTCAGCGCGGGGTCGCCCCTCGGGGGATGTGTGCGGACCTGACAAGTGTGGAGCCCGGCACTGCCTGCTCGGGGGTTCAAGCAGTGCCGGGTCCGTTTGATCAGGCTAGATGAACTTCACGAAGTGTCGCAATCCGGACACTTCACTCGGCGCATCCGCACATCAGTGCCTTACGGCGCCACACGTCCGTTCTTGTTGAAGGCCGCATGGGTGAGAGGCATCAGCTCGGCCCACTGCTGCTCCATCTTCTCGCCGACCATCTCGATCTCCCGCTGCGGGAAGGACGGGACCTTGGCGAGCTCGTGCTGCGTACGCAGACCGAGGAAGTGCATCAGCGAACGCGCGTTGCACGTCGCGTACATCGAGGAGAAGAGGCCTACGGGGAGCACCGCGCGGGCGACCTCGCGGGCGACGCCCGCGGCGAGCATCTCCTGATACGCCTCGTACGCCTGGCGGTAGGAGTCCTCCATGACGCGGCCCGTGAGCTCCTGCTGGGCCTGGCTGCCCTCGACGAAGACGTACTTCCCGGGGCGGCCTTCCTGGACGAGCTTGCGGGAGGCGTCGGGGACGTAGAAGACCGGCTGGAGCTCCCTGTACCGACCCGATTCCTCGTTGTACGACCAGCCGACGCGGTGCCGCATGAACTCGCGGAAGACGAAGATGGGGGCGCTGATGAAGAAGGTCATCGAGTTGTGCTCGAAGGGGCTGCCGTGGCGGTCCCGCATCAGGTAGTTGATCAGGCCCTTGGAGCGCTCCGGGTCCTTCTGGAGTTCTTCGAGGGACTGCTCGCCCGCCGTGGAGACTCGGGCGGCCCACAGGACGTCGGAGTCGGTGGCGGCGTGCTTCACCAGCTCGACGGTGACCTCGCTGCGGAAGCTGGGCTTGAGGTCTTCGGTGGGGGTCTCGCTCACAAGCGGGGGTCCTTCCATGTGCATCACTCGGGGCGGCGCCCACTCTATGGCCAGGCACTGACAATCGGCCGTTCGGTGACCCGCCACGACATTCTTCGACTAATTTGCCGAAACAGGGCACCTTTTGGGCGATTCGCGCGTCTATCCAAGTAACAGAGTTCACAGAGCTCGGTTCGAGACCCGTGAGGAGAAGCGCGCCCCATGTTCCGTCGGCGAGAGCCCGTCCCGTTCGCCTTCATCGCCGAAGCCGACAAGTTCCGCAGTAACGTCACTCCCCCGCCGCGCGAGCGTGCGTCGGCCAGTCAGATCATGGGCCGCACGCTCATCGGTCTGACCGTCGTGGCCGGTCTGGTGGGATCCCTGCTCTTCGGGATGCCCGCGATGTCGGCCGATCAGTCACCCGCACACAACCAGCAGTCGGAAGCATCCGAAGGCCGCTGACCGGCGCGGAGCTCCATCGTCCGGCACTGACTCGTCCGGACCCCCAAGGGTGGTAGCAGGGAGCACGGCTCGATAGCCTCACCGGGCACAGCCCATGTGTGGATTGAGTGAGGATCAGCCCGTGCCCCTGCCCTTCCTGACCGCGGACCGCGCCTTCGACGACGCGGCGGACGACGCCGCGCTGCCTTTCGACGACCGCGATCACTGGCGTCGGCCCTACCGGCCGGGGCCCTGGCGCGTGGGTGCGGGCGCACTCCTGCTGCTGCTCGCCTCGTTCGTCCTCTTCGCGGCCGTGATCATCGCGTTCGCGGACTCGCTCGCGGGCGCCGCCATCTGCGCGGGGCTCGCCGCCCTCATCATCGTGAGCGCCCTCCGGCTGCTGCGCATGGGCACCTGGGTGAGCGCCCACGGGCTGCGCAGGGTCGGCTTCCTGACGACGCAGACGGTCGCGTGGGCACAGATCTCCGCCGTACGGACCGCGCAGCAGCCGGTGCGCTGGCTGG
Organism: Streptomyces sp. NPDC042371; assembly: GCF_056437465.1. NCBI lineage: Bacteria > Bacillati > Actinomycetota > Actinomycetes > Kitasatosporales > Streptomycetaceae > Streptomyces > Streptomyces sp. NPDC042371. Next base: position 382,007 of record NZ_JBWKAP010000010.1, on the reverse strand, counting down.
GGCTCCCCCGCACGGTGCAGGGGCAGGCGCTCGTTCTCGTACGCCGTGATCAGCAGTCGGCCGGGGTGCAGCAGCCGCTCCTGACCGACCGGAACGCGGACTTCCTGGCGCGGCACGAGGCGTTCAACCGCGCGGCCGACTCCATCGAGGTGTGGGCCGACGAGTACCGGCCCACCGCCTGACCGGTCTGCTCCGTCTGCTCAGCCCCTAGACGTTCACCGGTCGGCCCGCGTGCAGGGCGATGGCCCGCTGCATGGCCTTCCGCGCGCGGGGCGTGTCCCTGGCGTCGTGATAGGCGACGGCCAGCCGGAACCAGCAGCGCCAGTCGTCCGGCGCGTCCTCGGTCTCGGCCTTGCGGCGGGCGAAGACCTCGTCCGCCGAGTCGCGGTCGATGCGGCCCGCCGGAGTCCGCTTCAACTCGTCCACCGGAAGGCCGCCTTCGGCCTCCAGCTCGGCCGCGAGGCGGTTGGCGCGCTGGACGAACTGGGTGTTCTTCCAGAGGAACCAGATGCCGATGAACGGCAGGATGAGCACCGCGATGCCGAAGGTGACGGTGAGTACGGTGCCGTGCTTTATCAGGAGCACGCCGCGGCTGCCGACCAGGACGAAGTAGACGACCAGGACGGCAGCCGTGACGGCATAAGTGATCTTTGCGCGCATGTCTCTCAGCTCTCGGGTCAGCCGAGATCCAGGAAGTGTTCCAGGCCGAACGTGAGGCCCGGAGTGCTCACCACGCGGCGAGCGCCGAGCAGGATGCCCGGCATGAAGCTGCTGTGGTGCAGCGAGTCGTGGCGCACGGTCAGGGTCTCGCCCTCGCCGCCGAGGAGGACCTCCTGGTGGGCCAGGAGGCCGCGCAGGCGCACGGAGTGCACCGGCACCCCGTCGACGTCCGCGCCGCGGGCGCCGTCCAGGGCCGTCGACGTGGCGTCGGGCTGCGGGGCGCTGCCCGCTTCCCTGCGGGCCTCGGCGATGAGCTGGGCGGTGCGCGTGGCGGTGCCGCTGGGGGCGTCCGCCTTGTTCGGGTGGTGCAGCTCGACGACCTCGACGGACTCGAAGTACGGCGCCGCGAGCTGCGCGAACTTCATCGTCAGGACGGCGCCGATGGAGAAGTTCGGAGCGATGAGCACGCCCGTCTCCGGGGACGCGGCCAGCGACGTGCGCAGCTGCGCGAGGCGCTCGTCCGTCCAGCCCGTCGTGCCGACGACCGCGTGGATGCCGTGCCGTACGCAGAAGTCGAGGTTGTCCATCACCGAGTCGGGGTTGGTCAGCTCGACCGCGACCTGGGCGCCGGTCTCCGCCAGCGACTCCAGCTTGTCGCCCCGGCCGAGGGCGGCGACCAGTTCCATGTCCTCGGCGGCCTCGACGGCCTTCACGGCCTCGGAGCCGATGCGGCCCTTGGCGCCGATGACCGCCACGCGCAGCTTGCTCATGTCCTTGATTCCTTAAGGGAGTTGGGCCCTCGGGCGGCCTAGGCGACCGCTTCGTGGAGGCGGGCCGCCTGCTTGTCCTTGAGCGGGCCGATGGCCGACAGGGACGGGCGGTGGCCGAGCACGTCGCGGGCCACTTCGCGCACCTCGTCGGGGGTGACCGCGGAGATCCTGGCCAGCATGTCGTCGACCGACATGTGCTCGCCCCAGCAGAGCTCGCTCTTGCCGATGCGGTTCATCAGGGCGCCGGTGTCCTCCAGGCCGAGCACGGTGGAGCCCGCGAGCTGGCCGATGGCGCGGCCGATCTCGTCGTCCGTCAGACCGTGCTCCGCGACCTGGTCGAGCTCGTCGCGGCAGATCTTCAGGACGTCGTGCACCTGGCTGGGGCGGCAGCCCGCGTACACACCGAAGAGGCCGGTGTCCGCGAAGCCCGACGTGTACGAGTACACGCTGTAGGCCAGGCCGCGCTTCTCCCGTACCTCCTGGAAGAGGCGGGACGACATGCCGCCGCCCAGTGCCGTGTTCAGCACGCCCAGGGCCCAGCGCCGGTCGTCGGAGCGGGCCAGGCCCGGCATGCCGAGGATGACGTGGGCCTGCTCGGTCTTGCGGTTGATGACCTCGACGCGGCCCGAGGTCCGCAGGGTGCGGGAGCCCTGGCGCGGGATCATCGGGGTCGCGTCGGTGTGCCGGAGCGCGCCTGCCTTCTCGAAGGCGGCGCGGACCTGGCGTACGACCTTGTTGTGGTCCACGTTGCCCGCGGCGGCGACCACGAGGTGGGTCGGGTCGTAGTGCTTCTTGTAGAAGCGGCGGATGCGGTCCGCGTTGAGGGCGTTGATCGTGTCCTCGGTGCCGAGGACCGGGCGGCCGAGGGGGGTGTCGCCGAGCATCGTGTGCGCGAACAGGTCGTGCACGCAGTCGCCCGGGTCGTCCTCGGTCATCGCGATCTCTTCGAGGATGACGCCACGCTCGGCGTCGACGTCCTCCTGGAGGATGAGGGAACCCGTCAGCATGTCGCAGACGACGTCGATCGCGAGGGGCAGGTCCGTGTCGAGCACGCGCGCGTAATAGCACGTGTACTCCTTCGCCGTGAAGGCGTTCATCTCGCCGCCGACCGCGTCGAGCGCGGCGGAGATGTCCAGGGCACTGCGCTTCTTGGTGCCCTTGAAGAGGAGGTGCTCCAGGTAGTGCGTGGCGCCGTTCAGGGAGGGCGTCTCGTCGCGGGAGCCGACGTTGGCCCAGATGCCGAAGGTGGCCGAGCGCACGGAGGGCAGGGTCTCCGTGACGACGCGCAGGCCGCCGGGGAGGGTCGTCCTGCGGACGGTTCCGATGCCGTTCTCGCCCTTGATCAGGGTTTGGGTACGGGCGACGGCCCGCGCCTCCGAAGAGGTGCGGGCCGTCGTCGTGGTGCTACGCGACGTCACTTGTCGGTGTCGTCCTTCTTGTCGTCGTCCTCTTCACCCTCGATGACGGGGATGAGGGAGAGCTTGCCGCGGGAGTCGATCTCGGCGATCTCGACCTGGACCTTCTGGCCCACACCGAGGACGTCCTCGACGTTCTCCACGCGCTTGCCGCCGGCGAGCTTGCGGATCTGCGAGATGTGCAGCAGACCGTCCTTGCCCGGGAGCAGGGACACGAACGCACCGAAGGTCGTCGTCTTCACGACGGTGCCCAGGTAGCGCTCGCCGACCTCCGGCATGGTCGGGTTGGCGATGCCGTTGATCGTGGCGCGGGCGGCCTCCGCGGCCGGACCGTCGGCGGCACCGATGTAGATGGTGCCGTCGTCCTCGATCGTGATGTCGGCGCCGGTGTCCTCCTGGATCTGGTTGATCATCTTGCCCTTGGGGCCGATGACCTCACCGATCTTGTCCACCGGGATCTTGACGGTGATGATGCGCGGCGCGTTCGGGGACATCTCGTCCGGAACGTCGATCGCCTCGTTCATCACGTCGAGGATGTGCAGACGCGCGTCGCGGGCCTGCTTCAGCGCGGCGGCCAGGACCGAGGCGGGGATGCCGTCGAGCTTGGTGTCGAGCTGGAGCGCGGTCACGAACTGCTTCGTACCGGCGACCTTGAAGTCCATGTCACCGAACGCGTCCTCCGCACCGAGGATGTCGGTGAGGGCGACGTAGTGCGTCTGGCCGTCGATCTCCTGGGAGATCAGACCCATGGCGATACCGGCGACGGCGGCCTTCAGCGGCACACCGGCGTTCAGCAGCGACATCGTGGAGGCGCAGACCGAGCCCATGGACGTCGAGCCGTTGGAACCGAGGGCCTCGGAGACCTGGCGGATCGCGTACGGGAAGTCCTCGCGCGAGGGGAGCACGGGCACGATCGCACGCTCGGCGAGCGCGCCGTGGCCGATCTCGCGGCGCTTCGGCGAACCGACGCGGCCGGTCTCGCCGACCGAGTACGGCGGGAAGTTGTAGTTGTGCATGTAGCGCTTGCGCGTCACCGGGGAGAGGGTGTCGAGCTGCTGCTCCATGCGGAGCATGTTGAGGGTGGTGACGCCCAGGATCTGGGTCTCGCCACGCTCGAACAGCGCCGAGCCGTGCACGCGCGGGATGGCCTCGACCTCGGCGGCCAGCGTACGGATGTCCGTGACGCCACGGCCGTCGATGCGGACCTTGTCCTTGATGACGCGCTCGCGGACCAGCTTCTTGGTCAGCGCGCGGTAGGCACCGGAGATCTCCTTCTCGCGGCCCTCGAACTGCGGGAGCAGCTTCTCGCCGGCGATCTCCTTGACGCGGTCCAGCTCGGCGTCGCGCTCCTGCTTGCCGGCGATGGTGAGCGCCTGGGCGAGCTCGGTCTTGACCGCGGCGGTCAGGGCCTCGAGGACGTCGTCCTCGTAGTCCAGGAAGACCGGGAAGTCGCCGGTCGGCTTGGCGGCCTTCGCGGCGAGGTCCGACTGGGCCTTGCAGAGGGCCTTGATGAAGGGCTTCGCGGCTTCCAGACCGGCGGCGACGACCTCTTCGGTCGGGGCCTCGGCGCCGTCCTTCACCAGCTGGATGGTCTTCTCGGTGGCCTCGGCCTCGACCATCATGATCGCGACGTCGCCGTCCTCGAGGACGCGACCGGCGACGACCATGTCGAAGACGGCGTCCTCGAGCTCGGTGTGCGTCGGGAAGGCGACCCACTGGCCCTTGATGAGCGCCACGCGCGTGCCGCCGATCGGGCCCGAGAAGGGCAGGCCGGCCAGCTGCGTGGAGCAGGAGGCGGCGTTGATCGCGACCACGTCGTACAAGTGGTCGGGGTTGAGCGCCATGATCGTCTCGACGATCTGGATCTCGTTGCGCAGGCCCTTGCGGAAGGAAGGACGCAGCGGGCGGTCGATCAGGCGGCAGGTCAGGATCGCGTCCTCGGAGGGGCGACCCTCACGACGGAAGAACGAACCGGGGATCTTGCCTGCGGCGTACTGCCGCTCCTCGACGTCCACCGTCAGGGGGAAGAAGTCGAGCTGGTCCTTGGGCCGCTTGGAAGCGGTGGTGGCCGACAGCACCATGGTGTCATCGTCCAGGTACGCCACGGCGGAGCCGGCGGCCTGCTTGGCCAGGCGACCCGTCTCGAAGCGGATGGTGCGGGTGCCGAACGTGCCGTTGTCGATAACAGCCTCGGCGTAGTGGGTCTCGTTCTCCACTGTTCTCCTACGTGTCTACGTTTCGTCTTCGCGCCCCTGGTCCCGTGTGGACCGGAGACGGTGTCCCGTGCATCCGCGTTCATCGCTCGTGCTGCGTCTGCTGCGTCTGCCGCAGCCGCGTCCATGCGTCCTGCATGGACCGGGACCGGGTGGAGAAGCGCGCCGTGTGTGCGGGCCGGTCTTCGATCGAAGCACCCGGAGATGTCTCCCGGGGGCCACTACCGAGGACCGGCGGCGGCTGGGTGCGCCTCTCCCTCGTGGGGGTTTTCGTTCTCGCGCCCCGGGGGCTTTCCCGCCCTCGGGGACGCGCGTGTGTCACCAGACTACAAAGTGTCGGCGGCACCGCGCATGTACAGCAAAGGGAGCGGCCCCCTTCGAGTGCCTCGAGTGGGAACCGCTCCCTTCACCATGTCTTACTCGGTCCTGCTTGGTCTTACTTGGCGCCGGCCGCACCGCGGCGGATGCCCAGGCGCTCGACCAGCGTACGGAAGCGCTGGATGTCCTTCTTGGCCAGGTACTGCAGCAGGCGACGACGCTGGCCGACCAGGATCAGCAGACCACGACGGGAGTGGTGGTCGTGCTTGTGCGTCTTGAGGTGCTCGGTCAGGTCCGAGATACGGCGGGAGAGCATCGCGACCTGAACCTCGGGGGAGCCGGTGTCGCCCTCCTTCTGGCCGAACTCGGTCATGATCTGCTTCTTCGTAGCGGCGTCGAGCGACACGCGTACTCCTCGTGATGTCTTCGAGTGCCTCCGAGTGCCCCTGGTCTCAATCTCAGGGAAGCTTCCGTGACTCGGGAGGCGGGGATGAGCCGTCCGGCGCGGGTCCGGGTCCTGGTGGGCCCGGGGTCCGGATCCCTGGGGATTCGGAGGTGCGCATACAGACGGTCGTTTCACAGGGTACCAGTCGGCTTGTGGGGGGGTTTGGCCGGGACGGGGCGGCCCCGGAGCCGCCGTCAGTGGCTGCTCGCGAATCCTCTCATCACCAGTTGGTGCGGATCGTCGTCCTTCGCCCGCTCTACGCCGGTGGTCGCGAGGAAGATCCTGCCGCGTTCGTAGACCACGTCCGGTGGGTCGACGGCGGTCATCTCCGGCATCTCGGCGTTTCCGAAGAGCAGCAGGAGGCTCTCCTTGCCCGAGTCCGGATCGAGGCTGACGGCCGCGGAGGGCGCGCTTGCGGCTTCCCTGTACGCGATGACCCGGTCGCCGCTCATCCGCAGCGGGAACATGGGGCGCCCCGGCTTGGCGTCGAATTTGCGCACGCCGTTCCCGGTGTCCAGGTCGAAGGCCACGACTTCGTTGGATGCATGGCCCCAAGAGGTCTCCGGGGAGAAGTCGCGCGGCCTTGTCGACATGTAGAGCTGCCGGTCCCCGACGACCACCCCTGTGCAGAGCTCCACCTTGGCGGCGAAGGTCCCGTCGCAGCCGTGTACGTAGCGGTCTTCCTCCAGCCGGATCGTGCTCCGCTGCCTGCCACGGTCAGTGAGGGCGATCAAGGTGGTGACCTGTATGTCTCCGGCCGCGACCGCGATGACGGGCGGCTTCGAGGAAGCGATCCTGACGCCCTGGACGCCCGGGGCGACCTTGTACGTCCACAGGGACTTGCCCGAGCGCGGGGCAATCTTCTGCACGCGGAACTCGGGATCAGTGGCATCCCCGCACTTCTTCAGGACGAGCAGACCGCGGCCTCCGGCGAAGCCGAGGTCGGCGCAGTTCGAGATCGTGGTGTCGACCCAGAACCGCCTGCCGCTGGTCATGTCGTACGCCACCGAGGCCTGCCCTGTGGCGGCGACCACGGCGCCCCGCGTCATCGTCACGTTGACGTCCATGGCTGAGGCACTCTCACCGGGCAGCTTCTTGTCCCAGAGCTTCCTGCCCGTGTCCACGTCGAACACAGCGATCCGGTCGCAGGCCACCGTCGTGCTGTCCTGCCCCTTGTCACCCTTCGCCGGGCGCTGCCCCGAGTAGGCGACGGCGGTCCTGCCGTCCACGCTGACGTGCCGGGTCACCGCGCAGACAGGCCCGCGGAACTTGATCTGCCACGCCTCTTCGGAGTCCTTCGTCCTGATGCCCCTGACGACGTTGCCGGTCCCTTTCGCGACGATCTTGTCGGTCGCCCACAAGCCGAGCGTCGAGGCTTGCTCACCCTCCTTGAGCGTCTTGGCCGTGTACTCGGCGGTGGTGCCGCCCTCAGGGGTCCTGGGACTCTTCTCGACCGTCTCCCGGATCGCGTCGGGAGGCTGCCCGGCCGACGCCGGCCGCGCATCCGATACGTCATCGCCGCTGGTCCCCCAGAGCGCCCAGGCGCCGGAGCACAGCGCCGCGACCAGAGCCAGGAGTACGCCGACGACGATCGACGTACGCCTCTTCTTTCCCTCGGCTGCCGCGACCGCGGACTGGGTGAAGCGGGACGGGGGCGGTCCGAAGCTCACGCTGACGGGGCCTCTCTGAAAGGTGAAGTAGGTGCGGCGTGGCTCATCAGCTGGTCATGGCCCTGGCCTCGGCGTACACCTCGAAAACCGCGAGGGTCAGCGGCACCAGGGTCAGCAGGACGAGAGACTCGGCGATCTCCAGGGAACGGCCCCAGAACGGAGTCACTCCGGTACGTGAGGCGACCAGGCCGATGCCGATGACCAGGGCCGCCGCCAGCGCGATCGCCGCGACGAGCCAGATGGTCCGCAGATCGAGGGCCGCGCTGTCACCGGCCGAACCGCCGGGCAGGTCGAGGCAGAGGCCGATGCCGAGCAGGACGAGCGCAACCAGGCCTGCGGCCAGCACGGCGGCAACCTGAGCGGTGTAGCGGAACAGGTGCGCCCGCATCAGCATCGCGATCCCCGTGGCCAAGGCCAGCACCTGTCCCCACCTGTCGCCGGAGAAGCTGAGGACCGCGGTGGAGCCGATCGCCACGACCGCGCAACCGCCGACGAGCCCGACGAGGAGTTCCTGACCACGGCGGGCCTGGGCCGCGATGCGCTCCGCGTCGACGGGCTCCTGCGGGGCCGGGTCCGTCCCGTAGCTGCCACGCGTACCGTGCGGAGGCTCGAAACCGATGGGCAGACGGGCGAACCGCATGGAAAGACCGGGCAGAAAGGCGAGCGCCCCCACGGCCACCGGAGCGCACAGGGCAGCGGTCTCGACAGGTTCCAGCTGCCACAGCGCCGCGAGGAACACGGCGAGCAGGCCCACCGCGGAGGCGAAGACGAAGGCGACGAACGGACCGACGCTGCGCGGCGAGAGCAGGCCGAGGATCACGGCTGCCGTCAGGACGGCGGCGCAGGCCAGCAGGAACTGCAGCCTGCCCACGCCCTCTCCGTCAGCCGTCGGGAGCAGGCCGGAGCCCGCCACCGCCACATTCGGCAGCGCGCCGAGGCCGAGAGCGAGGGCCGAGGCCCGGTCGTCGTACACGCGCGCGCGGACGGCGGCGAGCGTGAGCAGCAGTACGCCCGCGACGGCGGCGAGGATGCCCGGCAGTCCATGCATGTCGTGGCGCGGATCGGCGGCCCACGCCACGTAGGCGAGGAGTGTCGACAGGACGGTCCCGCCGATGAGTCCGGCGCCGCGCGTCAGGTCGCCGGTCCACAGCACGCGGTCGCGGGTCACCGCGGATGCGACGACCTCGGACACATCGTCGAAGACGGCGGGCGGCAGCGATTCGGAGAAGGGGCGCAGCGTGAGCAGTTCGCCGTCGAGGATGCGCTGGGCGGCGAAGGTGCGGGCGCTGTCCAGGACGGCGCCGTCACGTCGCACGAGGTGATAGCCGACCGGTGCGCCCTCGGCCGGCTCCTGCCGGGAGAGCCGCAGGATCTCGGGGTAGATGTCGGCGACAGGGACGTCGTCGGGCAGTGCCACGTCGATGCGGCTGTCGGGCGCAACGATCGTGACCCGGCAGAAGCCGAAGGCCGTGCCGGTGCCGGCTCCGGAGCCGTGTCCGGATGAGCCTTCAGGCGGGTTTCCGCTGCCCGGCCGCCCGAATCCGGTGGCCGTCGTGGAGGCCGTCGTGCTCACCTGCTGCTCCCCCTCAATGCTGATGCCGGTGTTGCTGCCGGTCACGGTCAGCTCCGGTGCCCGTGTTACTGATGTGGCAACCGCGCCTGTTCACCGACTGTGTCGTATTGCGCCGCACGTCGCGGGAAAACCGACCCACCTGGCTGATTCTTGGACGGCGCCCCCACCACGTACCACGAAATGGCCCCATTCTTCGGCCAGTTGACACCACCTGTCACTGGCCGAATCAACCGCCGCTCGTGTGCACATCCGGCACCCTATCCCCGGGTGGTGACTACCGGTATCAGTAGGATCACACGGCGATCGCATCGCCCGGCCATCCGGGCGGCGAACGGAACGCCCGCCCCTACAAGGGAATTGGTGCTCAGTGAGCCACATCGTCGTGAAGCGCCCACCTCGCACGCTGCCCTCCGCCGTCCCCACCGACGAGGTCGTGCTGCAGCCCCCGCCCGAGCTGCCGCGCGGGCAGCAGGAGGGCGCGATGATGCAGCTGCTGCCCATGCTGGGCATGGGCGGCTCCGTGGTGTTCTTCTTCATGCCGAGCGCACATCCGTTCATGAAGGTCATGGGCATGGTGATGGTGGCATCGACGGTGGCCATGTCCGTGGCGATGCTGATCCGCTACCGCCGGGGCAATCAGGGGCAGTTGGCGGACCTGCGGCGCGACTATCTCGGGTATCTGAAGCAGACCCGGCGTACCGCCGTCGAGACGGCGCGGGCACAGCGCGACGCGCAGTACTACCTCCACCCCTCCCCCGAGCAGTTGTGGGCCCTGGTCGCCGAGGGCAGCCGGGTCTGGGAGCGGCGCACAGGCGACGCGGACTTCGGACAGGTGCGCATCGGCCTGGGCCCTCAGTCACTCGCCACTCCGCTCGTACCGCCACAGACGGCGCCAGTGGACGAACTGGAGCCGCTCACCGCGGGCGCGATGCAGCGCTTCCTCGCCGCGCACAGCACGTTGGAAGACCTGCCCATGGCCATCTCGCTGCGCGCCTTCTACCACGTGACGGTCAGCGGGGACCCCGAGACGGCACGGAGCACGGCACGTGCGCTCACCGCCTCCCTTGCCTCGCTGCACTCCCCCCAGGACCTGGTGATCGCTGTCGGGGCGGGCACGGCCGCCGCGCCCGCCTGGGAGTGGACCAAATGGTTGCCGCACAGCCAGACGCCGGGGGTCGCGGACGGAGCGGGTAGCCGACGCCTCATCACCGGTGACCCGATCGGACTGGAGGCCATGCTCAACGCACGGCTGCAGGGTCGGCCGCGTTTCCACTCCGAGGGATCCCCCCTGCCGGACGAGCCGCACATCGTCGTCGTGCTCGACGGACTGTCGCTGTCCCCGACAGCGGCCCTCGCGTCGCCCGAGGGACTACAGGGCGTGACGATCGTAGAGGTGGTGCCGGGCGAACTGGCGCATGGGCGTGGCGGTCTGTCGCTCGCAGTGCATCCGGGGGCGCTGCGGATCGAGTCGGACCACGGCCTGGTGTACGAAGGAACTCCGGATGTCCTGTCGTACGAGGGGGCCGAGGCGCTCGCCCGGCAGCTTGCCCCGTTGCGCGTCCCCTCCGGAGGCGACGACGACGAACCGCTGCTGGCCAAACTGGAGTTCACCGACCTGCTCAATCTCGGTGACGCCGACTCGGTGGACACGAGGCGGACATGGCGCCCTCGCTCGCTCTCGGAACGGCTGCGCGTTCCCATCGGCGTCGGCGAGGACGGCCGTCCCGTGATGCTGGACCTCAAAGAGGCGGCGCAGGAAGGCATGGGTCCGCACGGGCTGTGCGTGGGGGCCACCGGTTCCGGCAAGTCGGAGCTGCTGCGCACGCTGGTGCTCGGCCTCGCGGTGACGCACTCCTCGGAGAGCCTGAACTTCGTCCTCGCTGACTTCAAGGGCGGTGCGACCTTCGCCGGCGTGGCGCAGATGCCGCATGTCGCCGCGGTCATCACCAACCTGGCGGACGACCTGACGCTCGTCGACCGCATGGGCGACTCCATCCGGGGCGAGCTCAACCGCCGCCAGGAACTGCTGCGGGACGCGGGCAACTACGCGAACATCCACGACTACGAGAAGGCACGTGCCGCGGGCGCCGCGCTCCAGCCGATTCCGTCCCTGGTACTGGTCATCGACGAGTTCAGCGAGCTGCTCACCGCGAAGCCGGATTTCATCGACATGTTCGTGCAGATCGGCCGCATCGGCCGATCGCTCGGCGTCCATCTGTTGCTGGCTTCGCAGCGCCTGGAGGAGGGTCGGCTGCGGGGTCTGGAGACGTACCTCTCGTACCGCGTCGGGCTTCGCACCTTCTCCGCCGCCGAGTCACGCGCCGCTCTCGGAGTGCCCGACGCGTATCAACTGCCGAACGTGCCCGGATCCGGCTACCTGAAGTTCGGCACGGACGAAATGGTGCGTTTCAAGGCCGCCTACGTCTCCGGCGTGTACCGGTCGGAATCGGGTCAGGCCACCACTTCGGGCGGCCCGCTCCCCGTGGACCGGCGTCCAGTGCTGTTCACCGCGGCCGAGGTGCCCGTGCGGTACGCGGCCGCGGCGGTGCCCGAGCCGCGTGCCGCCGCGGCGCCGGACACGGACGGCGCGGACGACGCCCTCGCCGACACCGTCCTCGACGTGATCGTGCGCCGCCTGGAGGCGCAGGGCCCGGCCGCCCACCAGGTGTGGCTGCCGCCGCTGGACAGCCCGCCGTCCCTGGACACGCTGCTCACGGGGCTCACGGCCGTGGAGGGCCGCGGCCTCACCCAGCCCGGCTACGAAGGGGCGGGACGTCTCGTCGTACCGCTGGGCCTCGTCGACAAGCCCTACGAACAGCGGCGCGACCCCCTGTGGTGCGACTTCTCCGGGGCAGCCGGTCACATGCAGATCGTCGGCGGACCCCAGTCCGGGAAATCGACCCTGTTGCGCTCGCTGATGGCGGCCTTCTCCCTCACCCACACCCCGTACGAAGTGCAGTTGTACGGACTCGATTTCGGCGGCGGGGGGATGGCGTCCGTCGCCGGACTCCCCCATGTCGGCGGCGTCGCCTCGCGCCTCGACCCCGAGCGGGTGCGACGTACGGTCGCCGAGGTGTACGGCGTTCTGTCCCGTCGCGAGGAGTACTTCCGCACGACGGGTATCGCGTCCATCGCCGACTTCCGCGCGCGCCGGGCCCGTGGCGACATCTCGGTGACCGACCAGCCGTGGGGTGATGTCTTCCTGGTCATCGACGGGTGGGGCAACTTCCGTTCCGAGTACGAGGGTCTGGAGCCGGCCGTCCTCGACATCGCCGCGCGGGGCCTCGGCTACGGCATCCACCTGATCCTCACCGCGTCACGGTCCATGGAGGTCCGCGCGAACCTCAAGGACCACCTCATGAACCGTCTCGAACTGCGGCTCGGCGACACCATGGACTCCGAGTTCGACCGGAAGGTCGCCGCCAACGTTCCCACCGGAGTGCCTGGTCGCGGCCAGACGGCACAGAAGCAGCACTTCATGGCGGCCGTCCCGCGTATGGACGGGCTGTCCTCCGACTCGGATCTCGCCGAGGCCACGGCGGCCCTGGCCACCGAAGTCGCCCGGCACTGGACGGTGCCGGGCGCTCCCGCCGTCCGCCTGCTGCCGCGCGAGCTGCCGGCCGACGAACTGCCCGCGGGCAACGCCTACCCGGACCGGGGCGTGTCCTTCGCCCTCGACGAGAACAACCTCGCACCGGTCTTCCTGGACTTCGAGCAGGACCCGTTCTTCCTCGTCTTCGGCGAGAGCGAGTCCGGCAAGTCCAATCTCCTGAGGCTGCTCATCAAACGGCTGACCGAGCGCTACAGCGGCGACGTCTGCAAGCTCTTCGTGGTCGACAACCGCCGCTCACTCCTCGACGCCGCTCCGGCCTCCCACCTGGCCGAGTACATCCCGATGTCCAACGCCATGGACCACCACATGGCGGCCCTGGCCGACCTGATCCAGCGGCGCACCCCGCCCACGGACGTCACCGCACGGCAGCTCCGCGAGCGCAGCTGGTGGCAGGGCCCGACGGTGTACGTGATCGTCGACGACTACGACCTGGTGTCCACGTCCAGTGGCAACCCGCTGGGCCACCTCACCGAGCTCCTCCCGTTCGCCCGGGACGTGGGCGTGCGCTTCATCATCGCCCGCTCGACGGCGGGTGCGGGACGGGCGGCCTACGAACCGTTCATGCAGCGGGTGAAGGAGCTCGGGGCCCAGGGCGTGGTCCTGGCCGGCGACCCGGACGAGGGCGACATCCTGGGCGGGGTACGACCCCGGCCCATGCCGGTCGGCCGGGGGATCTTCGTGTCGCGGAAGCGGGGGAAGCCGATGGTGCAGACAGGGCTGGTGGACGGGGAATTCTGAGGGGATGCCGTTCTTCCCAACCTCTGAACAGGGACAGAGCCCGCAAGTAGGGTGGCCCCACAGCTCTTTCGTACGTTGTGAAGGGACCCTCCGCCATGACCGACGCACCTGACACCGAGGCGCAGGAGAAGGCTCGCAAGGAACGCGAGAAGGAGGAGCTCTACGCTCTCGACATCTCCGGTATCGAGTGGCACAGCGCGCCGGGCACCGAGGAGCACGAGGAGCGGGTGGAGATCGCCTACCTGCCCGAGGGCGCCGTGGCCATGCGGTCGTCGCTGGATCCGGAGACCGTGCTGCGGTACACGGCGGCGGAATGGCGGGCGTTCGTCCTGGGCGCGCGGGACGGGGAGTTCGACCTGGAGCCTTCTGTGCGCAATGGCGGGGTCGCGACGGCCGAGTGAGGATGGGGCCGCTCGTCTGTCGGCCCCGTGAAGGACGGGGTGGACGCCTCCCGCGCGCGTCCACCCCGATTCGTCTACGCCGTGCCCCGGCTCGGGCTCGCTCGAAGCAAGCCTGCGCCGGCCCGGGCTCACTGGAAGTAGCTGGCACCCTTCAGGTCGCCGCCCCGGTAGTCACCGCCGGCCTGGCCGACCTTCTGCCCGATGTCGACCAAGGCGCGGTGGATGGCCTCGACGTGCTTGTCCCATTCCTTCTGCTTCGCGATGTACGCCGTGTGGGCCTCGCCTTCCCAGCCCTCGGCCACCTTGGCGACGGCCCGCTTGATGTCCGCGAGGTCCGCTTCCAACTGCTTGGCCTGAATACCGAGCTCAGTGGTGATGGCGTCAAGGCCGCCGTATTTGACCGCGAGTTCGTCCATGTGCACGTTTGCCATGCCTGCCCCGTCTCTCAGTAGTTGTGGGGGACTCGCCCCTCGAAGACCTCAGCGGTTTCAGTAGCTGCTGATCGCCGAGTGCTGTCCGCCGTACTGGACGTCGATGCCGTCCATGGTCGACCTGACCTGGTCCTCGAGCCCGTCGGTCAGCTTCTCGTTGCCGCTGATGCCTTCCAGGAAGTCCACCAGGATGTTTCCGACCGCCCGCATGTGCTCGTTGATCTCGGTCTGCTTCCTGTCGAAGGCATGCGCTCCGATGCCCCGCCAGTTGCCTTCCATCGTGTCGAGCGTGCCCTGGAGGCGCTTGAGCTGCTTCTGAACCGAGTCGTACTTGCCCACGATCTCTTTCTTCAGAAGCGCCACTTGCTCGTTGTTCAACTTCTGGCCGTCAGCCACGGCTGGGCTCCTTTCGCGAACTGTCGTCGGGGTGAGATGAGTCGGATGAATTGGGCGAAGCGTCGTCGTGATGTGCCGAGTTCAGGCGCGACGTCGAGCGCGCACCGCGAAAGCGCCGCCGCCGACCGCCACGACTGCGGCGAGGCCGCCCAGGACCGGCCACAGCAGGTTGCTGCCGTCTTCGTCGTCCGAGGCGCGCTCGGCGGCGGCAGTCTCCTTGCCGTCCGAGGCCGTCCCCTTCCCTGGCGGTGAAGGTGCCTCGGCGGGCGCGGATGCGGCAGGGGTCGAGCCGCCATCAGAACCGGCACCGGCGGTCTTCTTGTTGGTGATGGGATCGACGTCCGCGGGACCAGGCTTCCCTTCGCCCTTCACGACGTTGCGTGCGGGCCGGATCAGCCCGTAGCCGAGGTAGTCACTGGGCTCGTCCTTCGGCCAGTCGCGGCCCGCGGTGTCGATGAGGACGCGGAGGACCTGGTTGGCGGTCCAGTCGGGGTGCTTGGACCAGACGAGGGCGGCGGAGGCGGAGGCGATGGCGGTGGCCGCGCTGGTGCCGCCGCCGCCTTCGTCGCAGTAGGAGCGGAACGTGGCGTCGCACCAGCGGGGGATGTCGAGGCCGGGGGCGGCGAGATCGACGTACTCTCCGAATTCGGAGAATTTGGCGACCTTCCCGGAACGATCAGCTGCCGAAACTCCCACAACCTGGGGGTACGCAGCTGGATACCCTACGAAGTTCTTCGTTTTCGCATCGTTGCCGACACCGGCGAACAGCAACTTGCCCTTTGACGACGCATACTTCACTGCGGACTTCTCTGCCTGGGACATGAAGTCGCTGCCGAAGGACATGTTGATGATTCGCGCTTCGCTGTCGGCCGCGGCCCTAATGGCAGCAGGGCTGTCGCCCTCTTTCGCGCCCAGTTCCTTTCCCGTCGTGGTGCGGATGGGAATGATCCCGGCATCCGGAGCCAGCCCCTTCAGGCCACCGCTTCGACCGGAACCCGCGATGAGCTCAGCCATGGTCGTGCCATGCCCCGAATAGTCGTCCTGGGCACCGCCCGCTGCACCCGTGACATCTTTGCCGGGCAGCACATGCCCCTTCAAAGAAGGAGTCGCCCTTACACCTGAATCGACAACGGCGACTTTGACGCCTTCCCCAGTGCTGACCTTCCACAGTTCCTCGGCGCTCATCGCGTCCAGGTACCACTGCTTGGAGTGAACGTCGGCACCGGCCGCGGTCGGAGCCAGTCCCACCGCCACCAGGGTCAGCGCACCCACCGCAGAGCCCACGGTGACGGCTCTTCGCCGAGCGCAACGTGCGAGCGGCGCCCTACCGTCACGTCGACTGAACCCTGACTCCATGCCCTGCACGCCCTCGCTCACAACTAGTCGATCACTGGTGGTACGTGTCGCCGCACGGCATTCAGATGGGTCTCTTCGTCCTCGATCGCATACTCAGCCCGCCGCCCTTCGCCGCCCTCTTCTTTGCCGGGATCGCGCCGATCTCCCGCAGGCCGACGAACGAGGCCGGCACCGCCGACGGAGAAACCGCTCTTGCGGCCCGGCGACGCGGAACTACGGGCCTTCGGATTGCCGACCACACCGCCAGAGCTTCCGCGCTTACTGCCACTGCCACTCGTAGCTCGCAAATCAAGGGGGCCCTCAGCCCCTACCACCGGGCCGCGCGACACCCTGTACCCGCTCGAACCAGTGACGGGATTCGAGGCGGGCCGCCCACCCACCACGCCTCGGGTCTGCCCTGCTCCGGTGTGCGGGATGCCGGGTCGCTGTTCCGACGTACCGAGCGGACGCGGGGTCCCGCCGGTGACACTTCGTCCCGCAGGCGGGTGGCCAGGCGCCGACGGATTACTGATACTCCGCCCCTGGGCCGTCGGCCCCGTACGTCCTGTCGACGCCGAGGGCCCACGCCCAGGGCTCTCCTGTGCCCCCTTGGGCCCGCCCGTACCGGTTCGCCCCTGCGCGGGCATCGGGCGCTTCGCGTCTCCGCCAGGGCCGGGTGTGCGGACCGTGGGTGCTTTGCTGGTCGGATTGAACCGGCCCGCGCCCAGTGGAGGAGCACCGTCGTTGGGGGTAGGGCCGGATGTCGAGGGGTGCGGGCCCGGCACAGGACTGATGTCTTGTGGGGGCAACGTCTTGATGCTGTCGATCTCCGTACCCACAGGGCGCTCCGCAGAGGCTATGGGGGTGGGCGTCTCATTGCGGGACGACAAGGGCACGCTCGACGAACCCGTGTCGCCCGACGTCTTCATGTCACCCGGAGTGGGCGTGTCCCCTCCCGGCCCTTGAGATGACGCGGACACCAGCTCGCTGCCAGTAGACGCAGCGGGGGGCTGCTGTCCGCCGTCGCCCTCCCCGGGAGCGAAGCGCGCAGGCGGCGGTAGGCCGACATCGGGCATCGCCGAAAACGTAGGCGGCTCCTGGCTCGCCATCCCTTCTTGCGACACCTGGTAGAACGACGCCAACCGGTTCATCTGGTTGATCGCTTCCTGACGGTGCTTCTCCGCCTTGACCGCGGCGCCGTACTCCTCGTTCCCCTCGACCCGCTTCGGAGAAGGAATGTCCTCCACAGCCTTCGGGTCGACACGGCTGTCCCGGGGCGGCATGGACGCGCGCACGGACGTCAGCCCGGCGCTTGCCGACTCCATGTGGGAGCTCACAGCAGCGGCGAAGTCCGAAAGCTTGTGCGTGTCCTTGACCAGATTCTTGCCCCACTTGCGGAACGCCTCTCCCGCCTCGCCCTCCCAGTCGACCCTGTCGATGTGCTGACCGAGTTCCCGGGCGGCCGCGGCGATCGCGTTCCGTGCCCCCTGCAGCGCCCTTCCGGCACTCTCCATGTCCGTCGGTTCGGCCTCCTCGACCAAGTCGATCATGTCGTTGAGGCGGTGTCCTTCGAAACCCACTAGGACCACCCTGCATCGGACTTGTCGCTGCCGTGGCCGCCTTGGGCGTCCGGCTTGCCGCTGCGCTCTCGCTCGTCCTGCATCTGCTCGCGGCCGACCTTGGTCTGGATCGCCCAGAAGCGCTGCCGGAGGTCCTCTTCGAGGTTGTCGAAGCCGACGTCGGCGCCGTGCACGGCGATCCCCATGGCGTCGATCTGATCACTGAGCATCTTGGACAGCGACGTCAGCCGCTCGTGGACCTGGTCGTACTGCGAATACAGCCCGTCGGCCTCGGGAAAAGCGCTGCCCGGGCCGCTGAAGGACGCGCGGGAGACCTTCTGCGCGCCGACCTTCGACGAACCACCGGCCGAGCCTTCGAACTCTGTGAGAAGCGTGTTGATGCGCTGCCGGAACGTCTTCAACGCTTCCAGCCCGCGCTTGACATCGGCGCCTGACGACCCCGTGGCACCCCCGTGCACGTTCGCAGAAAGCACTAGGCCTTCCCTCCCCGTTACCTGCCTGCCCGACCCTCTCGTGATCGCGGTGGCTGATGGTCAACAGATACCCCCTACATCACTCTAACCACTACGCGCTGCGCCCCAACGCAACTGTTGACTATGGCAGTTGCCATCAAGCCAATGCGCGGCACAAGCCCGTGACCCGAAACCACACACAAGCCGCGATCACCCTCACTGCGGAACCAGTACCGGCCAAGACAGCCAGGCAGGCGCGCGACAACACCATTCGAAACGCGACACGTTGTTAAGTTGCTCGATACGCGGACATCCTGACGCTGGAGGTATGCCGTAACGATGCATGCGGCGCCACCCCCAACCGCCACCGATACCGCCGGGGCACGACGCAGTACAACTGGACGGGAGACGGGGCGACTTGTGATGAAGGCAGAGGCTCACGACGAAACGGATTACGGAGAAGGCGCACCCTCCGTCGGGACACAGCTGAATGCTCTTCCCGACGATCCGAGCGCAAACCCACCCATGCTGAGGCCACCAGACTTGGCGTCCTCCCCCGCCGAGAAGCAAGCCGCCGCCCGAGCAATCGAAGATCGCATCGAGCCAGACACCAAGGCGGCGGGCGCCTGGGCCAACGAGGAGACGATGACCGCCGTGACGGCCTTGAAAGCGGACGGCGGGTGGCTGACGTCCGACGCCCTCAGGGACGCTCACAAGACTTGGGGCGAGCAGGTGCAAAACCTGCTGCACCGTCTGTCGTCCGAGAAAGCGGCCCTACGAGGCAGCAACACCGTGCTGACCGCTACGGACGAGGCAGTTGAGTCCGGGGTGCGGAACTCGTCCTCGCTGGACGCCTACTGATCGCTGCCCATCGCCGCCCGACAGCTAATGGGGGACAGATGCCAACCTACAACGAGATCATAAATACAGACCTGTCAGCGCTAAGCAGCGCCGCCGACCGCTGGGAGGATATGGCGACGAAGAAACTGCACGGCCAAGAGGTGGCCTACAAGCGTGACATACGCCAGATCTCTATGGGGTCGACCTGGACGGGCCTAAGTGCAGAAGCCGCAGATAAGCGCTTCGAGGTCACTCTAAAGGAGTTCAAAAAGGCGCAGACGGAGGCAAAAGCCATCGCGTCCCTCCTCCGAGAAGCAGAGGCTCTGTTCCGCGCGTTACGCGACAACCTCAAAGGCGCCCGCGAAGACGCGATCGAAGCAGGCATGAAGGTTTCCGACCAAGGAGCCGTTTCTTACAACACCGAGAAGCTGAGCGCAGCGCAACTGACTGACTACCTCCATGATCCAGGATACCAGGACAGCGCAAAGAAGGCTGCCAGTTCCTGGCAAGAACTCATCGACCAGATCGTGAAGGACGTGGGTAGCGCCGACAGAGATGTTCAGGCAGCCCTACAAGGAGTAGCGATAGATGGGGACCTCGCCGATGGCACGCCGCATGGCTTTAATGGTCAAGCTCAAGGTGACATAAAGAATTACGCACGCGAACAGCACAAGGAGGAGCGAACTGACGCCTGGGACATCGAGGGCAATGTCAAACTGAACCTGCTCGACGCGGGTTTCACCGTAACCTCAGATCCAAAGTATGGCAAACAGGCCGCCGTAAAAGCATACACGGACGCAATACATGCAACCGCCGAGGGGACGCTTACCCGCGGGGACTGGAAGCTTGCCGGGATAGCAGACGGCTACTTCGGCGCTAGAGCAACCGCGAACTACGGATTCAACAAAGAGGGCATCGTCGGTAAGGCAGAGGTCTCCGGAGGTCTGCGGGCTCTGACCGAGGGACGCGCCGAATACGGCCCTTACGCCGCCGGGTACGGACGGGCCGAAGGCTTCGCCGGGGTCGAGGCAGGAGTGAATGCCAAGGTCACCAAGAGCGAGATCACGGTCGGGGCGAAGGCGTTCGGTGGGGCGAAAGGAACCATTGCGGGAGGTGGGGAAGTCGCCGGCATTGGAATCGGCGGGACAGCCGAGGGCTGGTACGGCCCGGGTGCTGAAGCCTGGTGGGGTTACAAAAAAGATGATGACGGCACGTTCCACCTCGGCGGAAAAGGGGGAGCTTCGCCTCTGGTCGGCGGCGCATTGGGAGTCGAAATTACTGTCAATCCTGACAAGTTCGCCAAGACCGCCTCCGATGCCGCTGACGTGCTGGGTGAAGGGGCCTCCGCAGTCGGCGACGGCATTGATGCCGTCGGCGATGGTATTGATGCCGTCGGCGACGGCCTCGGATCCTTCAAAGACTCCATCACAGGACTGCTGTGATCGGCTCCACAGCGAAGGAAGCACCTACTCATGACGCCCACGCCTGTCAAGTTTAGATTGCCAGACGGCTGGATTCCGGCTCACCCACAAGGAACTCTCGACGGGAATGCAGATTTTGCCGCAGTGCACCCTTCGCCAGATTCGAGTTTCGCGGCCAACATCACTATTAACTGCAAAGAACTATCAGGCATCAACTCTTTGGCGGACCTAGCAGATGAGTCGGCAGAGTACCTACACAGAGTTGCTGAAGACGTGACTCTGACCCTTCGCCGCGAAGTTGGATCGCGCAGTGCTCCCGCCCTGGTTCAACGACTACTCTTGGTAGTCGTCCGTGACGGAGTGCGCCAGAATCTCGCGCAATCGCAGGTTTACCTGCCTCTCACGGACGAAGAGAATCCCGGAGATAAGCGCATCTCTGCCCAAATCACCCTGACAGCCACCGAATCCCAGCATGACCGAGTTTTGGCTGACTTTCAGTCATTTGTTCGAACAGTCCGCCTGGATGTGGAGTCAGGAGATTAGCCGTGGGGATCTGGAACAAGCTGACCGGCACCAAATTTCCCGATAGTGGCGTGCCGTCAATACCCCCGTCCGAAGTCAGAAGTGCCCTACTCGCACTTAACGGACCTGGTGTGCCGTACCGCGTACGTGATGCCCCGCCGGCCGAGAAGGCGGATCTGGTAGCGGAGTGCCAGATCGCGAGGGTGGGCTTGAGAATGAAGATTAGGATGCGCCTGGTCCCTCATAAGCGCGAGGTACGCGTCCTGCACGAACGATGGGAAAATCGCTCGGGTGACAACTCTAGTTCCCAATATGGTCGCGGCCACGCACCCGCCGTATTTCGTCAGCGCGAAACTACGCAAGGAGACGACGGCAAGAGCCGCCAGGTTGAGGTGTACCGCTTCGACACGCGAGAGGTGACGGAGCCTCTCGCGAAGGCTGTACTGGCCGCCGGGTGGACGTGGCGGGGGGTATTGAAGCTATAACGTCACCCCAGACGTCGCCCGTGTCTGCGTCGCGCGTCCCGCACAGCCACCCCCACCCCTCCGAGCCCCGTCACCACAACCACCGCCCCCACGACGGCATACGTGGCCAGGCGGGCCGTTCGTTCCTCTGCGGTCTCGCCCAGGTGGAGTTTCGCGGGGGTTGGAGCGTCGGCGCGGGTTATCCCCTCTCGCGGAGTAGGGGATTCGAGGGGGTGATCGTCCTCCGTCAAGGCGCGGGTCGGGTCCGCGATGCCCCAGCCGACCAGCCGGTCGTGGCCCGCCACCGAGCGTTCCGCTGTCTGTTGGATCTGGGCCGTGATCTGTCGCGGGGTCCAGGTGGGGTGCTTGGATTTGAGGAGGGCCGCCAGGCCTGCGACGTACGGGGCCGCGAAGCTCGTGCCGCTGTCGGCGCAGTGGCCGCCTCCCGGGACCGTGGAGATCATGTCGACTCCCGGGGCCGCCACATCGACGAAGTCGCCGGACTGGGAGAAGGCGGCTCGTTCGTTGTTGCGGTCCGAGGCCGCCACCGCGAGCACGCCCTCGTAGGACGCGGGGTAGGTCTTCTTGACGTTGCCGCCCAGGCCGTCGTTGCCTGCTGAGGCGACGACCACCCGCCGCTTCCCCAGGGCCCTGTCCACCGCCCGCTTCAGTTCCGGCGCGGGCTTCGCCGCGTTCGCGGTGTCCTGGGAGATGTTGATGACGTCCGCGCCGACGTCGACCGCGTGATCGATGGCTTTGGCAAGCGTTGCCGCGGTGCCGTGGCCCTCCGCGTCGTTCTGTGTGATCGGGATGATCGTCGCGTCCGGGGCGAGGCCCACGAAACCGGTGCCCTTGGCGGGGCGTGCCGCGATGATGCCCGCCACCCGGGTGCCGTGACCGACGCCGTCCGTCGTGCCGTTCGACTTGCCGCGGTCGATCTTCTCGCCCTTGTCGTTCTTGGCGGGGAGAAAGTTGCGGCCACGGGACGCGTCCACCGCGGGCTTCAGCTGCGGGTTCTTGGTGTCCACGCCGGTGTCGATCACCGCTACGCGCACTCCCTTGCCCCTGGACTGGAGCCACAGTTCGTCCAGGAGCACGCGTTGCAGGGACCAGGGGCGCCCCTCGTACTTCTTGGACGGGAACGTGCACTGACCGGTCGGCGACGACGGGTCGGCGTCGGCCTGCGTCGGCGTCGCCACGGCGAGAGTCAGCGCGGCCGTGACCGCCCCGGCAGCCCTCCTCGCGCCACGGGAACGTACGACGGAAGCGTTCGTCATCTCAGCGGCCCCCTCATGCCTCAGGAGCCCTGCGGCTGGCGTGCCGCGGCCGTCGACAAGCGTGGCCCTGTGGGCAGGAACTTGGACCAGGCCGCGGGGATCGGCGTCACGACGGTGTCTTCGTACCCGAGGCGCGTCTGAGCCTGTTGCGCCTCCTGCTCTTGCTGCTTGCGCTGCTTCGCGGACGTCCCGATGCCCGCGTCGTCGGTCGCGCTGTCGCTGTTGGACTGCATCGCGTAGCGCAGGCCCGTGTCGGTGACCAGGAAGATGCCTCCGGCCTCGGTCTCGGAGCCGAGGAACTGGCGGTAGAGCTGGCCCGAGCCCGGCGTGACGTACGCGCTGGACGAACCGGTGGGAAGTGTGGCCGGGAAGTCGGTGCCGGCCCAGGTGCTGAGGGTGGGCGCGCCGTCGTCGGCGTCGACGTCGCGCAGGACGTTGCAGACGGTGTTGCGGCTGCCGCGTGTGCTGGACGCTTCGTTGGCGGTGCTCGGCTCCTCACGCGGCCATGCCTTCCCCGCCCCGAATTCCTTCGTCTCGGGGCTGAATGCCGCGGCGCTCAGTTGCCGAGCCCGGCCGTTCTGTCCGAGGACGACCAGGTCGGGGCTGCTGAGGAGCAGTTTCGCGGTGAAGTCGGAGACCGGGGCGATCCGGCCCGGGAGGACCACGTAGTGCTGGGGGCCTTCGCCGTCGGTCGCCTTGAGGATCATGCCGACCTTGTCGGCCGCGTCGTCCTGCAGGCCCGGCACGTTCGCGTCGGCGCCCGGGGGGCCGTCGATCTCGGGGAAGTCGATCGCGTCTCTCCGGAGCAGAGTGTCGAGCCACTGTTTGGAGACCCGCTGCGGTTCACGGTCGGACCCCACGAGGACGCGCAGCAGCAGTCCGCGCTCCTCCTTCTCCGAGATCCGGTACGCCCTGCCGCGGGCGTCGACCACATAGCGTGTCCGGTCCGGGCCCACGACGTACAACAGTTCGCCGCCCTGCAGGCGTTCACGGCCCTCGGTCCTGTTCCGGTCGCGGTCCCCCAGAACAAACGCTGCCTTCTGAATGCTGCTGCCGCCCTCGACAGGACGTTCGCAGACCGCCCAGCGCTTGGCGGAGCCGGCCTCCGGCGCCGAGGGCAGGCGGTCGGGGGCGTACGGGATGCCGATGGTGGCGCCGTGCGGGATCTTGCCCTTGTCGAGCACGGACTCGTCGACGTTGATGACCTCGCCCTTGTCGGAGTCGAGAAGGAGCTTCGCCGAGGCCATGTTGAGGACCGGGTGCAGTTGGGGTTTGCCGTGGGTCTCCAGGACGACGTAGCGGGTCGTCGAGTCGCTCGCGATGATCACGTGTGCCTTGGGATCGTCCCAGCCCGGTTTGGCCGCCGGCCGGAACATTCCCCACGCGCCGAAGACGGCCAGGACGATCACCGCGACGATGAGGCCGGGCACCACCGCACGCAGCGGGCGAGGAGCTCCTTCCTCCGAGCCCGAGGGTGAGGGCTGGATGAATGCGGCCAGCGTGCGGCGCTTGGCGAAGATGTACGCATTGAGCTCGTCCCGTCGTGATGCCATGCGTATCTGGTTCTCCCCGTGGGCGACCTGAGTGGCTGCTGCTCCCCCGTGCGGCGGCGGGCCATGCCCCCGCATTCCGTTGTCGGGCCGGACCCCTACTATGCCTGTTGAGTAATCGCACGTGCGGGCTGGGTGAGGTTATTGAGCTTCAAGCGCCTCTCCCTAGAGGGTGGTTCGGGAGACTTACGGGGGTTGGGCTGGTGACTTCAACGTCGCGCAGGCGGACGGCAGGACGGCGTGCGGAGTCCGCCACTCGGACGCCGGGGCCATCAGGCAACGATCTGCCGGGCAGGTCAGGGGCGTCCGGGAACCTCTCTGTCCATCTACGCTCGCCTTCGCGGCAGTTGGGATCATCTCTCCTGCTGCAACTCACGTTGCTGCAGGTCGCCGCCGCTCTGCTCGTGGCGGCCTGGCTCATCGGTCCGCTGGCTCTCGCTCCGGCATCCGTGGCCGCCGCGGTGCTGGTGCTGTTCGCCGTCGTACGTCGCCATGGTCATCCCTTGCATGAATGGCTGTGCACAGCCAGGGAGTTGCGGTCCCGTCGACTCAGTTCGGCGGAGAGAGCGATACCGCCGGGCACCGACCCTGCTTTCGCTCCGGCCGTCGAGTGTGACCCCGCACTGCGTACATACGCCTACAGCGGCCGGGACCGCCGTCAGGTCGGGATGGTCGGCGACGGAACGTTCGTGACCGCGGTGCTGCAGGTGGAATCGGACGTGAGGGCGCTGCGTGCCGATCGCGGACGACAGCCGTTGCCGGTGAGCCTGGTGCGGGACGCGCTCGAAGTGGACGGCATCCGGCTCGAGTCCGCCCAGATCGTGCTGCACACCCAGCCGGCCCCCGCGCTGCACCTTCCCCAACAGTCCTTGGCCGTCAGCAATTACGCGCCGCTGCAGGCCCTCACGGGTGCGCCCGCGGTGCGGATCACCTGGGTCGCCCTCAAGCTCGATCCGGAGCTGTGCCCGGAGGCCGTGGCAGCGCGCGGGGGCGGTCTGACCGGGGCCCAGAAGTGCGTGGTGCGCGCCGCGGACCAACTCGCGAGTCGACTCACAGGAGCCGGATTCCACGTGACCGTCCTCAACGAGGAAGAGCTGGCCTCCGCCATCGCGACCTCCGCCTGCGCCAACCCCTTGGTGACGGCTCAGGCCAACAGGTCCGACGTTCCGGAGCGCAGAACAGAGGAATCCCCGCGCGCGTGGCGGTGCGACAACCGGCGCCACACCACCTACTGGGTGAAACGCTGGCCTCAGCTGGGGGGATCCGGAGGGCCGTCGCTGCCACAGCTCGTGGCCCTGCTCACTGCGGTTCCTGCGCTGACCACGACCTTCAGTCTCACGCTCGGACGCGGCGCACGGCAGGAGATCGCCCTGCGCGGTCATCTACGGGTGACCGGGCGCGGCGATGCCGAACTCGTCTCCGCAAGGCGGTCTTTGGAGCAGGCTGCCCGTCAGGCCGGGACGGGACTGGTGCGGCTGGACCGCGAACAGTTACCGGGGATGCTCGCCACGCTTCCGCTCGGGGGTACTCGCTGATGGCTGTCTCGACTCCTCCGGTCACGGGTTCGCCGGACGAACCGACCAGGGATTCGTTCGTGTCCGCCGTGCGAGGCGGGTTCGGGCTGATCGGGCCCCGACACGCGAGGCATGCGCTCTCCGCCGACCAAGTGGACTCGCTCGAGCTGCCGATCGGTGATGACGGGGTCGTGATCGGTGCGGACGCGGAGGGGCGGCCCGCGACCCTTGGCGTCAATCGCCCCACGCCGCACGACATTCTCTTCATCGGCGGTCTGTGGACAGCTCAGATCATTGCGTTCCGGGCCGCCGCGACCGGGGCCCGGGTGGCGGTGGAGACCGGGCGGGCCGGGGCTTGGGCGCAGCTGGTGCAGGCGCTCGGGGTCGGGCAGAGCGGGATGGCCGTGCACGACGTGGGGCGGGTGCCGCCGCAGGGGGCCTCCGCGGGGAGTCCGGTGCTCGTCGTGCGGGACTGCGGGATGCGGCCGCCTCGGGGGCGGGTCGCCTCCGCGCCCTGGCAGTCCGTGCTGACGGTGCTGCCCTATCTGAGTCCCGTCGCGCCGCGACTCGTGCGGCAGGCGCGGCTGGTGGGTGTGCAGCGGGTGTCGCCGGACGAAGCGGCGCAGATCGGGCGGCTGCTCGGGCTGCCGGGCGGGGATGTGGACTCGCTGCCGACGCTTGCGGACGGGGTGACCCTGTGGTGCGCCGATCGGGACCGGCAGTACGTGATGACGCAGGCCACCGATGCCGAGACCGGATTGTTGGGTACCGCTCGACGGATGGACTGACGGCCCGGGGCATTGGGTAATTCGGGGTGCGGTGTCGGCCGTTGGGTGATTTGTCCGTCACGGTTTGATGTACGCGGAACACTCCCGGGTGGGGCGTGACGCAATGGACAGCATTGGTGGGGTGGACTGCCCTGCCGTGCTCGTGGTTTTGGTGATTAGGCTGGGACAGGGCGCGACGCCAGAACCCTCGAGCGGTTCGTGCGCGTCCCTCTACGGGGAGAGCCAGGCGGATCGGACGACAGGAACGGTCGCCCCCCACCACGGCACGAGGGTGCTCGACCACATCAGGAGGCATTGTGAACAGCGATCGGGACGAGATCCGCGGGGGCTGGGACTCACCCGTCGATGATCAGTCCGACGCGGAGTCCGCTGCCGAGACGACGGGCGAGTTCACCATCGACTACGCCCCGCCCGCCTGGTACACGCAGAACGCTTCGGGCAGTGCGGGTGAGACGCCTTCGGCGCCGCCCGTTTCTACGCCGCCTGTCTCTACGCCGCCGGTCTCCGCGCCGTCTGCCTCCGCGCCCACGGCGTCTGTTCCGCCTGTTTCCGGTTCGGCGGATTCCGGTTCGGTGGATTCCACCGGAGCGGGGTCCGGTTCGGATGCTCCGGCTGCCGCCGCTGCCGCGCCGCCGCCCGCCATGCCGTCCTTCTCCGCTCCGCCGCCTCCGCCGCTGCCGGTGGGTCCGCCTTCGGCGGGTGTTCCGGGTGCGGTGCCGAAGTTGCCCGTGGGGAGCGGGTTCCAGCCTGCCGCCTCGGATTCCGTGGACGCGGCGGATGACGCAGACAATGCAGACGATGCAGACAACGAAGGCAATGTGGACGACGCGGAGGAGACTGGCGCCGGGGCTCCTGCCGCCGCTCCCTTCGTGCCTTCCGTCGTGCCGCCGGTGGCTTCCGGTGGTGGCGTCTCCGACTGGAGCGGGGCCCTTGCCGGGCCTGCCGCTTCCGTGCATGTGACCGGTGTCGTGCCGAAGAACGAGGTGGACGCCCTCGCGGAGGCCCGGGGTCTCGACGAGGACAACGACGAGGGCGCGGACGCGGGTGCGGACGCGGGTGCGGGTGCCTCTCCCGCTGAGCGGCCGGTCGTCGAGCCCGTCGCCGAGAGCCTCGGCAGTGGTGACCTTGAGAGTGGCGCCACCATGCGGTTCTCCGCCCGTGCGCTGAAGCGGGAGATGGAGGAGCGGGCCGTCGCGGCCGATGTCGCCGAGGCGCCTTCGAGTGATGGTGACGGTGATGGTGATGACGCCGGGGAGGAAACGGGGCTCCGTGGCGTGGACGAACCCGATGAGGACAGGGGCTCGGACGAAGGTGAGCAGTCTGCCGCCCAGCAGGGCCTGGACAGCGGTTCGGACGCTGACGATGACTCCGTCTCCGTAACCGAGGAAGTGGGTTCGTCCGGCTCCGAGGAATCCGCGCCGCAGGATGCCGTGGCCGCCGCGGCTGACGACGCCGTGCAGGACTCGGCGCCGTCCCCGTGGCCCCCGCCGCCCTCGCCGCAGGACGTGCTGCCGCCGTTGCCGCCCGCGTTCCAGCCCGCGGCTCCGGCCTCCGCGCCGCAGTGGCCCGTACCTACGCCGACTGCGCCTCCCGCGCAGCAGCAGCCGGTACAGCCTGCGGCGCCCGAGCCCGCACAGGCGCAGACCCCGCCTGGTCAGCCGCAGGCTCCGCAGCCTGCGCCGGGCGCCTGGCCTGCGTCGACGCCCACGGCTCCGCCCGCCCCGGCCGCCCCTGGCGCGCCCTTCGCACCGGCCCCGGCCGCGCAGAACTCGGCGCCCGAGCCGTCCCAGGGCGGCTACGGATTCCCGCAGTCCACGCCCGCCACCCCCGGCGCACCCTTCGCACCAGCCCCGCCCGCCCAGAGCTCCACTCCGGAGCCGTCCCAGGGTGGGTACGGGTTCCCGCAGGCGCCCGCGCCTGCCGCCCCCGGTGCGCCGTTCGCACCGGCCCCGCCCGCGCAGAACTCCGCACCGGAGCCGTCGCAGGGTGGATACGGATTCCCGCAGTCCACGCCCGCCGCCCCCGGCGCGCCCTTCGCCCCCGCCCCGCCCCCGCAGAACTCCGCACCGGCCGCGCCCGCGCCTGCCGCTCCGGAGTCGTCTCAGGGCGGGTACGGGTTCCCGCAGTCGTCCGCGCCTGCCGCCCCCGGCGCACCCTTCGCACCGGCCCCGCCCCCGCAGAACTCCGCACCGGCCGCCCCTGAAGCGCCCGGCCAAGGCAGTGGGTACGGGTTCCCGCAGGCGCCCGCGCCCCAGGGGCAGCAGCCGGTTCAGCCGGGGCAGCCCGGCCAGCACGTTCAGCCAGGGCAACCGATCCCGCCCGGGCAGCCGTTCCCCGGGCAGCCGCAGGCTCCCGTGCCTCAGGGGCAGCAGGCGGTTCCGGGCGCGCAGCCCCTTCCGCACCAGCAGCCTCAGGCACCGCAGCCTCAGGCCCCTCAGCCCCCGGCCCCGCAGCCCCATGCGCCCCAGCCCCAGGCACCCCAGCAGTACGCTCCCCAGCAGCCGCAGCCTCAGGTGCCCGCCCAAGCCCAGGCCCAGGCTCAGCCGCAGGCACCTCAGCAGCCCCAGCCCCAGCCCCAGGATCCGCAGGTTCAGCAGGCGCAAGGGCCCATCGACCCCCGCACCGGCGCCGCCTGGCCGCAGGCCGTGCAGCACGATCAGCGGGAGCGTACGAACCCCGGGGCCCCGCTCGGTTACACCGCCGCCGTCGAGCTCTCCTCCGACCGGCTGCTGCGCAACAACAAGCAGAAGGCCAAGAGCAGTCGGCCCGCGGGCGGTTCGCGGTTCAAGCTGGGCGGCAAGAAGGAAGAAGCCGAGCGGCAGCGCAAGCTGGAGCTCATCCGGACGCCGGTGCTCTCCTGCTACCGGATCGCCGTCATCAGCCTGAAGGGTGGCGTCGGCAAGACGACCACCACCACCGCGCTGGGCTCCACCCTCGCCACCGAGCGCCAGGACAAGATCCTCGCGATCGACGCCAACCCCGACGCCGGTACGCTCGGCCGACGCGTGCGGCGCGAGACCGGGGCCACCATTCGTGACCTCGTCCAGGCGATCCCGTACATCAACTCGTACATGGACATCCGCCGCTTCACCTCGCAGGCGCCGTCCGGGCTCGAGATCATCGCCAACGACGTCGACCCGGCCGTGTCGACCACGTTCAACGACGAGGACTACCGGCGCGCGATCGACGTACTCGGGAAGCAGTACCCGATCATCCTGACCGACTCCGGTACGGGGCTGCTGTACAGCGCCATGCGGGGCGTGCTCGACCTTGCCGATCAGCTGATCATCATCTCTACGCCGTCCGTGGACGGGGCGAGCAGCGCCTCGACGACGCTGGACTGGCTGTCCGCGCACGGGTACGCCGACCTCGTCTCGCGGTCCATCACCGTCATCTCGGGTGTGCGTGAGACCGGCAAGATGATCAAGGTCGACGACATCGTGTCGCACTTCGAGACGCGGTGCCGAGGCGTTGTCGTCATCCCCTTCGACGAGCACCTCGCCGCGGGCGCGGAGGTCGACCTCGACATGATGCGGCCGAAGGTGCGGGAGGCCTACTTCAACCTTTCCGCGATGGTCGCGGAGGACTTCTCGCGGGCTCAGCAGCAGCAGGGGCTGTGGACGTCGGACGGGAATCCGCCGCCGCATCTGGCTCCGCCTATGCCGGGCCAGCAGGTGCCTCAGCCCTCGGCGCAGCCGTACGCTCCGGGGCAGCCGCAGCCGCAGCCGTACGCTCCTCAGCAGCCTCAGCCGCCGCAGCAGCCCCAGCACGGGCAACAGCCCCAGCACGGTCAGCAGCCCTACCCGCAGCAGCCGGGTGCTCCACAGGGGTGGCAGACGCAGCCGCCGCAGCAGGGTCAGCCTCCCCAGCAACAGCACCAGCAACAGCAGCCGCAGCCGCCCCAGCCCCAGGACGGGCAAGCACCCCCGCCCGCTCAGCCCGGGGCACCGTTCCAGCCCGGCGCGCCGTTCCAGCAGCCGCCGCCCCCGCAGCAGTAGCGGTAGCAATAGCTGCCGACAGCACCCAAGTGGGCCCGCACCGTTCCCCGGTGCGGGCCCACCGGCGTTCACGCCCCCGTTCGCCGCGCCCGGCACCGTGGGCTGTGCCCACCCGTTCCGCCGTGCGGAACGCCTGCCCACAGCGGAGGCGACCTCGGCACCCGCACCACCACCCACAACAGCCGAACCAACCCCACCCAACCGCCAGGTCAAGTCCCCCCTCCCCCCGCCGTCACCCCCTCACCAGCCATGCGTCAGTGGTCTTGACCAATGCGGAGCGGATCCCGGTCAACTCGTTATTTCCGCAGGCCACATGGGGTTCACACGCCGTTGACGCGCGCAGACCGGCGCTGGTAAACACACAGCAACCAGCTGACGTTCCTTGATCAACCAACGTGCAACCAAACGTGCAAACAATGTGCAACCAGCCATCCCTGCGCGAGCGATGACGCGAGGTCACCGACCCATGGACACACAAGATCAGCACGGCAGATCAGCAGTACCCCGGACAGCGGGCAGCAGGACAGCACCGCACGCAGCACCGCACCGCCCCCGTCCCCGACCCCGCGGCCGCCTGCGGCTCGTGCTCGCCGGTGGGGCCGCCGCGTTCACTCTGACGGCCGGTCTCGCCACACCGCTCAACCTGGCCCCGCAGCAGGCACAGGCCAAGGCCGATGACGGCAAGAAGGTCCTCACCGTCGCCGTGGCGCAGAGCGTCGACTCGCTCAGCCCGTTCCTCGCCCAGCGGCTGCTCAGCACCAGCATCCACCGGTTGACGTACGAGTACCTGACGAACTACGACCCGAAGGACAACAAGGCGATCCCGGGGTTCGCCACCAAGTGGAAGCCTTCCGCCGACAAGCTGACCTGGACGTACACCATCCGGGGCGACTCCAAGTGGTCGGACGGCAAGCAGGCGACCGCCGAGGACGCGGCGTGGACGTTCAACAAGGTGATGTCCAAGGAGGGCACCGCCACCGCGAACTCGAACTTCGTCACCAACTTCAAGAAGGTGACCGCGCCCAGCCCCACCAAGCTGGTCATCGAGCTGAAGAAGCCGCAGGCGACCATGGCCGCCCTCGACGTGCCGATCGTTCCCAAGCACGTGTGGGAGAAGGTCGACGACATCTCGAAGTTCAACAACGACAAGATGCCCGTCGTCGGCAACGGCCCGTTCGTCCTGACGGACTACAAGGTCGACCAGTACGTGAAGTTGAAGGCCAACAAGGACTTCTGGCGCGGTTCCGCCAAGTTCGACGAGCTGGTCTTCAAGACGTACAAGGACCAGGACGCCGCCGTCTCCGCCCTCAGGAAGGGCGAGGTCTCGTTCGTGGCCGGGCAGCCCGCGCTCACTCCCGCGCAGGCCGCGTCCCTCAAGAACGAGGACAACATCAAGGTGAACGAGGGGCCGGGGCGGCGCTTCTTCGCCCTTGCCACCAACCCGGGCGCCAAGACCCTCGACGGCAAGAAGTTCGGCGACGGGAATCCGGCGCTCCTGGACAAGAAGGTCCGCCAGGCGCTCTTCCTCTCCGTGAACCGTGAGGCGCTCGTCGAGAAGGTCTTCCAGGGCCACGCCGTCGAGGGCGCGGGGTACATTCCGCCGCGCTTCTCCGACTACGCCTGGAAGCCGTCGGCGGACCAGGAGATGAAGTACGACCCGAAGCGCGCCGCCGCGCTCCTCGACGAGGCGGGCTACAAGAAGAACAGCGACGGCAAGCGGGTCGGGAAGGACGGGAAGCCTCTCGACTTCCGCATCCTCTGCCACGCCACCGACCCCAACGACAAGGCCGTGGGGAAGTATCTGAAGGAGTGGTGGGGGGACCTGGGCATCGGGCTCAAGGTCAACTGTCTGGACGACGTCTCCGTGCCCTGGTACGCGGGCGAGTACGACCTCGCCTTCGACGGGTGGTCCGTCAACCCCGACCCCGACTTCGTGCTCGGCATCCACACCTGCTCCGCACTGCCGGTGAAGGCCAAGGAGAGCGCGGCCACGGACAACTTCATCTGCGACAAGAAGTTCGACAGCCTGTACGACAAGCAGCTCGCCGAGTACGACCAGGGCAAGCGTGCCGACATCGTGAAGCAGATGGAGTCCTGGCTGTACGACTCCGGGTACATGAACGTCCTCCTGTACCCGAACGCCGTCGAGGCCTACCGCACCGACCAGATCAAGTCCATCACCACCATGCCGACGGCCGCGGGCAACATCTACGGCCAGGACGGATATTGGAGCTGGTGGTCGGCCGTGCCCGCGGATGGGAAGAGTTCCTCCAAGGACGGCAGCTCGACCGGTGTCATCATCGGTATCGCCGCTGCCGCGGTGGTGCTCGTGGGCGGCGGAGTCCTGTTCGCCCTGCGCCGCCGTTCTACCGCAGAGGACCGCGAGTAACGCATGACCGCTGACAGCAATCCCGCACTGCTCGACACCGAGGGCCCCCAGGGCCCCGGGGCCGACGGCGACCCGGCTCCGGCCGGGGCGGCGTCGGCCCGCGGGCTCCGGGCCCGCAACACCCGCGCCTACCTCCTCTATGTGGCGGGCAAGATCGGCGGCGCGGTCGTGTCGCTGTTCGCCGTGCTCGTCACCAGCTTCTTCCTGTTCCGGCTGATCCCCGGCGACCCCGTCAAGCAGATGACGGGCGGCAAGCGCGTCTCGGCCGAGCAACTCGCCGCGATGCGCAAGGAGTTCGGCCTCGACAAGTCGGTCATGGCCCAGTTCTGGGACTACACCGGCAATGTCCTGAGCGGCGACTTCGGCACGTCTTACCAGTTCCACGCCCCCGTGATGGACAAGATCACGGAGGCGCTCCCCGCGACGCTCCTGCTCACCGGAACGGCGTACGTCCTCTACACGCTCATCGGCATCTGGCTCGGCACGCGCACGGCCTGGCGCAACGGCAAGCTCGGCGACCGCTTCAACACCGGGCTCGCCCTGACGCTGTACTCCGTGCCGTCGTTCTGGCTGGGGCTGCTGCTGATCATCACCTTCTCGGTGGGCATCGGGCCGATCCCCGGGATGTTCCCGACCGGCGGCCTGGAGTCCGGGGGTGAGACCGGCTTCGCGTACGTCGTCGACGTCGCGCACCACATGGTGCTTCCCGTCATCACCCTGGTCGCCGTCGGGTACGCGCAGACACTGCTCGTCATGCGGTCCTCGCTCCTGGACGAGATGGGCAGCGACTATCTGACGACCGCGCGTGCCAAGGGGCTCAGGGACGACCTCGTGCGGCGTCGGCACGCCGTCCCGAACGCGCTGCTGCCGACCGTCACGCTGATGTTCGTCAACCTCGGCACGGTCGTGGCGGGCGCCATCCTCGTCGAGACCGTGTTCTCCTGGCCGGGCCTCGGCGGGCTCTTCTACCAGGCGCTGAGCGTGCCCGACCTGCCGCTGGTGCAGGGGCTGTTCTTCGTCTTCTCCGTCGCGGTGATCCTGATGAACACCCTGGCCGACGTGATCTATCCGCTGCTCGATCCCCGGGTGGGCCGATGACGACCGAATCCGCACCGACCAACCCGCAGCCGACCGATCCGGCACCGACGGATCCGGCACCGACGGATCCGGCATCGGCCGCCCCGGCACCGTCCGCCGCCAAGAGCGCGCGGTCACTCGCCTGGACCAGGCGCAGGCACTCCGCCGTGCGCTTCTGGCGCGAGTACCGCACGCACCGCGCCGGGCTCGTCGGCCTCGCCGTGCTCGTCCTGATCGCCCTGGCCGCGGTCTTCGCGCCGCTGCTCGTCGGCACCGACGCGCAGAGCGTGACCGCGGCGCCGGGCCGGCCGATGGAGTCGCCGAGCGGGGAGTTCCCGCTGGGGACCGACCAGTTCGGGCGCGATCTGCTGGGCCTGCTCGTGTGGGGCGCGCGCATGTCGCTGACCGTGGGGCTGCTCGCCGCCGTGCTCTCGGTGGCCATCGGCACGCTCGTCGGGATCACCGCGGGGCACTTCAAGGGCTGGTACGCCACTGTGATCATGCGCATCACCGACTGGTTCCTGGTGATGCCGACGCTCGTGCTCGCCATCGCGCTCGCCGCGGTGATGTCCGGCACGGTCTGGACGATCATCCTGGCGATCGGCGTGACGACCTGGCCGACCACGGCACGCCTGGTCAGGGCCCAGACCCTCGCCGTGGAGTCGCGCCCCTACATCGAGCGGGCGCAGGCCCTCGGCGGCGGCCACGGCCACATCATGGCCCGGCACGTCCTGCCCAACGTCATGCCGCTCGTCCTCGCGCAGACCACGCTGGTCATCTCCGGCGCCATCCTCACCGAGGCCACCCTCGCCTTCCTCGGCCTCGGCGATCCGACGAACGTCTCGTGGGGCGGCCTGCTGCAGGACGCGCGCGAGGCGGGCGCGGTCAGCGCTGGGCACTGGTGGTACCTCGCCCCGCCCGGTCTCGCCATCGCGGTCGTCGCCCTGGCGTTCACGCTGTGCGGCCGTGCCGTGGAATCCGTGCTCAACCCCAGGCTGGGGGCCTCCCGTTGACCGACAAGACCCCGCTGACCGACGAGACTCCGTTGGCCGACAAGACCCAAGCGAACACGACGCAGCGCCTGCTCGACGTACGCGAACTCGAAGTGACGTACGCCAACGGGGCAGCCGCGGTCCGCGGTGTGAACCTCCACGTCGACGCGGGCCAGAAGCTGGGCGTGGCGGGCGAGTCCGGCTGCGGCAAGTCCACGCTGGCGCTCGCCCTGCTGCGGCTGCTTCCCGCGGGCACCAAGGTGTCCGGCGAGATCCTGCTCGACGGCGAGGACATCCTCACCATGAAGTGGGGGCGGGTCCGCGCGGTGCGCTGGGCCGGTGCCTCGATCGTCTTCCAGGGCGCGATGCACTCGCTGAACGCCGTGCACCGCATCGGCGACCAGATCGCCGAGCCGATCCTGCTGCACAAGAAGGCGACGCAGGCAGGCGCGAAGAGCAAGGTCGGCGAGCTCCTCGAACACGTGGGGCTGCCCGCCGCCCGCGCGGAGGCCTATCCGCACGAGCTATCCGGCGGCCAGCGCCAGCGCGTGATGATCGCGATGGCACTCGCCTGCGACCCGCGGCTGATCATCGCCGACGAGCCGACCACCGCGCTCGACGTGATGATCCAGGCCCAGATCCTGCGCCTGATCGAGCAGCTGGTGGCCGAGCAGGACCTCGGTCTGATGATGATCAGCCACGACCTGGCGGTGCTCTCCGACACCTGCGACCGGCTCGCGGTGATGTACGCGGGCCGCGTCGTCGAGGAGGGCCCTGCCTCCGAGGTCTACGAGAACGCCCGGCACCCGTACGGAAAGGCCCTGTCGGCGGCCTTCCCGCGCATCGGCGACATCACGTCGCGGTTCGCCCCGCGCGGCCTGCCGGGCGATCCGCCCGACCCGTCCGCGCTCCCCACGGGCTGTACGTTCCACCTCCGCTGCCCGGTCGCCCTCGACTCCTGCGCCACGGAGGACCAGGCCCTGCGGGACGCGGGGCCGCACCACCGCGCGGCCTGCGTCCATGCGGGCGCGCCGCTGCCCGCGCAGCCCACGTCGGCGCCCGTGACGGCGGAGCGCACCCCGTGACCGAGAGCCCCCGTGAAGAGGAACCGCGCATGACCACGCAGGAACCAGGCACGACCGCGCCGGGAACCGATGGCGCGCTGCTGAGCGCCGACGGCCTGCACATCGCCTTCCCCGGCCGCCGCGGCGGGCCGACCGCACGCGCGGTGGACGGCGTCGACCTCGACATCAAGGGCGGCGAGATCGTCGCCCTGGTCGGCGAGTCGGGCTGCGGCAAAACAACGCTGGCCCGCTCACTGCTCGGCCTCGTGCCCCCGACATCGGGCAAGGTCACGTTCGGCGGCGAGCCGCTGAACTACTCCGGCCGCGCCCTTAAGGCGTACCGCAAGCGGGTCCAGCTGGTCCTCCAGGACCCCAGCGGGTCGCTCAACCCGCGGCACACGGTGTACGACGCCGTGGCGGAGGGGCTGCGCATCCACGGGTACGCGGGTGACGAGCGGGAAGCGGTCGCCGGGGCCCTCTCCCGGGCCGGTCTGCGCCCGCCGGAACGCTTCTTCCTGCGCTACCCGCACGAGCTGTCGGGCGGCCAGCGCCAGCGCGTGGTCATCGCGGGCGCGCTGGTCCTCGAACCTGAACTCATCGTCGCCGACGAGCCGGTGGCCTCCCTCGACGCCTCCGTGCGCGGCGAGATCCTCGCGCTCCTGCTCCGGCTCCGCGACGAACTGGGCCTCTCCGCACTGGTGGTGACGCACGACCTGGGCCTCGCCTGGAACATCGCGGACCGGGTCGCGGTGATGTACCTGGGCCGGATCGTGGAGACGGGCACGGTCGAGGAGGTGCTGACGTCACCTCAGCATCCTTATACGCAGGCCTTGCTGTCCGTCCTGCCCGAGGCGCCCGGCGATCCCGTCGTCCTCACGGGCGAGCCCCCGGACCCCTCCCGCATCCCCGGCGGCTGCCGGTTCCACGCCCGCTGTCAGGTGCTCGCGTCCGGCGAGGCGGAGCGGGCGGGTGTGGCGGATCGCTGCCGCGGCGAGGATCTGGCCGTACTGTCCGGAGGGAGCGGGACGCAGGTCGCCTGCCACTGGGCGGCGGCGCGCTAGCGGGGTGGGGAGGGCGCCCGCAGGGCGCCCTCCAGGGGCGCGGGGAACTGCGCGAGCAACCACGAACGCACCCGCAGCCGCGCACAGCCGTCACCGCCAACGGCGACTAGGCGCGTTCCGCTGCCTCGACAAGCTCCCCGCACCGCTTCACGTCATCCGCCATCGCCACGAGCAGCGCGTCGATCGAGTCGAACTTGGCCTGGCCGCGCACGAAGGCCAGGAAGTCCACGGCCACGTGCAGCCCGTACAGGTCGAGGCCGACGCGGTCGATCGCGTACGCCTCGACCGTTCGCTCGGTCCCGTCGAACTGCGGGTTCGTGCCGACCGAGATCGCCGCGGGCATCGCCTCGCCCTCGACGTGCAGCCATCCGGCGTAGACGCCGTCGGCGGGGACGGCCGTGTGGGGCAGCGTCTCCACGTTGGCCGTGGGGAAGCCCAGCTCGCGACCGCGCTGGGCGCCGCGCACCACGACGCCCTCGACGCGGTGCGGGCGGCCGAGGATCTCCGCCGCTCCGGTGACGTCGCCCTCGGCGATCAGGCGCCGGGTCAGGGTGGAGGAGAACGGCTCGCCGCCACCCGCCTCGCCGCTCACGTAGAGGTCGATGACGTCGACTTCGTAGTCGTACGTACCGCCGAGCTCGGCCAGGAAGTCGACGTTCCCCGCGGCCTTGTGGCCGAAGCGGAAGTTGGGGCCCTCGACGACCACGCGCGCGTGCAGCTTGTCGACGAGGACCTTGACCACGAACTCGGCGGGCGACAGCTTCGAGAACTCGGTGGTGAAGGGGAGGATCAGGAGCGCGTCCACACCCAGCTCCGCCATCAGCTCGGCGCGCCGGTGGTGCGGGGCGAGCAGCGGCGGGTGGCTGCCGGGGCGCACGACCTCGCTGGGGTGCGGGTCGAAGGTGACGACCACGGCGGGCACGCCGAGCTCACGCGCGTGCTCCACGGCACGCCCGATGATCAGCTGGTGCCCGCGGTGTACGCCGTCGTAGGAACCGATGGTGACGACGCTGCGCCCCCAGTCCTGGGGGATGTCCTCCAAGCCACGCCAGCGCTGCACTTCTTTGCTCCTCGCCGAACCCGTATACGTCACGTACATCTGTACGTTCCCATTGCCGATTGCGCAGGACTAAGACTGCCATGCCGACACCTCGCGGCTCGCACCGGAGGGAGTGGCGGGGGTCACTCTCCTAGGCAGGGACGCGGACACCGCCCGCGAGGTTCTCGAGCACCCGGCGGGCGCTCGGGCCGACCAGGGCGGCCCAGTCCTGCGGAGCGGCGTCCATCCAGCCGGTGACGAGCGCGGCGAAGCCCGCACGGCCGCGGGCCAGTTCGACCAGGCGCCGGTCGAAGCAGTTCGCGCCCTCCGGGGTGCGGACGAGCAGCTGTCCGGTGCGGTGCACGCGCTCGCGGGAGCGGTCCTCGCCGCACTCCGCCACGCCGAGCGCCACCGCCCGCAGGACGCTCTCCAGGACCGCGGAGTCCCGCTCCTGGCTGAGCAGTACGTCGAGGAGCTCGCCGCGCAGGGTGCGTGAAGCGGTGGTGCCGGGCGCGGCGAGCACGGGGGCGAGGGCCATACGTACCTGTACGTGCCTGCTGTGCAGGAGTCCGGCCACCAGCGGGAAGAGGACGGGGCGCACGTCGGGGCCGTGTTCGAGGCGGCGGTCGATGTACGCGACGGCGGCGGTGGCCGCTTCGGGGCGGGCCTCGACGAGGTCGTGGACGAGGGTGGCGACGCGGCGCGCGAGGGCGGGGGTGGTCACGTCGGCGAGGCAGCACAGGATGGCGTCGGCGGCCTGGTCCGGCGCGTGCAGCCGGGTGCGGAAGGCGTCCAGGACGGGGTCGGGGTGGGTGGTCAGGGCGGCGGCGAGGGCGCTCGCGGGCAACTGGGGGTCTCCGGCGGTGAAGCGTTGCAGGGCGTGCGGCAGGTGCCGGGCACGGGTCTGCGGATCGCGGACGAGGAGGGCGAGCGCGGCGCCGTGCAGGGCGTCGTCGGCGGGGCGGGCGAGGAGCGTGCGGGCCGCGCACCGCAGGAGCTCGCGGGCGGCGCCGGTGGTGACGTGCGGGGCGGCCCGCAGCCCGTAGGCGGCGGCCGCTACGCGTCGGGCGGGGCGCTCGTCACGGGCCCAGCGGTCCACCGCACGGCACACGGCCGCGGGCTCCTCCTCGGCGAGCGCGGCGAGCACTTCGTCGGCGCGGGCGTGCCCGCAGTCGACCAGGGCCTCGGTGAGGTTGTCGATGGCGCGGTGCCGGTGGGTGTGGAGCAGCGCCTGCGCGGCGGAGGCGACGGTGGCGTCGGGCGCCGCGTCCAGCGGCCGCTCGTCGGTGAACCACCGTGCGAGGTGCGGCTGTACGGCCGCGGGGTCGGCGCGGAGCAGTTCGGCGACGGCGTCCAGGCGGCGGTCCGGGGCCCCCGGTGGTCCGTCGTGCACGACGAGCCGCCGCAGCAGCGCGAACCGGTCGGCCTCGCCCAGCGGCAGGCGCAGCCAGAAGGCGGTCCCGAACTCGCCCCGCTCGGCGAGCGGTTCGAGCACCGCTAGGTAGGGCGTCGCGTCGGGCACCCTCAGCAGCACCTCCCCGAGCAGGTGAGCGGCCCACCACGCGGCGTCTCCGAACTCGCCCGCCCCACCCGTCCCATCGGCGCCGCCGCCCTCTCCCCCGCGGCCGAGCTCCACCAGCGCGTCCGTGAGCTCGACCAGCCGCGACGCCAGTTCCGCCGCGCCCCGCTGCCTGCCCAGCAACAGCAGGGCCTGGATCACCGGGCCGATGCGGTGCCGGGGCACCGGCAGCGGCCGGGCGGTGGGAGCGGGGGCTTGTTTGCGCCTCCGTTGGTACGGGACCGACGGGTCCCGTCCCGTACCCCTGTGCCGGTGGACCAGCGCCGTCAGGGCGCCGTCCAGGTCCAGGTGCGTCCCCTGGATCCAGTCGGCCACTTCCTCGTGCGCGAAGCGGTAGCCCGCCCCCGCGGGCACCAGCAGCCCTTCCGTGAGCACCGCCGACGCCCATCCCGTACAGCCGAGGCCCTTTCCGCCGCCCTTGCCCGGCAGCG
Organism: Streptomyces sp. NPDC042371; assembly: GCF_056437465.1. Classification (NCBI taxonomy): domain Bacteria; kingdom Bacillati; phylum Actinomycetota; class Actinomycetes; order Kitasatosporales; family Streptomycetaceae; genus Streptomyces; species Streptomyces sp. NPDC042371. The sequence goes on along the minus strand of NZ_JBWKAP010000010.1, from coordinate 341,991 downwards.
CCCCCCACGGGAAGACCGCTTCGAAAGAGGCCCTGTCCAGCTCCCCCTGGCCGGGCCCGAGACAGCGCCGCGCCGCCTCGTGGACCTGCCCCGACACCGCCGCGGCGAGGCGGCGCACGGCGCTCCCACGCAGCCCGTTCGCCGCCGCGAGCCGCACCGCGATCCGCAGGCACAGCAGGTCCAGATAGGCGCCGAAGATCTCCTCGCGGCCCGGGGTGCCCGGCGGCGGGGCGTCCGGCAGGGCGCCCCGCACCTCGGAGAGCAGCCGCAGGGCCAGCGGGTGCCGCTCGTCCACGGCGGCCAGCGCACCGTCCGGGATGCCGTACCTCGCGCGGGCCCTGCGCGCCTGCGGCTCCGGCAGATCCCCGATGCGTACGCAGCCGGGGAGCTCCGCGCCGTCGGCCGCCGTGTGCAGCGACGCCTCGTCGAAGTGGGCTCCGGCCTGCTCCCAGTACTCCGCGCGGCAGGCGACGACGAGCCGCGCGCCCGTGTCCCGCAGCCACCGGGCCGTGCCGCCGCTCCACTGTGCGAGGCGGTGGGAGAGCACGGTCGGCATCTCCTCGGGCCCGTCGAGCAGGAGCAGCAACGGCCGCCCCGCGTCCCGCACGAGCCGGGCCACCCGGCCCGCGGAGAGGTCGCCGAGGCCCCGGTCCCCCGGCTGGTCCCCCGACTCCCCTTCGGAGGCCGTGAGGATGCGTCCGGCGCGGTCGAGGGCCCGTTCCACCGCGTCGGCCACGGACGCGTCCGTGCCCCGCAGGTCGGCGCCGCGCAGCCAGAGGGTGGGGGCGGGCTCGGCGCCCCTGGCCCTTCGTGCGGCGAGCGCGGCCAGTTCCGTGGTGCGGCCGGTGCCGGGGTCGCCGACGAGTCCGAGCACCTGTGCGGTGCCGGTCGCGAAGGCGGCGAACTCCCGTGCCGTATCGGGTCGTTCGACCGGTTCGTGGGGCGGTACGAGCGGGCCGTCGGAGCCGGCCGAGGTGGCGGTGAGGTGGAGCGCGCCCGCGAGGTTGAGGTCGTCGCCGTACGCGGGCACGGTCGCCGCGTTGCGCGCGACGAGCTCGGCGAGCGGTCCGCCCGGGTCGGCGGCGGCCGCGTCCCGCAGCGACACCGCGAAGCCCGCCGGGCGGTGCGCGCAGACGTCCTGGTCCGGCGCGGCGGGCTCGGGGCTCTGGGGCAGCAGGGCGGTGCCGAGGACGGCGAGGACGGCGCCGGTCGAGGCGTCCACGACAGGACCGCCCGCGGCACCGCCGCCGAGCCGCAGCGCGTCGGCGCCGTCCGTGCCGATGGCCAGCTCCAGGGCGGCGCCGACCAGATGGAAACGGTCCGTGGCCGTGTAGGTGACCGCCGAGGTGCCGAGGACCCGTGCCTCGCGCCAGCCGCGGGCGGCGATCCGCACATAGGTGCCGGTCGCCACGGAGCCCCGTGCGGAGACGGGGAGGGGCCGCAGCCCGAGGCCTTCGGTGCGGACGAGTGCGAGATCGGTGCCTGGCAGCGGCACCACGGCCTCGGCCGGCACCACGCAGGTGCGTTCGCCCGGCGCGTGCAGGACGATCCTGGCGAGCCCGTCGACCGCTTCGTGACTGGTGATGACCGTGCCGTGGTCGTCGGCGGCGAACCCCGTGCCCCGCGGCCGCCCTGCGAGATCGCAGACCCGCACCAGGGACAGCTCCGGCGCCGGAGCCGAGAAGCCGTCCCGGCCGCGTCCCGCCATGCTCGAACCTCCCCGCCGTGCCCCGTTACTCCGACCGTAGGTCGACGGTGATCAGCAGGACAGGAGGCAACACGAACGCGCCCCCTTCCGACCCCTCGGTTCACTCCGAGCGCCTGCCCGAAGGGGTGAATGAGCGCGTGTCGGTGGATAGACCTCTAGAGGGGGGAATCGTGAAGCGGCGGACCTCAGTCCGCCGCTTCACTACATGCCGCCCGAAGAGGGCGCGTCACGCGAAGACGGCCAGGCTCTTGGCCTTGCCTCGCGACTCCTCCGCCAGGACCAGGAAGCGGCCCTCGGCGTCGAAGACGGCGACGGCGCCCACGCCCGCGTACTCATCGGGCATGTCGATCCGGACGCCGTTGAGCAGCAGCCGACCGCGCTTCTCGTCCACGTCCCAGCGCGGGAAGGCCCGGCCCGCGGCCTCGGCCACCGGCATCACGGTCAGCTCCTCCTGGAGCTGGTCGAGGGTCTTGGCCGCGTCCAGCTTGTAGGGGCCGACGCGGGTCCGGCGCAGCGCGGTCAGATGACCGCCGACGCCGAGGTCGGCGCCGAGGTCGCGGGCGATGGCCCTGATGTACGTCCCCGAGGAGCAGACGACCGAGACGACCAGGTCGAGCACGGGCGTGCCGTCCTCGGCGACGGCGTCACGGACGTCGTACACCGTGAAGGCGGAGATCGTCACGGGCCTGGCCGGGATCTCGAAGTCCTCGCCCTTGCGGGCGCGGGCGTACGACCGCTTGCCGTCGATCTTGATGGCGCTGACCTTCGACGGCACCTGCATGATGTCGCCGGACAGCTTGGCGATGCCCGCGTCTATGGCCTCACGGGTGACCTTCGAGGCGTCGGCCGACGAGGTGATCTCGCCCTCGGCGTCGTCGGTCAGCGTGTTCTGCCCGAGGCGGATGGTGCCCAGGTACTCCTTCTCGGTCAGCGCGAGGTGACCGAGGAGCTTGGTGGCGCGTTCGACACCGAGCACGAGGACGCCCGTCGCCATGGGGTCCAGGGTGCCCGCGTGGCCGACGCGACGGGTCTTGGCGATCCCGCGCATCTTGGCCACCACGTCGTGCGAAGTGAAGCCGGACGGCTTGTCGACGATGACAAGGCCGTCCGGCGTTGTGGTGCTGCTCTGGCTCATGCGCGGGCGTCGCCGTCCGTCTCGTCTGCTTCTTCGTCCTCGGGCTTGCGGTACGGGTCGGCGTCACCGGCGAAATCGGCGCCTGCCGAGACCTCCCGCACCTTGGCGTCGGACAGCCGTGCCTTGTCGAGCAGGTCCTCGATGGCCCGCGCGTTGTCCGGCAGGGCGTCCGCGACGAAGGCCAGGGTCGGCGTGAACTTCACGCCCGCGGCCTGGCCGACCGCCGACCGGAGCACGCCCTTGGCGCTCTCCAGGCCCGCGGCGGCTGCCGCACGGTCCTCGTCGTCGCCGTAGACCGTGTAGAAGACCGTGGCCTCCCGCAGGTCACCGGTCACCCGGGTGTCCGTGATCGTCACGTGCGTTCCGAGCCGCGGGTCCTTGATCCCGCGCTGCAGCTTCTGAGCAACCACCTCTCGAATGAGGTCCGCCAGCCTTTTCGCCCGCGCGTTGTCGGCCACTGCTCCGTCTCCCTTATCCCCGGGCATTCCCTGGGCTTGTCTTGCTGTGTTCAATCATCGTCGCCGTGCAGCCGCCGTCGCACCGACAGCAGCTCCACTTCGGGCCGGGCGGCGACGAGGCGCTCGCACCGGTCCAGTACGTCATGGAGGTGGCCCGCGTCACCGGACACCACCGCGAGGCCGATCTCGGCCCGCCGGTGCAGGTTCTGACCGCCCACTTCCGCCGCGCTCACCGCGTATTTGCGCTGGAGCTCAGCGACGATCGGACGGACGACGGAGCGTTTCTCCTTCAGCGAATGTACGTCGCCGAGGAGCAGATCGAAGGACAGAGTCCCCACATACATGTGTGTCCGGATGTCCCGCCGGTACGGGTTCGAGGCCCCGCCAACCGCTTGGCAGGGACACAAGAACCGTACACGGAACGGCCGGGGCCGATCGACGGAATTTTCCCCGTCGACCGGCCCCGACACTGAACCGAGCGGATCAGATCAGTGAACTGATCAGCCGCGCGGCTTCTCGCGCATCTCGTACGTGGCAACGACGTCGTCGATCTTGATGTCGTTGAAGTTTCCGAGGTTGATACCGCCCTCGAAGCCTTCGCGGATCTCGGTGACGTCGTCCTTGAAGCGGCGCAGACCCTCGATGTTGAGGTTCTCCGCGATGACCTTGCCATCGCGCAGCAGGCGGGCCTTGGTGTTGCGCTTGACCTCGCCGGAGCGGATGAGCACACCGGCGATGTTGCCGAGCTTGGACGAGCGGAAGACCTCGCGGATCTCCGCGGTGCCGAGCTCGACCTCCTCGTACTCCGGCTTGAGCATGCCCTTGAGGGCCGCCTCGATCTCCTCGATGGCCTGGTAGATCACCGAGTAGTAGCGGACGTCGACGCCCTCGCGCTCCGCCATCTGCGCGGCACGGCCGGCCGCGCGGACGTTGAAGCCGATGACGATGGCGTCGGAGCCCATCGCCAGGTCGATGTCGGACTCGGTGACCGCACCCACACCGCGGTGCAGGACGCGGATGTCCACCTCTTCGCCGACGTCGAGCTGGAGCAGCGAGCTCTCCAGGGCCTCGACGGAACCGGACGCATCACCCTTGATGATGATGTTGAGGTCCTGGACGAGACCGGCCTTGAGCACCTGGTCGAGGTCCTCGAGGGACACCCGGCGGGTGCGCTTGGCGAACGCGGCGTTGCGCTCACGGGCGGCACGCTTCTCGGCGATCTGACGGGCCGTACGGTCCTCGTCGACGACCAGGAAGTTGTCGCCCGCGCCCGGGACGTTGGTGAGACCGAGCACGAGGACCGGAGTCGACGGGGTCGCCTCCTCCACGTTCTCGCCCTTGTCGTCGAGCATCGCGCGGACTCGGCCGTACGCGTCACCGGCGACCATCGTGTCGCCGACGCGGAGGGTACCGCGCTGGACGAGGACGGTCGCGACGGCGCCGCGGCCCTTGTCGAGGTGGGCCTCGATCGCGATGCCCTGCGCGTCCTGCTCCGGGTTGGCCCGCAGGTCGAGCGAGGCGTCCGCGGTCAGGACCACGGCCTCGAGCAGCTGCTCGATGTTCTGGCCCTGCCGCGCGGAGATGTCGACGAACATCGTGTCGCCGCCGTACTCCTCGGCCACCAGACCGAACTCGGTGAGCTGACCGCGCACCTTGGTCGGGTCGGCACCCTCGACGTCGATCTTGTTGACCGCGACCACGATCGGCACGTCGGCCGCCTTGGCGTGGTTCAGCGCCTCGATCGTCTGCGGCATCACACCGTCGTTCGCCGCGACCACGAGGATCGCGATGTCGGTGGACTTCGCACCACGGGCACGCATGGCGGTGAACGCCTCGTGACCGGGGGTGTCGATGAAGGTGATGGCGCGCTCTTCACCGTTGACCTCGGTGGCGACCTGGTACGCACCGATGTGCTGCGTAATACCGCCGGCCTCGCCCGCAACGACGTTCGTCTTGCGGATCGCGTCCAGAAGTCGGGTCTTACCGTGGTCGACGTGACCCATGACGGTCACGACCGGCGGACGGGAGACGAGCATTTCCTCGCCGCCCTCGTCCTCGCCGAACTCGATGGAGAACGACTCGAGGAGCTCGCGGTCCTCCTCCTCCGGGCTGACGATCTCGAGGACGAAGTTCATCTCGTCCGCGAGGAGCTTCAGCGTCTCGTCGGAGACGGACTGCGTGGCGGTGACCATCTCGCCGAGGTTCATCATCACGCCGACCAGCGAGGCCGGGTTCGCGTTGATCTTCTCCGCGAAGTCGGTCAGCGAGGCACCGCGCGACAGGCGGACGATCTGTCCGTTGCCGCGAGGCAGCATGACGCCGCCCACCGACGGGGCCTGCATGGCCTCGTACTCCTGGCGCCTCTGCCGCTTCGACTTGCGACCACGACGGGCGGGCCCGCCGGGACGGCCGAACGCACCCTGCGTGCCACCACGGGCACCGGGGCCACCGGGACGTCCACCGAAGCCGGGACGGCCACCGAAGCCGCCGCCGCCACCGGGACGACCGGCACCGCCGCCACCCGGACCGCCGGGACGGCCGGCGAAGCCGCCGCCACCGCCACCGGGACGACCCGCGAAGCCGCCGCCACCGGGACGACCGCCACCGCCGCCGCCCGGGCGACCGCCGCCGCCGGGACCACGGCCACCGCCGGGGCCACCGCCGGGACGCGGACCCGCGGCGGGACGCTGCGGCATCATGCCCGGGTTCGGACGGTTACCAGCGGGACCGCCGCCGGGACGCGGAGCGCCGCCCTGCGGGCGGGGCATGCCGCCCGGGGTCGGACGGGCGCCGCCCTGACCCTGCGGACGGGGAGCGCCACCGGGGCCGCCCTGACCGCCCTGCGGGCGCGGGGCGCCACCGGGGCCACCCTGGCCGCCAGGCCCACCGGGGCCGGGACGTGCACCGCCCGGACGGGGCGCCTGCGGGCGCGCCATGCCGGTGGAGCCACCAGAGGTGAAGGGGTTGTTGCCCGGGCGCGGACCCGAGGGACGGGCACCGCCGGGACGCGGGGCGCCACCCTGGCCGCCGGGGCGCGGAGCACCCTGACGGTCACCACGGTCGCCGCGGTCACCACGGCCCTGACCCTGACCCTGGCCCTGACCGGGGGCCGGACGGCCACCGGGCTTCGGGGCGCCGGGACCCGGACGGGCGCCGGGGCGCGGGCCGGACGGGGCGGCAGGAGCCGCGGGTGCCGCAGGCGCGGCCGGCGGAGCGGTGAACTCCGGGGCGGCCGGGGCCGGGGAGGCCGGTGCGGGCTTGGGGGCCGGCAGCTTCGGGCCGGGCGTCGGGCGCGGGCCCGGCGTCGCGGGGGCCGCCGCGGGCTTCTCGGCCGCGGCGGGCTTGGGCGCCGGCGGCTTCGGCGCAGCCGGACCCGGACGGGCGGCCTGCGCGGGAGAGGGGGATGCCGGAGCCGCGGGGCTCGCCGGCTTGGGGGCGGCCTGCTTGCGCGGCGCGCCGGGCTTGGCGGCGGACTTGCCGTTGCCACCGCCCTGGTTCAATGCGTCAGTCAGTTTGCGTACTACCGGCGCCTCGATCGTCGAGGACGCCGAACGTACGAATTCACCGAGTTCTTGGAGCTTGGCCATGACGACCTTGCTCTCTACGCCGAACTCCTTGGCGAGCTCGTATACCCGGACCTTAGCCACTTCGCTCCTTTTAGGTCCGGGTTACGCCGGACCGTCGCTACTTCATGGGCGTACTCATCGCGTGCTCATCGAGTGCTCATCGCAATCTCGACCTACTTCCAACTCGCGGGGTACCAGGGCCACACGGGGTTCCGTGCGCCCACGTCTTTCGGTGTTGCCTACTGGGCAACTGTCTTGACCGCCCGGCGCAACGCCTCCGTGTCGAGCGGTCCCTGGGCTCGGAAGGCCCTCGGAAACGCTCGGCGGCGGACCGCCAGGTCTAGACAGACCAGGGCGGGGTGTACATACGCACCCCGGCCGGGCAGCGTACCGCTTGGATCGGGGACGCAGGCGCCCTCTTTCGCCACGATGCGCAGCAGATCGCTCTTGGCCGCTCGCTCCCGGCACCCCAAACAGGTGCGCTCAGGGCATGCGCGGGCATGCGTCCGGCCAGACACGCTTAAGTCTACCTCCCCGCACCGACCTCACCCCTTTGGGGCAAGAATCGAACGGCTACTCGCCACATACTGTCGTGATCCAAGCGGTGACCGCCCGGAATTTATTCCCGGAACGGCCCCACCGCCCGCTGCTAGTCGTGCTCGGGCTGCTCGGTGTCGGGCCTGATGTCGATCCGCCAGCCCGTGAGGCGCGCGGCCAGGCGGGCGTTCTGCCCCTCCTTGCCGATCGCCAGCGACAGCTGGTAGTCCGGCACGGTCACGCGGGCCGAGCGGGCGCCGAGGTCGACGACCTCGACCTTGCTGACACGGGCCGGGGAGAGCGCGTGGGCGACCATCTCGGCCGGGTCGTCGGACCAGTCCACGATGTCGATCTTCTCGCCGTTGAGCTCGCCCATGACGTTGCGCACACGGCTGCCCATGGGGCCGATGCAGGCGCCCTTGGCGTTGAGCCCCGAGCGCGTCGAACGGACCGCGATCTTGGTGCGGTGACCGGCCTCGCGGGCGATGGCCGAGATCTCGACGGAACCGTCGGCGATCTCCGGGACCTCCAGCGCGAAGAGCTTCTTCACCAGGTTCGGGTGGGTGCGCGACAGCGTCACGGACGGGCCACGGACACCCTTGGCCACCCGGACCACGTAACTGCGCAGGCGCATCCCGTGGGGGTACTGCTCGCCGGGCACCTGCTCCTGCACCGGCAGGATGGCCTCCAGCTTGCCGATGTCGACCAGCACGTTCTTCGGGTCGCGGCCCTGCTGGACCACGCCGGTGACGATGTCGCCCTCGCGCCCCGCGTACTCCCCGAGCGTCGCGTCGTCCTCGGCGTCGCGCAGGCGCTGCAGGATGACCTGCTTCGCGGTGGTCGCGGCGATGCGGCCGAAGTCGGACGGGGTGTCGTCGAACTCCTTGGCCTCCTGGCCCTCTTCGAGGTCGGCCGGGTCCTCGGTCGCCCACACCGTCACATGGCCGCTCTCGCGGTCCAGCTTCACGCGTGCGCGACGGAAGCTGCCGTCGGTGCGGTGGTAGGCGATGAGGAGGGCCGACTCGATCGCCTCGATGAGGAGGTCGAGGGAGATCTCCTTCTCCCGGACCAGACCCCGCAGGGCACTCATGTCGATGTCCACGGCTACGCCTCCTCTTCCTTCTTGTCCTTGCGGTTGAACTCGACCTGCACACGCGCCTTGTCGATCTCGTCGAAGGCGAGGCGGCGGGACGTGGCCTTGCGGCCCTTCACGCCGGGCACTTCGAGGTCGAGGCCTTCGTCGTCCACGGTGAGGATGCGGGCGGTCAGCTCGCCGCCCTCGGTCAGCTGGAACTTCACCAGACGGTCCACGGCTCGCACGTAGTGCCGGTGCTCGGTGAGGGCCCGCTCGGCGCCGGGGGATCCGACCTCCAGGTCGTACTCCCCCGCGCCCATGGCGTCCGTCTCGTCGAGCTTCGCGGAGAGCACGCGGCTCACTTCCGCGATCGCGTCCAGGTCCACGCCGTCCTCGGAGTCGATGACGACTCTCAGCACCCGCTTGCGCCCGACGGAGGCCACTTCGATCTCTTCGAGATCCAGGTCCTGCGAGGTGACGAGCGGTTCCAGTAGTTGCCGCAGCCTCTCGCTCTGGGTGGTGCTCATCCGGGTGACTCCTCGGCCGCGTGTGCTGTTGTGGGTGCGTTGCAAGTCTGCGTGTCAGGTCAAAGGGTATCCGGTCCGAAGGGGTGTTGCCGCCCACGAACGGGACGATGCGGCGCTCCGTTCCGAGCCGCTAGCGGGTGCCGGGGCGGTCCGAAGGTACGGTGATCACCGGGCCCGCGCCCATCGATCTCCCCTTCTGCTCCTTTGCGTTCCCTTCCACACCCTTCTCGCTCGCGCCTTTTGGCCTTCCTTCCGAGGACGTCTGCCGTGCCGTCGTATCTCACCGCCCCGCGCTCCCGTCCGGGACCGCGCCGAAGGAGTCTGCTCACTGGGGCCGCCGGTGTCGCGTCGGCGGCGCTGCTCGCGGGCTGCACGGACTCCGCCGACTCCGACGCCGACGAGCGTCCTTCCGCCACCCGGCGGCTGCGCGCCACGGCGGCGAAGGACAGCAGGAAACTCCTCCGGCAGTACGACGCCGTGGCCGCGGCGCACCCCTCGCTCGCCGAGCGGCTCAGGCCGCTGCGCGCCGAGGTGGAGCAGCATGCGGAGGCGTTCGAGGCCGACCCCGGCAACCGCGCCACGGGCTCCGCCGCTCCCTCTGCGTCCCCCTCTGCGTCCGCCTCTGCGTCCGCGTCTGCCTCCACAGCACCGTCGCCCTCCGTGGCCTCCGAGCCCAAGAAGGCCCTGCGCGAGCTCGCCGACGCCGAGCGCAAGCTGGCCGACCGGCGGGGCGACGCCCTGGTCGACGCCCCGGCCGAGGAGGGCAGGCTGCTCGCCTCCGTGGCCGCGGCGGGCGCGGCCCACGCCTATCTGCTGACGGAGACGGAGGACCACAAGTGAGCGACACGCACACACAGGGGTCGGGTTCGCGAGAGACCTCAAAGGCCTCGAAGGACGCAGAGCTGAAGGCCCTGCAGTCCGCCCTCGGCGCCGAGCACGCCGCCGTGTACGGCTACGGGGTCGTCGGCGGCCGGATCGGCGACAAGCGCAGGGCCGAGGCCCGCACGGCGTACGACGCGCACCGCGCCCGGCGCGACGAGCTGCAGCGCGCGGTGCGCGACCTCGGCGGCGAGCCGCAGTCCGCGGACGCGGCGTACTCGCTGCCCTTCCCGGTGCCGGACTCCGCGGCGGCCGTCCGGCTCGCCACGGAGCTGGAGGACCGGGTCGCGGGCGTCTACTCCGATCTCGTCCGCGCCACCTCGGGCACCCGGCGGAGCACCGCGGCCCGGGCGCTGCGGGAGGCGGCGGTCCGTGCGGCACGGTGGCGGGGCGGGAGCGTAGCCTTCCCTGGGCTCGCCGAGCGGTCGACACCGTCGTCCGCAGCGGCCACACCCAAGGCGTAACGCGCTCAGGAAGGGAACAACTCGCGCATGGCTTTCGAACCGCCGCGGCGCCTCGTCACAGCACTCGGCGAGACGGCGCAGGACGGCGACGACTGGCTGGAAAAGCTGCCCGAGGCAGTCGAACAGTCCGTCGCTCTACGCGAGTTGACCGTCGACCGGGTGCATGTGCCCGGCGGCCGCAGCAGCCTCGTGCTGCTGGTGCGGCGGGCCGACGACACTCCCGCGGTGCTGAAGCTCGTGCCGCCCCGGTCGCGTCCGGAGAGCGAGCGGGCCGCGCTCGCCCACTGGAACGGCCTCGGCGCCGCACGGCTGCTCGACCCCGAGCTCTCGGACGGGGCGCTGCTCATGGAACGACTGCACCGTGATGTGTCCGTGCGGTCGCTGCCCGAGGCCAAGGCGCTGCTCGAGGCGGCGGGGACGCTGCGCAGGCTGTGGGTGGAGCCGCCCGCCGGGCACCGGTTCGAGACGGTCGCCGAGCGGACGGGGCGGCAGGCCGACGCGATGCGGGCCTCCGCCGCGGCGGACGCGGAGGTCGCGCCGCTGGTCGACGCGGCGCTCGCGGCCCGGGACGAGCTGCTGGCGGCGAACCCGCAGCCCCGGCTGCTGCACGGCACGTTCCGGCAGAGCAAGGTCCTCGCCGGGGACCGGCTGCCGTGGCTCGCGGTGGGGCCCGACCCGGTGGTCGGCGAGCCCGCCTTCGACCTGGCGCGGCTGGTCCGTGACCGGGTCGAGGACCTGATCGCGTCGCCGTCGGGCGCCTCGATCACGCGGCGGCGCGTGAAGAAGCTGGCGGAGTCCCTGGAGGTCGAGCAGGAGCGGCTGCGGGGCTGGACGCTGTTCCGGGCGGTCGAGTCGGGCGTCCGGGCGCTGCGGGTGGGGCGGCCGCAGGACGCGGAGCTGCTGCTCGAGTTCGCGGGCTGGCTGTAGCGGTACGTACGTGAGAAGGGGGCGCCCCGCCGTGCGGAGCGCCCCCTTCTCGTATGCCGTCAGGCCGTCAGGCGGGCGATCGCCTCGTCGACCGGGAGCTCCTCGCGCTCGCCCGTGCGGCGGTCCTTGAGCTCGACGACGCCGTCGGCGGAGCGGCGGCCCGCGACCAGGATCTTCGGCACGCCCATCAGCTCGGAGTCGGTGAACTTCACGCCCGGGGAGACACCGGGACGGTCGTCGACCAGGACGCGGACACCAGCGGCGGCCAGCTTGTCGGAGACCTCCAGGGCCAGCTCGGTCTGCAGGGCCTTGCCCGCCGCGACCACGTGGACGTCGGCCGGGGCGATCTCCTCGGGCCAGATCAGGCCCTTGTCGTCGGCGTGCTGCTCGGCGAGGGCGGCGACGGCGCGCGAGACGCCGATGCCGTACGAGCCCATGGTCACGCGGACCGGCTTGCCCTCCTTGCCGAGGACGTCGAGCTGGAAGGCGTCGGCGTACTTGCGGCCGAGCTGGAAGATGTGGCCGATCTCGATGGCGCGGTCCAGCTTGAGGCCGGTGCCGCAGTTCGGGCACGGGTCGCCCTCCTGGACGACCACGACGTCGACGTACGTGTCGACCTCGAAGTCACGGCCCGCGACGACGTTCTTGGCGTGCACGCCGTCCTTGTTGGCGCCGGTGATCCAGGCGGTGCCGGGAGCGACGCGCGGGTCGGCGACGTACTGGACCTTCTCCAGGCCCTGCGGGCCGACGTAGCCGCGCACGAGGTCGTCGCGGCCCTCGAAGTCCGCGGCCGTGACCAGCTCGACGGCGGCCGGGGCGAAGTGGGCCTCGACCTTGTCCAGGTCGACCTCGCGGTCGCCGGGGACGCCGACGGCGACGATCTCGCCGTCGACCTTCACGAGGAGGTTCTTGAGCGTCGCGGAGGCCTCGACGCCGAGGTGCGCGGCGAGCGTCTCGATGGTCGGGGTGTCCGGGGTCGGGATCTCCTCGGCGGCGGACACGTCGGCGGCGTCCACCGGCTTCAGGGCGAAGGAGACCGCCTCGGTGTTCGCCGCGTAGTCGCAGCTCGGGCAGTCCGCGAAGGTGTCCTCACCGGCCGCGGCCGGGGCGAGGAACTCCTCGGACTTCGAGCCGCCCATGGCACCGGCGGTGGCGGCGCAGATGCGGTAGTCCAGGCCGAGGCGCTGGAAGATCTTCTGGTACGCGGCGCGGTGCATCGCGTAGGACTGGGCGAGGCCCTCGTCCTCCAGGTCGAAGGAGTAGGAGTCCTTCATCAGGAACTCGCGGCCGCGCAGGATGCCCGCGCGGGGACGGGCCTCGTCGCGGTACTTCGTCTGGATCTGGTAGAGGGTCACCGGCAGGTCCTTGTAGGACGTGCACTGGTCCTTGACCAGGAGGGTGAAGATCTCCTCGTGGGTGGGGCCGAGGAGGTAGTCGCCGCCCTTGCGGTCGTTGAGCCGGAAGAGCTCCGCGCCGTACTCGGTCCAGCGGCCCGTCGCCTCGTACGGCTCACGGGGCAGCAGGGCGGGCAGCGAGACCTCCTGGGCGCCCATGGCGTCCATTTCCTCGCGTACGACGCGCTCGACGTTGGCGAGGACCTTCTTGCCCAGCGGCAGCCAGGACCAGACACCGGCGGCGGTGCGGCGCACGTAGCCCGCGCGGACGAGGAGTTTGTGGCTCAGTACCTCGGCGTCCGCCGGGTCGTCGCGCAAGGTCTTCGCCATCAGTCGGGACATGCGCTGGACCTGGGCCATGGTGAACTCCTGCTGCTGGGGGTCCCCCCTGCTCGAGCGGAGCCGAGAGCTCGGGGGAGGGTGCTGCCAGGAGGTTAGCCGGGGGGCGCGGGCGGGCGGAAATCGGTTACGGCTCAGGACCGTTTCGGCAGGGGCAGCGGAGCGCCCATCACGGCGTACGGCTTGGCGGCGCTGGGGAACAGGACGCGGCGGGCCAGGTCCGCGTATCCGAGGGAGCGGTAGAGGCCGCGGGCCGGGCTTTCGACGTCGATCGCGGAGAGGATCGAGCGGGGCTCGGGGACGCCTTCGGTGATGGTCGTGATGAGGGCGCGTCCGATGCCGCGGTTCTGGTGGCCCGGATGCACGTGCAGCTCGGTGATGACGAAGGAGTCGTCCAGCCAGCCGTCCAGGTTCTGGCTGCGCAGGTACGGCTCGACGACCGTCGACCACCAGTGGCCCCGGCTGTTGGGCATGCCGTAGACGAAGCCGACGAGCCGGTCGTCGGGGGTGGTCGCGCCGAACGCGCGGGCGCCCGGGTAGGTGAGGTGTCGCAGGACGATCTGGCGCCGGACGGCCACTTCGTCCTCGCTCAGTCCGAAGGCGTGGGCCTGGACGCGCAGTGCGTCGTCCACGCGCGCGGCGAGGTCGAGCGGCGCGATCACGACATCGTCTGTCATGGGGCGACCCTACTTCGCGTTGCCCGCGTTCAGAACAGGACGCTCATGAAGGCGCCGACCTCCTGGAAGCCCACCCTTCGGTAGGCCGCCCTGGCCGCGGTGTTGAAGTCGTTGACGTACAGGCTTGCCACCGGGGCGACGTCCGCGAGTGCGTAGCGCAGGACGGCCGCCATGCCGGGGGCGGCGAGGCCGCGGCCGCGGTACTCGGGGGCCACCCAGACGCCCTGGATCTGGCACGCCTGTGAGGTGGCGGCGCCGATCTCCGCCTTGAAGACGACCTTGCCGTCCCGGTCGAGGCGGGCGAAGGAGCGTCCGGAGCCGACGAGTTCGGCGACACGGGCCTGGTAGAGGAGGCCGCCGTCGCCCGCCATCGGCGAGACGCCGACCTCCTCGGTGAACATCGCCACGCACGCGGGCATGATCGTCTCCATCTCGTCCTTGCGGACACGACGGACGTACGGGTCGGGGACGATGTCGTCCGGGAGCCGGTCGGTGACCATCAGGGGCTGCTGGGCGCGGACCTCGCGGGCGGGGCCCCAGGAGGGCTCCAGGAGCCGCCACAGCTGGGCCGTGGACTCGGCGGGGCCGACGATGGACGAGCAGCGGCGGCCGGACCTGCGGGCGCGGTCGGCGAAGCCTCGGACGGCTCGCGGGGTCGCGCAGATGGGGACGAGGTTGGCGCCCGCGTAGCAGAGCGAGGCCAGCATGCCGTCCTCGTACCAGCCCCACATCTCGCCGCCGAGGCGCCAGGGGTCGAGGCCCGCCACCTTGACGCGGGCGGTCACGAAGGCGTTCGCGACCGGCTCGCGGTCGAGCACGGCGAGCGCGGCGTCGAGGTCACTCGGTTCGAGGACCCTGGTGGTGGTCTGAGTCAACACGTGCGGGGGCCTCACCATACGGTCTGCTGATCTCCGCACTGTACCTGGCGGGGGCGCCTTGTGCGGGGGGTGCCTTTTGTCCGTTGGGGGGCTGGCTGTCGGGCGGGGTCTCCCCCGGTGGGGGCGGGGGTCTTTTCGCCGCTTCGCGGCGTTGCTCCCACCCACCCACCCGTTTGCCCCGCACCGTGCGGCTGGGGTGGGGGCGCTCCGCACTGGGGCGGGGGCGGGGGCACTCCGCACCGGGGCTGGGGTGGGGGCGACCCGCAGGGCGGGGGCGGGGGCGCTCCGCACCGGGGCGGGGTAGGGGCGACCCGCGCCGGGGCGGGGTAGGGGCTGGGTGGGTGGGGGATGTGTCGCGGCTCGGTGGTTTGGGGCGCGGCTCAAGAGCGGCGGGGCACAGGCAGGGGCGGGCAGGGCTCCTGCCCGCCGGGGACCGTACGCACCTGTGCCCCGGCGCTTCGTGAGCGGCGGGGCACAGGGGGAAGTGCGGGGAGGGTGTCTCGGGGTCAGCCTGCGACCGAGATCGTCGGCTCGCCCGACTCCACGCCGTCCTTCTCCATCTGCTCGGCGATCTTCATCGCCTCGTCGATGAGGGTCTCCACGATCTTGGACTCGGGGACGGTCTTGATGACCTCGCCCTTGACGAAGATCTGGCCCTTGCCGTTGCCGGAGGCGACGCCGAGGTCGGCCTCGCGGGCCTCGCCCGGGCCGTTCACGACGCAGCCCATGACGGCGACGCGGAGGGGGACCTCCATGCCTTCGAGGCCCGCGGTGACCTCTTCGGCCAGCTTGTAGACGTCGACCTGGGCGCGGCCGCAGGACGGGCAGGAGACGATTTCCAGGCGGCGCTGGCGGAGGTTGAGGGATTCGAGGATCTGGATGCCGACCTTGATCTCCTCCACGGGCGGCGCCGAGAGGGAGACGCGGATCGTGTCGCCGATGCCCTCGGAGAGCAGGGCGCCGAAGGCCACGGCCGACTTGATCGTGCCCTGGAAGGCGGGGCCCGCCTCGGTCACGCCGAGGTGCAGGGGGTAGTCACTCTGGGCGGCGAGCTGGCGGTAGGCGTTGACCATGACGACCGGGTCGTTGTGCTTGACCGAGATCTTGATGTCCTGGAAGCCGTGCTCCTCGAAGAGGGACGCCTCCCAGAGGGCCGACTCGACGAGGGCCTCGGGGGTCGCCTTGCCGTACTTCTTGAGCAGGCGGGCGTCCAGGGAGCCCGCGTTGACCCCGATGCGGATCGGCGTGCCCGCGTCCTTGGCGGCGCGCGCGATCTCCTTGACCTTGTCGTCGAACTGCTTGATGTTGCCCGGGTTGACCCGGACCGCCGCACAGCCCGCGTCGATCGCCGCGAACACGTACTTCGGCTGGAAGTGGATGTCGGCGATCACCGGGATCTGCGACTTGCGCGCGATCGTGGCGAGCGCGTCCGCGTCGTCCTGCGTGGGGCACGCCACCCGCACGATCTGACAGCCGGAAGCCGTCAGCTCCGCGATCTGCTGCAGTGTGGCGCCGACGTCGGACGTGCGCGTCGTCGTCATCGACTGGACCGAGACCGGAGCGTCCCCGCCCACGGCCACCGTGCCGACCTGGATCTTGCGGCTGACCCTTCGGTCGGCGAGCTTGGTCGGAACGGACGGGATTCCGAGCGATACGGCAGTCATCTGGCGAGCATCCCCAAGAGTGTGGATCACAGAGTACGGATCACTAAGTGTGCATCTGGGTCCCGAGATCGGCGGGCTCCGGATTCGAGATTACGGCACCCCGCAGGGCCCGGGCACATCACGCCC
Source organism: Streptomyces sp. NPDC042371 (assembly GCF_056437465.1). Classification (NCBI taxonomy): domain Bacteria; kingdom Bacillati; phylum Actinomycetota; class Actinomycetes; order Kitasatosporales; family Streptomycetaceae; genus Streptomyces; species Streptomyces sp. NPDC042371. The sequence continues at coordinate 325,637 of NZ_JBWKAP010000010.1, read as the reverse complement.
GGAAGTCCACCCAATGGTGGGCGGCCCGTCACACAAGGTGCCGGGCCGCCGCGAACTTCCCGTAATCAGGAGATTCTCACCGGATTCACCACGTCCGCGATGAGCACCAGGATCGTGAAGCAGATGAAGATGCCCGCCACCACGTAGGCGACCGGCATCAGCTTGGCGACGTCGAACGGGCCCGGGTCGGGGCGGCGCAGGACCTTCGCCGCGTTGCGGCGCACGGACTCCCACAGGGCGCCCGCGATGTGGCCGCCGTCGAGCGGGAGCAGCGGCAGCATGTTGAAGAGGAACAGCGAGAGGTTGAAGCCCGCGATGAGGAACAGCATCATCGCGATCTGGTTCTCCGGCGGGATGTCCAGGGTGAACACGTCGCCGCCCACCCGGGCCGCGCCGACGACGCCCATCGGGGAGTCCTGCTTGCGCTCGCCGTCACCGAACGCCGCGTTCCACAGATCGGGGATCTTGGACGGCAGGGCGATGATCGACTCGACGCCGTTCTCCATCATGTCGCCCATGCGGTCGACGGAGTCGCCGAAGGACTGCTGCACGATGCCGGTGGCGGGGGTGAAGCCGAGGAAGCCCGCGGAGACGTACTTGCCCTCCACGTAGGCCCCGTCGCCGTCGGTCTTGGTGACCTGGTTCTTGATCAGGTTCGCGTGCAGGTCCAGCCGCTTGCCGTCGCGCTCGACCGTGATCGTGGCCGGGCCGATGGTCTCGCGGATCTTGGACTGGAGCGCGGACCAGTCGTCGACGGACTTCCCCTGGAAGCCGACGATCTTGTCACCGGGCTTCAGGCCCGCCGCCTTGGCGGGCGCGGCCTTGTCGCCCTTCTCGCACTTCGCGCGGTTCTCGCTCTGCTGGATGACGCAGTCGGAGACCTTGCCGACCTGGGTCGTCTGGCTGCTGATGCCGAACGTCATCATCACGCCGAGGAAGATCGCCACGGCCAGGATCAGGTTCATGAACGGCCCGGCGAACATCACGATCACGCGCTTCCAGGGCTTGCGCGTGTAGAAGAGGCGGCTCTCGTCGCCGGGCTGGAGCTCTTCGAAGGCCGCCGAGCGGGCGTCCTCGATCATGCCGCGCCAGGGGGACGTCGACCGTGCCTCGATGCGGCCGTCGGCGCCGGGCGGGAACATGCCGATCATGCGGATGTAGCCGCCGAGGGGGACGGCCTTGACGCCGTACTCGGTGTCGCCCTTCTTCCGTGAGAAGAGGGTCGGCCCGAAGCCCACCATGTACTGCGGCACGCGGATGCCGAACATCTTGGCGGTCGACAGGTGCCCCAGTTCGTGCCAGGCGATCGAGAAGAGCAGCCCGATCACGAAGACGACTATCCCGAGGATCATCATCAGTGTCGTCATGCACGGGCCTCCGCGGTCGTCTTTGCTGCCAGTTCGCGTGCCCGAGCACGCGCCCAGGTCTCCGCTTCGAGGACGTCGGCAACGGTCAGGGAGGTTCCCGACCCACCGGTGACAGCGACGCCGTGTTCCTCCACGGTCCTCGTCACGGTCTCCATGATGCCGTTGAAGGGCAGCGCGCCCTTCAGGAACGCGTCCACGCATTCCTCGTTGGCGGCATTGAACACTGCCGGGGCCGTGCCCGCGAGCTCCCCGACGTGCCGGGCGAGCCCGACCGACGGGAACGCGTCGTTGTCGAGGGGGAAGAACTCCCAGCTCGACGCCTTCGTCCAGTCGAAGGCCGGGGCGGCGTCCGGGATGCGCTCGGGCCAGCCGATGCCGATGCCGATCGGACCGCCCATGTCGGGCGGGGTGGCCTGGGCGAGGGTCGAGCCGTCGGTGAACTCCACCATGGAGTGGACGTACGACTGCGGGTGGACGACGACCTCGATGCGGTCGAAGGGGATGTCGTAGAGCAGGTGGGCCTCGATGACCTCCAGGCCCTTGTTGACCAGCGTCGCGGAGTTGACGGTGATCACCGGGCCCATGGCCCAGGTGGGGTGCGCCAGCGCGTCCTCGGGGGTGACGTGCGCGAGATCGGCCTTCGTACGTCCCCGGAAGGGGCCGCCGGAGGCGGTGACGACCAGCTTGCGTACGTCCGCGCGGGTGCCTGCGGCCAGCGCCTGGAAGAGCGCCGCGTGCTCGGAGTCGACCGGGATGATCTGGCCGGGCTCGGCGATCGCCTTGACCAGGGGGCCGCCGACGATGAGGGATTCCTTGTTGGCCAGCGCGAGGGTGCGGCCCGCTTCGAGGGCGGCGAGCGTCGGGGCGAGGCCGATGGAGCCGGTGATCCCGTTGAGGACCGTGTGGCAGTCGGACGCGGCGAGCTGGGCCGCGGCGTCGGGTCCCGCCAGGATCTCGGGGAGCGGTTCCCCCGCGCCGTACTGCCCCTGGAGGGCCTCGCGCAGCGCCGGTACGGCGTTCTCGTCGGCGACCGCGACCGTCCCGACCCGCAGCTGGCGCGCCTGCTCGGCGAGGAGGCCGACGCGGCCGCCCGCGGCGGAGAGCGCCGTGACGCGGAAGCGGTCGGGGTTGCGCTGGACGAGGTCGATGGCCTGGGTGCCGATCGAACCCGTGGAGCCGAGGATCACGATGTCCCGCGGTCCGTCCCCCGTCACGGGGTCGAAGACGAGGTGCGGGTCGGCGAGGGGGGATGGGCTGTCGCTCATCCCCCTATTGTGGCCGCATCCTCCGTCCGGCCCGACAGGGCGTGCCCGATCGGGGTCACTGCTTCTTGTCGCGGGTGTCGAAGTCGCCCTCCAGGACGCCCTCCGCGGTGTCCATCGTCGGCGCGCTGAAGCGGAGTTGGCCGCTGGACTGGCGGGCCTCCAGGCTCTCGGCGCGGACGTCCAGGTTGAAGAGGTAGCCGACGGACTCCTCCTTGATGGCGTCCATCATCGCGGTGAACAGGTCGAAGCCCTCGCGCTGGAACTCGAACAGGGGGTCCCTGCCCAGGTAGGACCGCATCCAGATGCCCTCCTGGAGGTAGTCCATCTCGTACAGGTGCTCGCGCCACTTCCGGTCCAGGACGGAGAGCACCACGCGGCGCTCCAGTTCGCGCATGACGTCCGAGCCGAGTGCGCGCTCGCGTTCCTCGTAGCGGGCGCTCATGTCGTCGGCCAGGACCTCGGTGATCAGTTCGGCGGTCACGTCGGCGCGGGTGCCCGCCTCCCGGTCGAGGTCCTGGGTGGTGACGCGTGCGGGGTAGAGCAGGCGGCAGGCGGTCCAGAGCCGTTGCAGGTCCCACTCCTCGGCGAAGCCGTCGGCGGTCTCCGCTGCCACGTACGCGTCGAGGGTGTCGGCCATGAAGTGGTGGATCTGCTCGCGGAGGTCCTCGCCCTCCAGGACGCGGCGGCGCTCCTGGTAGATGAGGCTGCGCTGGCGGTTGAGGACCTCGTCGTACTTGAGGACGTTCTTGCGGGTCTCGAAGTGCTGCTGCTCGACCTGGGACTGTGCGGAGGCGATGGCGCGGGTCACCATCTTGTTCTCGATGGGCACGTCGTCCGGGACGTTGGCCATGAGCATGACGCGTTCGACCAGTTCGGCGCGGAACAGCCGCATCAAGTCGTCGCCCAGCGAGAGGTAGAAGCGGGACTGGCCGGGGTCGCCCTGGCGGCCCGAGCGGCCGCGGAGCTGGTTGTCGATGCGGCGGGACTCGTGGCGCTCGGTGCCGAGGACGTAGAGGCCGCCGAGGCCGGTGATCTCGTCGTGCTCGGCGGCGGCCGCGGCCGCGATGCGCTCCAGGGCCTCGCGGTACCGGTCCGGGTCGTCCTCCGGGGCCCGTCCTTCCGTTTTGAGCTCGGCCTCCGCCATGGCCTCGGGATTGCCGCCGAGCATGATGTCGGTGCCGCGGCCCGCCATGTTCGTGGCGACGGTGACGGCGCCCCTGCGGCCCGCCTGCGCGACGATCTGCGCCTCGCTCAGGTGGTTCTTGGCGTTGAGCACCTCGTGCCGGATGCCGCGCCCGGTGAGCAGGGCGGAGAGGTGCTCGGACTTCGCCACGGACACCGTGCCGACGAGGATCGGCTGGCCCGTGCGGTGCCTTTCGATGATGTCGGCGACGACCGCGTCGAATTTCACGGACTCGTCGCGGTAGATGACGTCGGGCCTGTCGGCGCGGACCATCGGCTTGTTGGTGGGGATGGGCACGACGTGGAGTTTGTAGATCTGGTGGAACTCGGCGGCCTCGGTCATGGCCGTGCCGGTCATTCCGGAGAGTTTTCCGTAGAGGCGGAAGAAATTCTGCAGGGTGATCGTGGCGAGCGTCTGGTTCTCGTCCTTGATCTCCACGCCCTCCTTGGCCTCGATGGCCTGGTGGACGCCTTCGTTGTAGCGGCGTCCGGCGAGGATGCGCCCGGTGTGCTCGTCGACGATCAGGACTTCTCCGTCGGTGACGACGTAGTCCTTGTCCTTCTTGAAGTGCTCCTTCGCCTTGAGCGCATTGTGCAGCTGGCCTATGAGGGAGGTGTTGGCCGAGTCGTAGAAGTTGTCGATGCCCAGCTGGTCCTCCAGGAATTCCACGCCGTTGTCCAGTACGGCCACGGTGCGCTTCTTGGGGTCGTACTCGTAGTCGTACGCGGCGCGCAGTTCCGCCAGTTCGATCTTGCGCTGCGGTGCCGTGAACTTCTCCTCCTGGATCGCGATGCCCCGCATTCCGCGCACGGCGTCGGCGAAGAATCCGTACCAGTGCGTGGGCTGGTCGGCCGGGCCCGAGATGATCAGGGGGGTGCGGGCCTCGTCGATGAGGATGGAGTCCGCCTCGTCGACGATCGCGTAGTGGTGCCCGCGCTGCACCAGCTCCCCCTTCGACCAGGCCATGTTGTCGCGCAGGTAGTCGAAGCCGAATTCGTTGTTCGTGCCGTACGTGATGTCGCAGGCATAGGCGGCGCGCCGGTCGTCCGGGCTCATCTCGGCCTTGATGACACCGACGGTCAGACCGAGGAAGCCGTAGACGCGGCCCATCCACCGGGCGTCGCGCTCGGCCAGATAGTCATTGACCGTGACGAGGTGGACTCCGTCGCCCGCCAGGGCGTTCAGATACGCGGGCAGGGTGGCCGCGAGGGTCTTTCCCTCCCCCGTCTGCATTTCGGCGATGTTGCCGAGGTGGAGTGCCGCGCCGCCCATCACCTGGACATCGAAGTGGCGCATGCCGAGGATGCGCCGGGCCGTCTCGCGGACGGTCGCGAAGGCCTCCGGGAGCAGATCGTCGAGGCTCTCCCCGTCCGCGTAACGCTCTTTGTACTCGTCGGTGAGGGCGCGGAGTTCGGCGTCGGAAAGCCGCTCGATCTCGCCCTCGATGGAGTTGACCTGAACCCTGACGCGTTCGAGCCGACGCAGCATTCTGCCTTCGCCCGCTCGCATGATCTTTCCCGTGAGGTGTTCCAGTTTGAGGACGGACACGGTGATCCCCTCCCTGGCTCGCCGGCCGGTCCGCTCATTGTGGGCGGGGCCACATCACGGCAGCAAGCAGACCGGTTACGGGCGGGGCGGAATGCGGCGCGCGCGAAAAGAACGGGTGAAAGGGGCGGTGTCGCTCACTTTGCGGTGTCGCCCATTCGGCGGTGTCGCTCATTCGGCAGTGTCGCTCACTCGACGTGCGCGGCGATGGTCCGCGCGCACTCCATCGACTCGGTGTGGGCGGTGTCGATCTCCACGTCGTAGACCATGCCGCGGTGGACCGTCTCGGCCTGGGACGCGGCCACGCCGACGGCCCGGTCCCCCCGTGCGATCTCGCGGGCCGCCGCGATCTCATCGTCGCACCGGACGCCGACCCACAGCACCGGCAGCCCGCTCAGGGCCTTCTGCCAACGGTGCTGCGAGTCCGCGCCGCCGAGGAAGATCTCGTCGACGACGATCCGGGCGCCCGCGCGGGCCATCGCGGCGACCCCCTCGATCCAGGCCGCCTCCAGGGCCCGGAACTCCGGCCCGACGCTCACCGTGCCGTCCGCGGCGAACTCGATCCCGGCGTCCGACGCCTGCATGGACGCGGGCATCGCGCCGACGAACGTGTCCGCCCCGAACGCCAGCCACGGCCCCGGCAGGACCGACTGCAGGCACCGCACGATCCCGGACTTCCCCGAGCTGGAGCCACCATTGAGAACGATCACCTGGGTCATCACCGGGCCACAGTAGAAGCGCCCGGATCCCGCTCCAAACGATTTCCCGTACCGGTCGGGCCGGGCCCTCACCCCTCCTTGATCACCCTGCGGACATCGGGCAGGGGCGTCTCGGGCAGCGCGGTGTCCGCGATCCACGGGCCGTCGCCCGAGGGGTCGACGACCCCCGCTTCGAGCCAGGTGTACGTCCCCGAGAGGACGCCCTTGACCACCTTGCGGTCCAGCTCGTCGGTGTTGGTCCAGAGCCGGTCGAAGAGCTCGTCGACCCGGATGCGGGACTGGCGGCAGAAGACGTCGGCCAGTTGGTACGCCTCGCGGCCGTACTCCTCGGTGGTGCGCAGGAGTTCGGCGCGCACGCACGCCGCGCTCATCGCGAACAGCTCGGCGCCGATGTCGACGATCCGGCCGAGGAAGCCCTGCTTGGTCTCCATCTTCCCCTGCCAGCGGGACATGGCGTAGAAGGTCGAGCGGGCCAGCTTGCGGGCGCCGCGCTCGACGTAGCGCAGATGGCCGGAGAGGTCGGCGTGGCCCGCCGGGTGGAACTCGGCGTACGAGCTCGGGAGTTGGCCCGGGCCCGCCACCAGTTTCGGCAGCCAGCGGGCGTAGAAGCCGCCCGCCTTCGCACCCGCCTTCGCCTTGTCGGACAGGGACTTGTCGGGGTCGATGAGGTCGCCCGCGACCTTCAGGTGCGCGTCCACGGCCTCGCGGGCGATCAGCAGGTGCATGATCTCGGTGGAGCCCTCGAAGATGCGGTTGATCCGCAGGTCCCGGAGGATCTGCTCGGCGGGGACGGCGCGTTCGCCGCGGGCCGCGAGGGACTCGGCGGTCTCGAAGCCGCGGCCGCCGCGGATCTGGACGAGCTCGTCGGCCATCAGACAGGCCATCTCGGAGCCGTACAGCTTGGCGAGGGCGGCCTCGATGCGGATGTCGTTGCGGTCCTCGTCGGCCATCTGCGAGGAGAGGTCGAGGACGGCCTCCAGCGCGAAGGTCGTCGCCGCGATGAAGGAGATCTTCGAGCCGACCGCCTCGTGGTACGCGACGGGCTTGCCCCACTGCTCCCGCGCGGCCGACCACTCACGGGCGATCTTCAGGCACCACTTGCCCGCGCCGACGCACATGGCGGGCAGGGAGAGCCGCCCGGTGTTGAGGGTGGTGAGGGCGATCTTGAGGCCCGCGCCCTCCGGGCCGATGCGGTTGGCCGCGGGGACACGCACCCGGTGGAAGCGGGTCACGCCGTTCTCCAGGCCGCGCAGGCCCATGAACGCGTTGCGGTTCTCGACGGTGACGCCCTCGGCCGCGGCCTCGACGACGAACGCGGTGATGCCGCCCTTGTGGCCCTCGGACTTCGGCACCCGCGCCATGACGACGAGGAGGTCCGCGACGACGCCATTGGTGGTCCACAGCTTCACGCCGTCCAGGACGTAATCGTCGCCGTCGGGCACCGCCATGGTGGCCAGGCGTGCCGGGTCCGAGCCGACGTCGGGCTCGGTGAGCAGGAACGCGGTGATGTCGGTGCGGGCGCACCTGGGCAGGAAGGCGTCCTTCTGCTCCTGGGTGCCGAAGATCTTCAGGGGCTGCGGCACGCCGATCGACTGGTGCGCGGAGAGTAGCGCGCCGATCGCCGGGTTCGCGGAGCCGACCAGGGCGAGGGCCTTGTTGTAGTAGACCTGCGTGAGGCCGAGCCCGCCGTACTTCGTATCGATCTTCATGCCGAGGGCGCCGAGCTCCTTGAGGCCGATGAGCACCTCGTCGGGGATCTTCGCCTCGCGCTCGATGCGAGCCGAGTCGATCTTCGTCTCGCAGAAGTCGCGGAGCTTGGCGAGGAACTCCTCGCCGCGCTGGGCGTCCTCGTCGGGCGGCATCGGGTGCGGGTGCACGAGGTCGAGACGGAATCGGCCGAGGAAGAGTTCCTTGGCGAAGCTGGGCTTGCGCCAGTCCTGCTCGCGGGCGGCCTCGGCCACCTGCCTGGCCTCTCGTTCGGAGACCTTCGCCCGGTGCTCGGGTGCGGGGGATGTTGCGGACATGAGGTTCACCTCGCCGCGTGTCGGGGCCACCGGCCCGGCCCGTTACCGACCGGTGCTACTCGATCGTATGTACCCGATTCGGGGCGGCCCCACCAGCCCTCGCGCAGCATCCGGCCGCACCTGATCACCCGGGCACCGGGGCGGGCGAGGAAATGCAGGGCAATTAATGGACTGAATGCGTGAATGCGGACGACCCTTCATTCATGAAGCCCCGCCACAACAGAACTGCTGTGCAGAATGCAGCCGTCACCCCCCCCCTGAAATTGGAGCAATGATGATTCGGAAGGTTCTGGCCGGCGCCGCGCTCGCCACCGCCGCCACCGCCGCGACCGTGAGTGCCGCCGGTGTGGCCTCGGCGACGACGAGTGGCCCCGAGGCCGAGAACACGACCAGCAGCGCGCACGACATGAACAAGGCTGCCCGGGTCGCCTACGGCGAGACGGTCAGCGGGACGGGCACCGGCTCCTCGGAGTTCGCCACCGACAACGGCGACGTCGCCATCGCAGGCGACACGGGCGGCGTGGCCAACGCCTACGGCGCCCCGTTCGTCGACGTCGACCTGCGCTGCGCCGTTCCCGCGGCCCAGGGCGTGGGCGGCAACGTCCTCGGCGGCCCGGTCACGACCTGCAACAACGCGCCGGTCGACCAGTTCGACGCCCCCGAGCGCATCCTCTGATCCCGCGCCGGGGATTCCGCCCTGCCGACAATTCGGGCCGGAAATCCCCGACCTGCAATCAGGGCCCGGCATTGACTCCGCGCGTCGAGTTCAGTAATTCCCCAGGCTGCCTGACTGAATGAAGCGCGAAATCCCCTTTCCTTATGGAGCAAAGATGATCCGGAAAGTTCTGACCGGTGCCGCGCTCATGGCGGCGGCCGCCGCCGCGACCGTCGGCGGTGCGGGCGTGGCCGCGGCCGACGCCTCGGAGTTCGCCACCGAGAACGGCGACGTGGCCATCGGCGGCGACACGGGCGGCATCCTGAACAGCTACGGCGCCTCGTTCGTCAACGTGGACCTGCGCTGCGCCGTCCCCGCGCCCCAGGGCGTGGGCGGCAACGTGCTCGGCGGCCCGGTGGCGGCCTGCACCAACGAGCCGGTCGACCAGTTCGACGCGCAGGAGCGCATCGTCTGACGCACGGCGCACAGCACGACGGCCGGAGCCCCCGCACAGTGGGCTCCGGCCGTCCGCCTTTGTGGCGCGGGTCTGCAGGTTCTGCAGGTTCTACAGAGCGAGGCCCGTCAGGACCATGACGCGCTCGTAGGTGTAGTCGTCCATCGCGAAGCGGACGCCCTCGCGGCCCACACCGGACTGCTTCACGCCGCCGTACGGCATCTGGTCGGCGCGGTAGGACGGGGCGTCGCCGATGACCACGCCGCCGACCTCCAGGGCGCGGTGCGCGCGGAAGGCGGTCTGCAGGTCGTGCGTGAAGACGCCCGCCTGGAGGCCGTACTTGGAGTCGTTGACCGCGTCGAACGCCTCGGCCTCGCCGTCCACCTTCTTCAGGGTGAGGACCGGTCCGAAGACCTCCTCGTAGGCGATGGTGACGTCGGCGGGCACGTCGGCGAGCACGGTCGGCGCGTACGCGGCACCGTCGCGCTTGCCGCCGGTGAGGACCTTGGCGCCCGCCTTCGCCGCCTCGTCGACCCAGGACTCCACGCGCTTGGCGGCGTCCTCGTTGACCAGCGGGCCGACCTCGGTCGCCGGGTCGGACGGGTCACCGGTGACCTGGGCCTCGACGGCCTTGATCACGCGCGGCACGAGCCGGTCGTACACGGCGGCGTCCGCGATGACCCGCTGCACGGAGATGCAGGACTGGCCGCCCTGGTAGTTGGAGAACGTGGCGATGCGCGAGGCCGCCCAGTCGAGGTCCTCGTCGGAGGAGTAGTCGGACAGGACGACGGCCGCGCCGTTGCCGCCGAGCTCCAGGGTGCAGTGCTTGCGCGGCACCGAGTCCATGATCGCGTAGCCGACCTTCTCGGAACCCGTGAAGGAGATGACCGGCATCCGCTCGTCCTGGACCAGGGCGGGCATCTTGTCGTTGGCGACCGGCAGGATGCTCCACGAACCGGCGGGCAGCTCGGTCTCGGCAAGCAGCTCGCCGAGGATCAGGCCGGAGAGCGGGGTGGCCGGAGCAGGCTTGAGGATGATCGGCGCGCCGACGGCGATGGCCGGGGCGATCTTGTGCGCGCAGAGGTTCAGCGGGAAGTTGAACGGCGCGATGCCGAGGACGACGCCCTTGGGGAAGCGGCGGGTCAGGGCGAGGCGGCCCTGGCCGCCCGCGTCGGTGTCCAGACGCTGGGCCTCGCCGCCGTTGAAGCGGCGGGCCTCCTCCGCGGCGAACCGGAAGACGGAGATCGCGCGGCCGAGCTCGCCACGGGCCCACTTGATCGGCTTGCCGTTCTCGGCGGAGATCAGCTGGGCGATCTCCTCGGTGCGCTCGACCAGGCGGTTCGACACGTGGGTGAGGGCGGCGGCGCGGACGTGGGCCGGGGTCGCGGCGAACTCGTCGCGCACGGCGTACGCGGCGGCGACGGCCTCCTCGACCTGCGCGTCGGTCGGTACGGCGGCCTTGCCGACGACCCGTCCGTCCCAGGGCGAGGTGACGTCGAAGGTGGTCTCGCCGGTGGTCTGGCGACCGGCGAGCCAGAAGGCGTGGATGGAAGTCATGTCGATTCCCGGCCCTTCCGCGGTGGTGTGTCTGGGGGTACGTCCCTCACCGTAGGGGCAGCGGGAGCCGCTGACGTTTATCCGACGCGGAGTACTGGCCTGGGGCCTCGCGCCGCTTTGTCAGGGCGGGTGGGACGAGGCGGACCGCGCGGCGGAACAGTTCAGTCCGATGCCGTCGACGTTGCCTTCAGTGACAGCCACAGCTCCATGCGGACGTCCGGGTCGTCCAGGGAGCGGCCGAGGATCTCCTCGACCCTGCGCATGCGGTACCGCAGGGTGTGCCGGTGGACGCCGAGGTCCGCCGCCGCCGCGTCCCACTGGCCGTGGCGGGAGAGCCAGGCCCGCAGGGAGGCGACGAGATCCCCGCGGCCGGTCGCGTCGTGCTCGTGCAGCGCCCGCAGCAGACCGTCCGCGAACGCCCGCACCGCGTCGTCCGCGAGCAGCGGCAGGACGGACCCCGCGGCCAGCTCCTCGTGCTCGACCAGGGCGCGGCCGCGCCGCCTGGCGACGGACAGCGCCTGCTCGGACTGCTTGTACGCGGTGGCAGCGGCGATCGGTCCGGCAGGCGCGGAAAGACCCATCACCAGCTCACCCTCCTCGCCGGAAGCGGTGGCCTCGCGCCCCGTGGCGCCGCGCCCCGCCTCCAGCGCCGCCGCGTACTCCGCACAGGCCCGCACGCCCGCGCCCCCGTCCACGACGAGCAGCACGAGCCGATCCCCGTACGGGACGACGAGCAGCGCCTCGCCGGAGCGCGCGGCCGCGGCCTCGACGACGTCGACGAGTCCGGCGAGCGGGTCCCCGTTCCCGGAGGCGTCGGCGACCGCGGCGAGCACCGCGGCCGATGCGGTCCCAGGTCCTGCCTCCGCCCCTCCGGCAGCCTCCCCATGGCCCTCGGCGCCCGCCCGCACCCGCGCCGCGGACGCCGACGCCACCTGCGCGACGACGAGGCGGAACGGCGCGTCGAGGAGCCCGCCGTACAGCTCGCCCGCGACGGTCCGCGCGTGGTCGGGCTCCCCCGCGAGCAGCATCCGCAGCACGGCCGCGCCGATCCGCTGCTCGGCGGCGTGCAGGGAGCGGGAGCGCTCGGTGGTCAGGGTGAGCAGGGCGATGGCGGAGTGCACCGCGTACCGCTCGGCGGTGCCGAGGGTCGACTCGGTGCCGACGGCGAGCGCGGCGCGCGGCCTGCGTCCCGTGCCGAGCGAGTGCAGCTCCACGCGGTCCTCGGCGCCCGCGACGACGGAGCTGGCGGGGGCCGGGCGCTCCCTGAGGCGTTCGACGTCGGCGGTGACCCGGGCGGCCCTGCGGTTGGCCCACTCCGGCGCGGCGGCGACGACGGCGCCCGACGCGTCGTACAACGCGGCCCAGCCGTCGACCTGCCCGGCGAGCGCGAGCAGCAGCCCTTCGGGGCCGTCGCTCAGCGCCTGCTTGGTCAGCTCGCGCTGGGCGGCGAAGCCCGCCGTCACCGCGCGGTACTGCTCGGCGGCGATGGCGGCCGACACCGCCTTGCTGATGGCGAGGAACGGGGTGCGCCGCGGCACCTCGATGAGCGGCAGACCGGCGTCGGTCGCGGCGTCGAGGAGGGCCCCGGGGATGTCGGGGTAGTGCACGCCGACGGCGAAGCCGAGCCCGACGACTCCGGCACCGGCCAGCCGCTTCACGTACCGCCGCATGGCGTCCGGGTCTTCCGCGTCCAGCTTGAGCGCGGTGATCAGGAGGAGTTCGCCGCCCTCCATGTAGGGCACGGGGTCGGCGAGTTCGCTCGCGTGCGCCCAGCGCACCGGGGTGTCCAGGCGTTCCTCGCCCGCGCGCACGGTCAGCTTGAGCGCGGAGTGGTGGACGAGCGAGGCGAGCGTGGGCGGCATGGGACCTTCAGGTCTGCGGCAGGCGGGGCGGGTGGGCGCGACGGGGATCTTCGCGATGTGGATCTTTTGGCCGGTCCGTATGAACGACCTGTGTCGATTCTGCCTCACCGTATGGTGCGACAGAGACCGAACACCACGTACGTGTGATCCGGCAGCTCATCCGCGTCGGGTTTTCCGAATGCCCCGTCCACGCCGCTTCAGGCCGGGCCCTTCCCGCTTCAGGAGCGCAGGTCCACCAGGAGCGGGGGCGCGTGCTCCCCGCGTACGTCGGTCAGCGACAGCACCGCGTGCCCCGGCGGCACCCCGTGTGCCAGTTCGGACGCGGACCAGCGCTCGCGCTCTACCTGACGGACGGTGACGGCGCGGGCGGTCGGCGCGTTGCCGGTGATGACGCGGCGCAGCATGTGCACGGTTTTGCCCAGTGGGGTCTCGGCGATGATCTGCCGGTCGGTCACATCGCGCGCCTCCGTCCACTCCTTGCCCCAGACCTCCGCGAAGTCCTGGCCGTCCCACGGGGTGAGGCCGGAGAGCGCCATGCGGCAGCCGATCGCGCCGAGGAGCGGTGTGCGCAGGGGCCGGGGTACGTCGTCGAGCGTACGCAAGGTCATGACGACGCCCGCGTTGGCGGACCGCAGACGCTGGATGCGGCGTACGGATTCCGGGGTGACCGTGCCCGACGCGTCGTCCAGGACCAGGCAGGCGAAGAGCGAGCGGTCCTCGCGCCCGGCGGCGGTCGCCGTGAACTGGGCGAGGACGAGGCGCGCCAGGATCCGTGAGGCGTCGGCGTGCCCGCGCTCGGGGAGGTCGATGCGGACCCGTACGGGATGGTCCAGGGCCCGCAGCGAGAACGGGGTGCTGCGGCCCGAGGTGTCGAAGAACGGGGCGAAGGCCGGGCGGTCGAGGAGCGCGATGCGGTCGGCGAGGACCGCGCCGGGGTCGCCGGGGTGGCCGAGCTGGCGCTCCCGGGCGTCGAGTTCGCGGATCATCCCGTCCTGCCCCGCCGCCTGCAGCGCCTTGCGCAGGGCGCCGAGCGGTCCTGGCGAGCCGTCGAGCAGGGCGCGCAGTTCCGGCACCGAGGGGAAGCGCCGGTGGACGGCGAGGAAGGGGCCGAGGAGTTGGGCCAGGCAGGTCGTGGAGCGGCGGCTGTCGCCGCTGGGGTGCGGGTCGACGAGGTCGCCGACGAGGGCTTCGGCGAGCACGGCCGCGGCCTCGTCGGGGTCGTTGGTGCCGCCGTACAGATCGAGGTCGTACGCGGAGTCGGGCTGCCCGATCCGCACCACCACGTCGTAGTCCTCTGCGGGCCCGAGCCCCGCGCCCGCGGCCCCGACGACCACCACGGCCGCCCGCCCGGCGAGTGCGCCCAGGCACAGCGACTCGGCGAGCGGCCACACCACCCGTGCGGTCTTGCCGGAGCCGCCGGGGCCGACTGCGAGCAGCGAGGTGCCGAGCAGGTCGGGCCCGAGCGCGAGCCCGGTGCTCCGGTAGGCGTAGGGGTTGCGGGGGTCGTCGGCGGTCGTCCCGATGCGCACCTGCGCCGTGGCGAGGTCGTGGCGGGCGGCCCGCGAGGGCAGGTCCCGGTCGCCCGAGGGGTGCGGGCAGGCGCGGGCGCCGTCGCGCAGGACGGCGTCGGTGAAGACGGCGAGCGGGCTGCGCCCGGCCCGCACGGACCGCCAGGCCCGCACGATCCTTGCGTGGTCCACGTCCCGCATCAGTCCGGCCGCCGCGTCGGCGGCGAGCCGGTCGGCGGCGGCCTCCGCGCCCGCGGCCCGCAGCTGCGGCCAGCGGGCGGGGTCCTCCTCGGGGGCGGGCGGCGGCGGGGGCGCGTCGGGACGGCGCAGGTGAGGGGCGACGAAGCGGCGCCAGACCTCGCCCCAGCGGCCGATCCTGCCGACGCCGATCATGATGGCGAGCGCGATGAGGGTGTAGTAGCTGTACCAGACGAACGCGTTGCCGACCTTGTTGCCGCTGTAGAGCCAGGCGTCGGGCAGGAACAGCTCGATCGGCAGCACCCACCAACCGCCCAGGTAGTTGTTCCACAGCAGCGACCAGAGCAGCCAGCCCACCAGGAACGAGATCAGCGCGCCGCTCAGCAGCTGCCGGGTCGGCACGGTCTCGGGCTCCTGCTCGGGCCGCGGCCTGTGCGCGAACCGCCAGATGCCGGGCAGGGCGGCGGGCCGCGGCGCGCGCAGCCAGGCGAGGAAGGCGGCCCCGTCGGGCAGCGGCGGCGCCCCGGGGGCCTGCGCGGGCCGGGGCGGCGGCGTCATGGACCCGCGCGAAGGCACCACGGACCCGTTCGGAGGCGACGCCGGGCGCGGCACCGGAGTGGCATGGGTGCCCTGCGCGTCCTGCGTGCCGTCGGAATCCACGATTCTTGCCCCCTGGCCTGCCGCTCTCTTGTTTCGCGGGTCAATCTAGTGCCCCCGCAGGGGGAGTTCACCGGATACGCGCCCGGGCCCGCGGCGATCCGGCCCCGGCGGGCGCCTCCGCGGCGAACGCTCCGCTATCCCCACCACTATGTCCACCACGGACAACCGCCACGCCGAACGACTCCCCCATGGAGCATGCCCACCCCATGGCCTCGCCCCTAACCTGCGAAGAAAGCAGTAGAGCGTCCGTATCGTCGCCCCACCCCCAGGAGCCCCTCATGACTGCCCTTCCGCAGGAGCGCCGCGTCGTCACCGCCATCCCCGGTCCGAAGTCGCAGGAGCTGCAGGCCCGCCGTACCGCCGTGGTCGCCGGTGGCGTGGGCTCCGTGCTGCCCGTGTTCGCCGCGCGCGCGGGCGGCGGCATCATCGAGGACGTCGACGGCAACCGTCTGATCGACTTCGGTTCCGGCATCGCCGTGACCTCCGTGGGCGCGTCCGCCGAGGCCGTCGTGCGCCGCGCCGCCGCGCAGCTGGAGCAGTTCACCCACACCTGTTTCATGGTCACGCCGTACGAGGGCTACGTCGCCGTCGCCGAGGCGCTCGCGGAGCTCACGCCGGGTGACCACGAGAAGAAGTCGGCGCTGTTCAACTCCGGCGCCGAGGCCGTCGAGAACGCCGTCAAGATCGCCCGCGCGCACACCAAGCGCCAGGCGGTCGTCGTCTTCGACCACGGCTACCACGGCCGCACCAACCTCACGATGGCGCTGACCGCCAAGAACATGCCGTACAAGCACGGCTTCGGTCCGTTCGCGCCCGAGGTCTACCGCGTCCCGGTGGCCTACGGCTACCGCTGGCCCACGGGCGAGGAGAACGCCGGGCCCGAGGCCGCCAAGCAGGCCATCGACATGATCAGCAAGCAGGTCGGTGCCGAGAACGTCGCCGCGATCATCATCGAGCCGGTGCTCGGCGAGGGCGGCTTCATCGAGCCCGCCAAGGGCTTCCTGCCGGAGATCGTGAAGTACGCGAACGACAACGGCATCGTCTTCGTCGCCGACGAGATCCAGTCCGGCTTCTGCCGTACGGGCCAGTGGTTCGCCTGTGAGGACGAGGGCATCGTCCCCGACCTCATCACCACGGCCAAGGGCATCGCGGGCGGTCTGCCGCTCGCCGCCGTCACGGGCCGCGCCGAGATCATGGACGCCGCGCACTCGGGCGGCCTCGGCGGCACCTACGGCGGCAACCCGGTGGCCTGCGCCGGTGCGCTCGGCGCCATCGAGACCATGAAGGAGCTCGACCTCAACGCCAAGGCGAAGCACATCGAGTCGGTCATGAAGACCCGCCTCACCGCCATCGCCGAGAAGTTCGACATCGTCGGCGACATCCGCGGCCGCGGCGCGATGATCGCCATCGAGCTGGTCAAGGACCGTACGACCAAGGAGCCGAACCCCGAGGCCACCGCGGCCCTGGCGAAGGCCTGCCACGCCGAGGGCCTGCTCGTGCTGACCTGCGGCACGTACGGCAACGTCCTGCGCTTCCTGCCGCCGCTGGTCATCGGCGAGGACCTGCTGAACGAGGGCCTGGACATCATCGAGGGCGCCTTCGCCCGCGTCTGAGCGTCGGGGCGTGTGAAGAAGGTGTGCGGGCCCCATGACGGGTTGCCGATCCGTCTGTCGGCCCGCCACCGCCTGCCGTACGGTTTCTGCAGATGAGAGAAACACCCCGCTCGCAGGGAACTGCGTGCGACACCACGGCGGAGCCTCCCCAGCCCCGTCCTGGTAGTGCCTCTGCGCACACACCCGGAGCTTCCAGCTCCGGAACTCCTCACCGATCGGACGGCCGCCCGCCCCAAACCCCCCGGGGCGCGCGGACCACCGATCCGGACGGCCGCTTCGGAGACTCCCCCGACGGACCCGCGTGAGCAGGTCCCCTCGGACAGTCCGGGCCGGTCGGCCACCGAAGGGCCAGCACACTCCCCCCCTTGTGCTGGCCCTTCGGCATGTCGGGCTCCCGACGGGCTCCCCGGTCAGCCCGGTCTGCCGGTTCTGCGTCCCCGTGCGTCCAGCAGGTTGCCCGCCCGCTTCGCCGTCCGCAGCGTGATGCAGCGGTCCGCGATCCGTACGCCCTCCAGGCCGTCCTCGATCTGCGCCTCGAGCCGGGTGACGTCCGCGAGCTCCCGCATCCAGACGCACACCGCCAGGTTGTACGTGCCGACGGTGGTCACCACCAGACGGGCCTCGTCCAGGCCCGCGAGCCGGGCCGCGGCCCCCGCCAGACGCCTCGCTGGGACCTGGAGGAAGAGCCAGGCCTGCACGGACCGGCCGCACCGCGCACGGGCCACGTCCGTCCACAACACCACCCGCCGGTGCAGGAGCAGGCGCTGCACGGCGTCGCGGGCCCGGCGCACGGGGACGCCGGTGCGGGCCGCGATGGTGGTGGCGGGCATGCGTCCGTCGGTGCGCAGGGCCGCGAGCACCGCGCGGTCGAGCGCGGTCGGCTCCGTGGAGGCGCCCGGTTCGCGCAGGCCGTGGCCGGTGAACCGCGCCGCCTGGTCCGCGGAGAGCTCGCCGAGCCGCCAGTCGCCCGCCTCCCGGACGAAGGACGTGACGAGCTGGGTGCGCACGGCCCGGATCTGCGGCCCGGTGCCGAGCCGCTTCAGGAGATAGTCGGCCAGCGCCACCTCGTCGGCGGCGCCGACACCGACCAGCAGATCGCGCCCGCCCGACGTGAGGTCGAGCGTCCGGCACTCCGGGTCGTCGACGATCGAGTCGGCCACCTCAAGGGGGTTGCCCGCGCACTCCACCTCGACGACCGCCAAGCGGCCCCCGGCGGGCCCCGGTTCGTACGCCGTCACCCAGGCGAGGCCCGCCGTCCGCAGCCGGTTCCAGCGGCGCGCGACGGTGACGGCGTCCACCCCGAGCACGGCGCCGACCTTCGCCCACGAGGCCCGCGGCTCGATCTGCAGGGCGCTGACGATCTGCAGGTCAAGCCGGTCGAGGTCCGGATCCGCCGCGAGCGGCTCGGCTGCGCCGCCGGTCGGCGAATGGGCTCTCACAACTCCCTGTATAACGCGCCTTCCTGCGCGAGGCAGGTCGTTTTCGCCGTGATCCTGCGCAGCACTCTTCGCCACCGGCGCTCTGCGTGAAGATCGCGAAGCACTGCCTTGTCGCCGGTCACCGTCAGCTTCACCGTTCACCATCAGCGTTCACCGTCAGCGTCACCAACAGGCCTTCGCGGGAGAAAAGTTGAGCATCCCCTACATATCGCGCCGCCGTTTCCTGCAGACGACGACGGCCGCCGGTGCCGCTGCCACGACGGGTGCGCTCACCGGCATCGGCCTCGGCAGCGGCAGCGCACATGCCGCCGCCGAAGCCGCCGCGACCCGACTGCGCTTCACCGCCACTACCAACGGCGCCGCGTCCCTCGCGGGCGACCGGATGATCGCCGAGGTGCAGGGCGTGCTGTGGTCCCTGCCGCGCACGGGCGGCGACGCCGTGCCGCTCACCCCGGCGGACCTGGAGCCGACGCGTCCGGTGCACTCGCCCGACGGCCGCCTGATCGCCGTCTGCGCGTTCCGCACGGGCAACTTCCACATCTGGACGCTGAAGCCGGACGGCTCCGAGCTGACCCGGCGCACCGAGGGCGACTGGGACGACCGCGGCCCCGCCTGGTCGCCCGACGGCAAGCGGATCGCGTTCTCCTCCGAGCGCGGCGGCGACCCGGTCACGGGTGCCCCCTTCCGCATCTGGGTCCTTGAGCTGGCCACCGGCGAGCTGACCCGGCTGACCGGGCGGCCCGGCCAGTCAGGACCCGTGCAGGACGGCGCGTGGGAGGACTTCGACCCGGTCTGGTCGCCGGACGGGAAGCGGGTGCTCTTCGTCCGGGCCGCGGTGAAGTCGGGTGCGCTCGACGCCCGCACGGTCGCCTCCGTGGCCGCCGACGGCAGCGGTGCGGTGACCGTGGAGCACACCGACGCCACCACCGCCCAGATCTTCGTGCCCGCCGTCTCCTCGAACGGCACCCTGGCGTATCTGCGCACGACGGCGGCGCCGAACGCCGCCTGCGCCCTCGTCGTGGACGGCGAGGCGGTCGCGGTGGGCGGTGACGTGGAGCCCGCGCCGCCCCGCTGGATCTCCGCGAAGGAGCTGCTCCTCACGGTCGACGGCCAGTTCACCGTCGTACGGCCCGACGACCCCGGCACCCGCAAGGACATCCCGTTCACCGCGCCGCTGCCCCTGGACAGGCCGGACTACCGGCTCAAGACGTTCGACCTGGACGGCACCGGGAGCCGCCCCGTGCGCGCCTTCGACCTGCCCGTCCTCTCCCCCGACGGCAAGCAGGTCGCCTTCACGGCACTCAACTCCCTCTGGGTGGGCGAGGTCTCGGGCGGCAAGGCTCCGCGCCGGGTGACGCGGGCCAAGGCGACCGGGTACCTCTACGCGGCCGCGTGGACGCCCGACGGCAAGGCGCTGCTGTACTCCGACGACCGCGACGGCATGCCCGCCGTCCGCCGCCGGGAGCTGGCCACCGGCAAGGAGACGGTGCTCGCGTCCGGCGGGCGCATCCAGGCGGCGCTCTCCCCCGACGGCAACCGCCTCGCCTGCTTCGACCTCGCGACCAACCTGCTGGTGCGGGACCTGCGGACCGGCGAGGAGAAGGTGCTTGCCGCCAGCCCGCCCGGTGGCGAGCTGTCCGGCAGGCCCAGCTGGTCCGCCGACGGCCGCCATGTCGCGGTGAGCTTCCGCAATCGGATCAACCAGCGCTTCCGCGAGGGCTACAACCTCATCCGCGTCATCGACACGGCCGACGGATCCGCACGGACCCACGCGGTGGCACCGCACGCCTCCATCTCCGACCGCAACAGCAACGGTCCCGTCTGGTCCCCCGACGGCCGCCACATGGCCGCCGTCGTCGAGTCCGCGCTGTGGCTGCTGCCCGTGGACTCCGACGGCACCCCGAACGGCAAGCCCCGCACCTTCCCCGCCGAGGCCGCCGACCACCCCACCTGGTCGGGCGACGGCCGCCACGTCCTCTATCTCTCCGCGGGCCGCCTCCGGCTCCTCACCGTGGCGGACGGCAGCGTCCGCACGGTCAAGCTGCCGCTCGACCACCGGCGCCCCGCGCCCGCGGACACCGTCGTCCACGCGGGCCGCTTCTGGGACGGCTCCGGGGGCGACGAGAGCGTCCGCGAGAACGTCGACGTGACCATCCGCGGCGGCCGCGTCACGGCCGTCGGACCGCACCGCTCCGGCCGCGCGGCGGGCCGCCGCGTCGACGCCTCCGGGCAGACCGTGATCCCCGGCCTGTGGGACACGCACATGCACCCGCAGCCGGGCATCTACGGCGGCCGCCAGTCCGCCCTTTTCCTCTCGTACGGCATCACGAGCGCCATGTCGATGGGCGGTTCCGGCTACGAAGGGGCGAGGCTCCGCGAGGCCACCGCCGCCGGTGAGCTTGCCGGTCCCCGGCTCGTGACCGCGAGCGAGGTCCTCGACGGGTCGCGCATCGCCTGGGACAACCGCGTCCACGCGACCCGCGAGGGCCTGCGCCTTACCCTCTCCCGGGGCAAGGCCCTCGACTGGGACTTCGTCAAGACCTACGTCCGGGCCCCGGGCTGGGTGATGGAGGAGGCCACGCGCTTCGCGCACGAGGAGATGGGCGTGCGCTGCGGCAGCCACAACCTCTCCCCCGGCATCCAGCTCGGCCAGGACCTGACGACGCATCTGCAGGCCACCCAGCGCGCCGAGTTCGGCCACGCGACGTCCGCGGGCGAACTCGCGTACCAGGACGTGACGGAGATCTACACCGCCACGGGCGACTTCCACCTGGTCGCGACGCCCTTCTCGGCCACTCCCCTGATCGGCGCGGCGCCCGGCCTCGCCGACGACGAGCGGGTCACGCGGCTGATGCCGCCGTGGGAGACCGCCCAGGTCCGGAGCCTGGCCGAGCAGCCGCCCACCGACGCGCAGCTGGCCACCCTGGCGCGGGAGACCGGCATCTACCGCAGGATCTCGACCGGCGGCGGACTGATCGCCCTCGGCACGGACTCCCCGGGCATCCCGACCGGCCTGGGCGTCCACATCGGTCTGCGCGCCCTGCGGCGCGGCGGCTACTCGGCCGCCGATGCGCTGCGCACGGCGACCTCCGCGCCCGCACGGATCTTCGGCCTCGACCGCGACCTCGGGACGCTGGAGGTGGGCAAGCTCGCCGACCTCGCGGTGATCGACGGTGACCCGTTCACCGACTTCGACTCGCTGGTACGCACGGTGTCGGTGATGCGGGGCGGAGTGCCGTACGAGGTGAGCGACCTGGTCTCGGCCGTCCCCGCGGTGAAGGTGACGGCGAAGGAGCGCGAGCAGTGGGCCCGGACGGGCAAGCAGTTGCGGAACAGGTGCTGCGACCACGGGCACTGAGACCGCCCGGTACGACAGCACGGACGAGCACACGCACGTCGTCGAAGGCCCCCGCCGGATCGTCCGGCGGGGGCCTTCCGCCGCGCGCCGACGCCCTGGCGCACGCGTCGGCGATCATCCCTGCCAGGCTGTGGCGCATGTCTGCATCCCCGGCCCCGCGACGGCCGGCCCTCACCCTCTCGCTGTGCGTCGCCCTCTTGGCCCTCTTCGCGCTCCTGACCTGGCAGGTCGTCGCCGGAGGACCGCTGCGCCGCGCCGACGAGCGCGCGGGGCGCGCCCTCGCGGGCAGCCGTCTGCCGGACCGCGCCGCGGAGTTCCTCGCCGACCTCGGCAACATCATGGTGGCCGTGCCGGTGCTGGTCGCGGTGGCCGCGTACGCCGCCTGGCGCGCGCGGCAGAGCGGTACGTCCCGGTGGTGGCTGCCCGCGGTCGCCGCGCTCCTCGCCATGGCCGCGGTGCCCGCGCTGGTCGCCCCGCTCAAGGCGCTGATCGACCGCCCGGGCCCGCCCGGCACGGCGGGCGACGGCGGCTTCTTCCCCTCGGGCCACGCAGCGACGGCCGCGGTCGCCTACGGAGCGGCGGTCCTGCTCCTGCTGCCGCTGCTCCGTGGCGCCTACGGCCGCCGCGAACTGGTCATCGGATGCTGTCTGCTGAACGTGGCGATCGGGTTCGGGCTGGTGCGGCGCGGCTACCACTGGCCGCTGGACGTGGTGGCGAGCTGGTGCCTGGCCGCGGTGCTGCTGCAGGCGATGCTGCTGCTGATCGGCAGGAGACGGTGCTGATCAGCCGAAGTACGCGTCGAAGTTCTTCGAGAACTCCCCGTTGTTGAAGCGGTCCCAGTTGATCGACCACGTCATCAGGCCGCGCAGGTCCGGCCAGCTTCCGTGGGTCTTGTACGAGCCGCAGTTGCTGCCCTTGGTGAGGCAGTCCAGCGCCTTGTTGACCTCTCCCGTGGACACGTGGCCGTTGCCCGCGTTGACGGAGGCGGGCATGCCGATCGCGACCTTCTGGGGCGGCAGCGCCCGGAAGACGTTGTTCTTGTCGCCCGCCACGGGGAAGCCGGTGAGCAGCATGTCGGTCATCGCGATGTGGAAGTCCGCGCCGCCCATGGAGTGGTACTGGTTGTCCAGGCCCATGATCGGGCCGGAGTTGTAGTCCTGGACGTGCAGCAGCGTCAGGTCGTCGCGCAGGGCGTGGATGACCGGGAGGTACGCGCCCGCGCGCGGGTCCTGCCCGCCCCATTTCCCGGTGCCGTAGAACTGGTAGCCGAGCTGCACGAAGAAGGTCTCGGGCGCCATGGTGAGCGTGAAGCCGGAGCCGTACTTGGCCTTGAGGGTCTTCACCGCGGAGATGAGGTTGACGATCACCGGGGTCTTCGGGTTCTTGAAGTCGGTGTCGTCGGCGTTCAGCGAGAGCGAGTGGCCCTCGAAGTCGATGTCCAGGCCGTCGAGTCCGTACTCGTCGATGATCTTGGAGACCGAGGCGACGAAGGTGTCGCGGGCCTGTGCGGTCTTGAGCTGCACCTGGCCGTTCTGGCCGCCGATGGAGATCAGGACCTTCTTGCCCGCCGCCTGCTTGGCCTTGATCGCGGCCTTGAACTCGTCCTTGGTCTCGACGTTCGGGCACTCCGTCTTGGGACAGAGGCCGAAGCGGATGTCCCCCGAGGTAGCGGAGGTCGGTTCGCCGAAGGCGAGGTCGATGATGTCCCAGCTGTCGGGGGTGTCGGCGAGCCGGGTGTAGCCGGAGCCGTTGGCGAAGCTGGTGTGCAGATAGCCGACGAGGCTGTGCGCGGCCGCGGCGTCCTGGCCTGCGGCCCGCGGTTCGGGAGCGGCTGTCGCACGGGTCGAGAGCAGGCCGGACGCGGCGAGCGCACAGGCCGCGACGGCGACCACGGCGGCACGTCTCACACGGCTCGCGGGGCTGGTTCGGGGCAACGAAGAGCGATCCACAACTGCCTCCGGGCATGGGGGGGATTGGAGGGCGGGTCGCGCATAACTTGGTCCAGACCAATTAAGTTGTCAAGGTTTTCGGCAGCTCGCTCCTCTCCTCGCCCCTCCGCTCACTCCTCTCCGTCGCCCGCCAGTTGCGCGGCCGCCTCGTGCATGGCGAGTTCGAGGAACCCCGGGTCGGTGAGCGTCCCCGAGCCGTCCGGCGGGACCAGCCAGCGGACGCCGCCCGCGGCCCGGCCCGGGTAGGGCACGACGACCCAGGTGCCGCGCCCCGCGCCGCGCACACCCGTGCCGAGCCAGCGCGAGACCGTGCCCGCGGGCACGAAGAACCCCATGCGTTCGTCGCCGAAGTCGGCGAGCACGGGGCCGGGGCGGTCGACGCAGCGCGTCAGCACGTCGAGCGTGGGATATCCGAGCTCACCGGGGAGGATCAGCACGTCCCAGAGCCGCCCCGCGGGCAGCAGCGCGACCCCGAGGGGATTGCGCTCCCACTCCCAGCGGCACGCCTCCGGATCCGGCGCCACCGACACCAGCCATTCGATCGCCGACCTCGTCCCCGAGTCATCCGAGCCAGTCATGCCGAGACCTGCCTTCCCTGTGTACGACAACATGCACGTCACGGGGGGAGACAGGCCTCGGGCCCAAGCATTACGCGGGTTTCGGCTGCCAATTGAACAGCGGGCGTCGGCAGCGGGCGTAGGGCCCCTCAGCTGTCGAAGCCGAGGCCCAGCTTGTCCATCGTCTTGAGCCAGAGGTTCCGCTTGCCGCCGTTGGCGTCGGACCTGGCGAGCGACCACTTGGTCAGCGCGACACCGGTCCACGCGAACGGCTCCGGCGGGAACGGCAGCGGTTTCGTCCGCACCATCTCCAGTTCCGTGCGCTCCGTCCGCTCGCCCGAGAGCAGGTCGAGCATGACGTCGGCGCCGAACCGGGAGGCCCCGACGCCGAGACCCGTGTAGCCCGCCGCGTACGCGACGCGCCCCTTGTGGGCCGTGCCGAAGAACGCCGAGAAGCGCGAGCACGTGTCGATCGCGCCGCCCCACGCGTGCGTGAAGCGGACCCCTTCGAGCTGCGGGAAGCAGGTGAAGAAGTGCCCCGCGAGCTTCGCGTACGTCTCGGGCCGGTCGTCGTACTCGGCGCGCACCTTCCCGCCGAACGGGTAGATCGCGTCGTAGCCACCCCACAGGATGCGGTGGTCGGCGGAGAGCCGGAAGTAGTGGAACTGGTTGGCGCTGTCGCCGAGGCCCTGGCGGTTCTTCCAGCCGATCGCCGCCAGCTGCTCGTCGGTCAGCGGCTCGGTCATCAGCGCGTAGTCGTAGACCGGCACGGTGTACGGGCGCAGGCGCTTGACCAGCGAGGGGAAGACGTTCGTGGCGAGCGCGACATGCTGGGCGAAGACCCTGCCGTACGGCGTGCGGATCGCCGTGCCCGCCCCGGAGGAGGACAGCTCCAGCGCGGGCGTGTGCTCGTAGATGCGTACGCCCTTCTCCAGGCAGGCACGCTTCAGGCCCCACGCCAGCTTCGCCGGGTGCAGCATGGCGACGCCCTCGCGGTCCCAGAGGCCGCCGAGGAAGGTCGGCGAGTCGACGTGCTCGCGCAGCGCGTCCGCGTCCAGGAGCTCGGAGCCTTCCGCCAGGCCGCGCTCCGCCATCTCCTCGTACATCTCGCGGAGTTCGGCGAGCTGGTGCGGCTCGGTGGCGACGTCGATCTCGCCGGTGCGCTCGAAGTCGCAGTCGATGGAGTACCGCTTGACGGCCGCCTCGATCTCGTCGAGGTTGCGGGCGCCGAGCTCCTCCAGCTTCCCGATCTCGCCGGGCCAGCGGGACAGGCCGTTGGCGATGCCGTGGGTGAGCGAGGCGGCGCAGAAGCCGCCGTTGCGGCCGGAGGCTGCCCAGCCCGCCTCGCGGCCCTCGACGAGGACGACATCGCGCCGCGGGTCGCGCTCCTTGGCGATGAGCGCGGTCCACAGGCCGCTGTACCCGCCGCCGACGACGAGCAGGTCGCACCGCTCGTCACCGGTGAGGGCGGGCTCGGGGACGGGCCTGCCGGGGTCGTCGAGCCAGAAGGACACCGGCTTGGCGTCGGCGAGGGACTCGGTGAAACGGGTCATGGCACCAGGGGCCATGATTTCCACTCCTTCAGAAACAGTTGGTGCGCTGTCACGCCTGCTTGTTGCGGCGCTTTCCGATGAGCATTCCGGAGAGTACGAGAAGGACGGCGACGAGGAACATCGCCGTGCCGATCACATTGATCTGAACGGGCGTGCCCCGCTGTGCGGATCCCCAGACGAACATGGGGAAGGTCACAGTCGAGCCCGCGTTGAAATTCGTGATGATGAAATCGTCGAAGGAGAGCGCGAAAGCGAGCAGCGCGCCCGCCGCGATGCCGGGTGCGGCGATCGGCAGGGTCACCCGCAGGAACGTCTGCACAGGACCGGCATAGAGGTCCTGCGCGGCCTGTTCCAGGCGCGGATCCATCGACATGACGCGCGCCTTGACGGCGGTCACCACGAAGCTGAGGCAGAACATGATGTGGGCGATCAGGACCGTCCAGAAGCCGAGCTGCGCACCCATGTTCAGGAAGAGCGTGAGCAGCGAGGCGGCCATGACGACCTCGGGCATCGCCATCGGCAGGAAGATCAGCGAGTTGATGGCGCCCCGCGCGCGGAAGCGGTAGCGCACGAGCGCGAAGGCGATCATCGTGCCGAGCACGGTCGCGCCGATCGTCGCCCAGGTGGCGATCTGCAGGCTCAGCGAGAGGGAGCCGCACATGTCGGCGACGCCGCACGGGTCCTTCCACGCGTCGAGCGAGAATTCCTGCCACGAGTAATTGAAGCGGCCTTTCGGTTTGTTGAAGGAGAAGACCGTGACGACGACGTTCGGCAGGAGCAGGTAAGCGAGCGTCAGCAGGCCCGCGATGACGACGACATTGCGCCGGAGCCAGCGGAAGAAGGCAGCCATCAGACGAGATCCTCCGTCCCCGACTTGCGGATGTAGAAGGTCACCATGAAGAGGATGGCGGCCATGAGGATGAAGGAGAGTGCCGCGGCCGTCGGGTAATCCAGAATGCGCAGGAACTGCGTCTGGATGACGTTTCCGACCATGCGTGTGTCGGTGGATCCGAGCAGGTCCGCGTTGACGTAGTCACCGGCCGCCGGAATGAAGGTGAGCAGCGTTCCGGAGACGACGCCCGGCATGGAGAGCGGGAAGGTCACCTTGCGGAACGTGGTGGACGGCCTGGCGTAGAGGTCGCCCGCGGCCTCGTGCAGCCGCCCGTCGATGCGCTCCAGCGAGGTGTAGAGCGGCAGGATCATGAACGGCAGGAAGTTGTACGTGAGTCCGCAGATCACCGCGAGAGGCGTAGCGAGAACCCGGTCGCCGTCCGTGACGCCCAGCCAGCTGGTGACGTCCAGGACGTGCAGGGAGTTGAGGGCGCCCACCACGGGCCCGCCGTCGGCGAGGATCGTCTTCCACGCCAGCGTGCGGATCAGGAAGCTGGTGAAGAACGGCGCGATGACCAGGACCAGGATGACGTTGCGCCAGCGGCCCGCGCGGAACGCGATGAGGTAGGCGAGCGGATAGCCGAGCAGCAGACACAGGACCGTGGCGGCGCCCGCGTAGAGCACCGAGCGCAGGAACTGCGGCCAGTAGTCGGCGAGCGCGTCCCAGTAGGTGGCGAAGTGCCAGGTGACCTTGAAGCCCTCTTCGAGGGAGCCGGTCTGTACGGAGGTCGACGCCTGGTAGACGAGCGGCAGCGCGAAGAAGACGACGAGCCAGAGGATGCCGGGGAGCAGCAGCCAGTAGGGGACGAGGCGCCCGCGTTTGCGCGGCTTGCGCGGGGGCGCGTCCTCGGGGGCGGGCGGTGGCTTCGGGGACGCGGGCGGTGGTGCGTCGGTCAAGGTCGTCATGCGGAGGCGTCCTCCTCGACCTTCTCGACGCCCGCCTCGACGTCCTGGGAGGCGTCCAGGCCGAACGTGTGCGCGGGGTTCCAGTGCAGGACGACGTCGGCGCCGGGGACGAGGCGGCCGTCGCGCTCGATGTTCTGCGCGTACACCTCGAAGGACGGGCAGACCGGGCTGCGGACGACGTACTGCGTCGATACGCCGATGAAACTGCTGTCGGCTATGCGTCCGGTGATGCGGTTGCGGCCCTCGGGGATCTGGCCCGCGTCGTCGGCGTGGGTGAGGGAGATCTTCTCCGGGCGCACACCGACGAGGATCTTGCTGCCGGTGCCGGTGGGGCCGGTACATCGGGCGATGGGCAGCGTCAGCTTGCAGTCGCCCGCCCTGAGGACGAGCTCGTCGCCGCTGCGCGCGGCGCCCTCCTGGATTTCCGCCTCTATGAAGTTGGACGTGCCGAGGAAGTTGGCGACGAACGTGGTGCGCGGGTTCTCGTACAGGTCGGCGGGGGCGCCGAGCTGCTCGACGCGGCCGCCGTTCATCACGGCCACGGTGTCGGCCATGGTCATGGCCTCCTCCTGGTCGTGCGTGACGTGTACGAAGGTGATGCCGACCTCGGTCTGGATGCGCTTGAGCTCAAGCTGCATCTGGCGGCGCAGCTTCAGGTCGAGGGCGCCGAGGGGCTCGTCGAGGAGAAGCACCTTGGGGTGGTTGATGAGGGCGCGCGCGACGGCGACGCGCTGCTGCTGGCCGCCGGAGAGCTGGTGCGGCTTCTTGCGGATGTGCTCGCCGAGCTGCACCAGGTCGAGCATCTCGCCGACCTGGTTCTTCACGGACTTGATGCCGCGGCGGCGCAGTCCGAAGGCGACGTTCTCGAAGATGTCCAGGTGCGGGAAGAGCGCGTACGACTGGAAGACGGTGTTCACGGGCCGCTTGTACGGCGGCAGGTCGGTGACGTCCTGATCGCCGAGGTGCACCGTCCCCGAACTGGGTTCCTCCAGGCCCGCGATCATGCGGAGCGTGGTGGTCTTGCCGCAGCCGGACGCCCCGAGCAGGGCGAAGAAGGAGCCCTGCGGCACGGTGAGGTCGAGCGGCTGCACGGCGGTGAAGGAGCCGTAGGTCTTGCTGATCCCGGCGAGACGGACGTCGCCGCCAGCTTCTTGAGCAGAGGTCATGGTGGGTCCAGGGGAAGTCGAGGGGGATGACGAGAGGGACTAGGCCCCGGTGAGGCGTGCGAACTTCTCTTCGTACGCGGTCTCTTCCTTCGGCGTGAGCGACCGGAACGCGCGGGACTTCTCCTTCATCTCCTTGTCGGGGATGATCAGCGGATTCGACGCCGCGTCCTTGTCGATCTTCGCCAGCGCGTCGCGTACCCCGTCGACCGGGCAGACGTAGTTGATGTACGCGGCGAGGCGGGCCGCGGGCTCCGGCTCGTAGTAGTAGTCGATGAGCCGTTCGGCGTTCTTCTTGTGCCGCGCCTTGTTCGGGACCAGCAGGTTGTCCGTGGACGTGATGTAGCCCTGGTCGGGGATGTGGAAGCCGACGTCGGGGCTGTCGGCCTGCAGCTGCACGATGTCACCGGCCCAGCCGAGGCAGGCCGCGATGTCGCCCTTGGCGAGGTCGGACGTGTAGTCGTTGCCGGTGAAGCGCCGGATCTGCTTCTTGTCGACGGCCTTCTGGAGGCGGGCGATGGCCGCGTCGAAGTCGTCGTCGGTGAAGTCCGCGGGGTCCTTGCCCATGTCGATGAGCGTCATGCCGACGGTGTCGCGCATCTCGGACAGGAACCCGACGCGCCCCTTCAGTTTCGGGTCGTCGAGCAGCTGCGAGACCGAGGTGATCTCCTTGCCGCCGGTCGCCTTCTTGTTGTACGCGATGACGGTGGAGATGCCCGTCCAGGGATACGAGTAGGAGCGGCCCGGGTCCCAGTCGGGGGTGCGGAACTGGGCGGAGAGACGGGCGTACGCGTGCGGCAGGTTGGCCGGGTCCAGTCTCTGGACCCAGCCGAAGCGGATGAGCCGGGCCGCCAGCCAGTCCGTGACGCAGATGAGGTCGCGTCCGGTCTCCTGTCCCGCCGCGAGCTGCGGTTGGATCTTGCCGAAGAACTCGACGTTGTCGTTGATGTCCTCGGTGTACTTGACCTGGATCCCGGTGCGCTCGGTGAACGCGTCCAGGGTGGGCCGCCGGTTCGCGTCCTTCTCGTCGACGTCCATGTACTCGGTCCAGTTGGAGAAGCTGATCCGCTTCTCACCGGCCGAGTGGTCCTCGGACGAGACCTCGCCCTGGCTCTTGCCCGCCGCGGGGATCCCGCAGGCGCTGAGCGCCCCGAGACCGCCGACGGCGAGCGCGCCGCCCGTGGCGGTGCGCAGTACCGAACGACGGGTCAGTGCGGCCCTGCCGTTCCTGAAGCTGCGGTGCATGGCGGCCAGTCGGGCCGGGGAGAGGGGGTCGGGCTCGTACTGCTCCATACGCGTGGTTGCCCTTTCGGGAGGAAGGCGGCCGCCGGTCACGCGGCCTGTGACGACGTGGCTACGTGATTACCGGTCCCCGAAGATCGTGCGGTGCCAGTCCTTGCGGACCTCCGCCGTGTTGTCGAACATGACGTGCTTCACCTGGGTGTACTCCTCGAAGGAGTACGCGGACATGTCCTTTCCGTAGCCGGACGCCTTGTAGCCGCCGTGCGGCATCTCGCTGAGGATCGGGATGTGGTCGTTGACCCACACACAGCCCGCCTTGATCTCGCGGGTCGCGCGGTTGGCGCGGAACACGTCGCGGCTCCAGGCGGAGGCGGCGAGGCCGTAGGGGGTGTCGTTGGCGAGCCGGATGCCCTCGTCGTCGCTGTCGAAGGGCAGGACGACGAGCACGGGTCCGAAGATCTCGGACTGCACGATCTCGCTGTCCTGCGCGGCGTCCGCGATGAGGGTGGGCTTGTAGTACGCGCCGGGGTGCTGGAGCGCCTCGCCGCCGGTGACCACGCGCGCGTAGGAGCGGGCCCGGTCGACGAACCCGGCGACACGGTCGCGGTGCGCGTGCGAGATGAGCGGCCCCAGGTCGGTGCTCGGGTCGAACGGGTCGCCGAGCCGCACGCTCTCCATGAGGTCGGCGACGCCCTGCACGAAGGCTTCGTAGAGCGGACGCTGGACGTACGCGCGCGTGGCGGCCGTGCAGTCCTGCCCGGTGTTGATGAGCGCCCCCGCGACAGCGCCGTGCACGGCGGCTTCGAGGTCGGCGTCGTCGAACACGACGAAGGGCGCCTTGCCGCCGAGCTCCAGGTGCAGCCGCTTGACGCTGGCGGTGGCGATCTCGGCGACGCGCTTGCCGACGCCGGTCGACCCGGTGAAGGACGTCATGGCGACGTCGGGGTGGCCGACGAGGTGCTCACCGGCGTCCTTGCCCGCCCCCGTGACGATGTTGACGACGCCGTCGGGGATGCCCGCCTCGGTGGCGGCCTGTGCGAACAGGAGCGAGGTGAAGGGGGTGAGCTCGGCGGGCTTGAGGACGATGGTGTTACCCGCGGCGATCGCTGGCAGGACCTTCCAGGCGGCCATCTGGAGGGGGTAGTTCCAGGGGGCGATCGACCCGACGACGCCGATGGGCTCACGTCGTACGTACGAGGTGTGGTCACCGGTGTACTCACCGGCCGACTGGCCCTGGAGATGCCGGGCCGCGCCCGCGAAGAACGCGGCGTTGTCGACGGTCCCGGGGACGTCGAACTCCCGGCTCAGCTTGATCGGCTTGCCGCACTGCAACGACTCGGCCTGCGCGAACTCCTCGGCACGGTCCGCCAGTACGCCCGCGAAGCGGTGCAGGGCGTCGGAGCGCTCGCCCGGGGTGGCGCCCGCCCAGCCGGGGAACGCCTCGGCGGCCGCGGCGACGGCGGCGTCGACGTCGTCGCTCCCGGCCAGCTCGTAGGTGTAGACGTCATCGCCCGAGGCGGGGTCGACGACCGTGTGGGAGTGGCCCGACGTCCCCTTGGTCAGCCGCCCGGCGATGTACTGAGCACCGTCCGCGAAGTGGTCCTGCGCCTGGAAGTTGTGCATGACGCTCTCCTCCGCCGCCCGCCCCGTCCCGCGGGGGTCGGCGTAGCTCCGGATCGATTTGAGTGCCGATCCTGACAGAGCAGTGGTAGTCCAACAAGTGATTCCGTTGTTGCCTTTTGGTTACGCGACGGAATCTGTCGACCAGGTGTCGAGTCGTCCTGGAAAACCCAGGACGGAATGTCAGTGGTGCGTGCCAGACTCGCGTGCATGACGAAGATCGACTCGGTGGAGGCGCTGGTCGGCGCGGTGCGCGCGGGCGAGAAGATCAAGTATCTGCGCTTCTGGGGCCACACCCCGCGGCGGGACGGCACGCTCGGCCCGAGCTGCCTGAGCCAGTGGTGGCCCTCGCCCTTCACGGTGGACGGTGTGGAGTACGCGACGGCGGAGCACTGGATGATGGCCGCGAAGGCCCGCCTCTTCGACGACGCGGACGCGGAGCGGGCGGCCCTGGCGGCCCGGACACCCGCGGAGGCGAAGAACGCGGGACGGCTCGTGCGGGACTTCGACGACGCGATATGGACCCGCGAGCGCTTCGGCATCGTGGTCGACGGCAGTCGCCACAAGTTCGCATCCGACCCCGCCCTGCGCGACTTCCTCCTGGGCACGGGCCGCCGGGTCCTGGTCGAGGCGAGCCCCCTGGACCGCGTCTGGGGCATCGGCCTGGCGGCCGACGACCCCCGGGCGGACGACCCCACCAAGTGGCGGGGGCCCAACCTCCTCGGCTTCGCGCTGATGGAGGCGCGGGCCCGCATCTGACGGGCGGGGCGCCTCAGGTGGTCCGGGGCGTCGCGGCTTCGTCTTCCGCGGCGTCGCTTTCCGCGGGGGCGGGGGCGCCTGCCACGGCGTGGCCTACGGCGTGGTCCGCGGGGCTCTGCCGGATCAGCCGCTTCCGTACGAGACGGCTCTGCGCCGCCACCGTCACGATCACGCCCGCGCCGAGGGCGGGCCAGGCCAGCGGTCCCGCCGCGATCACCGCGGTGACCAGGAGCGGTCCGCCGCTGCGCTGGGCCGACGAGGACAGGCCGTGCACCCCGAGGTAGGCGCCTTGGGCGTCGTCGGGGGCGAGCGCGATGGAGAGCTCCCAGGAGGCGATGGCGTGGAGTATCTCCGCGAAGGTGAGGGCGACGGCCGCGACCGTGAGGGCGGCGACGGCCAGCCAGGTGCCGCCGAGCGTGGAGGCGGTCAGGGCGGCGCACCCGACGACGAAGCAGGCCGCGAGCGGGATGAGGAGCCCACGGGCCTTGTCCGGAGTGCTGCCGAACCGGGACAGCGGGACCTGGCAGCAGACGACCAGCACGCAGTTGAGCACCATCAGGAGCGGCGCGAGACCGTGCGGGGCGTCGGTGGCGTGGACGATCCATAGCGGGATGCCGACCTGGAGCACCGCGTCGTCGAGGAAGAGGGCCGCCTCGGTCAACGTGAAGAGCAGGTAGGAGCGGTCGCGCCAGGGGTTGGACGGCGGGGTCGTGGGTGCGGGGGCGGATTCGGCTGCGGCTGCGGATTCCGTGGAGTCGGTGACCAGCCGGGACGGTGAGGGCGGTTCGGCGCAGCGCAGGGTGAGGGCCGCGGCGACGACGAAGCTGACCACGTTGCCGATGAGCAGCGCCTGGTAGGCGTGGGTGGTGCCGACGGCGAGCGCGAGCGCACCGGCGAGGCCGCCGAGCGCCCAGCCCGCGTTGGAGACGGTGCGCTGCACGGCCTGGTACGTGGTGCGGTCCGGACCCGCGATGCGGGCGGCGTACAGCTTGGTGAGGACGTTGGCGCCGCGGTCGGCGAGGCTGTTGACGGCCGAGTAGAGCAGGAGCAGCGAGAAGTTGTCCGTCGTGAGCAGCGCCAACAGCGCGACGGCCTGCTGGAGTTGGGCGCCGATGATGATGCGGGTGACCGGGAAGCGGTCGGCGAGGTGGCCCGCGAGCGGCGCGCCCGCGATCCCGACGGCACCGGAGACACCCAGGAGCACGCCGACCTCGGCGACGGACAGCCCGGTGACCAGAGTGAAGTAGAGGGCGGCCGCCCCCATCCAGAGACCGGTCCCCGCCTTGTTGATCAGGGCGATCCAGAGCATGCGGCGGCCGTCGGCACCCCCTGGTATGCGTGCGTACAGTGCGGACCGCTTACGGCTGAGGCTCACCCGTCCCCCTGGACTTCCAGCGTCGGCTTGACTCGCTTTTTTGTACCGGTACATAATTGGTTACGTGGCAGCACAATATGTGATCAGTGGGTCGACCGCCAAGGGCATCACCGCATCGGTCGAACGGGCCGTGGCCGACGGCGGGTTGGCACCGGGCGCCGCACTGCCTCCGGTGCGCAGGCTCGCCGACGAGCTGGGGGTCAGCGCGGGCACGGTGGCGACGGCCTACAAGGAACTGCGGCAGCGCGGGATCGTGGTGACCCGCGGCCGGGGCGGCACGGTCGTGGCGCAGGCACCGGCGGTCGGCACCCGCAGGCCGCCCAGGGCTCCGCAGGGGGTGCGCGACCTGGCGGGCGGGCACCCGGATTCGGCTCTGCTGCCGGTCCTGATGCCCCCTGCCCGGGTGGCGCCGGTGAGCGGCTCGCATCGCGCGGCGCCGCGGCTCGCGGGGCTGGAGGACGTGGCACGGGAGTGGTTCGCGCGGGACGGGGTGCCGGACGGCCGGGTGACCTTCGCGCACGGAGCGCTGGACTGCATGGCCCGGCTGCTCTCGGTGGAGCTGAAGCCGGGCGACACGGTGGCCGTGGAGGACCCGGGCTTCCACCATCTCCTCGACCTCGTACCGGCGTTGGGGCTCCGGATGGCGCCGGTGGCCGTGGACGACGAGGGCATCAGGCCCGAGGCCCTGCGGGGAGCGCTGCGGGCGGGCGCCAGGGCCCTGGTGTGCAGCCCGCGGGGGCAGAACCCGGTGGGCGGTCGCTTCACGGCGGCGCGGCGGGAGGCGCTGCTCGACGTCCTCGGTGGCCATCCGGACGTGCTCGTCGTCGAGGACGACCACAACGCGGAGGTGGCGGGGGCGGCCCCGCACTCCCTGGCGACCGGCGGACTCCCCCGCTGGGCGCAGGTGCGCACCGTCTCCAAGCACCTGAGCGTCGACCTGCGGTGGGCGGCCCTCGCCTGCGACGCCACCACGCTGGCCAGGCACGAGGGGCGGATGCTGCTCACCTCGGGGTGGGTCAGTCACGTACTGCAGGAGACGGTCGAGCGGACGATGACCGACCCCGCGGCCCGCGAGGTGGTGGGCCGGGCCGAGCGCGCGTATGCGGAGCGGCGCGAAGCACTGGTCCGGGAGCTCGCGCGGCACGGAATCGCGGCGCGGGGCGCGAGCGGGTTGAACGTCTGGGTGCCCGTGCGGGACGAGTCCGCGGTCGTCAACGGGCTGCGCTCGCGCGGGTGGTGGGTGGCCGCGGGGGCGCGGTTCCGCATCGCCACGCCCACCGCGGTGCGCATCACCACGTCCGCGCTGGACGTGGCGGACGCGGCCCGGCTGGCCGCGGACTTCGCCGCCGTGCTCGACGAGTCCGAGGCGACGTACGGGGGGTGAGACGTACGGGGGGGGGAGTCGCGCCGCGCGAGACGGCGCGAGGCCCCTACGCCTTGGACGCTACGGCCGACGTGGCCGAATGGCCCGGGTCGCCCGGCGGCGCACCCACGTCCGTGGCGTCGTCGGGCAGCACGATGAGGAGCACCAGCAGCACCACGCTCAGGACGAGTCCGACCGTGCCGCAGATGACCCCGGCGAGGGCCTGCCCACCGTTGGTCGCCTCGCCCCGCCGGGCCTTGCCCCGCCCCACCGCGCCGAAGATCACCGCGAGGATGCCGAGGACGATCGCCAGCGGCCAGACGCAGAAGCCGACGGCGGCGATGATCCCGAGGACGAGCGCGGTCACGCCCATGCCGTTCGCGGGCGCCATCGGCATGCCGGGCCAGCCGTATCCGGGCCCGCCCTGGTACCCCGGGTGACCGGGGTACCCCGGATAACCCTGCGAGCCGTTGCCCGGATAGCCGTAGGGCACCTGTCCCTGTCCGTACGGCGCCGGACCCGGCCCGTACGGCACCTGACCAGGCCCGTACGGCACCTGACCAGGCCCGTCCGGCGAGATCGGAGGCGGCGGCACCGGCTCTCCGGGCGCCGCGAAGGGGTTGCCGACACCGGCCTGCGGGTGCGGATGCGGGTGCGCGGGCGGAGACGGCACAGGCCCCTGCCCCGCCCCCGGCATCGACGTGACCGTCCACTGGTCGTGCACCGAAGGCGGCCCGGACACCGGCCCGGGCATGGCCCCCGACCCGTACCCGGCCCCGGGCGCACTCCCCGGCCGCGGCACCGCGTCCTCGGCGGGCGGCGCCCACGGATCGCGCTCTTCCGGCGCCCCCGCGCCGCCCGCGCCGGGCACGGCGTCGTCGTCGGACTTCGCGGACATGACGGGTCACCTCTTTCGTACGTTCCGTCATGCTACGGCCCCCGCTTTGCCCGCGCCGACCGCCGCCTACGATGATCCCGACCCATCGATCAGCCGATCAAACCCGTTCCTGGGGAGGAAACCGTGACCGAGCAGCAGACCGCAGCCACGCCCGACAGAGACACGCACGCCTTCATCGCCGGACTGCCCAAGGCAGAACTGCATGTGCACCACGTCGGCTCGGCCTCCCCCCGCATCGTCTCCGAGCTTGCCGCCAGGCACCCCGACTCCGCGGTGCCGACCGACCCCGAGGCGCTCGCCGACTACTTCACGTTCACGGACTTCGCGCACTTCATCAAGGTCTATCTGTCCGTCGTGGACCTGATCCGCACCCCGGACGACGTACGCCTGCTCACGTACGAGGTGGCCCGCGACATGGCGCGGCAGAACGTGCGCTACGCCGAGCTGACCATCACCCCGTTCTCCTCCGTGCGCCGCGGCATCGAGGACCGCGCCTTCATGGACGCCATCGAGGACGCCCGCAAGGCCGCCGAGAAAGAGTTCGGCACCGTACTGCGCTGGTGCTTCGACATCCCCGGCGAGGCCGGGCTCGAGTCGGCCGAGGAGACGCTGCGGCTCGCGACCACCGACAGCCTGCGCCCCGAGGGCCTGGTCTCCTTCGGGCTCGGCGGGCCCGAGATCGG
Organism: Streptomyces sp. NPDC042371; assembly: GCF_056437465.1. NCBI lineage: Bacteria > Bacillati > Actinomycetota > Actinomycetes > Kitasatosporales > Streptomycetaceae > Streptomyces > Streptomyces sp. NPDC042371. The sequence goes on along the minus strand of NZ_JBWKAP010000010.1, from coordinate 289,271 downwards.
CGTGCCCCGCCCGCAGTTCAAGCCGTACTTCGACCGTGCGATCGCGGCGGGCCTGCACTCGGTCCCGCACGCGGGCGAGACGACGGGCCCCGAAACCGTCTGGGACGCCCTCATCCACCTCGGCGCCGAGCGCATCGGCCACGGCACGACCTCCGCACAGGACCCCAAGCTGCTCGCCCACCTCGCCGAGCGCGGCATTCCGCTGGAGGTCTGCCCGACCTCGAACATCGCGACCCGCGCGGTCCGCACCCTGGACGAGCACCCGATCAAGCAGTTCGTGGACGCCGGAGTGACCGTCACCATCAACTCCGACGACCCGCCCATGTTCGGCACGGACCTGAACAACGAGTACGCCGTGGCGGCCCGTCTCCTCGACCTCGACGAGCGCGGCATCGCGGCCCTCGCGAAGAACGGCGTCGAGGCGTCCTTCCTCGACCCGGCGGGCAAGGAGCGGATCGCCGCCGAGATCGACACGTACACGGAGACGTGGCTCGCCCCGTAAGCCCTGTCCCGTGACCACAATGGGCCCATGCGCACCGTGACTGCAGTGGCCCACCGAGGCGATCCCTACCGCGTCCGCGAGAACACGATCCCGTCCCTGCGCTCCGCGTTCGAACGGGGCGCGGACGCGGTGGAGATCGACGTCCGACTGAGCAGCGACGGCGTACCCGTCCTGCTGCACGATCCGACGCTCGACCGCCTGTGGGGGTACGAACGGCCGCTCGCCGCCGTGTCGTCCGCCGAGGTCGAAGGACTCACCGAGGGCGGCGTCCCCACCCTCGCGGCGGCGATCGCGGCCACCGAGGGGCACCGGCTCATGCTCGACCTGCCGGGCGCCACGTACGAGGACGTGCGCGCGGTCGTCGGGGTCGTCGCGGAGTGCGGCGCGGCGGAGCGGGTGTACTACTGCGCGGGCGGTCAGACGATGCTGGCCGTGCGCGAGGCGGATCCGGCCGCGGAGATCGCGCTGACCTGGACGACCCTGGCCCCGCCACGCCCCGTCCTGCTGGACGCGGTGAAGCCGCGCTGGCTCAACTACCGCTTCCCGCTGGTCGACCACGACCTCGCGGTCCACGTGCACCGCCAGGGCCTGCTCGTCTCGGCCTGGACCCCGGACACCCGCCGCTCGATGCGCCGTCTGATCGAGGCGGGCGTCGACTCGATCACCACGAACCGCGTCGACGTCCTGCACGCGCTGCGCACTCCCTGAGCGGCGTCCGTCATGACATCCACGTGGAACTGGGAGAGCGGCGAGGGTCTGCTGCGCATCGACGACCCGGCCGACTGGGACGCCGCGTACGAACGCGGGGAGCCGCGGATCGGGACGGCGGCGATCGGGCTCGCCTTCAACTGCACGCTGGCCCAGGCCTCGCCGCGCATACTCAAGGCGATGCGGTCGGCGGACCGCGGCCAGCGGGGGTTCGCGTACACCGCGGCGGGCCATGCGGCGCGGCTCAACGGCGAGCTCACCCCGGAGCTGTACGCGGCGCTGCGCGCGGAGGGCCACCGCGGCTTCGCCGAGACCGCCGTCGACGACACGCTGACGTTCGTGCCGTTCCGCGAGCTGCCGCCGTGGTTCAAGTGGCGGAAGGTCGCGTCGAGGGTGGCGGACAAGCTGGAGGTCTGGCGGCAGCAGATCGCGGACGCCGCCGAGCATCTCCGCGAGGCCCTGCGCGGACGCCGCCGCTCCGGCTAGGGCCCTGGAGCGTCAGAGCCCTGGAGCGCGTCGAAGCGGTACTGGTTGTAGGAGAGCATCTGGAGGAGGCGGTCGGCGGCTCCTCCCGGTTCGTCGGGTGCCGACTGCACGGGGAGGGGCATGTCGCCGCTGGACGCCCACCGGAGGAAGCCGTTGCTGTCGATCGAGGTCCGGGTGCGGTTCCTGTTGTCCTGGTGGAGGCAGTAGGGGACGTCGAGGATGCCGAGCCGGAAGGCCTCGTGGAGGGAGTCGCCCACCGTGGCCTTCAGGGAGAGCGTGGCGTCGATCAGGGCCGAGGCCTCGCGGAGGACTTCGCTCCGCGGAGGGTGGGAGCGCGGGACACCGTAGGCGGCGCCCGCGGCGATGCGCAGGGCGGCGACGTTCTCCGCGACGGTGGGGATCCGCTGGGATTCGACCGTCGTCTTGACGATGAGCCGTTCGCAGCCGGAGGTCGCGGCGAGCTCGGCGCTCCCCCGCAGGAGCGCGGTGGCGCCGTCCGTGGACTTCGGATAGACGCCCATGAAGGTGTAGAGGACCACGTGCCAGTCGATGTCGCCGAGGTGTTTCCCGGCCAGGGTGCGCAGCGCCAGGATCGCGTCGCGGTCCTGCTGCGGATGCGTCTGCTGGGCGTAGCTGAGGGAGACGCTGCGGATGCCGTGCTCGGCGAAGAAGAGGCATTCGAGGACGCTGAGGGCGACCAGCAGCCCCGGGGGACACAGCTGTCCCAGCATGCAGCCGCCGAAGGTCTCCAGATGCGCGGAATCCTCCCCGCCGTCCGCGAGGATCCGGCACCCCTCGGCCCAGGCGTCGATGGACTCCCGCAGCGGCACCCTGCTGTAGGGCAGGCAGTACGAGACCGGGCCCCCCTCGGAGACGGTGAGCCCGAACCTGAGCATGGTGCGGAAGATCTCCTGGGGCCGTGGCGACCCGTGCCTGACCTGAACGGGGAAGGCGTCCAGGTCCAAGCCGCGCAGCAGCAGGGAGTTGTTCGCCGCGCTGTGCGACACGAGCGGATAGCCGTTGAGCGACTCCCCCGTGGCGATGGCCCGACCGGCCCGCAGGAACTGCCCCGTGCGCGTGAAGCTGTCCAGGGTGATGGTCCCGACCACGCGGGGCCCCGCGTCCCTGACGGCATCGAGACCGGCCCGCATGGCTTCGGGGCTCGCGAAGCCCATGCGGGACTGGACCACCAGCTCGTCCCGGCGCGCCGCCTCGGCGACGTAGGCACCGAAGCCGGAAACCCGTGTCTGCGGCGTCTGAGGCGTCCGCGGCATACCGATCGCCGACCCTAGGCCGCGGTCGCCGTGGAACCGACGGAGAAGCCGGACAGGTACGAGCAGAACGCGTCGACGGCCGTCTCTCTGACGAACACGTCGGCGAAGCCCATGTCGCGCAGGCGCTGCACTTCGCCGCCGCTGATCTCGCCCTGGGTGTTCAGCTTGCCGCCGAGGACGACCGGCGGGCGGACCCGCTCCGGCACCTGGAGGACGGCGTCGAGCAGGGCGGGAACCTCCAGCAGACCATGTCCGTTGACGGTGCTGACCACGAGGAGGTCGGCATCCGAATCGACGACGGACTCGACCACGAGGTCGACCGGCGTGCAGGAGCCGAGATTGATCACCTGCCACCCGCGCTCTTCGAGAACGAGCTGCAGATAGACCAGGTTCCAGGTGTGGGCGTCGGAGCTGATGGTGGCGACGACCGCCACCGGGGGCCGAGTACTCACGAGCGGGCTGTCTCCTTCTGCTGAGGGGTGGCCGATGGCGCTCCGTCGGCGATGCGCAGCACCGGGGTCATCGCGACCCCGGCGAGCGCGAAGGTCGCCCCGAGACAGATCCAGCCGACCGTTCCGTTCTCGATGACCAGGGTCGATATGACGAAGGGGGCGACCATCTGGGAGAACGCGAATCCCGTGGTGAAGAGCCCCTGGTACTGGCCGTTCTGTTCGGGCGGAGCGAGGTCGAAGCTGATCACCCAGCCCGCTGCCGACTGGATGATCTCTCCATAGAGATGGAGTCCTGCCGCGACGAGCAGGAGGACGCTGGCGCCGACTGCGGAAGTGCCGCCCGTCAGGCCGGTGAGGATGCAGGTGCCGAGGAACAGGAAACCGGCCAGCCGCCACGACCGCCGCGCCGATTCGAGCGATCCGATCCTGCGCGACGCGGACACCTGGAACAGGACGCAGCCCACGGTGTTGAAGAGGATCAGCGCCGCGGCCATCCAGTTCGGGGCGTCGGTGTGGTGCACGATCCACAGCGGGAACCCGATGTCGAGCATGGCGAAGTGGATCACCATGATCATGTTCACCAGGGTGGCGGCCGTGTACCGGCGGTCCCGCAGGACCGGCAGCCTGGCGACGCCGGGCTTCACGGGTACGACGGCGATGCGGGGCAGCGCGAAGAGGGTGAGGCCGCAGATGAGGTACGACGCGGCGTTGAAGCCGATCACGCCCATGTAGGCCGGTTCGGTGCCGACCCAGATCGCCAGGCCCGCGATGCCGCTGCCGATCGCGACGCCCATGTTGCCGATCGTGCGGATCTGGGCCCTCGCCAGGGTCGCGTCCTCACCGGCGGTGAGGGTGGCGAGCACCGCCTGCCGCGCCGCGTAGGCGCCCCGCTCGATGAACGTGAACACGACGGCGACCGCGGTGAACTGGACGAACCCGTCGACCACCAGGAAGAACACGCCGGCCAGCGAGCTGAGGATCAGGAGCACGGCGGCCACGTCACGCTGGCCACGGCGGTCGGCGAGGTGCCCGAACGGGACGCCGGAGACCAGCCCTGCGGCGCCCGCGATCGCGAGCCCCAGACCGAGCTGGCCGGGCGTCACGCCCGCGAACTTGGTGAAGTACAGCGCCGAGGACGCCATGAAGGCGCCCCGGCCCAGCAGGTTGAAGAAGACGGCGATGCCCAGGAGGCGGACATTGACCGACATGGATTGCAGCATCACGGGCGGCATCCCGGTTCGTCGTCGCGGTCGATCGGTTCGGCACCAGGGTCGAGCGGTTCGTCGTCGAGGTCGAAGGTGAGCGAGTCCACGGCCGCCCGCGCACGCTCCTCCGCCTCCTCCGGCGTCGCGCCGAGCGCCCAGGCGAACGCGAGCCGCGCGAGCGACCCGGTGAGATCGCCGATCCGCTGGCCGACACCGGCCACCGTGGCGACCTCCGCCACGCCGGGCATCACCCGCGCTTCCTCGATGCCGTGGACCGCGGCGAACACGCCGCTGCGGTCGGCGCACCGGTACCGGATCGCCGCGAACTCCGCGCGCTCGCCGCTCCGGTGACGCCTCATCGCCTCCTCGGCCTCCGCGGTGATCGAGTGGCCGACCGCCTGCCGGGCCCAGAGCTTCTGGATGTCGATCCCCGTCGCGGCCGCGAGCATGTTGGGGATCCGGTCGCCGCCGTAGCGCAGATGGGTCTCGATGATCCGGACGCCGTTCTCGGTGAGGATCACCTCGGTGTGGGTCGCGCCGTCCCGCACCTCCAGCGCGTCCAGCATCCGGCGCACGGTGTCGGCGACGGCCGCCTCCTCCGCCTCGGGCAGCGGAGCGGGCACCAGGTGCCCGACCTCGACGAAGCTCTCCTGGTCGGTGGACTTCTGGGTGATCCCCGCGACGAAGTGCCTGCCCGCCTCGCTGATGCACTCGACGCTGAACTCCCGGCCCTGGTGGAAGGGCTCGACGATGAGTTCGTCCGCGTCCAGGCCCTCGGTCCCCTCGGTGCTCCACGTGAAGGCCTTGGAGACGTCCGCGGGAGACGTCAGTTTGCTGATGCCCACGCTCCCGATGCCTCCCGCGGGCTTGCAGATGACGGGGTACCCGAGGTTCCCGGCGGCCTTGGCGAGCTCGTCGGCTCCGAAGACCTTCTTCGCCGGAGTGTCATCGACACCGGTCTCGACGAGACGGGCGCGCATGAGGTGCTTGTCGGTGACCCAGTGAGCGGTCCGCTCGGAGTAGCACCTCAACCCCAGCTGCTCGGCGATGTATCCGGTCCTGTCCGCGTCGGACTCGGTGAAGTTGACGATCGCGTCGATGCGGTCGTGCTCGTGGACGGCCCGGACGATGCCCAGCCACTCCTCCCGGCTCGTCCCGCGGTCGAGGATCAGCAGCCGGTGCAGGTTCTCCCTGTCCCAGACCTTGCCCTCGACCTCCCGGCGGCAGATCACGGTGATCCGGAGTCCCGGAGCGGCCTGGAAGCAGTTCCTCGGGACCTCGCGAGCCCCACCGATCATGAGCAGGTGCCGGACGACCTCACCGCCCTCCGCTGTTTCCTCACGCATCGGACCACTCCGAGTTCGCGTAGAACCACTCGACGCAGGCGCGCAGCCGCTCTTCGACCTGCTCGCTGGTCTCGCCGGTGACGAGGAAGGTCGCGATCTCGCCGTTGGTGTGCCGCATGGCCTGGTAGCGGCGTCCGGCGGGGGCGCAGGTGTAGTCGATGACCCAGTCGAACGGAACCGACTCGGGAACCTTGGTCAGGACCCCGGGCCGCGGGGAGATCGTCGTCTGCCCCGAGATCCGCTCCTGCAGGGCTTCCGTCAGCGGCCAGTCGTACGGTTCGAACCCGCAGAACGCACGGACCGCGGCCATCTTGAAGTCGACCCCGAACCCGGCCCGGTTCTCCTCGAAGATCGAGCCGCCGCCGAGCCGCTGTGCGGCCTCCCCGAGGACGAGCCGACCATCGGGGCGCTGCCAGAGCTCCACGTGGAAGAGCCCCTCGGGCCCGAACGGAAGCACGTTCTCCAGGAGGTTCCTGGTGAATGCGATCGCCTCCCGGGAGAGGTCGCTGCGGGCGTCGAGCATCGTGCTGCCCATGAACCCGCCGTGCAGGAAGTCGATGTGGCTGCCGATGTACCGGGCCGCGCTCATGAAGCGGCAGACGCCCTGGGAGTAGAAGCCGTCGACGCGCAGCTGCGTGCCGTGGACGAACGACTCGGCGAGCATGTCCGGTTCGCGCTCGATCCCGGCGAAGATCCCCTCGCTCAGGAGGGAGTCCAGCTCCTCCTCCGAGTCGAGGATGTACGTATCGGCCGAGCCCTTGCCCGCGATCGGCTTCAGTACGACGGGGAAGCCGACCGCGTCGGCGAAGTCGAGGAGCTCGAAGGCGTTGCGGACCTTCCTGAAATCGGCCACCGGCACGCCGCCCGCGGACGCGCACTGCTTCATGAGGAACTTGTCGCGCATGTAGACCGCGTCCTCGGGGCGGATACCGGCCAGTCCGTGCCGCTCGCGCAGCGCTGCCGCGCGCAGGACGTCGGCCTCCGCCATGGGGATGACCCGCTTGAACCCGCCGTTCGCGAGCAGGTGGTCGGCCCGCTTCCCGACCAGGTCGTTCATCGCGTAATTCGGGAAGCACTCGATCTCGGGGAATGCCGCACCGTAGTGCGCCTCGATCCATTCCGGCGGGTGGTCGCGGTCCGTGCCCGTCAACAGATGGGCCGTGTTCTGGGTGGCTTCGGCCCATTCTTGCGGTGTATTGCGGAGCAATACCTTGAGCGGCGACATGATTATGTTTTCCACGATGCCTCACCCTGCTCTGCTGAGTATGTGTCCGGCTATTGCGTCCGCATCATTGAAGAACTCGGCCCAGGGGCCGGGCCTGCCGCTTCCGACGAAGGTGAACCAGCGCGTGTTCTCGGTCGGGATGCCGAGCACGTGCAGGCCATCGGGCGCCGAGCCGTCGCGTGCCACCGGGTGGAATGGGGAGCCTGTCACCGCGACTCCGCCCGTACGGAAGACGCTTTCGCCGTTGCTGTTGACGTGCTCCGTCAATACGCCCCGATCGCGGAGGCTGCCCATGAGGCGGGAGCTGTCCAGGGCCAGGTCCGTACCGGGAACCCTGCCATCGATGAGGACATCGAGTTCTGCTTCGGAACCGGCGACTGCCGACGATCCGACGGTGAAGCATCCCGCGGATTCGCTCACGCCGAAACGAGTATCCGGACCGGCGATGCGCACGATTCCGGCTTCGAGGAGCGCGAGAAACTGATAAACGCGTCTTCGCGGCGGTCCGGAGGACAGCAGAGAGCTTCGGGGACCGAACCAGCCGAGGAAGTCTTTCGCGTGCGACTCCGCGGTGAGTCCTGAAAAGTCCACCAGTTTGCGTATCTCGCTGCGTGTGTCCCTCAGGACGTCGAGCGCGGCCTTGAGCGGATCGAGCCGGTTACCGGCCTCGGCGTGCTGGAGGTCCTCGCGCAGGAACGCCATCACATGGTGGGTGAAGTCCTCCGGCGATGCGTAGGAATGCCCGTCGAAGGGGCGCGCCAGGGCGAAGAAGTCGACGGGTTCGGCGCGGACCCCGAAGGCCTCGGCGACCTCTCTGATCGCCTGGGCGTCACGGGCCCCTCGCTCCTTGACCGCCTCGACGAACGCGGACTGCGCGGACTCTCCGGCCGCTTCTTCCGCTCCCGCCCCTGCACGCACCAGCGTCGAGAAGTACACCAGGTGCATCTCGGCCAGGACGCTCGGGACCACGTCCGACCGGAAGTCCAAGGGGCGGCCGTGGGAACGCTCAAGGATCTCGTCGGCCTTGAACAGAACGGGCCGGTAGGAGTAGTCGGGCGCCTTCTGGTTCCGCCCGCGGCCGGGCAGCGGCAGCCCGCTGCGGGAGCCAGCGACGATCAGCGGCTCGTGACCGCTGGGCTGGTAGCTGTACTCGTTCTCCGCGACCTCCAGGAACTTGCCCTGGCGCCCCTCGGTGAGGGAAAAGATCACGTCATAGGACGAGAGGCCGAGACCGATGACTCCGGTCGGTGCGCCCGCGGGAATTCCGTCGAGGTCCATCTCCGCGGGGGAGTCGCTCCGTACGTACTGGATCCCGCTTCTTCGGGCGGCGAATTCCTCGAAGGCGAGCTCGGCACCCTTGAGGCGAGGAACGCCGTGCCCGGTAGCAAGGACGACGCTGTCGGCCTGGATCGTCCGTCCGCTTTCGAGACGTACATGGAAGACTTCGGATTCCCGGTCCAGATCGATGACACGGTCCTGAATTCCCTCGAAAGAGACCGCGGGCGATAGCGTTTTCCTTATCGCCCCCAGGACGAACCGCATGTAGCGGCCGTAGATCCTGCGGGGAGCGTATTCATTTCTCCCCACCCGCGGATCCCGGGACCGCCACCATTCGGCGAGCGAAGGGCCCGCACCCGGACGGACCGGCCCCTTGTCCGAGGGTCCCGAGAACATGGTCACCTCATCGGCGACGGTATTCATCCGGTAGAGCTCGTCCTGGTCGGTGCGCCAGATGCGACCGCACCCGACTTCGGTCGAGTCGATCAGGTGGATTTTCACTCCGGAATGACTCGAGGTTTTCTGGAGCCGCGCCGCGATGCGCTCGAGTACGGCGAGCCCCCGCGGGCCCGACCCGACGATGGCGATCCGGTGGGCGTGCCGATGGCCGTTGACGTCGCTCACAGAATCCCTCGCTGATGGGTTAGGGAGATGTGGAACGTCGGGCGTTCCTTCCGAGCCGCATCGGACTTTATGCGCGAGAGATCATCGGGTAAATGCGTTTACGCAGGGGCTCAAGTGTGGCTTGAGTTCCGGAATTGTCTACGGAGCGTGACCGGGACGGGGGCGCGCCGAGCGGGGGACGGCATGGACCACGCCATAAGGGACCGCGGAATCCGGACATTCAAACCCGCGTATGCACGCTCGGTACGAACAGATCGAGAACAAGTCACCATGGCGTGATCTATGTCTCATCGGACGGCCGGAGGTGCCGGTGGGGACGACGCCGACCGTGGAGCCCCGTCGCCGCCTACAACCCCGCCAGCGCGTTCCACCGCTTCGCGAACTCCGTCCGCTCCTTCGACGTGATGTCCCGCGCGATGACGAGCCGCTTGCGCATCGCGTCGTCGGGAAAGATCAGCGGGTCCTCGGCGAGGGCGGCGCGCTCCTTGTCCTTGGCGGAGGCGAGGATGTCGCGGGCGGCCGGGACGGGGCAGACGTAGTTGACCCAGGCGGCCAGGTCGGCGGCGACCTCGGGGTCGTAGTAGTGGTCGATGAGCCGCTCGGCGTTCTGCTTGTGGCGGGCCAGGTTGGGGACCATCAGGGACTCGGCCCAGAGCTCGGCGCCCTCCTCGGGGACGACGAACTCGATGTCCGGGTCGTCCGCCTGGAGCTGGATGACGTCGCCGCTGTAGGCCTGGCAGGCAAGGACGTCGCCACTGGAGAGGTCCTTGATGTAGTCGTTGCCGGTGAAGCGGCGGATGTGGTGGCTGTCGACCATCTTCTCGACCTTGTCGCACATCCGGTGGAAGTCGTCGGCCGTCCACTTCGTGATGTCGACGCCGTCTCCCTGGAGGAGCAGCGCGAACGCCTCGTCGAGGCCGGAGAGGAGGGTGACGTGGCCCTTGAGGTCGTCCGCCCAGAGGTCGGAGACCTGCTTGATCTCGCGGCCGACCTTGCGCTTGTTGTACGCGATGCCGGTGATGCCCGACTGCCAGGGCACGGTGTACTTCCGGCCCGGGTCGAAGTGCGGTGAACGCAGGAGTGGGTCCAGGTACTTGGACACGTTGGGCTGGCGCGCGCGGTCCATCTCCTGCACCCAGCCGAGCCGGACGAAGCGTGCGCACATCCAGTCGCTGATGACGATGAGGTCGCGGCCCGTCTCCTGGTGGTTCATCAGGGACGGGCTGATCTTGCCGAAGAACTCGTCGTTGTCGTTGATCTCCTCCGTGTAGCGGACGTCGATCCCGGTCCGCTTCTCGAAGGCGTCCAGCGAGGGGCGCTTCGTCTTGTCGTCGTCATCGGTGTCGATGTACAGCGGCCAGTTGGCGAAGGTCAGCTTCTTGTCCTGCCGGGAGCGGTCGCCCGCGGCCCGCTCCCCCGGCTCGATGTACGCGGCGGGCACGCCGCACCCGGCGAGCGCGCCGAGGGTCGCACCGCCGCCCAGGACGCGCAGCAGGGAACGGCGGGACACGGGAGAAGCTACGGGGTTCGCTCGCACCCCGGCAGCATGCGCCCCCGCTCGGCGGCGCGGCAATGGACGCAGCGTCGAGCCCCGCCGCGTGGAGCCGACACCTTGTCGATCACCCGGCGCACGTCATGCCCCCACACACAAAATCACGCCCCCGCGTCACACGGGCTCCAGCCAGGCCGCCAGGTCGCCCGCCGTGATCCGCTCCAGCGGTGCGGCGTCCACCGGCCCGGGGTAGAGGCGGTAGGCCGTGCCGGACGCGGCGTCCTGCGCGCCGTCCAACTCGCCGTGCAGCAGCGCCAGCAGGGCGGCCCGGCCCGTCAACTCCGCCTCCGCACGCAGCGTGTCCGGCTCCCAGCCGTCCCGTATGCGCAGCGCGAAGTCGGCGCGCGGCTCGTCCTCGGCACGGCGGTAGCCCCACAGGACGTGGCCGCGGCCGCGCACGTACACGTCGCCGTCGGTGCGGGCCGCCGCCGTCCAGCAGGCCAGGTCCCACAGCGTGGCCCGGCCGCACGGCTGGAAGGTGTCGAGCAGGTCGTTGCCCATCCGGCCGATCTGCTTGCGGTAGCGCCCCACGGCGTGGTGGGAGCCCGCCGTGGCGAGGGTGACGTCCGTCCACCAGGCCCGCCGCGCCCGGAGGTCGACGATCATGGGCACGGTCAGCTTCGCGTCGCCCGCGAGGTCGAAGCGCTGGCGGACCGTCCGCGGGTCGTAGACGGCCCGCTCCTTGCCACGGATCGCCATGAACCCCGTGAAGGCGTCCGGGAGTTCGTCGAAGGGCACGTCGTTGTACGAGAACACCGCGGGCACCACGAACCGCACCCCGGTGTGCGCGAGCCGCGGCAGGTCGAGGTCCAGGTACTCGGTGGCGCCGTGCGGGGCGGGTGCGGCGGTCAGGTCACCGGAGTGCCGCGCCGCGCCGCCCGCGTACTCCAGATGCGTGTAGTCGCAGAGGGCGATGAAGCGCCACAGGTCGTCGTAGAGCGCGACGGACAGGTCGAGGTCGACGCGCGTGCCCTTGGACTGCATCCAGTGCAGGAAGAGCCGCAGGTTCTCGCTGTCCGCGGGCACGGGCAGGGAGCTGCCGCGCGGCACGGCGACCAGCGAGGCGGCCGACGCCCGCTCGGCGAAGGGCAAGGGCAGGTCGGCGAGCGCGGCGTCAAGGACGGCCACGTCGTACCGCTCGCCCTTCCGCTCGGCGAGGCGCCGCACGGCCTCCGCCTCGATCAGCTCACCGGCGCGGCCCGCGGTCCTGACGGGCAGCGGCGGCCGGTGGTCCTCGACCGCGTACGCCTTGGTGACCCGGCCGCGCGGGAAGAAGACGCGGCGGTGCCCCGGCACGGCGCGGATCTTCATCCGCCCGTACGCACCGAGCAGCGGTCCTGGGCCGGAGTGCGGCAGGGCGTCGGCGAGCGCCTCGCCGACGGTGTCCGGGAGCGTCACCGAACCGGAGCGGGCAAGGAGCAGGTCGAGGCGGCGCAGGAGTTCACCGGGGCGCTCGCGCAGCAGCCGCACCGCCGCCTCGACGTCCCAGCGGCCGAGCGCCTCCTCGACGCGCGCCTGCCAGGTGACGACGCGCAGCCGGTCACCGGCGATCCTGACGTCGTCGTGCCGGGCGGCCTCGGCGAGCAGGGTCTCGCCGAGCGCGCCGCCGCCGACGCGGGTGCCGCGCAGGACGGCGAAGGCGAGCGCCAAGCGCGCGTGGCGGTGGGCCTGCTCGAAGGGGTGCAGGATTTCACCGGCCCGCTTCCACGCGCGCGGGTGGCGTGCCATGTCCTCGGCGAGGCGCGGGAAGTCGAACCCGTCGAGCAGGGCGAGGAGCGCACGGCGCACCGGGCGCGGGAGGCCGCGCAGCCGCGGCGGTTCGAGCAGGTCGGGGTCGCCCCCGGACCGTACGACGAGGATGCGCAGCACGTCGGTGGCCGTGTCCGCGTACCGCTCGACCAGCGGGCGTACGTCGGGCAGGTCGAGGAGCGGCGTGAGCGCGAGTGCCTTGCTCTCGCGCAGCGGAATGGCGGCCGGGAGCCAGTGCGCGGCGGTGGCCGGGTCCAGGTGGCCGAGGAGCAGGACGAGGTCGTCGTGGTCCTGCGGGTTCAGGGGGGTGCGGCGGGCGAGCAGCGCGGTGAGCTCGGCGGCCGCGTCGCCGGGCGCGCCCAGGCGCAGGGCGCGCAGGACGGGGCCGCCGTCACCGTCGAGGCCCGCGCCGGTGTCGAGCCAGGGGTCGATGGGACCGTCGGTCTCGTAGCGCTTGTCGCAGATCGGGCACTCGTACCACTCGCAGCACTGGTCGCAGCAGAACCAGACGTCCCGCTTCGCGCCGAGGCAGTCGTCGCACAGGAGGTGGGCGCAGGGGTCGAGCGCACGCACGCGTGCCTTGGTGCTCCCGCAGTTCATGCAGGGCTGGTGCGGCTGGGCGGCGAGGTGCTCGGCGACGAGGAAGGCGTAGCGGTCGTACGCGTGCTGGTACGACGTCTCGGCGGGGAACCCTGCGAACAGCGGGGTGTGGCGCCGGTCGGAGCCCATCAGGGCGTCGACGTCGGCGAGCAGCTTGCGCCCGGTCGCCGCGAGGTCGTCGGCGGACAGCTCGGTCAGCGCGCGGCGCAGCGGGGCGGTCAGCAGGTGTCCGCGGTCGGCCAGTTCGGCTTCGAGGACGACGGTCCCCGCGTCCGTCACGGCGGACCGTCCGGTGCCTTCGGGGACGTACACGCTCTGCCGACGGCGCAGCAGCAGCCCCGCGAGGTCGTCGGTCATCGTCGTCATCAGGTCCCACCCCCGTGGTGCAGAGAAAGGCGGGGGCGGGGAGTGGGTGCGCTACGGATCTTTTGCAGAGAAGGAAAGAAGGAAGCACACCACGGAGCCGCCCCCGCGTACGCAACGGTACGCGGGGGCGGCGGGGCCTGGCATCCCAATTAGCCCTGGCCAAGGGCCCACTGGCCCTCGGCCGGGGCCGCGGCCGTACTAACCCTCGATGGACGTCATCACGTGCTTGATGCGCGTGTAGTCGTCGAAGCCGTACGCCGAGAGGTCCTTGCCGTAGCCGGACTTCTTGAAGCCGCCGTGCGGCATCTCCGCCACCAGCGGGATGTGCGTGTTGATCCAGACGCAGCCGAAGTCGAGGACCTTGGACATGCGCATCGCGCGCGCGTGGTCCTTCGTCCAGACGGAGGAGGCGAGCGCGTACTCGACGCCGTTCGCGTACTCGACGGCCTGCGCCTCGTCCGTGAAGGACTGGACGGTGATGACCGGGCCGAAGACCTCGTTCTGGATGATCTCGTCGTCCTGCTTGAGGCCCGAGACGACGGTCGGGGCGTAGAAGTAGCCCTTCTCGCCGACCCGCTGGCCGCCCGCCTCGACCTTGGCGTGCGCGGGCAGCCGGTCGATGAAGCCGGAGACCTGCGTCAGCTGGTTGGCGTTGTTGAGCGGGCCGTAGAGCACGTCCTCGTCGTCCGGCTGGCCGGTCTTCGTGTCGGCGGCCGCCTTGGCGAGCGCGGTCACGAACTCGTCGTGGATGGACTCGTGGACGAGCACGCGCGTGGCGGCCGTACAGTCCTGGCCCGCGTTGAAGAAGCCCGCCATGGAGATGTCCTCGACGGCCTTGGCGATGGCCGCACTGTCGAGGTCCTCGAAGACCACGACCGGCGCCTTGCCGCCGAGCTCCAGGTGGACGCGCTTGAGGTCCTTGGAGGCGGACTCGGCGACCTGCATGCCCGCGCGCACCGAGCCGGTGATGGAGGCCATCGCCGGGGTGGGGTGCTCGACCATGGAGCGGCCGGTGTCGCGGTCGCCCGTGACCACGTTGAAGACGCCGGGCGGCACGATGGAGCCGATGATCTCGGCCATCAGGACGGTCGACGCGGGGGTCGTGTCCGAGGGCTTGAGGACGACCGTGTTGCCCGCCGCGAGCGCCGGGGCGAACTTCCAGACGGCCATCATCATCGGGTAGTTCCACGGCGCGACCTGCGCGCAGACGCCGATCGGCTCGCGGCGGATGATGGAGGTCAGACCCTCCATGTACTCGCCCGCGGCGCGGCCTTCGAGCATCCGGGCCGCGCCCGCGAAGAAGCGGATCTGGTCGACCATGGGCGGGATCTCTTCGGACCGGGTGAGTCCGGTCGGCTTGCCGGTGTTCTCGACCTCGGCGGCGATCAGTTCCTCGGCCCGCTCCTCGAACGCGTCCGCGATCTTGAGCAGGGCCCTCTGCCGCTCGGCGGGCGTCAGGTCGCGCCAGGCGGGGAACGCGTCGGCGGCGGCCTTCATGGCGGCGTCCACGTCGGCCTGGGCCGACAGCGGCGCGGTCGCGTAGGCCTCGCCGGTCGCCGGGTTGATGACCTCGGTGGTCCGTCCGTCGGCCGCGTCCCGGAATTCTCCGTTGATGTAGTTGCGCAGACGGCGCAGCTCGGTGGTCACTTCCGCGGCCCTCCAAGTTCAGATGTCCAGTGGATGAGACACCCACCCTAGTCGCTGCACCGACGCTTTCAACATACCCAGCTGCCCAGAACTGCGGAATCCGTGAGGATTGAAGTCCCAGACAACGAATTTCATCGATTGAGCCTTGCGGAAGTGACGAGACGTCGTGCACAGTGAGGCTGTGGCCAGTCGCAGCGCAGACCCCAGCACCCCTCGCAGCTCCCGCACCGGAAACCCTGGCGGAAGCGGCAGTGGGAACGGCACCCCTCCCGTGGACGCCGTATCTCTGGCGATCATCGAACAGCTCCAGGAGGACGGACGCCGTCCGTACGCCGCCATCGGCAAGGCCGTCGGCCTGTCCGAAGCGGCCGTGCGCCAGCGCGTCCAGAAGCTGCTCGACCAGGGCGTGATGCAGATCGTCGCCGTCACGGACCCGCTCACCGTGGGCTTCCGCAGGCAGGCGATGGTCGGCATCGACGTCGAGGGCGATGTGGACCCGGTCGCGGACGCCGTGGCCGCCATGCCGGAGGCCGAGTACGTGGTGATGACCGCGGGCTCGCACGACCTCCTCGTGGAGATCGTCTGCGAAGACGACGACCACCTGCTCGAAGTCATCAACAAGCGCATCCGCGCCCTCCCCGGCGTGCGCTCCACCGAGAGCTTCGTCTACCTCAAGCTCAAGAAGCAGACCTATATGTGGGGAACCCGATAGCCGTGAGCAAGGACCTCAGCCAGACCGCGTACGACCACCTGTGGATGCACTTCACCCGCATGTCGGACTACGAGAACGCACCCGTGCCCACCATCGTGCGTGGCGAGGGCACCTACATCTACGACGACAAGGGCAAGAAGTACCTGGACGGCCTCTCCGGCCTCTTCGTCGTCAATGCGGGCCACGGCCGTCACGAGCTCGCCGAGACCGCCTACAAGCAGGCGCAGGAGCTGGCCTTCTTCCCGGTGTGGTCCTACGCCCACCCGAAGGCCGTCGAGCTGGCGGAACGTTTGGCCGACTACGCGCCGGGCGACCTCAACAAGGTCTTCTTCACCACCGGTGGCGGCGAGGCCGTCGAGACCGCGTGGAAGCTGGCGAAGCAGTACCACAAGCTCAACGGCAACCACACGAAGTACAAGGTCATCTCGCGCGCGGTCGCCTACCACGGCACCCCGCAGGGCGCCCTGTCCATCACCGGTCTGCCCGCCCTCAAGGCCCCCTTCGAGCCGCTGGTCCCCGGCGCGCACAAGGTGCCGAACACGAACATCTACCGTGCCCCGATCCACGGCGATGACCCCGAGGCCTTCGGCCGCTGGGCCGCCGACCAGATCGAGCAGGAGATCCTCTTCGAGGGCCCGGAGACGGTCGCGGCCGTCTTCCTGGAGCCGGTGCAGAACGCGGGCGGCTGCTTCCCGCCCCCGCCCGGCTACTTCCAGCGCGTGCGCGAGATCTGCGACAAGTACGACGTGCTGCTCGTCTCCGACGAGGTCATCTGCGCCTTCGGCCGCCTCGGCACGATGTTCGCCTGCGACAAGTTCGGCTACGTCCCGGACATGATCACCTGCGCCAAGGGCATGACTTCGGGCTACTCCCCGATCGGCGCGTGCATCATCTCGGACCGCATCGCCGAGCCGTTCTACAAGGGCGAGAACACCTTCCTGCACGGCTACACCTTCGGCGGCCACCCCGTCTCGGCCGCGGTCGGCATCGCCAACCTCGACATCTTCGAGAAGGAGGGTCTCAACCAGCACGTCCTCGACAACGAGGACGCGTTCTACCAGACCCTCCGCAAGCTGCACGACCTGCCGATCGTCGGCGACGTCCGCGGCAACGGCTTCTTCTACGGCATCGAGCTCGTGAAGGACAAGGCCACCAAGGAGACGTTCAACGACGAGGAGACCGAGCGCGTCCTGTACGGCTTCCTCTCCAAGGCGCTCTTCGAGAACGGCCTGTACTGCCGTGCCGACGACCGCGGCGACCCGGTCGTCCAGCTCGCCCCGCCGCTGATCTCGAACCAGGACACCTTCGACGAGATCGAGGGCATCCTGCGACAGGTCCTCACGGAGGCGTGGACGAAGCTCTGACCGATTCGTAGCAGTTTGTGATCAACACCGGCCCGGGGCCGCCGTTCGAGTGAGAACGAGCGCCCCCGGGCCGCGTCGTTTCCGGGCAAGTCCGCCTGAATCCCTACCGTGCCCAGTGACCGATCGGCCCCGCCTTCGTTCCCCCGTACGGGGGAGTCGAGCTGATCTGAACCGAGGTGTACGCCATGGTGGCCCCGCCGGACAACGACGTGCTGTGGGCACGCGCCCTGCATGTCACGCACAACGGCTCCCCCGCCCTCACCGGCGTCTCGCTCGGTGTCCGCGAGGGCGAGATCCTCGCCGTCAACGGCCCCCGTGGCAGCGGCAAGACGACCCTCCTGCAGTGCCTCTCGGGCCAGCTGCTCCCCGATCAGGGCGAGGTGTGGTTCAACAGCACCCCCGTCCACACGATGGGCCCGCTCGTACGCGAACGGCTGCGCCGCGACCGCTTCGGCTGGATCGATCCCGAGCCCCACCTCGTCCCCGAGCTCACCGCCTGGGAGAACGTCGCCCTGCCGATGATGCTGCGCGGCGCCTCGCACCGGGTCTCCAAGCCCGCAGCCCAGGAGTGGCTGGACCGCCTCGACATCGGCGGCTGCGCCCGCAAGCGCCCGCACGCGCTCCTCCAGTCCGAGCGGCAGCGCGTCGCCATCGCCCGCGCGCTGGTCACCACGCCGTCCGTGCTCTTCGCCGACGAGCCCACCGCTCCCCTGCACCGCGCCGACCACACGCTCGCGCTGCGCACCCTGACGACGGCGGCCCGCTCCCACGGCATCACGGTCGTCCTCGCCACACACGACCCGGAAGTCGCCACACTCGCCGACCGCACGGTCACCCTCCTGGACGGCCGCCGCGTGAGCACGGTGCATCTGCCGGGGGCGGCGGGGGGCGCCGACGCGTCCGGCGGCGCGGCTCGGGCGGCCGCTCCCCGGCCAGCGAAATCGACAGCGACAGCAACTGCAGACGCTTCCGGTACGCCGGGCACCACGAGCACGACGAGCACCACAGGTACTGCAGGCGCCACGAACACCACCGGCACCACAGCCACCACGGCCACCACCTCCGCCCAGACGGAAGGCCGGGCCGCGTGCTCGCTCTCCGTCTAGCCCGGGGCGCGCACCCGCTCGTCCAGCTGCGGCGGCTCCTCGTCGCCGCCGCGTCCGCCGGCACCGGCTTCCTGCTGCTCTGCACCCTGGCGTACGCGATGGAGCACCCCGGAGCGGGGGCCGCGCTGCGGCTCGCGTGGTGTCTCGCGCCGATCGCCGCCACCGTGTACTTCGCCGTCGCCGTCGCCCGTACCGACCCCGGCACCCGGCCCCGCAGCGGCCTCTCCGCGGTGGGCCTCGGCCCCGTCCGGCTGATGGTGCTCGCCGCGATCTCGACGGCCGTGGCCTGCACGCTCGGCTCCGTGCTGGCGCTGCTCTTCTTCCTGCATCTGCGCGGCGACGTCTCGGGGCTCCCCTTCGACGGGGCGGCGGCCGATCTGCTGGCCGCCCGCCGTCCGCTGCCGGTCGCCGCCGCGCTCACCCTGCTCGCCCTGGTCCCGCTCGCCGCGTCGGCGGCGAGCGCGTTCGTGCTGCGACCGCTGCGGCCACGGCGACCGGGCGCCGCCAGAGCCACCGGGGCCAACGCCGAGAAGGGCGCCGGGACGGAGAGCGCGTCCGAGCCCACGGGCGGGTCGGAGCCCGGCGCCCCCGCCACGCCGCCCAGCGGCCTGCCCTGGGGCGTCGCGCTGCTCGCGGCGGGCCTCGCCGTGGAGACGTACGCGAGCCGCTCCGGCAGCGGTCCGCGCTCCGGCTTCCCCATGCCGGGCAGCGCCGACGGCAGCCCCGTGGGCGTGCTCGCGGGCTGGGCGCTGACCGCGCTCGGCCTCGTCCTCGCGGGCCCCGGCCTCACCTACCTCTGCGGACGGGTCCTCCAGGCGGTGCGGCCCGGCGCCGTGCGCCTGCTCGCGGGGCGCGTCCTCCAGGAGGAGGCGCGGCGCATCGGACGTCCGCTCGGCGTGCTGTGCGCGGTGGCGTCGGGGGCGTACGCCTCGATCGTGCTGTACGCGGGTCCGCGCCCCGAGGCCGGTCCGCTCACCACGCTCGGCGCGCTGCTCGTCGCGGGCTGCGCCGTGCTGACCCTGGCCACGGCCTCCGTCGAGGCCCGGCAGTCCCGCTCGGATACGACGTCCGCGCTGCTGCGGCTCGGGGCGCCCGCGACGATGCTGCGCGGTTCGGCGGCCCTCCGCGCGGGCGCGCTCGTCGCCGTGTTCGGGCCGCTGACCTGGGTCGTCGCACAGCTGGCGGCAGTGCCGCTGACCCCCTGAAGAGAGACCCGAAGAAAGTTCGCGACGAGCGATGAGTTCCGAGTCGAACGGATGTCTATCCCTCCGTAAGCACACGCGCTGACAGCGCACACACACCGGGAGAGACACTCATGTACCAGCAGATGATCTTCGTGAACCTGGCCGTGTCCGACGTCGCCGCGTCGAAGAAGTTCTTCACGGAGCTCGGCTACACGATCAACCCGCAGTTCTCGACCGACGAGTGCGCGTGCGTGACGATCAGCGACACCATCGTCGCGATGATGCTGAGCAAGGAGCACTACGCGAACTTCACGCAGAAGGAGATCGCGGACGCCACCAAGACCAGCGAGGCCCTGATCTGTCTGAGCGCCGAGAGCCGCGACAAGGTCGACGAGCTCGTCGACAGAGCGATCGCCGCGGGCGGCACCGCGGGCAAGGTCCAGGACTACGGGACGATGTACGGCCGCGGCTTCGACGACCTGGACGGCCACACCTGGGAGATCATGTGGATGGACCCGTCCGAGGTCCAGGGCTGACCGAGCCCCCGGCATCCGGCCTGCTTAGCATGGGCGGATGCAGCCGACTCCCGAACGCGCGTCCACCCCGCAACTCCCCGGCGAGGACCGTGAGATCGAGACCCTCTCCGAGTTCGACGAGGTGACCGGCCGCGGCGCCCTCGCGGGGTGCCGCGTCCAGGCCGTCGACCTGACGGAGCGCACCTCCGCCCTCCTCGCGGCCGACGTGGCGGGCGCCGTCTTCCTCGGCTGCCCCATGCGGGAGGACGCGGCGGCGAAGGTGCGGGCGGGCGGCGCGCTGGTCTTCCCGCCCGTCCCCGGACTGCCGTTCAACCCGTACCGCGGCCTGCTGTACACCCCCGACGACCTGTTCACCGGCCTCGCCGACGGCGGGTACGAGGCGACGCCGGACGCCCACGCGTACGACTGGTTCCAGCGCACCAAGGCCGACGGCGACGTCTTCTCCTCGATGCTGCGCGCCATACACGACGACTCCATCTCCGACGCCCTCGACGAACTCCTCGTCGGGTCCCGAGTGGTCGGCGTCATGGGCGGCCACGCGATGGCCCGCGGCACCGAGGCGTACGCGGGAGCGGCCCGCCTCGGCCGCGCGCTGGCCCGCGCGGGCTTCACGGTCGCGACGGGCGGCGGGCCCGGCGCGATGGAGGCGGCGAACCTCGGCGCCTACGCCGCCCCCTTCGACGACCCCATGCTGGACAAGGCCCTCGAACTCCTCGCCAAGTCCCCGTCGTTCACGCCGTCGGTCACCGACTGGGCCCAGGCGGCCTTCGCGGTCCGCGAGCGGTGGCCGGACGGCGGCGCCTCGGTGGGCATCCCCACCTGGTTCTACGGCCACGAGCCGCCGAACGCGTTCGCCTCCCACCTGGCCAAGTACTTCGCCAACGCCACCCGCGAGGACGGCCTCCTGGCCCGCTCGAACGCGGGCGTCGTCTTCCTCCCCGGCGCGGCAGGCACCGTCCAGGAGGTCTTCGACAACGCCACCCCCAACTACTACGAGTCCCGCGGCGAGCCCACCCCGATGGTCCTCGTCGACCGCGCCCACTGGACCGAGCACCTGCCGGTCTGGCCGCTGCTGCAGTCGCTGGCCCGCGGCCGGTCGATGGAGTCGCGGACCGCGCTGGTGGACGACGTGGAGGAGGCGCCGGACGCACTGCGCAGGCTCGGAGCGGCGGCCCGCACGGACTGAGCCGCCGGGGTCAGGGGGTCGGTCCGCACCGCTGCAGCAGCCCCGCGAGCACCTCGTACGACCGCCCCCAGTCCCACTCCTCGCACACCCACACCCGCCCCTTCTCCCCCATCCCGCGGGCGAGTGCGCGGTCCCGCAGGAGTCGTACGAGGCGGTCCGCGACGGCCGCCGGGGAGCGGCCGTCGACCACGTAGCCGCTCTCGCCGTCCAGGACGGCGTCCGGCGCGCCCCCGGAGTCGCCCGCCACGACCGGCAGTCCGGCCGCGGCCGCCTCCAGGAAGACGATGCCGAGCCCCTCCACCTCCAGGCCGCGCCTGCGCGTGCGGCACGGCATCGCGAAGGCGTCGGCGGCGGCGTAGAAGTGCGGCATCGCGTCGTGCGGGTGGCCGCCCGCGAAGACCACGTCGTCCGCCACGCCCTCCTCCGCGGCCAGTTCGCGCAGCCGCGCCTCGTGGGGGCCCGTGCCCACGAACAGCAGCGTGGCGTCGGCGACGGCCCTGCGCACCATCGGCAGGGCCTCGATCAGGGTGTCCTGCCCCTTGCGCGGCACGAGGCGCGCGGCGCACAGGACGACGGGCCTGCCGTCGCCGAGCCCGTACCGCTCGCGCACCGGCCGTCCGTCAAGACCCGGCCTGAACGCCCGCGCGTCGACACCGGGCACGAGCCGCTCGAACCGCACCCCGGGATCCATGGCCCGGCGCACGGGCCCCCGCGTGCTCTCCCCCAGGTACGTGACGCGGTCGGCGCCCGCCCCGATCCGCCGGAGCAGCGCTCGGGCGCCCGGCGTGCGGGCCCACCACACCTCGTGCCCGTGCGTCGTGGCGACGACCGTGCGCACCGACGCCTCCCGCCGCAGCCGCCCGGCGAGCAGCCCGAGCGGCGCGGCGGCCCCGAACCAGACGCTGTCGCAGCCGTACTGCCGGGCGAGGGCGACGGCCCGCTCCCCCGTGCGCCGCGTCGGCAGGAGGGTGTGCGCCCGGTCGCGTACGACGGGATGGGGGAACGTACGGTCGTACGTCACGCCGCCCGGCTCGGCCGAGGTGTAGACGACGGCGGCGCCGGGCGGAAAGCGGCGTACGAGCGTGTCCACGAAGGTCTCGATGCCGCCCTGCCGGGGCGGGAAGTCATTGGTGACGACAAGAGTGCGGGGCATGCTCCGACGCTAGGAATCCCCGGTCCGCGGCGCGTCGCACGAGGCTCCGCACCCGGAGGTCAACCCGTGGCATGACATCGGGCTCCGGCCTCCACCCTGACGCCGACGCACCAGCACCGCGCGGCCCGGAAGAATCAGGGGCATGAGCACGACGACCCTGCGTCGGCGCCTGCGCGCGCTGACCGATGCCCCCGCCTACCCGTGGCTCACGGGCGCGGCCCTCACCGCGGGGGCGGCCGCCGAACTCGTGGCGTTCCCCGGCTCGCTGACCAACGCGACCGCCATCCTGTTCTCCACCGCCTCCCTGATGTGGCGCCGCGCCTTCCCGCCGATCGCCCTGGCCACCGTGGCCGCGGGACTGCTGAGTTTCGGCGCCGACACCTCGCTGTCCATCGCCGTCATGGTCAGCGGGCTCATCGGCTGTTACGTGCTCGCCCGCCACCGCGTCCTGCACCCGGCGCTGCTCGTGACGGGCGGCGCGCTCGGCGCCGTGGCGGCGAATCTCTGGCACATCCTGAGCTGGGCTCGGGACGACCGGCTGCCCGACGTGCCCGCGCTCGGCAACGCGGGCTCGCTCGGCCTCTTCGCGGAGGCGTTCGGGCTCTCCGCGGTGATCCTCGGCGCCGTCAGCATGGGCGACGCGGTGCGCGCCCGCGAGGAGACGCGGCACGAACGCGCCCTCGCGCAGGCCCAGTTGATCGCGGTGGAGCGGCGGCGGGCCGCCGAGACGGAGCGTGCGGCGATCGCTCGCGAGCTGCACGACATCGTCTCGCACTCGGTGTCGATGATCGCGGTGCAGGCGGAGAGCGCGACGTACACGACTCCGGGGCTGACCCCGCAGGCCAGGGACGGCTTCCAGCAGATCGCGGGGACGGCCCGCGACTCGATGGCGGAGCTGCGCCGCCTCCTCGGCGTCCTGCGCACCCCGCAGCGCGACGAGACGGCGGCCGCGGCCTCCCCGCAGCCCACCCTCGACCGCCTCGACGACCTCCTCGCGCAGCACCGGGCGGTGGGCGGCACCGCGGAGCTGCGCGTGACCGGGCAGCGCGTGCCGCTGGCCGCCGCATGGGAGCTGTCCGCGTACCGCATCGTGCAGGAGTCGCTGACGAACGCCCGCAAGCACGCGCCCGGCGCCCGCGCCACGGTCGAACTCGGCTACCGCAAGGACCGGTTGACGCTCCGCGTGACCGACGACGGACCCGGCCCCCCGGAACCGCAGGGACCCGGCAGCTCCCCGACGGGCCACGGCCTGACCGGCATGCGCGAACGCGCCGCCCTCGTCGGCGGCACCCTCAGCGCGGGCGCGGGCCTGACCGGCGGCTTCTCGGTGGAGGCGGAACTGCCGTGGTGATCAGGACCCTCGTCGCCGACGACCAGGCCGTCGTCCGCACCGGCTTCGTGAACCTGCTGGGCACCCAGGACGACATCCAGGTGGTCGCCGAGGCCGCGGACGGCGTCCAGGCCGTCCGTCTCGCCGCCGAGCACCGCCCCGACCTGGTCCTCCTCGACATCCGCATGCCGCACATGAACGGCATCGACGCCGCCCGCGAGATCCTCGCCGCGTCCGAGGGTGCGACGAGGGCGCTGATGCTGACGACGTTCGGGCTCGACGAGTACGTGTACGAGGCGCTGGCGGCCGGGGCCTCCGGCTTCCTGCTCAAGGACGCCACGTTCCCCGAACTCCTGCACGCCGTACGGGTCGTGGCGGCCGGTGACGCGCTGCTCTCCCCCGAGATCACCCGGCGCGTGGTCGCGGAGTTCACCCGTCAGCGGGCCGCCGCGCCCCCGTCGCCCGCGGGCGACGTCGACGGGCTCACCGCCCGCGAGGCCGAGGTGCTCGTCCTCATCGCGCAGGGCCTGTCGAACGCGGAGATCGCCCAACGGCTCACGATCACCGACCACACCGTGAAGACGCACATCAACCGCCTCTTCACCAAGATGGGGCTGCGCGACCGGGCGCAGGCGGTGATCCTCGCGTACGAACTGGGGCTGGTCAGGCCGTCGGCGCCCCGCTGACGCGGCCGCTGGAGCACTGGACCGGCCGGACCTGGACCGACCGAACCCCGATCAGCCGAACGAAGCCCGCTCCAGCCAGAAGTCCAGCAACTCCCGCTCCCCCAGGACCTCCACGTACCCGCCGTCCAGCGGCCGCCGACGGTAGAAGGCGAGCAGCACCTCCGTGAGCGGGCCGCGCAGCGCGACCGTCGCCTTCGCGTGGCCGCGCCGCCAGGTGAAGCCGTCGTCGCCGAACTCGATGAGCCACTCTGCGTCGAGGCCCGCGGGCGCGTCGGTCGCGTGCAGGTGGATGCTGCGCCCCGCGCCCCTGAGCTCGGACGCGCTGTCCTCGGGGTCGGTGCGCTGCGCGTGTGCGACGAGGTCCAGCCATTCGTCGATCGCGTCCGCGGCAACGTCAGGATCGATCTCATACGCGACATCGGCCGCGATGGCCGCGTCGGCGCGGTGGACGGCCAGCTCGTGCGTCATGCGGCGCGCCCAGAACGCGGCGCTCTGGTCGTCGGCCCATGACCAGACGGCGGCGTCGGCGCCCGCGGTGCGGAACGTCGTCGCGCCGAGCTCCGCGGTGCGGGCCAGCCAGGCGTCCAGGGCGGCCGGATCGTCACCCTCGGGACCCTCGCACTCCGGGATGTCCTCCTCCGGAATGTCCTGCTTCGCACGCGTCGCGACCAGGCGCTCGCTCCAGCGCACCGCGCCGCCCATGTGCCGCACGAGCTCGGCCAGTGTCCAGTCGGGGCAGGTCGGCACGGTGACCGAGAGGTCGGCCCCGGTCAGTGTGGTGCGCAAGAGGTCGAGCTGCCGGGCGACTTCGTCGCAGTACCGCTCGTGGCCGAGTGTCGTCATGGCCGAACACTAGATCGACACCGGCTGAATGACACCCGCGTTTAAGCACCTCGCTGTGCGAGCCGCCGCACTCAGCCGAGCACCACCACGTCCTCCGCGTCGAACCCGACGCCCACCGTCTCCCCGACCTCCGGCGCCCGGCGCAGCGCGCACGCCGCCTCCAGGCGCGGCCCGTCCACCGGCTGCAGATGGACGGCGACATGAGTGCCGCGGAAGGTGCGCGCCGTGACCACGCACGGCAGCCCGTCCTCGGCGGACACGAGCCGCACCCCGGCGGGCCGCACCAGGATCTTGTGCTGCCCGGCCGGGACGCCGTCGGGGACGGGGATCTTGCCCCACACCGTGTCGGCGGCCGTGCCCTCCACGGCCGCCCGGACGACGTTGTCGAAGCCGAGGAAGCGCGCCACGAACTCGTCTGCAGGGCGCTGCCACACCTCCAGCGGGGTGCCGGACTGGGCGATCCGCCCGTCCCGCATGACGACAACGCGGTCGGCGAGCGCGAAGGCCTCGCCCTGGTCGTGCGTGACGGCCAGCACGGTCGTGCCCAACTCGTCGAAGAGTTCCCTGAGCTCGACGACGAGGCGCTCCCGCAGCGAGCGGTCGAGCTGGCCGAGGGGCTCGTCGAGCATCAGGAGCCGGGGCCGCGGCGCGAGCGCCCGCGCCAGCGCCACGCGCTGCTGCTCGCCGCCGGAGAGCGAGGCGACCGCGCGCCGCTGCGCCTTGGGGAGGCCGACGAGGTCCAGCAACTCGGCGACCCGGTCGGCCTGTTCGCCGCGCGAGGCACCGTGCATGCGCAGCCCGAAGGCGACGTTGCCCGCCACGTCGCGCTGCGGGAAGAGCTGGTGGTCCTGGAACATCAGGCCGACGCCCCGCTTGTGCGCGGGCACCCCGCGCTGGTCGCGCCCGCCCAGGAGGACCTGTCCGGCATCGAGCCCCTGTAGCCCGGCGACCGCCCGCAGCAGCGTCGACTTGCCGCTGCCGCTCGGCCCGAGCACACAGACGATCTCGTGCTCGGCGACATCGAGGTCGACGGCGTCGAGCACGGCCCGCGCCCCGAAACGCACCGTCGCGTCCCGCAGGCTCAGCAAGGCGTCCGTCATCAGAACTCCCCCGTGGTGCGGTCGGTCCGGACGCGTTCCAGGAGCAGCAGGGACACCGCGCACACCACCATGAGAATCGTCGAGAGGGCCATCGCCTGGCCGTAGTTGAGGTCGCCCGCGCGGCCGAGCAGCCGTGCCACGGCGACCGGCAGCGTCGGGTTGTCGGGCCGCGCGATGAAGACCGTCGCCCCGAACTCGCCGAGCGAGACGGCGAAGGCGAACCCGGCGGCGATCAGCAGCGCCCGCCACACCATCGGCAGGTCGACCTCCCGCCACGCCCGCAGCGGCGACGCCCCGAGCACGGCCGCCGCCTCGCGCAGCCGCCCGTCCACCGCACGCAGGACGGGCAGCATGGTGCGTACGACGAAGGGCACACCGACCAGGGCCTGGGCGAGCGGCACCAGGATCCAGGAGGCCCGCAGATCCAGCGGCGGCTTGTCGAGCGTGATCAGGAACCCGAAGCCGACGGTCACCGCGGAGACGCCGAGCGGCAGCATGAGCAGCGCGTCGAACCCGCGCACGAGTCGGCCCGCGCGCCGGGTGAGGGCGGCGGCCGCGAGCCCGCCGATCAGCACGGCGATGGCCGTGGCCACGACCGCGTACTGCAGTGAGTTCCAGATCGCCTCGATCGGCGGCACGAGGAAAGCACCGCCGTCCGCCGAGGTCAGCTCCTTGTAATACGCGAGCCCGAAACCGTCGGGACCGTCAGCGCTGTCGAAGGAACGCTGGACCAGCACACCGAGCGGCAGCAGGATCAACAGGGCGATCGTCGCCATGACGAACCCGAGCAGCGTCCACTGCCCGGCGCCGCGCGGCCTGCGCGCCACCGCCGAGGCGTCGACGAGCTTCAGCGCGCTCTCGCGCCGCCGCACCGTCCATGCGTGGATCGCCAGGATCAGCCCGACCGCGACGAACTGCACGAGGGTCAGGACGGCGGCCGTCGGCAGATCGAGCAGCTGTGCGGTCTGCCGGTAGATCTCCACTTCGAGCGTCGAGTACGCGGGACCGCCGAGGATCTGCACGACGCCGAAGGAGGTGAAGGTGAAGAGGAAGACCATGAGCGCGGCCGCGGCCACCGCCGGTGCGAGCGCGGGCAGCGTCACCGTCCGCCACGACCGCCAGCGGGAGGCGCCGAGCATCCGCGCGGCCTCCTCCTGCCGCGGATCGAGCTGCGCCCAGAGCCCGCCCACGGTCCGCACAACAACTGCATAGTTGAAGAAGACATGCGCGAGCAGGATCGCCCACACGGTGGTGTCCAGGCGTACGCCCCACAGCTCGTCGAAGAGCCCGCCCCGCCCGATCAGCGCGAGGAAGGCCGTGCCGACGACGACCGTCGGGAGCACGAACGGGACGGTGACGACGGCCCGCAGCAGCCGCTTGCCCGGGAAGTCGAAGCGCGCGAAGACATACGCGCCGGGGAGCGCGATCAGCAGCGTGAGCGCCGTCGACGCGAGCGCCTGCCAGGTGGTGAACCACAGCACGTGCCGAATGTCGGACTGCCCGAGGACGTCCGTGATCCGCCCGAACTGCCAGCCGCCGTCGATGTGCAGCCCGCGCGCGACGATCGCCGTGACGGGGTAGGCGAAGAAGAGCGCGAAGAACGCGACGGGCACGGCCATCAGGCCGAGCCGCGCCGCGCTCCCGCGACCGGACCCGCCGCGAGGGCGGGGCTTGGCCGTGTCGTCGGCGTCGTCGGCGTCTTCGGCGTCTTCGGCTGCTTCAGTTACTTCAGTACGAGCGAGGTCCACGACTTGATCCACGGCTCGCGGTTGTCGGCGATCTTCTTCGGGTCCAGGGTCTCGGGCTTGTCCACCGTCACGCCGTGCTCCGTGAACAGCTTCGGCAGCTTGGTGCCCTCACGCACCGGGTTCACGAACATCTTCAGCGGCATGTCCTCCTGGAACTCCTGGCCCGCGAGGAAGTCGAGGAGCGCCTTGCCGCCCTTCTCGTTCCCTGCGTTGCTGAGCAGGCCCGCGTACTCGACCTGGCGGAAGCAGGTGCCGGTCGCGACGCCGGTCGGCGCCTGCTTCGGCTGCGGATCGGCGTAGAGGACCTCGACGGGGGGCGAGGAGGCGTAGGAGACGACGAGCGGCCGGTCGCCCTTGGCCTTCTTGCCGCCCGCGGACCCGGAGAACTCCTCGTTGTAGGCCTGCTCCCAGCCGTCGACGACCTTGACGCCGTTGGCCTTGAGCTTCTTCCAGTAGCCCTCCCAGCCGTCGTCGCCGTACTTGGCGGCGGTGCCGAGCAGGAAGCCGAGGCCGGGAGAGGAGGTCGAGGCGTTCTCGGTGACGAGCAGGTTCTTGTACGCGGGCTTCGTCAGGTCCTCGAAGGACTTCGGCGGCGCCAGCTTCTTGTCGGCGAAGTACTTCTTGTCGTAGTTGACGCAGATGTCACCGCTGTCGACGGGCGTGACCCGGTGCTTGTCCCCGTCGGCCCGGACCGCGGGCTTGATCTTGTCCGAGCCCTTGGCCTCGTACGGCTGGAAGAGCCCGTTGTCGAGCGCCCGGGACAGCAGCGTGTTGTCGACCCCGAAGAAGACATCGCCCTGCGGGTTGTCCTTGGAGAGGATCGCCTTGTTCACGGCGGCGCCCGCGTCACCGTCCTTGAGGACCTTGACCTTGTACCCGGACCGCTTCTCGAAGTCCTGCAGCACGTCCTTGGAGACGTTGAAGGAGTCGTGACTGACGAGCGTCACGCTCTTGGAGTCGGCCTTCCCCGACCCGCCGTCGGAGCTGCCGCACGCGGAGACGGCGACGAGCCCGATGCCCACCGCCACGGCGGTGAACGAGACCTTCTTGGTGGTACTCACTGAATTTCCTCCTGGGTGACCAGGAGAAGACGCGGCCCCGCCCGCGCACCGAGGCACGCGGGCAGGGCGCTACAGCTTGAGTGATGCCCGAACTTCCTACCCAGAATGACCTGGGCGAGGTTCAGAGGGTCTGCGGCCCACCTGTCCAAGGTGCCGCACTCTCAGCGCTGTGGCGCTCCCCTGTCGGAATATGCAGATGTGTGTACTCGACGACTCGTACTCGTACGAAGCCGCACGCCCGCCAGACTACCTCTCGCTTACCTCTCGCCTACCGCTCGGCAGCGGCGAGCTGGCCGCACGCCCCGTCGATCTCCTGACCCCGGGTGTCCCGAATCGTCACCGGCACACCATGGGCGGCGATGGCATCCACGAAGGCCTTCTCGTCCTCGGGCCGCGAGGCCGTCCACTTCGAGCCCGGCGTCGGGTTCAGCGGAATGAGGTTCACGTGCACCGGCTTGCCCTTGAGCAGCCGCCCGAGCCGGTCACCGCGCCACGCCTGGTCATTGATGTCGCGGATCAGCGCGTACTCGATGGAGAGCCGGCGCCCGGACTTGGCCGCGTACTCCCATCCGGCGTCCAGCACCTCCCGCACCTGCCACCGCGTGTTCACCGGCACGAGGGTGTCGCGCAGCTCGTCGTCCGGCGCGTGCAGCGAGATCGCGAGGCGGCACTTGAAGCCCTCGTCGGAGAACCGGTGGATGGCGGGCACGAGACCCACCGTCGACACGGTGATCCCGCGCTGCGAGAGCCCGAGCCCGTCGGGCTCCGGGTCGGTGAGGCGGCGAATGGCCCCGGCCACACGGTTGTAGTTGGCCAACGGCTCACCCATGCCCATGAACACAATGTTCGACAGCCGAGCAGGCCCACCCGGAATCTCGCCGTCCCGGAGCGCCCGCATGCCATCAACAATCTGATGCACGATCTCACCGGTCGACAGGTTCCGGTCGAGACCGGCCTGCCCCGTGGCACAGAACGGGCAGTTCATGCCGCACCCGGCCTGCGAGCTGATGCACATGGTGACCCGGTCCGGATACCGCATGAGCACCGACTCGACGAGCGTCCCGTCGAAGAGGCGCCACAGCGTCTTGCGCGTCGTGTCGTCGTCACAGCTGATGTGCCGCACCACGGACATCAGATCGGGCAGCAACGCCTCGCGCAGCTTCTCGCGCGCCCCGGCCGGGATGTCGGTCCACTCGGCCGGGTCGTGCGCATACCGCGCGAAGTAGTGCTGCGAAAGCTGCTTGGCACGGAACGGCTTCTCGCCGATGGCGGCGACGGCCTCCTTGCGCTCGGCGGGCGTGAGGTCGGCGAGGTGCCGCGGGGGCTTCTTGGCACCGCGGGGCGCGACGAAAGTGAGTTCTCCGGGTACAGGCATGGTCCTTCCAGTGTCGCAGACATACGGCAAGGGGCCCGCCGCCCTGTGGACAACGGACCCCTCACGCACATCTACGCAGGTCAGACCATGTATCAGCCGGTGCCGACGAAGGCCACGAGGAGCAGCCAGACCACCGGCGCCGTCGGCAGCAGGGAGTCCAGGCGGTCCATGATGCCGCCGTGGCCGGGCAGCAGCGTGCCCATGTCCTTGATGCCGAGGTCACGCTTGATCATCGACTCGCCGAGGTCGCCGAGCGTGGCGCTCGCCGCGACCGCGAAGCCGATCACGAGCCCCTGCCACCACGCGCCGTCGTCGATGAGGAACTGCAGGCACAGCGCGCCCGCGGCCATCGCGAAGGTGACCGCGCCGACCAGGCCCTCGCGGGTCTTGCCGGGGCTGATGCGCGGGGCCAGCTTGTGCTTGCCGAAGCGCCAGCCGATCGCGTACGCACCGGTGTCGCTGACCACGGTCAGGAGCAGGAAGGTGAGCACCCGCTGCGGGCCGTCGTCCGCGGTGAGCATCAGCGCCACGAAGGTGGCGAGGAAAGGAACGTAGAAGGCGGCGAAGACCCCCGCCGTGACGTCCTTGAGATAGCCCTCGGGCGGCTCGGTCATGCGCCAGACCAGGACGGCGAGCGCGGTGAGGGCCATCGCGACCCACGCGCCCTCGGCCCCGCGGACGTATCCGGCGACGACCATCGCCGCGCCGCCCACCGCGAGCGGCACGAGGGGCGCCTTGATGCCCTTGCGCTCCTCCAGGCGGGAGGTGAGCTCCCAGAGGCCGACCACGACGGCGACCGCTATGACGCCGATGAAGACGGCCTTCACGATGAACAGCGACGCGACGATCACCGCGCCGAGTCCCACACCGACTCCTATGGCTGCCCCGAGATCGCGGCCCGCGCTCTTCTTCTGCGGTGCTGCCGGGGCGGGCTGCGGCTGTGGTGCGCTGGGCATGGGCTCCTGCGGAGGCTCGTCACGGAACAGGGGGCCGCCCATCCGAGTGGCCCCCCGGCCGTCGTCCTGGTCTCCGCCGTTCACGGGTACGTCGGGCACGATGGGCATGGGCTGCGTCTCAGACGGAAACAGCGCGTCCTGCGCATCGTACGCGGGACCTGGCGGGGTCGCCCCCTGGCCGGGCCCCTGGTAGGACGGCCCCGAATACCCGGATCTGGGCGGCGCCCCCCAGGAAGAGTCGTTCACGGATGGATTCCCTGATTCCTCGGACTCGAGCCTCGGCTCAGACTTCGAGCAGCTCGGCTTCCTTGTGCTTGAGCAGCTCGTCCACCTGGGCGACATACTTCGCGGTGGTGTCGTCGAGCTCCTTCTCGGCGCGGCGCCCCTCGTCCTCGCCGACGTCGCCGTCCTTGATCGCCTTGTCGAAGGCCTCCTTGGCCTTGCGACGGATCGACCGGATCGAGATCTTGGAGTCCTCGGCCTTGGTCTTGGCGACCTTGATGTACTCCTTGCGGCGGTCCTGGGTGAGCTCGGGGAAGGTCACCCGGATGATGTTGCCGTCGTTGCTCGGGTTGACGCCGAGGTCGGAGTCCCGGATCGCCTGCTCGATGTTGCGCAGCGCGCTCTTGTCGAACGGGGTCACCACGGCCATCCGCGGCTCGGGCACCGAGAACGAGGCCAGCTGGTTGATCGGCGTCAGCGCGCCGTAGTAGTCAGCCACGATCTTGTTGAACATCGCCGGGTGCGCACGGCCGGTGCGGATCGCGGCGAAGTCCTCCTTGGCGACCACGACGGCCTTCTCCATCTTCTCCTCGGCCTCGAGGAGGGTCTCTTCGATCACCACTTGCTCCTGCGTGTCTTGAGTGGCCCGGCTAGCACGGGGCGGCCGGCTGCGTCGCGTCTCTTTCCTGCACGGTGTCCGACCGGCAGGGCTTTGTCCATCCCCTCAAGGGCCGTCTCGCGTACGTTCCTTGAGGCTGGCCCAGGTCCCTCGGGGTCAGGCCCGGCTTCCCTGGTCGCCCACGAGTGTGCCGATCTTCTCACCCTTGACGGCCCGCGCGATGTTGCCCTCGGAGAGCAGCTCGAAGACCAGGATGGGCAGCTTGTTGTCCCGGCACAGCGTGATCGCGGTCATGTCGGCGACCTTGAGGTCGCGCGTGATGACCTCGCCGTAGCCGAGGGAGTCGAACTTCACCGCGTCGGGGTTGGTCTTCGGGTCGGAGTCATAGACGCCGTCCACGCCGTTCTTGCCCATCAGCAGCGCCTCGGCGTCGATCTCCAGGGCGCGCTGCGCGGCGGTGGTGTCGGTGGAGAAGTACGGCATGCCCATACCGGCACCGAAGATGACCACACGGCCCTTCTCCAGGTGGCGCACGGCACGCAGCGGAATGTACGGCTCCGCGACCTGTCCCATCGTGATGGCGGTCTGGACGCGGCAGTCGATGCCTTCCTTCTCCAGGAAGTCCTGCAGCGCGAGGCAGTTCATGACGGTGCCGAGCATGCCCATGTAGTCGGAGCGGGCCCGGTCCATACCGCGCTGCTGGAGCTCGGCACCGCGGAAGAAGTTGCCTCCGCCGATGACGATGGCGATCTGGGCGCCGTCACGGACGACGGCGGCGATCTCGCGGGCGATGGCGTGCACCACGTCGGGGTCGACCCCGAGGCCGCCCCCACCGGCGAACGCCTCGCCGGAGAGCTTCAGCAGGAAGCGTCCGGCAACTTTGCCGTCATCACTCTTCGAGTCGGCCTGGGTGGTCATGTGGTTCTCGCTTCTCTTACTCGGCACACATACGAAGAAGGCCACTGCCGGTGGGGTGTCGTTCGCATCCCATGCTCGGCAGTGGCCTCCTCGTCAGATCCTGCGGTCGTACGTCGCGCACGAGGACCGTGCGCGGGCGACCGCTGTCGACCCTATCTGGGTCTACCGTCGATCGCGGTACGGACTCAGATGCCGACCTTGATGCGCGAGAAGCGCTTCAGGGTGACACCGGCCTCGGCGAGAACCTTCTCGACCGACTTCTTGTTGTCCAGCGCGTACGGCTGACCGAGGAGGGTGGCCTCCTTGAAGAAGCCGTTGACGCGACCCTCGACGATCTTCGGGAGCGCGGCCTCGGGCTTGCCCTCGGCGCGAGTGGTCTCCTCGGCGACGCGGCGCTCGGACTCGACGACGTCGGCCGGCACGTCTTCCTTGGTGAGGTACTTCGGCGCGAAGGCGGCGATGTGCTGCGCGATGCCCTTGGCCAGGCCGGCGTCGGCCTTGTCCAGCTCGACGAGGACACCGATCTGCGGGGGCAGGTCGGGCATCGTGCGGTGCATGTACGCGGTCACGTAGGTGCCGGAGAACTGCGCGAAGCGGTCCAGGACGATCTTCTCGCCGAGGTTGGCGTTGGCCTCGTCGACGTACGCCTGGACCGTCTTGCCGGCCTCGATCTCGGACGCGAGCAGCGCCTCGAGGTCGGCCGGGGAGGTCTTGGCGACGTGGGCGGCGAGGTTGTTCGCCACGGCCTGGAACTTCTCGCCCTTGGCGACGAAGTCCGTCTCGCACTTCAGCTCGACGATGACACCGGAGGTGTTGTCGTCGGCGATGAGGGAGACGACGGCACCGTTCTCGGCAGAGCGGCCCTCGCGCTTGGCGACGCCCTTCTGGCCCTTGATACGGAGCGCCTCAACGGCCTTGTCGACGTCGCCCTCGGCCTCGTCGAGCGCCTTCTTGCAGTCCATCATGCCGGCGCCCGTGAGCTCACGGAGCTTCTTGACGTCGGCGGCGGTGTAGTTCGCCATGATCGAAAATTCTCTCTCGAAGTCTGAAAGATCTACGGA
This sequence comes from Streptomyces sp. NPDC042371, assembly GCF_056437465.1. Classification (NCBI taxonomy): domain Bacteria; kingdom Bacillati; phylum Actinomycetota; class Actinomycetes; order Kitasatosporales; family Streptomycetaceae; genus Streptomyces; species Streptomyces sp. NPDC042371. Next base: position 255,097 of record NZ_JBWKAP010000010.1, on the reverse strand, counting down.
GGTCTACGGGTGAACGGCGGGGGCCGATCGGGCCCCCGCCGTCAACTACCGAACCTGTGAGGTCAGGCCTGCTCGGCGTCCGCGGCCGCGGCGGGGGCCTCGGCCTCCTCGGCGTCGGCAGCCTTCTCCGTCTCGGCGGACTTCTGAACCTCGGCCTCGGCCTCGGCGGCCTTCGGCTCCTCGGCCTTGGGCTCGTCGGCCTTCGGCTCTTCGGCCTTCTTCTCGCCCTCGAGCAGGTCGCGCTCCCACTCGGCCAGCGGCTCGCCCTGGGCCTTCTCGCCCGGCTTCGAGTCACCGGTGGCAACGCCGGAACGGGCGATGAGGCCCTCGGCGACGGCGTCGGCGATCACGCGGGTGAGCAGGGTGACGGAGCGGATCGCGTCGTCGTTGCCCGGGATCTTGTAGTCGACCTCGTCGGGGTCACAGTTGGTGTCGAGGATGGCGACGACCGGGATGTTGAGCTTCCGGGCCTCGCCGACCGCGATGTGCTCCTTCTTGGTGTCCACGATCCAGACGGCGCTGGGCACCTTGGACATCTCGCGGATACCACCGAGGGTCTTCTCCAGCTTGGCCTTCTCGCGCGAGAGCACGAGAAGCTCCTTCTTGGTGAGACCGGAAGCGGCGACGTCCTCGAAGTCGATCTGCTCGAGCTCCTTGAGGCGCTGCAGACGCTTGTAGACGGTCGAGAAGTTGGTGAGCATGCCGCCCAGCCAGCGCTGGTTCACGTAGGGCATGCCGACGCGGGTGGCCTGCTCCGCGATGGCCTCCTGCGCCTGCTTCTTCGTGCCGACGAACATGACCGTGCCGCCGTGGGCAACGGTCTCCTTGACGAACTCGTAGGCGCGGTCGATGTACGACAGCGACTGGAGCAGGTCGATGATGTAGATGCCGTTGCGCTCCGTGAAGATGAAGCGCTTCATCTTCGGGTTCCAACGACGGGTCTGGTGACCGAAGTGGACGCCGCTTTCCAGCAGCTCCCGCATCGTGACGACGGCCATGGCCGTTCTCCTTGATTTTCTCGGTTGTGCCGCGTGTGCCGGACGGCACTCGCGCCTGACGCCCGCGTTGCGCCTTGCCACAAGGGACCGAGGGGCGCTGACACCGGCTTTTCATGGCCAGATGTCGGGGCGTGCGAAGTCGACCCGGTGACCCGGATCGCCACGAGAAGTGTACGGGACCCGCGAGGTACCGGGTGACGCCGCTTCCCTTGACCAGGTGAGCCGCTTCCCTCGACCGGGTGGGTGCGCTCCCCCGGCCCGGGTGACGGGGCTTCCCCTGCACGGGTGGTGGCGCTTCCCCTGCACGGGTGACGGGGTTTTCCACAACCTGCGGGTCGTCCACAGAATCGGTCCATGATCCCCGCGGACGGGCCCGGCACGGGACGGTTCTCGCATGCGCCCAGAACTGCTGCTGCCGACGCTGGCGGCCCTGCTCGTGACCTTTCTGCCCCCGGCCCCGGCCTCGACCTGGCCGGTGGGCACCCGACCCCCGGTCGTCCGCGGCTGGAGCCCCCCGGCGACCGCGTACGGCGCGGGCCACCGGGGCGTGGACCTGACCGCCGACCCGGGCTCCGTGGTGCGGGCGGTGGGGCCGGGCCGCATCTCGTTCGCGGGCCGGGTGGCGGGCCGGGGCGTGGTCGTGGTGGAACTGGACGGCACGGGGGCTCCGCCCCTGCGCACGACGTACGAACCGGTGCGAGCGACGGTGAAGAAGGGCGCAGAGGTCGCGGCGGGCGCCCCGGTGGGCTTCCTGGAGCTCCCGACGGGCCACTGCCCGACGAGCTGTCTCCACTGGGGCCTGCGCAGAGCCGAGACCTACCTGAACCCCATGACGCTCCTGCCCCCGTGGCTGCAGCACCACGGCCCTTCACGCCTACTGCCGACACAGGGCCCGCTGCGGCCGCCCCCGTACGCCTACGGGCGAGGGCTCAGCCCCGGACTCCCCGCAGCGCCATGGCCACGGCTGCCTCCGTGATCGCGTCCGGCTGCTCCGCCACCCCGAGCTCGATGCGCCGCACGGCGGCGTCCACGATGCCCTGCAACAGCATCGCGGCCATCCGGGGCTGCTCGTGCCCCAGCTCCTCGAGCGCCTCGACGATCATCGCGATCAGGCCGCCGTGCGCGGCGCGGATCTTCTCCCGCGCCCCGGCGTCGAGCTCGCTCGCGGAGATGGCGACCACGGCGCGGTGCCGCCGGTCCCCGACCAGGGCCAGCTGCCGCCGCACATAGGCCTCGACCTTGCCCTCGGCCGATTCCGCGCACTCCATCGCCGCCGAGACCTCCGCCGCCCAGACGGGGAAGTCGACCTCGCACAGCTCTTCGACCACGGCAGCCCGCGACCGGAAGTACTCGTACACGGAGGACCGGGCGAGCCCGGTGCGCTCGGCGAGTGCGGGGAAGGTCAGCGCCTCCGTACCGCCTTCGGACAGCAGGGAACGCGCGGCGTCCAGCAGGGCGCCGCGTTGCATCGACCGGTGCTCGGCCACGGAGGCCGCTCGAATCCTTGGCACAGCTCCACTTTACGGACGGGACGCCGCGGGCGGGAGCCGCTCCCGCGCTCACGCCCTCCGGGCAGGGACGATTCAGCGCACTCAGCGGCCAAAACTCGCCAGCTTCGCGCGCAGCTGCAGCACGGACTTGGTGTGGATCTGGCTCACCCGGCTCTCGGTCACACCGAGTACGTTGCCGATCTCGGCGAGCGTCAGACCCTCGTAGTAGTAGAGCGTGACGACGGTCTTCTCACGCTCCGGCAGCGTGTTGATGGCCCGCGCGAGCAGCCTCCGCAGTTCCCGGTCCTCGGCGACCTCCACGGGATTGTCGGCCGCGTGGTCCTCGAGCGTGTCCATCAGGCTGAGCCGGTCACCGCCGTCGCCCCCGACGTGCAGCAGCTCTTCCAGCGCCACCACGTTCGCCAGCGACAACTGGCTGAAAACCGCGTGCAGTTCCTCCAGCGCGATCCCCATCTCGGCGGCGACCTCGCTCTCTGAGGGGGTGCGCCTCAGCTGCGCCTCCAGCGTGGCGTAGGCCCGTTCGACGTTGCGGGCCTTCTGCCGCACCGAGCGCGGGATCCAGTCGAGCGCCCGCAGTTCGTCGATCATCGCCCCACGGATGCGCGTGATCGCATAGGTCTCGAACTTGATGGACCGCTCGATGTCGAACTTCTCGATCGCGTCGATCAGCCCGAACACCCCCGACGAGACGAAGTCGGCCTGCTCGACATTGGGCGGCAGCCCCACGCTCACCCGGCCCGCCACGTACTTCACCAGCGGCGAGTAATGGAGGATCAGCTGCTCCCGCAGCCGCCCGTCGCCCGTGTCCTTGTACGACCGCCACAACTCGTCCAGCGACGAGGGCGCGGGGGGCCGCTCCTGCTCGCCGCTACGGGCGGCGGGGGGAACCGCTGCCCGATCGGACCCTGAGGTGTGCTGGGGCATTCGTCGCCTTGAGCCGTTCTGCCGTGAACTGGGGAGGTCGCGCGAGCCGGTGGAATCATCGGAGTCGCTCGCGCCGGAGCGGTGAAGAGCGTGCGTGGAGTGAATGAGGTCGTCCGTCTGTTGCCTGTCCGCGTCGGAATCTGTGTGAGCGTAGCGTGACTGAAGTGTCGCAGTGTGCGAAGAGTATGGGATCGCACGTGCGCAGATACGTTCCGCTACCCCCCTCCGAGAGTCGGCGCCGTCGCTCTGCGTGACGGCACCAATGCGCCAACTCCACGATTTCCCAAGGTCGTCGGGGGTCATCCGTCCGGCGGAACACGCTCGGTCACGATTCACCTCCACCAGCGAAGACGGACAGAATCGCCTGGCGTGTCAACTGCCAGCCGTCGCCGTGTCGTTCGACGAACCCCAACGACTGAAGTTCGTACAGTCGCGCTACCGCGTCGTCCTCGGTCGTCCCCGCGCCGATCGCGACGTCCCGCACGGCCGCCCGCCCCCGCGCGGGCAGGGCGGCGAGGACGCGCTGCACCCCGGAAGCCAGCAGGTCACGCGGCACCACGGGCCCCCGCCGGGCCGGGGCGAGCTCCCCCATGTCGCCGACCAGCTCGACGACTTCGGCGGCATCGGTCACGAGCACGCCGTCACCCCGCAGCAGTTCGTGCACCCCGGCCGACAGGCCGCTGGTCGCGGGCCCCGGCACCCCCATGGTGAAGCGCCCCAACTCCTGGGCACTGCGCGCCGTGGCGAGCGCCCCACTGCGATACGCGGCCTCGACCACCACGGTTCCCCTGGTCAGCGCCGCGATCACTCTGTTCCGCAGGAGGAACCGGCTCGGCGTCGGATGGTCCCCCGGCGGCAACTCACCCACCACGAGGCCCTGTTCCGCGATCCGCCCGATCAGCCCGGCGTGCCCGCGCGGATAGGGCCGGTCGACCCCGCAGGCCAGCACGGCCACGGTTGCACCGCCCGCCCCGAGCGCCCCTCGGTGTGCGGCACCGTCCACGCCGTACGCCCCTCCGGAGATCACCACCCATCCGCGCTCCGCGAGCCCCGCGGCGAGACTTCCCGCCATGTGCGCGCCGTACCCCGAACAGGCCCGTGAGCCGACGACGGCCACCGACCGCAGGGCCCACATCCGCAGGGACGGCCGCCCCCGCACCCAGAGCCCGACCGGGCGCGCGTCCCCCAGGTCGTCCAAGGTCACCGGCCACTCCGCGTCCCCCGGACACACGAACCGCGCCCCGACGTCCCGCGCCGCCGCCAGATCCCGCTCCGGCCGCACCGCGACGGCCCGCACCCGCAGCCCTTCCCACCGCCGCGCCGTCACCCCCGGCAGCCGCTCCTCGTCCTCCGATCCGGCGAGCCGCCGCAGCACCTCACCGGCCCCGACCTCGCACAACCACCGCCCGCCGACCGCGTCCCCCGGTTCAAGGACCCGCGTCAACGCGACGCGGGCGATTCGCTCCTCGTCCGACGGCGGATCGGCGCTCACGAGGGCGCCCCGATGACCATCGGCACACCCCGGGCGATCCCCGTGCGCAACTGCAGCGCAAGGGCTACGTCCTGGGCGCGAGGCCTGTCGTGCCCCGCCAGGTCGGCGACGGTCCAGGCCACCCGCAGCACGCGGTCCAGGCCCCGGGCCGTCAGGAATCCGCGCTCCAGGTCCAGTTCGGCCGCGTCCAGCGCGCCGGGCGCCGCGGGCCAGCGGGTGCGCAGCGCATGTCCCGCGACCTCGCTGTTGGTCCGCCATCCGGTGCCGTCCAGACGAGCCGCCGCTCTCTCGCGCGCGGCGCGCACCCGGTCGGCGACGGTTCGGGTGGACTCCCCCGGCGTGCCGTACCCGGCCAGTTCGGAGCGGGTGACTGCCTCCACCTCCACCTTCAGGTCGACGCGGTCGAGCAGGGGGCCCGACAGACGGGCCTGATAGCGGCGGATGACGGAGGCCGGGCACTCACAGCCGTCACCCAGCAGTGTGTGCCGACCGCAGGGGCAGGGGTTGGCCGCGAGCTTGTGGACGTGGTTTGAAACTGACCGTTGACCAGCTTGTGAGCTCTGGTCTCGACCCCTGCGGGCCGGGCTTTGCCCGGCCCGCAGGGGTGTTGATGCTGTCGCGGCTCAGGTCAGGTTTCGCTCCAGCCAGGTCTTCGTGAGGGCCTTGATCTTGGTGTCCTGGTAGAGCCGGTCGGGGGTGCCACCGAAGTTGCGGACGGCGTCGAGGAAGGCGCGGTCGCCGCGGCCGGTGAGCTTCGGGTCGATCAGGTCGAGCAGTTCCTGCCACTTCTTGCGCGGCCATTCGTCCTGGAGCTTGAGCCGGATCTGCGAGTTCGCGAAGGCTCGAAGGGCGATCGCTGCCTGGTAGCCGTTGAACCGGCCGATGAGCTCCTTGTAGATCGGTTCCGCGTTCCAGGCGACCCCGTAACCGTTCGTCAGGAAGACATTGACCAGGTGGACGACGTAGCTGCGGACGGCCTGCTCGGGGATGTCTCCGTGGCGGCCGACGACATCCTTGAGTCGCTGTGCGGCCGGCGGCTCCTCGGCATAGTTGCGCATGTGCGCCTCGTGGGCCCGCTTGAGGTCGTCCAGGGCCTGCTGAATCTCGGCGACGCGCTCGGGCTCGGGGAGGTAGGAAGACCCGCCGACCAGCTCCAGCAGTTCCCTGGCGCGGATCGCCCGGTCGGTGTCGGCGTTGGCGGTGAACCGCGCGAGCTTGATGCCGATCTCGTTGCGAGCGTCCTCGCCGACCAGCGGCCAGAGGTCGGGCCAGAGCGAGCGGACGTTGTCGAGGATCTCGGGGGTCGCGTCGGCGGGCGTGTAGATGCCGAAGAGGCCAGCGGCGAGGTTGTCGGCCTGGTCCTGCTCCAGCCCGTCGAAGAACGCCGCGATCTTCTTCAGCTCGTCCTTCGGCAGCCGCTTGGACTTGATGTTGGTGAGGAGCTTGCCGATCGCAGCGACGACGTTGCGAGGCTGGATCCGGAAGACCTCCTTGATGCAGGTCTCCAGCCACTCGGCCAGCTTGAGGCCGGTCAGCTCCTCGATGTTCGGATGCGCGGCGCTCGCGTGGTTGCGCATGTAGTTGATGTGGATGAGCTGCTTGAAGCCGATGTCGCTGACGAGCTTGATCTTGTTAGCAGCTTCCAGCAGCTTGTAGTCGTCGATCTGGGAGAGGTCGTCGCGGGTCTTGAGGTTCTTGCGACGGGCGGGGTCGGTCTCGGCGAGGTCGAAGAAGTAGTCGACATCAAAGGCGGCGACGTGGTCCCGCAGCCGGTTGATCGTCTCGTTCCAGAGGTAGTTCAGCGCGGCGTCGAACAACCCGACCGAGCCTGCCATGATCATCTTGGCGACGTAGGGCGCGTTCGCTCGCTCCTCGGGGGTGAGCTCCTCGATGACGTCGGGGGTGTTCTTGAGGAGGGTCTCGCGCTGCTTGGCCGCGACGATGATGTTGTCCGTAGGCAGCCCCCAGGCTTCCAGCACCTGGAACATCAGGTCTTCGAATGCCTCCAGATCCGCGCGAGCGGCCTGGACCTGGACCGAAGCCTGCGGTGCAGGAACGGGCAGGTTGTCGGGGATGTCCTGGGGGCTCATATGTACCTTCTCTGATGAGAGCTGTTCCTCCTCGCCTCGCGGCGGGGAGTTCTGCGTCGTCTCTGTCGCGCCGTTTGCGACGCAGTCCGGGCGATCGTCCCGATGCCGCCGCAGCCTCCGGTTCACCCCGGAGCCCGACGTTGTCCCGGAAGCCGTTGGGGGCAGGCCGTGACGAGCGATTGGGCGCGTCAGTCTGGCATTTCGGGCGATCAGTTTGTCGCATCGCGTGCAGAAGGGGGAGGGAATTTCCTTTTCTGCAGGGGTCTTTGTCTCAGCGAGGAGCCCTGTTGCCATGGATGTTCGTGATCTTGGAGGCGCTCTCTAGTGCCTCGCGGAGCCGTTCGTTGGTCAGTGCAAGCTGCTGGAGCTGCGCAATGGCGAGAGCAAGGTCTGAGGTCAGCTCATGGTTCCGGCGGCGGAGCTTCGCGTTCCGGGCGATGAGCCTGTCGTGCGTGGTGGGCCCGTCGGCGGGATCGGCAGGGGTGGACCGGAGGGTGCCGAGCTCTTGGGCGATGTCGGGGAAGCGGCGGCGGAACGTGGTGTTACTCAGGCCGAGTTGATGGGCCAGCTTCAGAACGCTGGGTTTGGTGTTGGTCTGCCGGCAGGTCTCGATCATCTCCGCCATCCGCTTGCGGACCAGGGCTTCGGACAGGTCAGAGACGCGGGCGGTCATGCGAGGTACTCCGTGCGTGTGTTGGTGGCCAGGAACTCGGTGATTTCGGCGTGACGCTGCTGGAGGCGGTGCTGCCGGAGGGGAGGCATGGCCGGCCGGGCGGCCAGCCTCTTCTCCAGGCGAGCCAGTTCCCGGGTCCAGGCAGCGACGTTCTCCGGGGTGAGGGCAACATTTCTGCAGGCCAGAGGCTTGCAGCCTCCGTGGTCGGGCAGCCCTTCGCTTCCACCGCGCTTCGCCTTTTCGCAGAGGGCCTTGGCGGGGTCACGGACGCAGGTGATGTATTCGCCGGGATAGATCGCTGGATCATGCCGCTTCATGATCCGTTTCAGGCGGTGCTTGTCGAGGGCGATCTGTCCCTGGAACTGGGCTCGTTCGCCGAACTCGCCGAATCGCCGGGCGACCTCTTCGGCCGACGGGCCGGTCAAATCGGTGTGCTCGTGGGCGTCGATCATCGCGATGTAGGTCTCACCGCGGGCGAGGGCCTGTTCGCTCTCGACCTCGGCCCGGAATCCGGAGGCGCTGGTGCCTGCATAACCTTCGAACATTTGGATTGTTTGATGCCGATATTGCAGGGCGCCGGCGACGGCTCCGCCGGGCCGTCGTGCGATGAACCACGCCAGGGTCCTCCGAAAGACGCTGGTCTTGAACCCGGTGCGACTTCGACCGGCTGCGGGGATGCTGTCGGACCGGCCGGAGGTGTCGCAGAGCTGATTGACGTAGGTGATGAACTTGTTGATCTGCGTGCCCGTCGCCTTGGTCGTGAGAGCGTCGGCCGAGCCCTTCTTGGCGCCGGATCCGTGACGGAGGCGGGCGAAGAGGAAGTCCGTTTCGGGTGGCTGGAGACGTTCGAGGACGTCGATGGCCCGAGCGACGGGCTCGCCGACGACCCAGGTCGCCTCGACGCCTGCATCGTCGTCCTCGCCCTTGAAGGCCAGGCTGGTGACCGTCCAGCGGTAGGGGGTTTTGTCCTCGTCCCGCTTGATGTGCAGGCATCCGCGCCGAAGGTGCTTGACCTCAGAGTCGCGAAGTCCTGAGAGGTATGCGATCACGATGTAGCAGGCGGCCTGCAGGTGGCGGCCGAGCCGGGCCAGGCTGTGGGTCGCTGTGTGGTGGGTCGCGATCCCTTCGACCCAGGGGACGCCGTCGAGCCGGCCGGTGATCGGGTTGCCGAAGTAGCTGTCGGTGCCGATGCCGACGATCTCGGCGGTCGCGGTAAGGACGTCGGCGTGACGGTCGACGCTGGTGCGGTCGCATTGCAGCGTCCGGGCGAGGTGGACGACGTTCGGACGGCCGCGATAGCCGGGCAGCGGTTGCCCCGAGGCGACGTGCTCGTCCATCAGGGCTCGGATGCGAAGGCCGATGTCCGCGACGTCGTCCGGCTGGCGGAAGGTGTCGGTGCGGATGGCCCGCCAGTGGGCGTCGGCGGCCAGGATGTCCGAGGCGAACTCGTCGACGAACCGCAGGGCCCAGCCCAGCAGCGGTCCCATGGTCTCCTCGGGGAGCCGGTCGGTGGCGTTCTCGCTGCGGCGGGGCGCCTTGGACTCGCCCCACTCCGGGAGGTGGAGCGGGTCGAAGGACAGTGCGTGTTCGTCGAGGTGGGACCGCCAGCGCCAGAGGAGCCGGATGACGCCTCGCGCGAGCGTCCGGCGGTCGGAAGACCGGGGATGGAGCACGTTGAGATGCTTGCGGTAGGCGGTCAGGTCGTCCGGGGTCAGGGTGGACAGGTCGGTGCGGTGCGGTTCCCAGCGTTTGTCCAGCCAGGTCAGGAATGCCTTCATGTGGGTGAAGGTGATCCTGATGGAGGTGATGCCTGGCGAGTCCTCGCCGTCCGGCGGGTCGACGGACAGCAGGTGGTAGAAGAGCTTCTTCGCCGCCGACTGGAACCGCCGCGGAAGGCTCGGGAAGTTCAGGATGAGTGCGGTGTCGTGCGCTTTGAGCTGTGCGGGCCAGAGTCGCCAGATGTCGTCGCCGTAGCGGGAGGTGTCCTCCAGCCGGAACCCGGTCCGCAGCTGGCGGCCGTGCAGGACGTGGATGTTCTGCAGGGCGAGGTCGCCGGGTGGGGAAGCGGCGAACGCGGCAAGGCTCATGGCTGTTCCCAGGGGGCTTCGACGAGGTCAAGGAGGGCGTCGGGCAGGGGGTTCTTGCGTTCTTTGGCGACCTCGGCCGGCGAGAACTTGGTGAGGATGTCGCGCCGGATCGCGACCCAGGCCGGGCCGTAGCGCTTCCACCAGTCGATCTCGCTCATCCGCTGCCGCAGGGCGCCGAGGCTGTCGAGGAGGCTGAGGAGTTTGGGCAGGTGGGTGCGGGTAACCAGGCAGTTCCCGCAGTGGAAGCAGTCGAGGAATGAGTCGCCGCAGGGCGCTTGGGTCTCCGGGTTGTGATCATGGTCCTCGCAGGCGGTCCAGGCCGTGTCCAGTTCGCCGTCCGCCAGTTTGCGGGCGGTGTCCGGGGCCAGGCCGGCCTCCTCCAGGTCGTGCGCGGTGCCGACCTCGGGCAGGACCTTCGGGCCGCCGCCGCGGCGTTCGGCGGCTCGCTTGTGGGCGTCGGCGGCGGCGCGTTCGGCGTCGACGAGTGCTTCGGAGACCACCTCTGCGGCCCACTCCCGGGTCGGTTCGTCCGCCTTGAGGTAGTTGGCGTAGAGGACCTGGGCGGTGTTGCTCTTCGCGGAGGACGGCAGGTGGCCGCCCATCTGCCGGGTGCGTCGGGCATCCACGCTGGTCTTGATCTGGTTGAAGGTGACCCGCAGCGGCGGTGCCGGCGGCTGCTCGCCCTTTTTCTTCGGCGGCAGGTCCGCCAACACCGGCTTGGGACGCTCCGCGGCCCAGGAGGACATCTTCATCGCGGATCCGTAGCCGAGGTTCTTCTCGAACGGCGCCCAGTGCTCCTCGATGCCCGTGTTGCCGTCGCGGTGGTTGTTGCGCCAGAGCGCGAACGCGGTGGAAGCGGCACAGAAGGCCCGGCCGCGGGCGGTCAGCTCCAGCAGCAGGAGGTAGAGGCCGCCGGGCGTGTGGAGCTCACGGTTCTTCGGCCCGATCTCCCAGGTCACCGTCTCGAACCAGCGCTTGGCGCCGCGGCGGCGCTTGACCACGGACAGTTCGACGGCGCGGTCTTCGAGAAGCCTGTGCTTGACCGGCAACTCCTTGATCGACTCTCCGTTCCGCTCGGTGACGATCATCAGGAGGACCACCAGAGGTGCCAGGTCCTTCCAGGTCAGGAACAGCTCGGAGGCGAAGGCGACCCTCTGGGCCTGCCGTTCCTGACGGCGCCGGACGGGCTCGGGGACGACACCGCTGTCGGCCATCGAGGCCAGCATCTCGCCCCGCCGAAGATCGTCCTCGCCGAGCTGGCCGGGGTCCTCGCGATAGCGTCGCAGCAGGTCCTCACTGGCCCGCAGGCGCCGGGCGATCCGGGCGGTGTCGGCCCTTGCCGCGGCCGTCAGCCGGTCCAGTTCCCCGATCGAGTAGCCCCCGACCGGCTGTGCCGCTGGTTTCGGCAGACGTCGGTTGAAGGCGTCCAGGGCCTCGGCCGGGAGGTCGTCCTTCAGCTGGGGGTCGGTGAACTGCGTGCGCAGTTCCAGCAGCATCGAGTACTTCGTCCGCGGGGAGATGTCCGTGCGGCCCCGGTAGGCATCGACGTGTGCGCGGGTCAGCTGCTGCGAAGACTCGGGCGGCGCGTCGAGGGACGGGAGGAACTCGGCCCAGTTCTGGACCGCGTTCCAGGCGTGCCGCGAGCTCTCCAGGGTCCTGGCGCCGCCGCTGTAGCCGGTCCGCAGGGCAACGGACCGGGCCAGGAACAGACGCCAGCCCGGCATCGGCAGCGTACTGAAGTCGAAGGTGCGGCTGCGGCCGTCCTCGCCGTGGAAGTCGACGGCCAGGGAGTCCGCCGCGTCCATCCTGACCAGCGGTGGGGCCTCGTAGGCTCCGGAAGGTGTCACGGCCGGGCGGCCAGGTCCAGTGCTGCCCCGGCCCTGGCGCCAGCTCACCGCGTCACCACCCCTTCGGGCAGGTCGACGGGCGGCGTCTCGTCGCCGAGCTCGACGACCGGAGTGTCCCGCGGGTCCTCCCAGGTATCCGGGACAAGGGCCATGCGCGTCTCCATCTCCAGTTCTTGCAGCGCATGTAGATAAATCAAGGTCGACAACTGCGAGGCGTGACCGAGCCTGCGGCGGATCCAGTCCACCGGGTCTCCGAAGATCCTCTGGTAGTGCTGGCGCTGGGCCGGGTTCATCTCGCCGAGCGCCGCGAGGTGGCCGCGCTGGAGCTGTTCCAACGTGATCACGGCGAAGGTGTGCCGGCAGAGGTGGGCACGAGCCCTCTCCTCCAATCCCGCCTCCTCGCAGCGGCGGTTGGCCGCGGTGAACATGTCCTTCCAGGTCGACAGAGCCAGCGGCATCCCGTCCTCGCCGAGCCAGAACATCGCCGGCTCAAGCCCCTGCTCGGTGTCCACCAGCAGCCGGCGACGCTCCAGCGGGCCGAGAAGACGCACGTCCACCCGCTGCCCGGCCATCGCCCCCGAGGTGTACTGGGCAAGACGCGGAAACTCCGGGTCCGAGATCACCAACGGCCGCCGGATCCGCCGGTAACGACCCGCGGCCTGGGCCTCCTCCACCACCAGGGCCCGGTCCTCAAGGGCATAGGCCGTCAGATCCCGCCGCGAGGAAGCCGGCACATAGACCCACCGGGCGGAGTCCCGCTTCGCGATCGACTTCGGCAGCCAGAACTTGCTGTAGCCGGGCGGCCCCTCACCCAGCGGGATCTCGGACTTCAGCAGCGTGGACTGTTCCTCAAGCCGCATCCCGGTGCGGACCAGCTTGTCCGTGAACGTCGCGTTGCGTGAAGCCCACCGGCCCCGGAAGTTGTCCCTCGGCAGACCGTCGCGGTCGTATCCCCGCACCCCCACGTCCCGCCAACGCCGGTAGGCCGCGGCGGGCAACCACTCGATCGTCTCGCCGCCTTCGTCGTGCGCGTAGGACGCCGGGACCTTCTTGCTCTCCGTGACGACAGGTCGGCCGCCTGGCGAGGCCGCCCTCTCCTTGGCCTCCCGCAGGGGAATCGGGATCTCGGCGACCCACTTCTCCCGCTTCGCGTGCTCGTAGAACTGGAACACGTGCGAGGTGTTCTGGCTCCAGGTCGATCCGCCGATGCGAGGCCCTTTCACGTCCTGACGCCGCCAGTGACGGTAGGCCCGGTGGTCGTCCTCCGTGGCATCACGCCAGTCCCTGCCCCAGCGGGCCCGATGCAGGAACGTGAAGTAGCCGGCCAGGGCTCTCGCCCGGTTCCTCTGACTGTTCAGCGGCCCTTCGAGATAGTCCACCCGATGGAGGTACGAGTTCGGGTCGACGTCGTAGACGTACCGGGGTGACAGCAAGTACGGCGTCCCGTCAGGAATGCCCTGGTCATCGAGCCAGCACTCCCATTCCTCAGGACGAATCTGCAGGTACCAGAGCTCTTCACGCGGCTGCGGCAAGTCCCGCCACGTGAAGTGGACGGACCAGGCATTTCGACTCAACACCCGCGGACCGTACAGGTACGAGGTCAATGACCGGTCGTGCACAAGCCAGGACCATCAGGAACTTCGCGGGCAGCCGCACCACTCCCGCGCTGCGCGCGATCACCACGTGCCCCGATTCCAGGGGCTGGCGCAGCGAGTCCAGGGTCTGGCTGCTGAATTCGGGCGCCTCGTCGAGGAAGAGCACCCCTCGATGGGCGAGCGACACCGCGCCCGGCCGTGCGATTCCCTTGCCGCCGCCCACGAGCGACTGCATGGTCGCGGAGTGGTGGGGTGCGCAGTACGGCGCGATGTCCACCAGCGGTCTGCCCGGGGGCAGCATGCCCGCCACCGAGTGGACCGCCGTCACTTCCAGGGACTCCTCGCGCGTCAGCCGGGGCAGGACGGCCGGGAGGCGCTCCGCGAGCATGGTTTTGCCCGCGCCCGGTGGTCCTTGCAGGAAGAGGTGGTGCGCGCCCGCGGCGGCCACTTCGACGGCGGTCCTTGCCGCCGCCTGTCCGACGACGTCGGCCAGATCGAGCGCGTGGGCGTCGTCCATGGCGCCGCCGAGGCCCGTGCCGATGCCGGTGCCCGGCACGCAGAGCCCGGCGAGCATCGGATCGGGCCGCCCCGGCTCGGCCGGCTCCTCCTCGGGCACCGGCTCGTCGGTGAGCACCGCGATGAGCTGCCGCAGGCTGCGCACCCCGAGGACCGAGATGCCCGGCACCAGCGAGGCCTCCGCGGCCGTGCACTCCGGGACGACCACCTGTTCGTACCCCGCGTCGGCCGCCGCGAGGACCGCGGGCAGCACCCCGAGGACCGGCCGCACCCTGCCGTCGAGTCCGAGCTCTCCGATCATCACGATGTCGGCGAGGACCCGTGGGTCGATCCGCTCCGCCGCCCCGAGGACGGCACAGGCGACAGCAAGATCGAAACCGCTGCCGCCCTTCGGCACCGACGCCGGACTCAGCCCGACCGTGAGCTTCTTCTGCGGCCACTCGCCACCGGAATTGACCACGGCCGCCCTGACCCGGTCACGGCTCTCGGTGAGGCTCTTGTCGGGCAACCCCACCAGCGTGAATGCCGCGACCCCGGGCTCCAGATCGGCCTGCACCTCGACGACCACGCCCTCGACGCCCACCAGCGCCACCGAACACGTACGCGCGAAGCCCATCAGGCCACCCCCCGCGCGTGCTCGACCACGGGAACACCGCGCCGCGGGACGAGGACTCCGACCAGGTCGATGCGGACACCGCCCGGGGGTGGGCCGCCGCGCTCCTCGATCCAGCGCTCGGCGAGCCTTCGCAGCCGCTCCGCCTTGGTACGGCCGACGGCCGCCATCGGATGCTCGAAGGGAGCGGAGCCGCCCAGGCCCCCTCTGCGTGTCTTGACCTCGCAGACGACGAGGGCCTCGCCGTCCATCGCCACGATGTCGATCTCACCGATCCGGCCCGCGCGCCAGTTGCGCTCAAGGACCGTCATCCCCGCGTCGACCAGCCGCCGGGCGGCCAGGTCTTCGCCGTACCTGCCGAGTGCTCCCCGTGCGTTCATGTCGGCACCACCTCCGACATCCACGGTCACGGCTCAGCCCGCACCTATTGGATCTTGGTGCACTACTCGCCGGTTGTGGAAAACTCCGCCACCCCCGCGAGTGAACTTCGCCGTGCCGGGCCGGGCCCGTGCCGCCGCTCAGCTGCCCGGCAGCTCGAGATCGCTCTTGTTGAGCTCCTCGATGTTCACGTCCTTGAACGTGAGCACACGCACCTGCTTGACGAACCGGGCGGGCCGATACATGTCCCACACCCAGGCATCCGCCATCGAGACCTCGAAGAAGACCTCGCCCTGAACCGAGTGCACCTGCATCTCGTAGTCATTGGTGAGGTAGAAGCGACGCTCGGTCTCGATCACGTATTTGAACAGCCCGACGACATCGCGGTACTCCCGGTAGAGCTTCAGCTCCATCTCGGTCTCGTACTTCTCGAGGTCCTCGGCGCTCATGGCATGTTCCCCTTCAGCCGTGCGTCCCCCTATTGTGCGTCAGCCCCGCGAGCCCCTACACGATTTCCGTGTCGAGGATCTCGGGCCTTTCCGGGGGCCCCTCGTCGAGCAGTCTGCGAAGCAGCTCGGCGAGCCTGGTCGGATACACCGTCTCATGAGCCTCGGTCAGTTCTCGGCACGTCCACCAACGTGCTCCGTCGACACTGCGTCTTTCCAGCTCCGTAAGGCCCTCGGCGACGATCGCGGTCTGCGACGTACGTGCCAGGTAGTACCACTCGTCCTGGTCCCAGCGCCGCCCCGCGAACGGGAACGAGCAGACGCGCCGCCACAGGACCGGGCCGAGCTCGACCTCGGTGATACCGGTCTCTTCCCGCAGCTCGCGCAGGGCCGCCTGCTCCCGCGTCTCGTCGCCCTCCACACCGCCGCCCGGCGTGAACCACCAGTCGTTCGACGCGTCCTCCGGCTCATAGCCGTGCAGCAGCAGGATACGGTCGCTCGGGTCGAGCAGGATCACCCGCGCGACCCTGCGCAGATCAACCGACACCGGCGGTCTCCTGCGCACGGCTGCCCGCGCGCCCACGGCCCATGCGCTTGGCCACCGGCCCGTAGGCCGCGCCACCCAGGACGAGAACCATGCCCGCCACGATCGCGATCACCATCATGCGCAGCGGCCCGGGCTCGGAGATGCCGCCCGGCATGTCGGCGAAGCCGTCGGGCCGCTCCAGCATCCCGAACTTGTCCATCGGCCAGGCCACCGCGTCGACCCGTGCCTGCACCGCGTCACGCGGCACCGAACCGTGCTCCCCGTCGCCCAGATGCACGCTGGAGTCCAGCGAACCGCTGCGCTCGTCGCCGAGCAGGAACAGGCGCCCCTTGGGGACCGTCGTGGCGGGGATGCCGGTGGCCGCGGCGCCCTTGCCCTCGGGAAGATACGGTTCTGCGACTTCCTTGCCGTTCACGGTCAGCTTGCCGTCCTTGCAGCAGGCGATCCGGTCGCCGCCTATGCCGACGACGCGCTTGACCATGGGCAGGTCGCCCCAGGTGGACTGCTTGAAGACGACGACGTCGCCACGGCGCACCTCGTCGCCGTCGATCCGCTGCGCGAGCACGCGGTCGCCCGAGCCGATCGTCGGCGTCATCGACCCGGTGGGGACGGTGTACGGCTGGTACAGGAAGGCGCCCCAGACGAACCCTCCGAGGAAGAGCACACAGCCGAGGGCCACGGCGATGCCCGACAGCACGCTGCCGAGCCGTCCGTGGCCCTCGTTCGTCCGTTGTGTCCTGCTCATCCCAGTGCTCCCCTGTTCCGGAGACGACCCCGCCGCCCGTGCGTACGGACGGCGGAAGATCGGCGATCTGGGACGGCACCCTACCCGGCGGTACTGCCGCCAGAAACCCTCGCGTCGCGCGCGGCAGCCACCGTGAGACGGCGCCTGCGCCACAGCACGAGCGGCACGGCACCCGCGAGCCCGAGGACGCCCGGCGCCGCGCTGGACAGCGCGTTGATGCCCGGCTGGTCGAAGGTGTCGGGCTTGGGCAGCGTCGCCCAGCGGGTGGGCGGCCAGGCGATCACGATGGCGCGGCCCACGACGTTGTCCACGGGGACGGCGCCGCCGCCGGGCTGCTTCTGGTGGTAGCGGGAGTCCAGCGAGTTCTGCCGGTGGTCACCCATGACCCAGATTTTGCCCTTGGGGACGGTCACCTTGAACTGGCCGCCCTGGTCGTCGACGCTGCAGGGGGTGTTGCCCGCGAACACGTACGGCTCGTTCAGCGCCTTGCCGTTGACCTTCACCGGGCCGGTGCCCTTGCACTCCACCGTGTCGCCACCGACGCCGATGACGCGCTTGATGAGGTCCTTCTCGTCGGCGGACGGCATCAGGCCGACCCAGCCGAGGACCCGCTGGATCGCGTTCGGGTCGGGTGTGGGCTCGCCGTCCAGCCAGTGGCCGGGGTCCCTGAAGACGACGACTTCGCCGCGCTCGGGCTCGGAACCGAACCACGGCGTCAGCTTGTCGACGAGCACGCGGTCGCCCTGCTGCAGCGTGTTCTGCATCGAGTCCGAGGGAATCGAGAACGCCTGGACCAGGAAAGTCTTGATGAGCAGCGCCAGGACCAGTGCGATGCCGATGAGGAGCGGAAGCTCCTTCCAGAAGGACCGGGCCTTCTTCTTCGGTCGCTCGGGGTCCTGCTCGCGCGTCGCGCCGCTGTCGCCGCCGTCGCCGCCCACGGCGTCACTCCCGGGGGGCGTACCGTCCGCGACGGCGTCGACGCCAGGCTCGTCGGATCGTCCCGGCCGATCTTCGGGCCCCTCGTGTCCGGATCGTGCGCCGACCGCCAAATCCCCCACATCCACTCCTCAGTCCGTGCCGCCGCCTGCCCCAGATGCGATGCAGGCCCACCACTCCCATAACGAGCGGGAGTTCCGCAGGGGTCGGGAGCCGGATCAATCCGTATCGATCGTCAGGGGTCAGCCTATGCGACGCTCCTGTGGCGATGTCCGATCCCGCACGCGCGTCGGCAACTGACGCATATGTGTCCGGTGCTTCCAGCTTGCGCCAGTGGCCGAAGGGCCAAGCGATGACCATGGCGCGCCCCACCACCTGGTCCTCGGAAATCGTGCCGCTGAACTTCTCGGTGCGGTGGAAGCGGGAGTCGGCCGAGTCGCTCCGGTGGTCGCCCATCATGAACAGGCGCCCCTCGGGGACCTTCACCTGGAACTCGAAGGCGGAGGGCTTGTCCCCCGGGTTGATGTAGGGCTCGTCCAGCGGCACGCCGTTGACGGTGACCTTGTCGTTCTTGTCGCAGCACTTCACGGTGTCGCCGCCGACGCCGACCACCCGCTTGATGAGGTCCCGTTCGCTGTCGGACGGCAGCAGGCCGATCTGGGTCAGGCCTTCCTTGAGCTGCTTGACGACCACCGGGTCGTCCTTCTTCTTGCCCTGTTCCTCTTCCAGCCAGCTGCCGGGGTCCTTGAAGACGACGACGTCACCGCGCTCCGGCTTCGATCCGAACCAGGGGGTGAGCTTGTCGACCAGGACCCGGTCACCGACCCGGATCGTCTGCTCCATGGATCCCGAGGGGATCACGAAGGCCTGCACCAGGAAGGTCTTCAGTACGAGGGCTATCAGCAGCGCCACGCCTATGAGGAGGGGTATCTCCTTGATCGCCGAGCGTTGCCTGCGCCGCTTGACCTTCTTCGCGAGCTTGCGCCGCTCGGCCCGGCCCGGCAGGACGGGGCCGTCGGTCGGCCGGGATCCCGTGGGCAGCCGGGTGTCGACCCGGTGGCCGGCGCCACGGGTGCGGCCGCGGCTACCCATGGGCGCCGCCCGGTGCGGGCACGCGCGCGTAGCCGTCGGGGCGCTCCAGGGAGGTCCAGCGGCCGATCGGCCAGGCGATCCAGTCGGCCCTGCCGATGACCGCGTCGACGGGGATCATGCCGCCGCCGGGCTGTCCGAGATGGTCACGGGAGTCACGGGAGTCGCTGCGGTGATCGCCGAGGAGGAAGAGGCTGTCCTCGGGGACGACGACGTCGAAGGGCACCCGGGAGGCGACGTCCCCCGGGTACAGGTACGGCTCGTCGATCGGCTCGCCGTTCACCTCGACCCTCCCCCGCTTGTCGCAGCAGACCACCCGGTCTCCCCCTGTGCCCACGACCCGCTTGATGTAGTCGGCCTCTCCGAAGTAGCCACGTCCGTCAAAGACGACCGCGTCTCCCCGCTGCGGCTCGGAACCGAAACGGTACGCCAACTTGTTGACGAGTACCCGGTCCCCGGAGCGGAACGCGGGCTCCATGGAGCCGCTCGGGATCTGGAAGGGCTGCACCACGAAGGCACTGACCAGGAGCAGGGCCCCGATGCACAGCAGGAACGTCAGGGTGAGCCCGCCCCCCGGCAGCCGGTCGAGGAGCGACGCAAAAACGGAACGCGACCGTTCCTCCGTCTCCTCGGATGCTTCGGCGACGTGCGGGACGTCTCCGGAATCGGAGGGTGTGGAGGAGCGGTCGCGCTCCGTGTGGTGTGCTTCGGTGTCCATCGGGGCCAGATGCTATCCGGCCCCGCTGTGGACCCGTGCGGGAGCTCAGCGCTCGCGCTTCTCCTTGATCTTCGCGGCCTTGCCGCGCAGGTCACGGAGGTAGTACAGCTTCGCGCGACGCACGTCACCGCGGGTGACGAGCTCGATCTTCTCGACGATCGGGGTGTGCACCGGGAAGGTGCGCTCGACGCCGACGGAGAAGGAGACCTTGCGGACCGTGAAGGTCTCGCGCACGCCGGCACCCTGGCGACGGATGACTACGCCCTTGAACTGCTGCACACGGGAGCGGTTGCCCTCGATGACGCGGACGTGGACGTTGACGGTGTCACCCGGGCGGAAGGCCGGGATGTCGCTGCGCAGCGACGCGCTGTCGACGGAGTCGAGCAGGTTAGCCATGATCGTCTGCTTTCTTCACTGATGCCACAGGTCATCAGCGGTACGTGTTGATGAGGTTTCGGTAGCTGATCGCGTCGGGCGGGCGTCGTTCCCCCTGTGGCAGGGGCGCACGCTGGACGTACAGCAGCGTTCTATTCTTCCACGGCTTCGGGGTCTCGCCCAAATCGGCCGTCCGGCCCCGGCCGCCACCCCAGGATCGAGAGCATCTCGCGGTCCTTCCTGTCGAAGGCCTTGGGATCACAACGCTTAATGAGATCGGGCCTGTTGCGGGTCGTACGCCGCAGCGCCTCGTCCCGCCGCCAGCGCGCGATCTTGCCGTGGTGCCCGCTGACGAGGACGTCGGGGATGCCGTGCCCGCGCCACTGGGGAGGCTTGGTGTACACCGGGCCCTCCAGGAGGTTGGCCATGGCTCCGGGGGCGAAGGAGTCGTCCTGGTGGGATTCGGCGTTGCCGAGGACACCGGGCAGGAGCCGGGCCACGGCCTCGGTGACGACCAGGACGGCGGCTTCCCCGCCCGCGAGGACGTAGTCCCCGATGGAGACCTCGTAGACGGGCATGCGGGTCGCGTACTCGTCCGTGACGCGGCGGTCGATGCCTTCGTAGCGCGCGGGCGTGAAGACCAGCCAGGGGCGCTCCGAGAGCTCCACGGCGAGTTCCTGGGTGAAGGGACGGCCGCTGGGCGTGGGGACGACCAGGACGGGCCCGTGGGCCCCCTTCTCGTACCCGTCGGCCAGCACGTCGTCGAGGGCCGCACCCCAGGGGTCGGTCTTCATGACCATGCCGGGGCCACCGCCGTAGGGGGTGTCGTCGACCGTGTTGTGCCGGTCGTACGTCCACTCCCTGAGGTCGTGCACGTGGACGTCGAGCTGCCCACGCGCGCGTGCCTTGCCCACGAGGGAGACGTTCAGGGGGTCCAGGTACTCGGGGAAGATCGTGACGACGTCGAGCCGCATTACGCCTCGTCCCGCGTGGAAGCGATCTCGGCGCGGTCGTCGATCAGCCCGGGGGGCGGGTCGATGACGGCCTTCTGCTCCTCCAGGTCGATCTCGACGACGATCTCCTGGACGAAGGGGATCATCACCTCGCTGCCGTCGGGCCGCTCCACGATGAAGAGGTCCTGCGAGGGCAGGTGCGAGATCTCGGTGATCCGGCCGACTTCCTCGCCGTCCTTGGTGACGACGTCGAGGTCCATCAGCTGGTGGTCGTAGAACTCGTCCTCTTCCTCGGGGAGCTCTTCCGGGTCCACCTCGGCGATCAGGAGGGTGTTGCGCAGCGCTTCGGCGCCCGTGCGGTCGCGCACGCCCTCGAAGCGCAGGAGGAGGCGGCCGCTGTGCACCCGGCCGGTCTCGATGGTCAGCGGCCCCGTGGCCGCGGGGTCGGTGGCGAGCACGGCGCCGGGGCCGAGCCGCAGCTCGGGCTCGTCGGTGCGGACCTCGACGGTGACCTCACCCTTGATGCCGTGGGCACGGCCGATACGGGCGACTACCAACTGCACTGCGTTTCTCCTCATCCAACGACTACGGGCCGGGGAAGGCCCTGAAGCCCTCCCCGGCCCGAGCCGGTGCTGCTGTGGTTCTGCGAACCCGGTTCAGCGAACCTGGTCCACGTCGACGAGGTCGACGCGGACACCGCGGCCGCCGATTGCGCCCACGACGGTGCGCAGAGCGCGCGCGGTGCGGCCGTTACGGCCGATCACCTTGCCGAGGTCGTCGGGGTGAACCCGGACCTCGAGGACGCGCCCGCGGCGCAGGTTGCGCGAGGCGACCTGCACGTCGTCGGGGTTGTCGACGATGCCCTTCACGAGGTGCTCGAGAGCCTCCTCGAGCATGCTCAGGCCTCGGTCGACTCGGTGGCCGAGGCGTCAGCCTCGTCCGCCTTCTTGTCAGCCTTCTTGGCCTTCTGGGTGATGGCCTCACCCTTGGCGTCGTCGCCCTCGAGACCCTTGGTGAAGGCCTCGAACGCAGCGCGCTTGTCCTTGGGCTCGGCAACCTTCAGCGGCGCCGGGGCCGGCAGGCCCTTGTGCTTCTGCCAGTCGCCGGTGAGCTTCAGGATGGCCATGACGGGCTCGGTCGGCTGGGCGCCGACGGACAGCCAGTACTGGGCACGCTCCGAGTTGACCTCGATGCGCGAGGGGTTCTGCACCGGGTGGTACAGACCGATCTCCTCGATGGCCCGGCCGTCACGGCGGGTACGGGAGTCGGCGACGACGATGCGGTAGTGAGGCGAACGGATCTTACCCAGACGCTTCAGCTTGATCTTGACTGCCACGGGAGTGGTGTCTCCTGGTCTTGACGTGGGTGGGCACAACGGTGATGACCGCGTGGGGTTGCGGTACTCGAGTGCCCGATGGACGCGTCAGCCGGAGGAGAGAGGGGTCCTATGCGACTGTCGAGTACAGCTAGCCATTGTGCCATACGTCGGCGGGGCGCCCGCACCCGCACCGGGCGCCCCGCTCCAGCTCAGCCCACGCCCACTGCGACCCCTTCCGGAATTCGGAAGGGCTTTCCGCAGCCGCCGCACATGATCGGCGCCTGGGCGAGCACGGAAGGAACGACGCGGACGTTGCGCCCGCAGTCGCAGACCGCCTTCACGCGCACGCCGCCGCCGGAGGAGCCGTGCCGTGCGGCAGGCCCCCGGAAGCTGCGCGCGGTGTCCGCCGTCGTCGCTGCGGTGTGCGCCTTCAGGGCCCGCTGCAGTCGGTCCATCGTCGGGCGATAGCGCTTCTTCGCCTCGGGGTTCAGCGTGACCAGCGAGAAGCCACTGCTCGGGTGTGGCTCCTCGGGGTGGTCCAGCCCCAGCTCCTCGGCGATCGCGAGGAATCTGCGGTTGTGATAGCGGCCGGCACGTGAGGTGTCGCGTACGCCGCGCGAGGCGGCGATGCCATGGACTGCCTCATGAAGCAGTCGCTCGAAGGAGAGCTCGGCGCCGCAGGCGGACGACGACTCTCCGATCAGGGATTCGGGCGCGGCAAGGTCGGGCAGCTCGGGGTGGTGCCGCTGAATGTCGGCCCACGCCTGTGCCAGCTCTGCGGCGAGAACAGGTGGTGTCGTGCTCACGTCGTGAACAACGAGCCGAGGGCCCTGGGGGTTCCATTCCGGGGCATCCCAAATAATTTGCACGTACCCGTCAGTTGCCGTTGATGCGTCCGGACGAGGGCGGGTGCGCTGATCTGCGGAGAAGTCTCACAGCTCGCACCAAGCCGGTACGTAGTGGCGCGTACGCCCCGGCGCGTAGAGCAATCTTTCGCGCCGGGGCCCGAGTGGCTCGGGCAGGCGTACGAGCCGAGATCGAGCGCGTCGGTACCGAAGGCCCCGAGGGCACCGTCCTCAGTAGGAGCGGGCCACGAGAGCGACGTTACCCGGGGTCTCATCGGCGTCCGGCACCGCCCCGTCCTCCGTGACCAGACACCGTACGGTCACGGAGTGCTCGGCCAGCCTGGCCTCGCCTTCTTCGCCGAGGGCGGCCCACGGGACGCGCGCCCAGCCGCCGTCGGCGGTGGCCTCCACGGCCTCGTCGGCCGTGCGGACGTCCGAGGTGCGGGACTCGCGGCGGGCGCGGGCCTGGGTCAGGAGCAGCGCCTGGTCCTCTTCGAGGACGGTGGGCAGCAGGGCGGCGAGGGCGTCGATCGCGACCGGCTCCTTGCCACCGGGGGCGTGCTTGCCCACGATGCGGCGGACCAGCATCGCGGTGCCGTTCTCCAGGTCGCGCGGGCCGACCTCGACGCGTACGGGGACGCCCTTGAGCTCCCAGTCCACGGCGCGCCTCCCGAAGGGGGTGTCCGTGCGGTCGTCGACCTGGACGCGGATGCCGGCGGCCCGCAGGGTGTCGCCGATCTCGTGGACCTTGGCGAGTACGGCGTCGTCGGCCTTGATGGCGAGGACGACGGCCTGGACGGGGGCGAGGCGGGGCGGCACGCGCAGCCCGTCGTCGTCGCCGTGCATCATCGCCAGTGCGCCGATCATGCGGGTCGTGCTGCCCCAGGAGGTCTGCCAGACGAGTTCCTGCTTGCCGTCCTTGGACAGGTACCGGGTGTCGAAGGCCTTGGCGAAGTTCTGGCCCAGCTCGTGGCTGGTGCCGAGCTGGAGGGCCTTGCCGTCGGCCATCATGCCTTCGAGGGTGAGGGTGTTGATGGCGCCTGCGAAGCGCTCCTTGGCGGTCTTGCGGCCCAGTACGAAGTCCATGGCGAGGACGTCTCGCATGAAGTCTCCGTAGACGTGGCGGTGGATGCGGGCGGCGAAGTCGCGGGCTTCTTCGTACGTCGCGTGCGCGGTGTGGCCCTCCTGCCAGAGGAACTCCGACGTCCGCAGGAACAGGCGGGGTCGCATCTCCCAGCGGACCACGTTGGCCCACTGGTTGATCAGCAGCGGCAGGTCGCGGTAGCTCTGCACCCACTTGGAGAAGTACTCGTTGACGATCGTCTCCGACGTGGGGCGGACGACGACCGGCTCCTCCAGCTCCTTGCCGCCGCCGTGCGTGACGACGGCGAGTTCCGGGGCGAAGCCTTCGACGTGCTCCGCCTCCCGGGTGAGGTACGACTGCGGGATGAGGAGGGGGAAGTACGCGTTCTGCGTGCCCGTCTCCTTGATGCGGGCGTCCATGTCCTGCTGCATCCGTTCCCACAGCCCGTAGCCGTACGGCCGGATCACCATGGTGCCGCGCACCGGGCCGTTGTCGGCCAGCTCGGCCTTGTTGATCAGGTCCTGGTACCAGCGGGGAAAGTCGTCCGCCTGGGGCGTGAGCACGGGTGTCTTGGCCATGGCGCGCATGGTAGGGGCGAGCCTGCGGAGAGCGCGCATGTTTATCGCAGGGGGCGCACGACGGTGGAACGCAAGCATTGGCCCACAACCCCTGGACTCCACGACGGATGCGGAGTTCTCTGGCATACGGGGGGAGTGCGAGCGCACGGCACGGGGGCGGACGAACCATTGGATTACGTCACGGCACCAACTCTCGGCTGATTGGGGCGCATTCGATGACACCAACACTCGTGCAGTCGCACTCCCCCCGCGCGGGCGCGGCGCCCCGTGTGGATCTGTGTGCACGCGCGCGTGACTGGGCGGAAATCCAGGAACGGATGCTGGTCCCGCTCTATGAAGCGGTGTACGAACGGCTCGAAGTGGGAGACGGCACCCGGCTCCTCGGCCTCGGCTGCGGTTCCGGACTCGCTCTGCTGATGGCGGCCACACGGGGCGCCACGGTCACCGGCGTCGACCCGTCGCAGCCCGAACGGCTCGCTCTCGCGCGCGACCGGCTGCTGCCTGAGGCCACGGGGGACGCACGCGCGCGTGCGGGCACCCGCCTGGTGGAAGGCGGCCCAGCGGACGCGGCGGGCCCGGACCTGCCCGCGTACAACCTCATCACGGCCTTCCAGCCGATCGGCTGCATGGCGGGTGACTCCGAAGGGCTGTCCGACCTCCTGGAAGCGGCGTCCCCGCTCGCCGGGCACAGCACTCCAGTGGTGCTCGCAGGGTGGGGTCCTCCGGAGCGTTGCGCGACCTCGTCCGTGCTGAGGGTGGCGACGAAGCTCGCCGACCCGCTCCGCAGCACGGGCAGCTGGCGCCCCGCGCTCCGGGACGACCTGGAGGTGGTCGCCGAACGGGCGGGGCTCAAGCCGGACGGGTCGGGCCGGGTCGCGTGCCCCTTCGGGTACGCGGACGTGGAGAGCGCGGCACGCGGGCTGCTCTCGACGGGGCTGTTCGACGCGGCGGCGCGGGTGACGGATCAGGCGCAGGTCGACAAGGAGCTGACGGAGGCGCTGCATCCGCACCGGCGCAGGGACGGGACGGTGTGGATGCCGAACGTCTTCCGGTACTTGATCGCACGTACGCCATAGCCTCAGAGGCACGGCACGTCAGCCGCCCTTGGTCAGCCGAGTGATGCCCGCGATCCGGTACGCCGCCGCCTCCTCCAGCGTCTCGTTCTCCAGCAGCGCGGCGGACAGGGCGTCCAGTTGGCCACGGTGGTCGCGCAGTTGTCGGCAGGCGCTCTGGTAGCACTCGTCCACGATGCGCCGCATCTCGCCGTCGATCGTGTCGAGGGTCTCCGGGGCGGCCGCGAGACCGTACGCCTGCTGGGCGTCGTTCGGCAGGGCGGAGAGTCGGCCGACCCGCTCGCTCATGCCCCAGCGGGCGACCATGCCGCGGGCGATGTTGGTGACCTGCTCCAGGTCGTTCTCCGCGCCGGTGGTGATGACTCCGTAGACGACGTGTTCGGCGGCCATGCCGCCCAGAGCGCCGATGATGCGCCCACGGAGGTACTCCTCGGTGTAGGCGTACTTGTCGGAGTCCGGGGTCGAGAGCGTCACGCCCAGCGCGCGCCCGCGCGGCACGATCGTGATCTTGCGGACGGGGTCGGCACCGGGCTGGAGCATGCCGAGCAGGGCGTGCCCGCTCTCGTGATAGGCGGTGCGCCGACGCTCCTCCTCGGGCATCACCAACGGGCGCTCGGCGCCGAGCTGCACCTTCTCCATGGCTTCGGAGAGGTCGGACTGCGTGACCGTACGCTGCTTGCGCTTGACGGCGATGAGGGCGGCCTCGTTGGCGAGGTTGGCGAGCTCGGCGCCGGTCATGCCCGGTGTCGTACGGGCGACCTGGGCGAGGTCGACGTCGTCGGCGAGGGGGATGGGCCGCGTGTGGATCTTGAGGATGGCCTCGCGGCCTCCGCGGTCGGGCGGCGAGACGTTGACGACCCGGTCGAACCGCCCCGGCCTGGTGAGGGCGGGGTCGAGGATGTCGGCCCGGTTGGTGGCGGCGAGGACGATCACGCCCTCCGCGCCCGAGAAACCATCCATCTCGGTGAGGATCTGGTTCAGCGTCTGCTCGCGCTCGTCGTGCCCGCCCATGCCGCTGCCGCCGCCCCGGGCGCGTCCGATGGTGTCGATCTCGTCGATGAAGATGATCGACGGCGCGACCTTGCGGGCCTCGGCGAAGAGCTCCCGTACGCGCGAGGCGCCGACGCCCACGATCATCTCGATGAACTCCGATGCGGAGGCCGAGAAGAAGGGCACGCCCGCCTCTCCGGCGACGGCGCGTGCGAGCAGGGTCTTGCCGGTGCCCGGCGGCCCGGCGAGGAGCACGCCGCGCGGCATCTTGGCGCCCATCTCGCGATAGACGTCGGGGTTCTTCAGGAAGTCGACGACGTCGTTGAGCTCGCCCTCGACCTCGTCGATCCCCGCCACGTCCTCGAAGGTGGTCCGCTTCGCGCCGGGCTCCAGTTCGACCGGCTTGGGCGGCGTCTTGCGGCCGAGCATGCCGCCCCCGCCGCCCATCCCCGCGCTCATGCGCCGTGCGATGAAGATCCACAGCACGACGAGCAGGAGCATCGGGGCGAGGGAGATGAGGAGGTTCGACAGGAAGCTGCGCTCCTGCACGACGGGCTCGGCGGTGACGGTGACCTTGTGTTTGGTCAGGTCGTCCCAGAGCTTGTCGTCGGCGAAGGCGGGCCGCTGGGTGGTGAACTTGGTGTACTTCCCCTTCTCGCCGTCCGGCCTCGACTGCTCCTTCTTGAGCTGCCCCTGGATCGCGTCACCCTTGGAGTAGATCTTCGTGACGTTGCCGGAGTCGACCTGCTTGCTGAACTCCGTGTACGAGATGGTCGGCTCGTCGCCGTCGTTGAAGAAGGAGAGCACGAGGTTGGCGATGAGGTAGACGATCAGCGCCGTCAGGATCAGACCGCCCCAGCCGCCCGGCATCTTCTTCTTCGAAGGCGGCGTGGGGTCGGGTGAGGGCGCGCCCTCGGAGCGCCACGGCTTGTCGGGCGCGCGGTCCGGCGGCACGGGGTTGCTCATATCCGGACGTTACGACACAAACCTGCCCCGGGCACCCGCTCCCCCCTCGGAAGGCGCCTCCCGGAAACGCCTCCCGAAAAGCACCTCCGAGAAAGCACCCCCGGGAAAACGCTTGGGGCACCCCTCACCAGAGGGGCGCCCCAAGCGGCGTACGACCAGGTCCGAGCTCAGCCCATGAACTTCTTGAACTCGTCCGGCAGCTCGAAGTCCTTGCCCGGCTGCGCGCCCGGCAGCCCGAGGGCGGAGCCCGCCTGGTTCGCGGCCTCGCGGCGAGCCGCGGCCTCCTGCTCCTCCTGCTTGCGCTTCATCGGGTTGCCCGACTGACGCTTGCCCTTGGCCTGCTTCTGCTTCTTCTTCTGCTTGCCGGGGCCACCGCCCATGCCCGGCATCCCGGGCATGCCCGGCATGCCGCCGCCCTGGGCCATGCGGGACATCATCTTCCGCGCCTCGAAGAACCGCTCGACGAGGTTCTTCACCGCGCTGACGTCGACACCCGAGCCCTTGGCGATACGGGCACGGCGCGAGCCGTTGATGATCGTCGGCTCCTGACGCTCGGTGGGCGTCATCGACTTGATGATGGCGGCGGTCCGGTCGACGTCGCGCTCGTCGAGGTTGTTGATCTGGTCCTTGATCTGCCCCATGCCGGGCATCATCCCGAGCAGCTTGCTGATGCTGCCCATCTTCCTGACCTGCTCCATCTGGGCCAGGAAGTCATCGAGGGTGAAGTCCTGGCCCTTCTTGGAGGCCAGCTTCGAGGCCATCTTCTCGGCCTCTTGCTGTGAGAAGGTCTGCTCGGCCTTCTCGATCAGCGTGAGCATGTCGCCCATGCCGAGGATGCGGGACGCCATGCGGTCCGGGTGGAACGCGTCGAACTCGTCCAGCTTCTCGCCGTTCGAGGCGAACATGATCTGGCGGCCGGTGACCTGCGCGATCGACAGGGCGGCACCACCGCGGGCGTCGCCGTCGAGCTTGGAGAGCACGACGCCGTCGAAGCCGACGCCGTCCCGGAAGGCCTCCGCCGTGTTCACGGCGTCCTGACCGATCATGGCGTCGACGACGAAGAGGACCTCGTCGGGGCTGACCGCGTCGCGGATGTCCGCGGCCTGCTGCATCAGCTCCTGGTCGATGCCGAGGCGGCCCGCGGTGTCGACGATGACGATGTCGTACTGCTTCGTCCGCGCGAACTCGATGGAGTCCTTGGCGACCTGAACGGGGTTGCCGACGCCGTTGCCCGGCTCCGGGGCGTAGACCCCGACGCCCGCGCGCTCGGCGACCACGCTGAGCTGGTTGACGGCGTTGGGACGCTGCAGGTCGCACGCCACCAGGAGCGGCGAGTGGCCCTGCCCCTTCAGCCAGAGGCCGAGCTTTCCGGCGAGGGTCGTCTTACCGGCACCCTGCAGACCCGCGAGCATGATGACGGTCGGCGCGGTCTTGGCGAACCGGAGACGGCGCGTCTCACCACCCAGAATGCCAATGAGCTCCTCATTGACGATCTTGATGACCTGCTGGGCGGGATTGAGGGCCTGGGAGACCTCGGCACCGGCCGCGCGCTCCTTGACCTGCTTGATGAAGGCGCGGACGACGGGCAGGGCCACGTCCGCCTCGAGCAGGGCGATGCGGATCTCGCGCGCTGTGGCGTCGATGTCCGCCTCGGACAGGCGGCCCTTGCCCCGGAGGTTCTTGAATGTCGCTGCGAGGCGGTCGGAGAGAGTATCGAACACGGCGGTCGCGAATCCTCGGGTCGGGGGAAGGGGGACAGGTCGCC
The DNA here is from genome assembly GCF_056437465.1 of Streptomyces sp. NPDC042371. Taxonomy (NCBI): domain Bacteria; kingdom Bacillati; phylum Actinomycetota; class Actinomycetes; order Kitasatosporales; family Streptomycetaceae; genus Streptomyces; species Streptomyces sp. NPDC042371. The sequence goes on along the minus strand of NZ_JBWKAP010000010.1, from coordinate 225,945 downwards.
TTCCAGAGTATCTGCCGATGGCGGGTGCCCGGGGCGCTGGGCGGGACTTCCCGGCTGCTGGACCGGGGCATGTCACGGCGGCGGGTCACCCGCACCGTTGGACAGGCGCTGTCGGCAGCCGCCGTCAGCGGTCGCAGAACTCCGTCTCGACGGCCGCGTCCTCCAGTCGCCGCTCGCCCCAGTCGCCGTTGCGGTTCATGGTCATGACGCGTCGGCCGTCCGCCGAGGCGAGCGTCCGAGCGGTCGCGGAGGCGGGGGTCATGCCGTATGTCCCCGGTCGCCGCCGACGTGGACCGCGTCGAGCAGCTGCCGCTGCTGGGCCGGGGGCAGCAGCTCACCGGCGAGGAGCTTGGAACAACGCACCGAGCGGCTGTTCCCCCACCTCGCCACCCCGCCAGAACTAGCCTCGCAGCGCCTCCTCCACCCCCCGAGCCACCCCCGCGGCCCCCTCCCCCGCCAACGGCGCCCCGTCCACCCCCGTCACATAGAACGCGTCCACCGCGTTCGCCCCCAGCGTCGACACGTGCGCACTCCGCACGACCACCCCCGCCGCCTCCAGCGCCCGCCCGATCCGGTGCAGGAGGCCCGGCGCGTCCTGGGCCCGCACCTCGATCACCGTGGCGAGCCGCGAGCCCGCCGGTGCGACCGTCACCCGGGCCGGGGGCGCGACCGTTCCCCGGCGCCGGGGGTAGGCCGCCTCCCGTTCGGTGAGCCGTGCCTCGATGTCCAGCGACCCGTCGAGGACCCGCACCAGGTCGGCCCGCAACCGCGCCGCCTGCGGCATCGAGCCGTACTCCGCCGCAACCCGCCAACTGAGCAACAGCACCGAGGTCCGCGCCGAATTGGTCCGCGCCGGACTCCCCATGCCGGACGGCAGCGTCAGCTCCCTGAGCTCCGCCGTCCGCACGGCGAGCCGGTGCATCGCAAGGACACCGGCGACCGCGGACAGCACCCCCGGCCGTTCCGGCACCGCGACCACGAGCTCCACCCCGAGCGGCTCCGGATCCGCCCCCGATGAACCCGATGAACCCGCTGAGCCCGCCGAATCGCCCCCCTCGCCCCCCTCCACCCGCGCCCGCAACGAAAGCACCGGCCCACCCGTACGAAACGCCTCCACCGCGAGCCTCTCCTGCTCCGCCGTCGGTGCCGCGTCCTCCGTGTTCTTCTCCTCCGGCGCCTCACCGGACAGCACGGCCGTCACCCGTTTCACCAGGTCGGCGACGAGCGCCCCCCGCCACGCCGACCAGGCCGCGGGCCCGGTGGCCAGCGCGTCCGCCTCGGTCAGTGCGTGCAGCAGCTCCAGCGTGCCGACGGAGCCCACCGCCTCGGCGACGCCCTGCAGCGTCGCGGGGTCGTCGAGGTCGCGCCGCGTGGCGGTCTCCACGAGCAGCAGGTGGTGCCTGACCAGGCGCGCGACGACCGCCACGTCACCCGCGTCGAAGCCGATCCGCGCCGCGACGTCCCGGGCGATGATCTCCCCGGCCGCGGAGTGGTCGCCTGGCCACCCCTTCCCGATGTCGTGCAGCAGCGCGGCCACGAGCAGCAGGTCGGGCCGCCCCACCCGCCGCGTCAGCGCGGAGGCCCGCACCGCCGTCTCGACCAGGTGCCGGTCGACCGTCCAGGTGTGGACGGCGTTGCGCTGCGGACGGCACCGCACCCGCTCCCAGTCGGGAAGGAGCCGGGTGACGAGTCCTTCGGCCTCCAGCGCCTCCCACACCTGCACCATCGGCCGCCCCGCCCCGAGCAGCGTCACGAGCTGCTCGCGCGCTTCGGCGGGCCACGGCGTGGCGAGGGGCCGCGACGAGGTGGCGAGGCGGCGTACGGCGTGCCGGGAGAGCGGGAGGTCCGCCTGCGCGGCGGCCGCGGCGGCCCGCAGCGGCAGCACGGCGTCCCGTTCGGGCCTGGCGGCCCGGGCGAGCACCGCCTCCCCGTCCTGCTCCACGACCCCCTCGGCCAGCGGCGACCGCTCGGCCACGGCTCCCCGGCCGCCGCCTGCGCCCCTGCCGCCCAGCATCGCCCGCAGCCGAGGCCGTCCGGCCCGCCCCCGCAGCACGCGCCCGACCTCCCGCCAGGTGACGTCACCGGCGTACGAGACGACGCGCGCCGCCTCGTACACCTGGCGCAGCAGTGTGTCGGCGTCCAGCAGGCCGAGCTCGGCGGCGACCTGGTCCTGTTCCTGGAGGGCGAGCCGGTCGGTGGCGCGGCCCGTCGTCAGGTGCAGCGCGTCCCGCACGTCGAGGAGGCGGCGCCTGGCCTCGTCGAGTCCCTCGCGGGGCGCGTCCGCGAGCCATGACGCGGCGACGGCCCGCAGCGCGGTCAGGTCGCGCAGTCCGCCCCGCGCCTCCTTGAGGTCGGGTTCGAGCAGGTGGCTCAGCTCGCCCTGGCGCTCGGCCCGCTCCTCGCCGAGCTCGCGCAGCTCGGGCAGGCGTTTGGGGGCCTGGTTGCGCCAGTCGGCGAGCACGGTCGTGCGGAGCGCCGCGGTCATCCCGAGGTCCCCTGCGAGGTGGCGGGCGTCGAGCAGCCCGAGGTGCACCTTGAGATCATCGGCGGCGGTCTTCCTGGCCTCCGCGGGCGTGCGCACGGAGTGGTCAAGGGCGAGCCCGAGGTCCCACACGGGGTACCAGAGGCGATCGGCGAGCGCGGCGAGCTCCTTGGGGTCGGCGCTCCCGTCGTGCAGCAGCAGGAGGTCCAGGTCGCTGCGCGGCGACAGCTCGCCCCGCCCGTAGCCGCCGACGGCGACGAGCGCGGCGCCCCGGGGAACGCCCGCTGAGCCGCCCCCCGCCTCGAAGAGTCCGGCCAGCCAGTCGTCCGTCAGTTCGGCGAGGGCGGAACGGCGCGGCGGCCCGGACCGCGACTCCTCGTGGAGGAGCCGCAGCCGGGCCGCCGCGTAGCCGCTGGGTCCGGAGTCATCCGCTTCAGTACGTACGTCCACACTCGTCACCCGGCAACTCCCGTTCGGTTCTGCTCAGTCGACCCTGCTCAGCCCCCCGGCCCCGCTCACAGCGCGTCGGGGCCGCGCTCCCCGGTCCGTACCCGCACGGCCGTGTCGACCGGGACGCTCCAGACCTTGCCGTCCCCGATCTTGCCGGTGCGGGCGGCCTTCACCACGACCTCGACGAGCTCTTCGGCGTCGTCGTCGTCGACGAGGACCTCGATGCGGATCTTCGGTACGAGGTCGACGGTGTACTCGGCGCCCCGGTAGACCTCGGTGTGGCCGCGCTGGCGTCCGTATCCGCTGGCTTCGGTGACGGTCAGGCCGTGGACGCCGAAGGCCTGCAGCGCTTCCTTGATCTCGTCGAGCCGGTGCGGCTTGACGACCGCGGTGATGAGCTTCATGCGTCCACCTTCTTGTTGCGCTGCCCCTGAGCCGTTCCCTGCGCGCCGTCCACGCCGGGCGCGGGCACCGCCGTACGCGGCAGTGTGCCGCCGCCCGCCCCGCTGAAGTCGTATGCGGTCTCCGCGTGCTCGACCTGGTCGATGCCCGCGACCTCGTCGTCCTCGTCGACCCGCATGCCGATCGTTTTGTCGATGAGGAAGGCGAGGACCGCGGAGGCGACGAGGGAGTACGCGAGGACGGCTCCGACACCGGCGAGCTGCTTCCACAGCTGATCCAGGCCGCCTCCGTAGAAGAGGCCCTGGGCCTTGGACTGCCCGCCGCCGGTGGCGAAGAAGCCGACGAGGAGCGATCCGGCGACGCCGCCGACCAGGTGGACCCCGACGACGTCCAGGGAGTCGTCGTACCCGAACCGGAACTTGAGTCCGACCGCCATGGCGCACAGCACACCCGCGATGGCGCCGATGGCGATGGCGCCGAGCGGCGAGCAGGAGCCGCCGGACGGGGTGATGGCGACGAGGCCCGCGACGGCTCCGGATGCGGCGCCCAGCGTGGTGCACGCGCCGTGCCTGAGCTTCTCGTAGAGAAGCCAGGCGAGCATGGCGGCGGCGGTCGCGACCTGCGTGTTGACGAACATGAGCGCGCCGACGCCGTCGTCGTTGCCCAGCCACGATCCGGCGTTGAAGCCGAACCAGCCGAACCACAGCAGGGCCGCGCCGAGCATCACGAGCGGCAGCGAGTGCGGTCGCATCGGGTCCTTCTTGAAGCCGACGCGCTTGCCGATGACGAGGATGACGCCGAGCGCCGCGGCTCCGGCGTTGATGTGCACGGCCGTGCCGCCCGCGAAGTCGATGACGCCGAGTTCGAAGGCCCAGCCGCCGGTGCCCCACACCCAGTGCGCGACGGGGAAGTACACGATCGTGGCCCACAGGGCGATGAACAGCGCCCAGGCCGTGAACTTCACGCGGTCCGCGAGGGCGCCGCTGATCAGTGCGGGCGTGATGACGGCGAACATCAGCTGGAAGACGGCGAAGACGTAGACCGGGATGGTGTAGCCGTCCCAGAGCTGGTTGATGCCGAGCCCGCTGAGCCCTATGTAGTCGCCCTCCCACCCGAAGAGGCTGCCGTGGTCGGTGCCGAACGCCACGGAGAAGCCGTACAGCACCCAGAGGATGGTGACGATCCCGAGGCTGATGAAGCTCATCATCAGCATGTTCAGGGTGCTCTTGACGCGGACCATGCCTCCGTAGAAGAAGGCGAGGCCCGGCGTCATGAGCATCACCAGGGCGGAGCAGATGAGCATGAAGCCTGTGTTGGCGGCAGACAGCTCGGGGGCGTCTGCGGCGATCGTGATGCCTGGGGGCATCGGCGTCTCCTCGCTGTGGGGCCGGTTGTGCGCCAGAGACTGGCCGAGCGCCGTTTCGGCGGGGGCCCCTCGGTGTTTCACCGCAGTGACGAAGAGGTCGTGCGTGTTACGCGGCCATGAACTGCCGGGTCGCACGGGGTGTACCGATCACCCCTGTGCGCGGTACTAGAACCGGCCGCGGCGGCCATCCGGCTGACCTGGCGTGGGGGAGCCGAGTCGGGCTGTTAGGGATGGTCCTGCCGCGGCCGGGGCCGGTCGTGCCGGACGTCAGACCGCCTCCGCGGTCTCCGGCATCTCGATGGCGAGCCGATCGGTGAGCTCCACGACTTCGGCGACGTCCCCGAAGTCCCGAACGGCGGTGTCCACGGTCTTGCGCAGGCGGGTGTTGACCCGCTCGGAGCGCACCTTCTTGGCGATGTCGAGCGCTTGTCCGGCGAGCACCGTGCTCTGCTCGGGCTCGCGTTGGAGCAGGTGGACGGTGGCTTTGCCGATGAGGTTCAGCGCATACGAACGCTGGTGCTCGACGTCCTTCTGGAAGAGGTCCACGGCTCGCTCCATGACGGGCTCGGCGAGCGAGGCGTACGTCGGGCTGCGGCCCGCCACATAGGCCAGGTCGCGGAACGAGTGGGCGTTCTCCCCGTTCAGCTCGGCCTCGGAGAAGAAGCGGATCCAGTCCGGCTCGGGCTCGCCGAAGTCCTCGGCGTCGGCGAAGGTGTCCTCGGCCATCCGCACGGCCCGCTTGCACTTGCCGGGCTGGCCCATGCTCGCGTACGCCCGGGCCTCCATCGCATACAGCATGGCCTGGGTGCGCGGACCGGCGCAGTCCCGGCTGCCGTACTGTGCGAGGTGGATCAGTTCGAGCGCGTCGTCGGGCCGGTTCAGGTGGATCATCTGACGGCTCATGCTGGAGAGGATGTACGACCCGAGGGGCTTCTCTCCCGCTTCCTTGGCGGCGTGCAGCGCGAGGACGAAGTACTTCTGGGCGGTGGGCTGGAGCCCCACGTCGTAGCTCATCCAGCCCGCCAGTTCGGCCAGTTCGCCCGCGACCTTGAAGAGGCGCTTGGAGGTGGCTTCGGGCTGGGGCTCCTGCAACAGGTCCGTCACTTCGTGCAGCTGACCGACGACGGCCTTGCGCCGGAGCCCTCCCCCGCACTGGGCGTCCCACTGGCGGAACATCACCGTCGTGGACTCCAGGAGGTCCAGCTCCGGCTTGGAGAGCCGGGCCGGGCGGCGCGAGACGGCGGGCTCGGCGTCCTCGCGCGGTGTGGACGGCGAGGGCACCAGCCAGCGCTGCATGGGCTCGATGAGGGCGGGCCCGGCGGAGAGGGCGAGCGAGGTGCCGAGGAAGCCGCGGCGGGCGAGCATCAGGTCGCTGCGCGAGAACTCACTGATGAGGGCGACCGTCTGCGGCCCGGTCCAGGGCAGGTCGACCCCGGAGGACGCGGGCGTGCGGTGGGCGGTGCGCAGGCCCAGGTCCTCGACTGCGACGACGCAGCCGAACCGCTCGGAGAACAGCTCCGAAAGGATGCGGGGAATCGGCTCGCGCGGATTCTCGCCATCCAGCCAGCGGCGCACCCGTGAGGTGTCCGTGGAAATGTGGTGCGCACCCAACTGCCGTGCTCTGCGGTTGACTTGCCGGGCCAGCTCGCCCTTGGACCAACCGCTGCGCACGAACCACGACGTGAGCATCTCGTTGGGGCGCTTCTCCGCGTTCGCGCCGCCTCCGCCATTGCCGCTCACTGGAACGCCCCCATCCTTCAAGACACCTGTGCGCTGTACACGGCTAGCCCTAACAGAATGCCGCTACTCGCCGCCGTCCGTCCGGAGAATGTCACCCATCGAACAGGAAACCGACTTGCCTCCGGCATACCCGCGAGTGCTCGAACTTCCAGGGCCGTGTACTGAAAGTAATCCTACGATCACCCCTCCGGCGAGGGCGATCGCGGAAACGCCACCATTCGCCACCCCTTCGAATGAACTCCCTTGCCGCCACAAGCGATTCACTTGACATAGGACGAAGGAAAGTGGGCGCAGAGGAGCGCGCCAGGGCGCATGACACCGGGCGCACCACCCGCTGGACCACCGAGCGCCGTCAGGAACAGAGGGTCACGATCCGATTCCGTCACGTAACCGCGGCACGCTCGACCCGTTGGAGGGGGCATGGGCTTCACGATCGGCGGCACCCGGGGAACCGACAGGCCCCGGGCCGGATCAAGGCGGCGCGGCCGCACGTCGGACTGCACCGCGGTGGCGGAGTACACCGGGCTGTGGGGATGGGACGCGGTGCCCGGCGCCCGCGCCCTGAACGGCGTCTGCTCGTGCGGAGCGGCCGACTGCGCCACCCCCGGCGCCCACCCTCTGGGCTTCGCCTCCGAGGTCCCGGCGGGCGCCACGCTCGACGAAGTGGCGAAGGCCTGGGCGGAGTTCCCCGGCGCGGCGGTCCTGCTGCCGGTGGGGCGCGCCTTCGACGTCATCGAGGTGGCGGAGGCCGCGGGGCGGCGCGCCCTGGTCCGCCTTGAGCGGATGGGCCTCCCCCTGGGGCCGGTGGCGGTCACGCCGGACGGCCGGGCACAGTTCTTCGTCGCCCCCGGCGCCGCGGCCGAACTCCCCCAGCTGCTCTACCGCATGGGCTGGGACGACGCCGCCCTGGACCTGCACGGCCTGGGCCAGGGCACCCACATCACCGCACCCCCGTCCGACCACGGCGGCCTCGGCCCGGTCCACTGGCTCCGCTCCCCCGAGCTCGACTCGGCGACGAACCCGCCGCAGGCCCGCCTGCTGCTCGGAACCCTGGCGTACGTGGCGCACCGCTCCCCCGCGTAGCGCCCCACCCCGCCCCGCGAGCCGTCGCACAGCGCCATCCGATCCGGGGGACAGAAGGGCCCCCTCGCATCTGCACCATGCGAGGGGGCCCTTCACTTCGTACGGATCACTTCATACGAGGAGTGCTGACTCTCAGTCCCCGATGAGCGCGTCGACGAACGCCTCGGGCTCGAACGGCGCCAGGTCGTCCGCACCCTCGCCGAGGCCGATCAGCTTGACCGGCACGCCCAGCTCGCGCTGCACGGCGACGACGATGCCGCCCTTGGCGGTGCCGTCGAGCTTCGTGAGGACGATGCCCGTGATGTCGACGACCTCGGCGAAGACCCGCGCCTGCACCAGGCCGTTCTGTCCGGTCGTGGCGTCGAGGACGAGCAGCACCTCGTCGAGCGGGGCGTGCTTCTCGACGACGCGCTTGACCTTGCCGAGCTCGTCCATGAGGCCGGTCTTGGTGTGCAACCGGCCCGCGGTGTCGATGAGGACGACGTCCGCGCCGTCCGCGATGCCCTCCTTGACCGCGTCGAAGGCGATCGACGCCGGGTCGCCGCCCTCGGGGCCGCGCACCGTGCGGGCGCCGACGCGCTCGCCCCAGGTCTGCAGCTGGTCGGCGGCGGCCGCGCGGAAGGTGTCCGCGGCGCCGAGGACGACCGAGCGGCCGTCGGCGACGAGGACGCGTGCGAGCTTGCCGGTGGTGGTGGTCTTGCCGGTGCCGTTCACGCCGACGACCATCACGATGCCGGGCGTCTCCAGGCCCGACTCGGTCTTGACCGTACGGTCGAACTCCGGTCCGACCAGCGCCACGAGCTCCTCGCGCAGGAGGTTGCGCAGCTCGTCCGGGGTGCGGGTGCCGAGCACGCGGACGCGCTCACGGAGGCGCTCGACCAGTTCCTGGGTGGGGGCGACGCCGACGTCGGCGGTGAGGAGCGTGTCCTCGATCTCCTCCCACGTGTCCTCGTCCAGGTGCTCGCGGGAGAGGAGCGTGAGCAACCCCTTGCCGAGTGCGTTCTGCGAACGCGAAAGGCGCGAGCGCAGACGGACCAGGCGACCTGCCGTGGGCTCCGGGGTCTCGATCTCCGGTGCGGCCGGTTCTTCGACGACCGGCGCCGACGCCGACGGCTCGGCGAGCGGAAGTTCCACCTCCTCGATCGTGCGGCGCGGTTCGTCGCGCGGCGTCTCGGCCTCGTCGCCGACCTTCGGTTCGGCGGGAGGGGCGGTGATGGTGGGCGTGCTGGACGGGGCCTGCGGGGGCAGCTGCTTCTTCTTGCGGCTGCCGATCACGAGCCCGCCGAGCGCGCCGATCACGACCACGGCGATGACTACAGCAAGGATGACGATTTCCATAACCCGTCCAGTATCGGCCATGGCCCCCGGAGAGGCCCAGCTTGTGTTTTCCTCCAAAGAACATATGCCCTGGGAGGGCACTACTCGGACTAAAGTACGATGGAGCTCGCCGCATCAACGCGCGTAGAGTCCATCGCGATCACCCCCACCGACGGATCGCGACGTTGCGAGCCGAGCGAGAGGCACGGACCCACCCCCATGAGCAGCACCACCACTGCCGAATCCGAAGGCGCCCTCGAGACGCGCGGCCTTGAGCCCGTCCCGGACGCCGAGCGCACGGGCAAGACCCGCGAGCTGTTCCCCACCTGGGTAGCGGCGAACATCAGCGTCCTGCTGCTCACCATGGGTGCGGGCCTGATCGTCTCCAACCGCCTGAACATCTGGCAGGTCCTGGTCGTCGCGCTCGTCTCGCCCCTGCTGAGCTACGGCATGGTCGGCCTCATCTCCATCGCGGGCAAGCGCGGCGGCTCGCCGGGCATGACGCTCTCGCGTGCGGTGTTCGGGCAGCGCGGCAACCTCTTCCCGGGCGCGCTGATCTGGGTCGCCCGCTGGGGCTGGGAGACGATCAACGCGGTCACGGGCGCGTACGCGATCATCACGGTCCTGAACATCTGCTTCGGCGTGGAGTCCAGCACCTGGCTGACCGTCGTCACGCTGGTCGCCTTCGTCTCCTGCACGTTCCTGATCAGTGGCCTCGGCCGGAAGATCCTGCACATCTGCAGCACCTGGTCGACGTACGCCTTCGGCGCGTTCAGCGTGCTCGTGCTGGTCTATCTCATCGCGGAGACCGACTGGTCGGCCGTCTTCGACAAGCCCGCGGGCTCCACCGCGATGATGGTCGCGGGCGTCGGCACGATCGCCGCGGGCGGCATCAGCTGGGTCCCCACCGGCCCGGACTTCACCCGCTACCTCCCGCGCGCCGCCTCGAACAAGCCGCTGATCGGCCACGCCATCGGGGGCGCGGGCATCGTCGTCGTCCCGATGGTCCTGATGGGCGCCGTCATGGCGGTCTCCGACCCGAAGCTCTCCTCGGCGCAGGACCCGGTCTCCTTCCTCGGCGAGCTGCTCCCCATGTGGATCGCGGTGCCGTACCTGCTGATGGCGCTGATCGGCATGCTGCTGATCAACTCGATGTCGATGTACTCCGCGGGCTTCACCGCCATGACGCTCGGCATCAAGGTCCCGCGCGCGTGGGCGGTCAGTGTGAACGCGGTCATCAGCCTGATCTTCGGCTACATCCTGATGAACGTGGCGACGAGCTTCATGGGCTCGTTCATCTCCTTCCTCACCCTGCTCGCGGTCGCGTTCTCCGCCTGGATCGGCGTCTTCGGCATCGACATGCTGCGCCGCAAGACGTACGACGGCACGGCCCTGATGGACACCACGCGCACGAGCGCCTACTGGTACAAGGCGGGCTTCGCCTGGCAGGCCATGACGGCGTGGGCGATCGCCCTCGTCGGGGGCCTGCTCTTCACCAAGGTCGACTGGTTCAGCGGCCCGCTCGCCACGTCCTGGATCGGGCGCCACGGCCTCGGCTGGCTGACCACGATCGTCATCGCGGCCGTGCTGTACGCGGTCCTGCCGAAGACCCCCCTGGTCGAGACCGCGGCCGCGGGCAAGGACGACGGAGAGGCCGAGCTCGTCTCCGCCTGATCCTCGCCGACTTCCCCGCGGAGCCAGCCGACCTCCGCACGGGGCTACCCATCTGACACTGCGTCAACTACCGTCCCCCTTCGCCGCCCACGCACGGTGAAGGGGGACGTTTCCATGCCCGCCACAGTCGTACGGTTCAACCTCGTCGATCCCGCCGCGACACCCGCCTCGTTGAGCGAGCGGTATCGGGCCGCCCTGGAGATGGCCGCGTACGCGGACGACCGCGGCATCTCCACGATCCAGACGGAGGAGCACCACGGCGCCGAGAACAACTGGATCTCCTCGCCCTTCACGTTCGCGGGCGCGGTCTTCGGCGCGACCCGGCGCATCGCGGTGACGGTGTCCGCGATCATCGGCCCCCTGCACGACCCGCTGCGGCTCGCCGAGGACATCGCCGTGCTCGACCTGCTGAGCGCGGGACGCCTGGTCACGGTGGCGGGGATCGGCTACCGGCCCGAGGAGTACGAGCAGTCGGGCGTCGACTGGAGCAGTCGCGGCAAGCTCCAGGACGAGCTTCTGGAGACGCTGCTTGCGGCCTGGACGGGTGAGCCCTTCGCCTTCCGCGGCCGCACGGTGCGGATCACGCCGCGCCCCTTCACCCGGCCCCATCCGCTGCTGCTCGTCGGCGGCTCGTCGAAGGCGGCGGCCCGGCGCGCGGCCCGGCTCGGACTGCCGTTCTTCCCGAGCGCCCATCTGCCCGACATCGAGGCGTACTACCAGGAACAGCTCGTGGCGCACGGCACCGAGGGCTGGACGATGATGCCCGCCGCCGAGACCCCGCTGCTGCACGTCGCCGACGACCCGGACCGCACCTGGGCCAAGCACGGCGAGCACTTCCTGCACGAGGCCCGCACCTACGCCTCCTGGCAGTCCAAGGACATCCGCTCGGCGGTGAAGTCGGCTGCCACGACGGTGGAGGAGCTGCGCGCCGAGGGCGTCTACCGCATCCTGACGCCCGATCAGTGCGTCGAATACGCGAAGAGCGGCACCGGCAGCCTCATCCTGCACCCGCTCGCGGGCGGTATGCCGATCGACGAGGGCTGGCGCAGCCTGCATCACTTCTGCGAAAACGTACTGCCCCGGCTGAAGGACAAGTGAGCACGAGTCCTTCGGCCGGGGCAGCTTCCTGAAGAGGAGGGGGCAGCGGGGTTTAGCCCATCTCCTCCAGGGCCTTGCCCTTCGTCTCCTTGACGAACTTCATGACGAAGGGGATCGAGATCGCGGCGAAGGCGCCGTAGATGATGTACGAGCCGGTCAGCGACCACTCGGACATGCTCGGGAAGGTCTTGGTGATCGCGAAGTTGGCGAGCCACTGGGCGGAGGCGGCCACACCGAGCGCGGCGGCACGGATCCGGTTCGGGAAGATCTCGCCGAGCAGCACCCAGACGACGACGCCCCAGGACAGGGCGAAGAAGAGCACGAAGGCGTTGGCGGCGATGATCGCGGTCAGGCCCTGCGCGTTGGGCAGCGAGACGCTGTCACCGGATCCCGTGCGGTACGAGAACGCCCAGGCCATGGTGAACAGCGCCGCCGCCATGCCCGCGGAACCGATGATGGCGAGGGGCTTGCGGCCGATCCGGTCGACGAAGATCATCGCGATGACCGTACCGACGATGTTCACGATCGACGTCTCGAACGAGTACAGGAACGAGCTGGACGGGTCCTTGCCGATCGACTGCCACAGCTGGTTCGAGTAGTAGAAGATCACGTTGATGCCGACGAGCTGCTGGAATACCGAGAGCCCGATGCCGATCCACACGATCGGCAGGAAGCCGACCTTGCCGAGCAGGTCCTTGAAGGAGGGCTTGTGCTCGCGGTGCAGGCCCGCCTCGATCTCGGCGACGCGCGCGTCCAGGTCGATGGTGGTTCCCTCGACCTCGCCGAGCACCTTCTTGGCCTCGGTGTCGCGGCCGACCGAGATCAAGAAGCGCGGCGACTCCGGGATGATGAAGGACAGCAGCCCGTAGAGGAGCGCGGGGACGACCATGACGCCGAGCATCCACTGCCAGGCCTCCAGGCCCATCAGCTTGCCGCGCTGGTCGCCGTCGGCCATGTTCAGGATTCCCCAGTTGACCAGCTGGGAGACGGCGATGCCGATGACGATGGCGGCCTGCTGGAACGAGGCGAGGCGGCCGCGGTAGGCGGGCGGCGCGACCTCGGCGATGTAGGCCGGGCCGATCACCGAGGCCATGCCGATGCCGATGCCGCCGATGAGGCGCCACATCGTGAGGTCCCAGGCGGCGAACGGCAGGGCCGAGCCGACGGCGCTGGCCGCGAAGAGGACGGCGGCGATCTGCATGCAGCGGATGCGGCCGATGCGGTCGGCGATGCGTCCGGCCACGGCGGCGCCGACGGCACAGCCGAGGAGCGCGGTGGCGATGATCCAGCCGAGCATGTTGGCGTCGACATCGAAACGGTGCTGGATGGCGACGGTGGCGCCATTGATCACCGAACTGTCGTAGCCGAAGAGGAAGCCACCCATCGCGGCGGCTGCCGTAATGAAGATGACATGGCCGAGATGGTCCGGGTGAGCCTCTCTGGCTCCGGACTCAGGCGCCTGCGATGTGCTGGTCACGTGTACTCCTCGGGCCACCGGCAGCGTTGCCGGGGGTGGGGGCGAGCTCTTCAAGTGGCGCACAACTTCACGCCGCCCACCACCTGAAGGTAAAAGCAACGTTGCAGAGACTATGCCTTCAAGTTTCGAAGTCAATAGGTGGGCTGCTGTGAATTTAGAGGCACTCTGAGGCTATGTACGTTCAAGTCTTGAAGCTTTGAAAGAAGACACCGGGCCCCACTGAGGGGAGGTCCCGGGGAGGTCTAGCGGAGGCGCTGGCTGATGACCTTCGAGACGCCGTCGCCCTGCATCGAGACGCCGTACAGCGCGTCCGCGACCTCCATCGTGCGCTTCTGGTGCGTGATCACGATGAGCTGCGAGGCCTCCTGCAGCTCCTGCATGATGCGGATGAGCCGCTGCAGGTTGGTGTCGTCGAGCGCCGCCTCGACCTCGTCCATCACATAGAACGGGCTGGGCCGCGCCTTGAAGATCGAAACGAGCAGCGCGACGGCCGTCAGCGACCGCTCGCCGCCGGAGAGCAGCGAGAGCCTCTTGACCTTCTTGCCGGGCGGCCGGGCCTCGACGTCCACACCGGTGGCGAGCATGTTGTCGGGATCCGTCAGGATCAGCCGTCCCTCACCACCCGGGAACAGCCGCGAGAAGACACCCTCGAACTCCCGGGCCGTGTCGTAGTAGGCCTCGGTGAAGACCTGCTCGACGCGCTCGTCCACCTCCTTCACCACCTGGAGGAGGTCGGTCCGCGTCTTCTTCAGGTCTTCGAGCTGCTCGCTCAGGAACTTGTGGCGTTCCTCCAGCGCCGCGAACTCCTCAAGGGCCAGCGGGTTCACCTTCCCGAGCTGCTGATACGCCCGTTCGGCTGACCTGAGCCGCTTCTCCTGCTCGCCCCGGACGAACGGCACCGGCAGGTTGCGCGGATGCCGCGGGTCCTCGGGCAGCTCCTCGCCGTCGGCGGCGGGCGAGGGCGGCACGGGCTGATCGGGGCCGTAGTCGGCCACGAGTCCCGCCGGCTCCACACCGAGCTCCTCCAGTGCCTTGGTCTCCAGCTGCTCGATCCGCAGCCGCTTCTCAGCCCCTAGTACCTCGCCCCGGTGAACTGAATCAGTCAATTTGTCGAGCTCGGCCTTGAGATCGCGGCCCTGGCCCCGCGCGGCGAGCAGATCCCGCTCCCGCACCTCCTTGGCGCGCTCGGCGGCGGTGCGCTCCTCGTCCGCGCGGACGAGGGAGACCTCGACGTGGGCGAGCAGCTGACGCCCGCCGGACGCGACGGCCTCGGCGACCGCGGCCTCGTGGCGCAGCCGCGCCCTGCGCTGCTCGGCACGCGCGCGTGCCTCACGTTCGGCGCGGGCGGCCCGGTCCAGGGAGTCGGCGCGGCCCGCGAGCGCCTTCACCCGCTCCTCGTGCGTACGCGCCTGGAGCCTGGCCTCCATCTCGGTCTGCCTGGCGTTGGCCCCGTCGGCGGCGAGCCGGTCGCGCACGGAAGTGTCGGGCTCCTCCTCGCCGTCGGGAGACGCCTCCTCGGCGACGACGAGCCGCTCTGCGAGCTCCTCGGCGTCCTGAACGGCCTGGTCGAGGGCGTCCTGGGCCTTGGCCGCGGCGGCGGTGCTGCGCTCGGCCTCGCCCGCGGCGCCCCGCGCCTGTCCGGCAAGCGCCCCCAACTGCTGCGCCACGGAGGACTTCTCCCGGTCGGCGGCCCTGCGCCGCTCCCCCAGCTCCTCGACGAGCGCCGCGCACTCCTTGCGCCGTTCCCCCGCGCGCTCCTGCGCCTGCGCCAGCTCCTCGCACTGGGCGGCGAGCCGCTCCAGCTCCTCGGCGGCCTCGTCGACGGACGCCTGCACTTCGAGCAGGCTCGGCGCCCCCGCGGACCCGCCCTGCGCGAAGTGGGCCCCGAGCAGATCCCCTTCGGCGGTGACGGCGGTCAGCTCCGGGCGCGCGTGGACCAGCTCCTCGGCGTCCTCCAGCGTGCTCACGGCGACGATCCCGCGCAGCAGCCGCCGCACACCGGGCATCAGCTCGTCGGGTCCCCGCACCAGATCGGCGACGTACGGCGGCCCGCCGGGGCGCTCCTGCTGTACGTCTCGTACGTCGCGTGCCCCGTGCACATCGTCACAGGCGCCGCCGAGCAGCAGCGCCGCACGCCCCGCGTCCTGCTTGCGCAGCAGCCGGATGGCCTCGGCGGCCGTGCCGGGACCGTTCACGGCGACGGCGTCGGCCGCGGCACCGAGCGCGGCGGCGACCGCCACTTCGTGGCCCGGGGCGACGGTGAGCAGGGTGGCGGCCGGGCCGAGCAGCCCGGTGAGCTGGTCCTTGGCGGCGAGCAGCGCGCCCGTGCCGTCCTTGCGCCGCAGGCCGAGCGCGAGCGCCTCGTGCCGGGCGGCGACCGCGGCCCGCTTGCGCTCGGCGGCGGTCGCTTCCTCCCGCGCCGCGGTGAGCGCGGCCTCGGCCTCGGTGAGCTGCCGCTTCGCCGTGTCGTGCCGCTCGCCGAGCTCGGCGTCGTCCGCGTCCAGTCCGTCGACCTCGGCCTTGAGCTGCTCGTACTCCTCCTGGGCCGCGACCGCGCGCTCGGCGGCCTCGTCCCGTGCGACGGCGAGCCGGTCGATCTCGGCCTGGGCGGACGCCGCCCGCGACCTGGCCGCGTTGACCTGCCCGGTCAGCCGGGCGAGCCCTTCGCGCCGGTCGGCGATGGCCCGTGCCACGTCCTTGAGGCGGCGCTCCTCGACGGCCAGTTGGCGTTCGAGGTCGGAGCGGTGGGCGACCGTGTCGTCCAGGGCGTGCTCGGCGGCCTCCAGCGCGGCTTCGAGCTCGGCCTCCTGCTCGCGGATCCGGGCGGCCTCGCGCTCCAGGTCCTCGGGGTCGCGGCCGCGCCGCTCGTCGGGCGGCGCGGCGGTGGCGCTCTTGATCCGGGCGTCGGCCAGCGAGACGGTGCCGCGCACCCGCTCGGCCAGCTGCGACAGCTCGTACCAGGTCTGCTGGGCGCGCTGCAGCCGTGGCGTGAGGCGGCGCACCTCTTCTTCGAGCTGGGCCTCACGGTGCAGGGCGGCCTTCAGCTCGGCCTCGGCGCTCTCCTTGCGCTCCTTCAGCGCGGCTTCGTCGGCGACCTCGGCGTTCAGCGCCGTGCGCAGGCGTACGAGGTCGTCGGCGAGCAGCCGCAGGCGGGTGTCGCGCAGGTCGGCCTGGATGACGGCGGCCCTGCGTGCGACGGCGGCCTGGCGGCCGAGGGGCTTGAGCTGGCGTCGCAGCTCGTCCGTCAGGTCCTGGACGCGTGCCAGGTTGGCCTGCATCGCGTCGAGCTTGCGCAGCGCCTTCTCTTTGCGCTTGCGGTGCTTGAGGACGCCCGCGGCCTCCTCGATGAACGCGCGCCGCCCCATCGGATCGGCGTGCAGCACCCCGTCGAGCTGCCCCTGCCCGACGATGACGTGCATCTCGCGGCCGATGCCGGAGTCGGAGAGCAGTTCCTGGATGTCGAGGAGGCGGCAGGTGTCGCCGTTGATCTGGTACTCACTGCCGCCGTTGCGGAACATGATCCGCGTGATGGTGACTTCGGCGTACTCGATGGGCAGCGCGCCGTCGGAGTTGTCGATGGTGAGCGAGACCTCGGCGCGGCCGAGCGGGGGCCGCCCGGTGGTGCCGGCGAAGATGACGTCCTCCATCTTGCCGCCGCGCAGGGATTTGGCACCCTGCTCGCCCATGACCCAGCTCAGCGCGTCCACGACGTTGGACTTGCCGGAGCCGTTGGGTCCGACGACGCAGGTGATGCCCGGCTCGAACTTCAGCGTCGTCGCCGACGCGAAGGACTTGAAGCCACGCAGGGTCAGGGCCTTGAGATGCACGCCGTCGGACTCTACCTCCCGCCCGCCTCCCACCGCCGCCCTTGTAGGTGGCGCTGCGCGCCGCACCTTTTGATTCGACCGTTTCACCCCTGAAGGTGCAGGGCACATCAGACGGTAAAGGCGACAGCGTACGCGGGGGCAAGAAAGAAGGGACGCCGAAGCGTCCCTTGCATATCTGATGCCTATCTGAAGACAAGCGGCTGACACTGACAGCCTGACCACTTGTGCTTACCGTGGGCCCATGAGCGAGGCCCTTGTGTTCGTGATCGGGTAGGGGTCAGGTGAGCGCAGGCTCCGCCTGGGGTACGTCGATGCTCTCCAGGAGCGATTCGTGAGAAGCGGCAGCCGCGAGCGCGTCGTTCTCGGCCTGGATCCGGCCGAGCTCGGATTCCAGGTCCTGGACGCGCTGCTGGAGCCGTCGCATCTCGGCGAGAAGTCGCGGGTCGCTGCCGCCGACGTAACCGAGAAGCGCCTTTGCCATGATGGATGGTCCTCCACACTGAGTGACCGACCGAAGCGGTGTGGGTCGTGAGGGAATCGCACCCGCGGTGCTTGGCACTCTTTGTTTCGCTTGGTCTTGCTGGCCGTTCTCACATGCCAAACAGCTAAGGTGCGCGGGGCTTCCAGAGTCTCACCAAAAAGTTTGACGGTCAACACGATCACACCCCGTATCGGCGGGCGACCCGGGGGCACGCGGCCCGGAAACGGGCGGCGCTGCTACTCCTTCGGGGCCCTGGGGGCGTGGAGATCATCCTTACCTGCGGAGCCTGCCACGGCAAGTGATTCTTGGCAACCACCAGGCCTTTTCTGCCTCAGGCAGTTGCCTGGGACACTCGTCCGGCGGCCCGGCGCCCCCGTCCCACCGCGTTCGCCCGGGTCAGGGTCAGCGAATGGCGAACGTCTCGTATATGCCACGTGCTGTGTCCCAGATCTCGGTGACTCCGTCGACGCGGCCGGGTGTGTCGCCGTCACGGAGCCAGTCGAGCAGCTCCTGACAGCCCTTCCTGGGCCCCTCGGCGACGACCTGCACGCGGCCGTCCTCCAGATTGAGAGCAAAACCACTCAGGCCGCCGATCTCCAGCGCCCTGGCCCGCGTGAACCAGCGGAATCCCACGGCCTGCACCCGTCCGCGCACCCAGGCGGTGAGTCGTACGTCTTCGTTCATGGGTGCACGCTAACCGGCCAATTGCTCAGTGAGCACTTCGTCCCCATGCGCCATCGCGTACAGTCGCGAATCGATGAGCCTCACTCATATGGGTGAGTCACGTTGATCTTAGGACGAAAGGCCAGGAGATGGGACGCCACCGACGCTCCGGCGCTGGACAGGCCGCCGCCACCCCTGAGCAGCACCCGGGGACCGTGTCGCACCGCCGCAAGGGCCGCGCCGCCACCCCTGTGCGTACGGGCCTGCTCGGCGTTTCCGCCGCCGTCGCGATGGGGGCCGTCGCGGTCGCCGCGGGCGTGCTCCCGGGCAGTGACACCTACCAGCTGGGCGGCGGGGGCGACCCCGGCAAGGTGCGGTCCGCGGCCGCGCCGACCGAGGTGGACGCCCAGGGCGGCAAGGACGGCAGCGCCGACCGCGGCGAGCCGTCGCCGAGCCGCGGCACCGGCCGCTCCGAAGCACCGAAGCCCACCCCCTCCAAGGCCGACCCGAAGCCTTCGAAGGCGCCGTCCGAGAAGTCGTCGGCGCCCACCGCGCCGAAGAAGGACGCCGACAAGCCCGACAACAGCGGCAAGGGCGACAAGGACGGCAAGTCGACGCCGAGCCCGTCCCGTACGCCCGAGGAGAAGCCCAAGGCTCCCCCGGCGAGCTCCACGTCGTCGTCCGACGAGAGTGCGGCCGAGGCCGCGGTGCTCACGCTCGTCAACCAGGAGCGGGCCAAGGCGGGCTGCCGTCCGGTGCGGGCCGACGACCGGCTCGCCGCGCTGGCCGGTGACTTCAGCGCCGACATGGCGGCGCGCGACTTCTTCGACCACACCGACCCGGACGGCGCGACGCCGTGGGACCGCGCCGAGAAGGCCGGGATCACGAACCTGGGCGGCGAGAACATCGCCCGCGGCCAGACCAACGCGCAGTCGGTGATGGATGCCTGGATGAACAGCGCGGGCCACCGCGCCAACATCCTCAACTGCGACTACAAGACCCTCGGCGTCGGGGCGCACTTCGCGCCGGGCGGCCCGTGGTGGACGCAGGACTTCGGCTTCTAGACCTCCGCCCCGAGCTCGGCGCTATCTATTCGAAAGCGCTGTGCGGGAGTATGGTGTCGGGATGGAATCCAAGGACCTGGCGTACGACGTGTTCTCCCGCCAGTGCCCGTCGCGGGGCACGCTGGAGCACGTCACCGGGCGCTGGGGCGCCCTCACGCTGGGCGCGCTGCACGACGGCACGCTGCGCTTCAACGAACTGCGCCGCCGCGTCGACGGCGTGAGCGAGAAGATGCTGTCCCAGACCCTGCACGCGCTGGAGCGCGACGGCCTGGTGCACCGTGACGCACAGCCGACCAACCCGCCGCGCGTGGACTATGCGCTCACCCCGCTGGGGCGGGAGGTCGCCGAGCGCCTGCTGGCCCTGATCCACTTCGTGGAGGGCCGACAGGACGATGTGGTGAAGGCCCAGGAGCGTTACGACGCGACGCGCGGCGGCCGCTGACAGCGCGGGCAGAAGTAGCTGGACCTGTTCATCCAGGGGCGCCTGCGGATCGCGGCGCCGCAGCGGCGGCACGGCTCGTTCTCCCGGCCGTAGGCGTCCAACGACCGGTCGAAGTAGCCCGATTCGCCGTTCACGTTGACGTAGAGACTGTCGAAGCTGGTGCCTCCGACGGCGAGGGCCGCGTTCATCACGTCCCGTACATGGCCGAGGAGTTCGGCCGTGCGCGGGCGCGTGAACGCCCCGGTGGGCCGCTCGTAGTGCAGCTTCGCGCGCCACAGCGCCTCGTCCGCGTAGATGTTGCCGACGCCGCTGATCAGCGACTGGTCGAGCAGCGCCCGCTTGATCGTCGTACGCCGACGGCGCAGCGCGAGGTGGAAGGCGTCGTCGTCGAACGTGGTGTCGAGCGGGTCGCGCGCGATGTGCGCGATGACGTCCGGCAGCCCGTCCGGGGTGTTGTCGTGGAGCGAGAGACCGCCGAAGGTGCGCTGGTCGACAAAGCGGAGCTCGGTGCCCTGCACGTCCGCGAAGCGCATCCGGATCCTCAGGTGCTTCTCGTCCGGCACCGCCTGGGGCTGCACCAGGAGCTGGCCGCTCATGCCCAGGTGGGCCAGGACGGACTGCCCCGAATCGGCGAGCGGCAGCCACAGGTACTTGCCGCGCCGCCGCACGAGACCGATCCGGTGCCCCGTCAGCCGGCTCCCGAAGTCCTCGCCGCCCGCCACGTGCCGTCTCACCGCACGCGGATGCAGCACCTCCACATCGGCGACGACGCGCCCACTGACCCAGCGCTCCAGACCGCGCCGGACGACTTCGACTTCGGGCAACTCGGGCATGGGTCTCCTTCAGCACGATGCCGGTCGCCCCCAGTGGGGACGACCGGCATCAAAGGATGGGCGGCGGTCAGACCGAGGGGGTGTCGGCGGTCCCCTCGGACTGTGCGGCAGCGGCGGCGGCCTCGGCCGCCTTGATCCGCTCGTCCGCGGCGGCGCGAATCGCACGCCACGCGGACTCTGCGGCCTGCTGCTCCGCTTCCTTCTTGCTGCGGCCGGTGCCGGTGCCGTACGAGACGCCTCCGACGCGGGCGGCAGCAGTGAATGTCTTCTCGTGGTCGGGGCCGCTCTCCGTGACGAGATACTCGGGCACGCCGAGGCTCTCCGTCGCGGTGAGCTCCTGGAGACTGGTCTTCCAGTCCAGGCCCGCACCCAGATTCGAGGACTTTTCGATCAACGGGTCGAAGAGCCGGTGCACCAGCTCACCCGCGGCGTCCAGGCCCTGGTCCAGATAGACCGCGCCGATCACCGCTTCGAGGGTGTCGGCGAGGATGGATGCCTTGTCCCGGCCTCCCGTGCCCTCTTCACCACGGCCGAGCCGGATGAAGGAGCCCAGTTCGAGGCCACGGCTGACCTCCGCCAGCGCACGCGAATTGACCACCGCGGCCCGCAACTTGGCCAGTTGGCCTTCGGGCAGGTCGGGGTGGGTGCGGTACAGCGTGTCCGTGACGACGAGACCGAGCACCGAGTCCCCGAGGAACTCCAGACGCTCATTCGTCGGCAGACCGCCGTTCTCGTACGCGTACGAACGGTGGGTCAGCGCACGCACCAGAAGGGCGGACTCGAGCTTGTACCCGAGCCGCCCTTCCAGAAGCGTGTGGGACGAGGCCGTTGTCTCCGCCAGTTTCTTGGCGTCTTCCGCCTTCTTGGGGCTAGACACGGTGCCTCTCACCAGCCGCTCAGACCTCGAGGACCTGGCGCTTGTTGTAGGTGCCGCAGCTCGGGCACGCGATGTGCTGCTGCTTGGGCTCCTGGCAACGCTCACACGAAACCAGGGTGGGGACCGCAGCCTTCCACTGCGACCGGCGGTGGCGCGTGTTGCTGCGCGACATCTTCCGCTTCGGAACAGCCACGGCTACTTCTCCTGCTTCTCGTCGACGCCCGCTTCCGCTTCGGCGCCGCTCATCTCGTCCTTCTCGCCGTCCTGGATGGTGCCAGCGAGTCCCTGCAATGCCGCCCAACGGATGTCGACGGCGTCATGGTGGTGGTCCGGGTCGTCCGCGAGCCGCACTCCGCACTGGGAGCACAGGCCCGGACAGTCGTCCTGGCACACCGGCTGCATCGGCAGTGCGAGCACCACCGCATCACGCAGCACAGACTCGAGGTCGAACATGCCGTCCTCGAGGTAGAGCCTGTCCTCGTCCTCTGGGGATTCCCCGGCGTCGTCGGCCGGTTCCGCGGTGCGGCCCCGGTCGTCGGCGTCAGGGTACGAGAACATCTCCTGGAAGTCCGCGTCGAGCTCCAGCTCGAGCGGCTCCAGACACCTTACGCACTCCCCCTCGGCCGATGCACGGGCGGTGCCTGTGACAAGCACCCCTTCCATGACCGACTCAAGGCGGATCTCCAGCTCGACCGGGGCGCCCTGCGGCACTCCGATGACCCCTTCGATGCCGAAGGTGCCCGGCGAACCGGGCGCTTCGATCTCGCGGGTCAGCCGCTGCATGGCACCAGGACGCCGCCCCAGCTCGTGTGTGTCGAACACGAGGGGGTTTCGGTGGTCGAGGCGCGTGCTCAGGGCTTTTCCTGCTTTCGAATCCTGGAAGTTCAAGGGGGCCACCGCACTGACGCCACAAACCTGAGGCTCGGGTGGGCAGCCTGGATCGCGGACGTATGCGCGACCGAAGAGCCAGGATACTTGACCTTTCGCTTTCGGCCCAATCCGGCCCCGGGGCCGTCAGCGCCCCTGTTCGTACTGGCGCAGCTGCTCGGCGCTGATCATGGTCGTGTCGAAGAGACTGGTCTCCTCGAGCGTCGCGGCAGGCGCCTCGTACCGGGGCTGCTGGGGCTGCTGGGGCTGCTGGGGCTGTTCGTAGCCCTGCTGCGGATAGCCGTACTGGTCGTGCTGCTGGTGCTGCTGGTACGCGTACGGATCCTGCTGGGCGTACTGCTGCTGGTACGCGTACTGGTCCTGCTGCTGGTACCCGTCGTGCTGGGGGTACCCGTACGGGTCCGGCTGCTGCTGCGGCGGCGCGTAGGGCTGCTGGGCCGGGATCGGCGGCGGGGCCTGGGCGGGCTGCGGCGGGGCGGGCTCCGCGGCTGCGGCGGCCGACGGTCCCGCGAGGTCCGCGAGGCCCGCCAAGTAGTCGGCGTCGGTGGTGTGCCCCTGGGCGGCGGCGCCCTCGCCCAGGGTGCCGAGCTCGTCGGCGGGGGCCCGGCCGTGCAGGGTCTGGCGGCCCCGTCCGACGGCCTCCAGGGTCTTGGCGAGGACCGCCTCGAAGGCGCCGAGCTTGGCGTCGACGTACGCGTCGGCGTCGCGGCGCAGCGTCTCGGGGTCGTGGCTGCGCTCGGGGGCGTCCTCGTCCTCGTAGCCCTGCTCGTCGAGGCCGGGTCCGGTGCCGAGGAGCTTCTCGCGGCCGCGGCCGACCGAGCCGAGGGTCTTGGTGAGGACGACCTCGAAGTTGGCGAGCTTGCTGTCCACGTACTCGTCGGCCTCGACGCGGACCTCTTCGGCGGTCTGCCGGGCCTCCGTGAGGATGCGGTCGGCCTCGCCCTGGGAGTTGCGGGCGACCTCGGTGTCGGAGATCAGGGAGCCGCGCTCGGCGTGCGCGGTCTCGATGATCCGCTCCGCCTCCTGGCGGGCCTGCTCGACGAGCTGCTCGCGGCCGCCGATGAGCTCCTGGGCCTGGGCGAGGGAGCCCGGCAGGGCCTGGCGCACCTCTTCGAGCATCGAGAGCAGATCGGCGCGGTTGACCACGCACGAGGCCGACATGGGCATGGACCGGGCGCTGCCGATCGCCTGGACGATCTCGTCGATCTTCTTCTGCACGTCCACCGTGTGCTCGCCACTCTCTACAGCTGGTTGGGAGACGGACGGGACGACTGTAAGGCCAGTGACCGCCCGCCCGACACCGGGTGACGGTCTGTCAGTGCTCCTGCCGCGGGGTCACTTCTTGCCCAGCCGTTCGGTCAGGGCCTCGTGGACGAGCGGCGGCAGCAAATGCGCGACGTCGCCGCCCCAGGCAGCGACCTCCTTGACCAGCGAGGAGGAGAGGAAGCTGTAGGTGGGGTTGGTCGGCACGAAGAGGGTCTCGACGCCGGAGAGGCCGTTGTTCATCTGGGCCATCTGGAGTTCGTAGTCGAAGTCGCTGACCGCTCGCAGACCCTTGACGATGGCCGGGATGTCGCGCTGCTTGCAGAAGTCGACGAGGAGGCCGTGGAAGGACTCCACCTCGACGTTGCCGAAGTCGGCGGTGACCTGGCGGATCATCTCGATCCGCTCCTCGATCTCGAAAAGGCCCTTCTTCGACTGGTTGATCATCACCGCGACGTGCACCACGTCGTACAGCTTGGAGGCGCGGGCGATGATGTCGAGGTGTCCATTGGTGATGGGGTCGAATGACCCCGGACAGACGGCGCGGCGCAACGTGAGTCCCTCGCTCTCCGGTCCGGTCATGGCGCGATCACTGAGTCGTCGCACGTAGAGGCGGCGCGACCGTACCAAAACGTCCCTTCGCCGTAGCGACGGGACCTGAGGGCCTCGAAACCCTCCGGCCAGCCGAAGACACCGCCTCTTGTACTGCGTTCAACGGTGACGAGCGCATCGTCCGTGAGCCAGCCCTCCGAGCGGAGTGTGAGGAGGATCTCCCGAAGATCGTCATCGGTGACGGCGTACGGCGGATCGAGGAAGACCAGGTCGTACGGGCTGGTGGGAGCGCCTCCCTGGACGATCTGGGCGGCTTTGCCCGCCCGTACGTCGGCGCCCGGCAGGGCCACCGCCTTCACGTTCTCCCGGATGGTGCGCGCCGCCCTGGCGTCGGCCTCGACGAGCAGGGCGTGGGCGGCGCCGCGGGACAGCGCCTCCAGACCGACGGCTCCTGAGCCCGCGTACAGGTCCAGGACGCGTGCCCCGTCGAGCGTGCCCTGGAGGGCCTGCCAGGTGGAGAAGAGGCCCTCGCGCGCGCGGTCGGACGTGGGGCGGGTGCCGTTGCCCGGCGGGACGGCCAGGCGGCGTCCGCCGGCCGTGCCGGCGATCACGCGGGTCATCTGATTCCTTCTGGCTGGCTGGGGTGCGCCACGTCGGTGGGTTCACCGGTGGGCTGACTCCACGATATGGCGTACACCCCGGTCAGCCCTTGTCGAGGTACTGCTCCCGCTCCGCGTCGAGCAGCGCGTCCAGTGCGGTGCGCAGCGCGGGCAGCCGCTCCAGGTCGGGGTCGTCGGCGACCACGGTGACCGCCTCCTCGCGGGCGGCGGCGATGATCTCCTCGTCCTCGATGACCGCGAGCATCCGCAGGCTGGAGCGGACGCCGGACTGGGCCTGGCCGAGGACGTCGCCCTCGCGGCGCTGCTCCAGGTCGATGCGGGAGAGCTCGAAGCCGTCGAGCGTCGAGGCGACGGCGCCCAGGCGGCCGCGGGCGGGGCTCGCCTCGGGCATGTCGGTGACCAGGAGGCAGAGGCCGGGGGCCGAGCCACGGCCGACGCGGCCGCGGAGCTGGTGCAGCTGGGAGACGCCGAAGCGGTCCGCGTCCATGATCACCATGGCCGTGGCGTTCGGCACGTTCACCCCGACCTCGATGACCGTCGTCGCGACCAGGACCTGGGTCTCCCCGGCGGCGAAGCGGCGCATCACGGCGTCCTTGTCGTCCGGCTGCATGCGCCCGTGCAGCACCTCGACCTTGAGGCCGCTCAGTGGGCCGCGGGCGAGCTGCTCGGCGACGTCGAGGACGGCGAGCGGGGGCCGCTTCTCGGCGGTGGCCTCCTCCTCGGCCTTCTTCTCGGCCTTTTTCCTGGCCTTCTTCGGGTCGGCGGCCTCGTCCACGTCGTCGCCGATGCGGGGGCAGACCACGTACGCCTGGTGGCCGTTCTCCACCTCCTCGCGGACGCGCTCCCACGCGCGGGCCAGGAAGTGCGGCTTGTCCTCGGCAGGGACGACATGGCTGGCGATCGGCGAGCGCCCGGCGGGGAGCTGGTCGAGGACGGATGTCTCCAGGTCTCCGAAGACGGTCATCGCCACGGTGCGCGGGATCGGCGTGGCCGTCATGACCAGGAGGTGCGGGGGCTGCTTGCCCTTGCCGCGCAGGGCGTCGCGCTGCTCGACGCCGAAGCGGTGCTGCTCGTCGACGACGACGAGCCCCAGGTCGTGGAACTGGACCTTGTCCTCGATCAGCGCGTGGGTGCCGATCACGATCCCGGCCTCTCCGGTGACCAGGTCGAGCAGGGCCTGCCTGCGGGTGGCCACCCCCATGGAGCCGGTGAGCAGCGTGACCTTGGTGGCGTGCTCGGTGCCGCCCAGCCTGCCGCCCTCGGCCAGCTCGCCCATCATCTCCACGATGGAGCGGTGGTGCTGCTGTGCGAGGACTTCGGTGGGCGCGAGCATCGCGGCCTGCCCGCCCGCGTCCACCACGGCGAGCATGGCGCGCAGCGCGACCATCGTCTTGCCCGAACCGACCTCTCCCTGGAGGAGGCGGTGCATCGGGTGTTCGGTCGCGAGGTCGTCGAAGATCTCCTTGGAGACCTTCTCCTGGCCCTCGGTGAGCGTGAAGGGCAGCTTGGCGTCGAACGCGTCGAGGAGACCGCCCGCCTTGGGCCTGCGGGCCACGGCGGGGAGCTGCGCGTCCGCGTACCGCCGCCGGGCCAGGGCTACTTGGAGGACGAAGGCCTCGTCCCACTTGAGGCGGTCGCGAGCGGCCTCGATGTCCGCCTTGGAGTGCGGCCGGTGGATCTTCAGGAGGGCTTCGGTGAGCGGGAGGAGGCCGCGCCCGTCGCGGAGGGCGGGCGGCAGCGGGTCCTGGGCCTCCTGGGCGCTGGGCAGGACCATGTCGACCGACTTGGCGATCTTCCAGGACTCCAGCTTGGCGGTGGCCGGATAGATCGGCAGCTGGGCGCCCGCCCAGGAACCGACGGCCTCGCCCACCTCGTCGCCCTCGGCCTTCAGCGGTTCGTACGCCGGGTGGGCGAGCTGCATCTTGCGGTTGAAGACCGACACCTTGCCCGCGAACATCGCGCGGGTGCCGGGCAGCAGGTCCTTGTGCGGCTTGTGGATGCCGCGGCCGAAGAAGACGAGCTGGACCTGGCCGCTGCCGTCGGTGATCGTGACTTCGAGGCGCTGGCCGCGGCCGCCGTTGAACGTCAGGATGCGTGCGCTCGCGACCTGGGCGACCACCGTGACGTGCTCGTCCAGGGGGAGGTCGGCGAGGCGGGTCAGCTCACCACGCTCGGCATAACGCCGGGGGTAGTGGTGCAGGAGGTCGCCGACCGTGTGCAGGTCGAGGTGCTCGGCCATCACCTTCGCGGTGGCGGGGCCGACCACTTTCTTCAGGGGTTCTTCGAGCGCAGGCACGAGATCCATTGCACACCACGCCACTGACAATGCGGTGCAGGTCCCCAGGATCCGCCCGGCTACTCCACGCCGATCAGCAGCAGCGCCGACTGCCGACCGCCGCGGTAGACCACGGTGTCGACGGCCAGATACGCCTCGCGGACGTGCTTCTCCAGGTGCTCCGCGACGGTGTCGGGCACGGATTCGCCGAGCACGAGCGTGACCATCTCGCCGCCCGCCGACAGCATGCGGTCGAGGACCGAGACTGCGGTGCGGGCCACCTCGGAGCCGATCACCGCGACATCGCCGTCGATCAGGCCGAGCACGTCGCCCGCCTGGCAGATGCCCGCCATGGTCCAGGACTGCCGCTCGGCGACGGCCAGTTCGCCGTACCGGGTCGCGCCCGCCGCCGAGGTCATGGCGACGACGTCCTCGTCGAAGCGGCGGTCCGGCTCGTGCACGGCGAGCGCCGCGATGCCCTGGACCGCGGAGCGGGTGGGGATCAGCGCGACCCGTACGCCTTCCGTGCGGGCCTGTTCCGCCGCGGCGGCCGCGGTGTGCCGCAGCTCGGCGTCGTTGGGCAGGAGCACCACCTCGCGGGCGTGCGCCCGCCGGATCGCGTCGACGAGCTCGCCGCTCGCGGGCGGCTCCCCCACGCGCGCGGGCACGGTGGTCGCCCCGGCCTCGGAGTAGAGCCCGGCGAGGCCCTCGCCGGGCACGACGGCGACGATGGCCCGTTGGGTGCGTTCCCGGGGCGGCTGGGCGGTGGTGTGCGCGTCGTCCGCGCCGAAGTGGGTGATCCGGATGCGGTGGGGGCGGCCCGCCTCCACCCCGGCCTCGACGGCCGCTCCCGCGTCGTCGACGTGGACGTGGACGTTCCAGAGCCCGTCGCCGCCGACCACGACGAGCGAGTCGCCGAGCCGGTCGAGCCGGGCCCGCAGCCGGGTGACGGCCGCATCGTCCGCCTCCAGGAGGTAGATCACCTCGAAGGCGGGGCTGCCCTCGTCGCCGGGCACGTCCGCGCACTCGACGGCCTCCACGCGCGCGTGGGCATGGACCGACCCCTTGGGATGCGCCGAGTGCGCCGCCGCGCTCTTGGAGACCACGGTCCCGCCCGACAGGGCACCCGTCAGCGCCCCCAGAACGGCCACGAGCCCCCGCCCTCCGGCATCCACCACTCCCGCGCGGCCGAGCACCGCGAGCTGTCCCGGCGTCGCGTCCAGCGCCGCGCAGGCGCCTTCGTACGCCGCCCTGGCCACTGCCCCGCAGTCGCCGTCGGTACCGGTGGCCGCATCGGCCGCCGCGGTCGCCACCGTCAGGACGGTGCCTTCTACGGGGTGGGCGACCGCCTGGTACGCGGACTCGGCGGCCTGCTGCAGCGCACGCTCCAGGACCCGCCCTTCGACGTGATCTGCCTCACCACCCGGCTGCCCCTCGCCGCCGATGACCTGCGCCATCCCCCGCAGCAGCTGCGACAGGATCGTGCCGGAGTTCCCACGGGCCCCTATGAGCGCTCCGTGCGCCATCGCGCGCACCGTCTCGGCCAGTGAGGGGAGGGCGGGCTCATGGCCCGTGAACGCGGCGTCGACCGCCTGGGAGGCGGATTCCACGGTCAGATAGAGGTTCGTCCCGGTGTCCCCGTCGGCGACCGGATAGACGTTGATGGAGTCGATCTCCTCGCGGGCCCTGCCGAGGGCGTCCAGAGCCAGTCGGCACCAGGCGCGCACCGCGACCGCGTCGAGGTTCTGCGGCACCTGTTCGCCTCCTTGACCATCCGGAATGGACGCAGCGTAGACCCAGGGTGAACGGGGGGACCGGGGCGGGGGCCGGGCCGTCCGTGGTAGTTTCGTTGTACCGAAGCAGTCGTTGTATGCTGCTCCGGTTGCCCGATACGCATCGGGCCATTCCTCCTGGCAACGCCACTTCGATCATTGCACTGATCCCGGCATGCCGGGTTTAACCGTAAGTGCATCTGAAGTCTTGGAGTGACCCGTGGCTGCCAACTGCGACGTCTGTGGCAAGGGGCCGGGCTTCGGCAACAACATCTCGCACTCGCACCGCCGTACGCCCCGTCGCTGGAACCCGAACATCCAGCGTGTGCGTGCCGTGGTGAGCGGGACGCCGAAGCGCCTCAACGCTTGCACCTCGTGCATCAAGGCCGGCAAGGTCTCGCGCTGACGCCAGCGCGGCCACCTAGCTGGTTGCTGAAAGAGCCGGTTCCCCTTCGGGGGGACCGGCTCTTTCGTATGCCCTTCCGCGGACCGGAACCGGCCTACGCCTCCCTGAACCGCCAGCCGTGATCCACCGGCCCGATCCCGCCGCCGAGCGCGAACCCCTCGGCGATCGCCCCGGTGACGTACTCCTTGGCCGCCATGACGGCCTCCGGCACGCCCTGCCCCTTCGCCAGCTGCGACGCGATCGCGCTGGCAAGGGTGCAGCCTGTGCCGTGCGTGTGGCGGTTGTCGTGCCGGGGGGCGCGCAGGACGTGCTCCTCGGAGCCGTCGGTGAGCAGGTCCACGGCGTCGCCGCGGAGGTGGCCGCCCTTGATGAGCACCCACTTCGGCCCGTAGGCGAGGACGGCGGCCGCCGCGCGCCGCAGGCCGTCCTCGGAGTCGACCTCGATGCCGGTGAGTTGCGCGACCTCGTCGAGGTTGGGGGTCGCGACCGTGGCGGCCGGAAGCAGCTTCGTGCGGACCGAGTCCAGCGCGGACGCCGCGAGCAGCGAATCGCCGTGCTTGGAGACGCCGACCGGGTCGACGACTGCGGGCGCGTCCGTCCCCGCGAGCAAGTCGGCGACCGTCTCGACCAGTTCGGCCGAGGCGAGCATGCCCGTCTTCACGGCCTGTACGCCGATGTCGTCGACGACGCTGCGGTACTGGGCCCGCACCGCCTCCACGGGAAGCTCCCAGAAGCCCTGCACGCCCAGGGAGTTCTGCGCGGTGACGGCCGTGACGACGCTCATGCCGTGCGTGCCGAGGGCGAGCATCGTCTTCAGGTCGGCCTGGATGCCCGCGCCGCCGCCGGAGTCGGATCCGGCGACGGTCAGGACCCGCGGCGGGGCCGTCACTCGGCGTCCCCGTTGTCCCCGAAGTGGTCCCAGCCCTTGCTGGTCCACGGGGCGCCGTCCACGGTCACCTGGGGCAGCGCGGAGGGGTTGAGGACCTCGCCGATGACCTTCCAGCGGGCGGGCAGCTTCACGTCCGCGGGGAAGGTCGCCACGATGGCGTGGTCCTCGCCGCCGTTGAGCACCCACTGGAGCGGGTCGACGCCGACGGCCTGCCCGATGTCGTTCATCTGCGAGGGCACGTCGACGTCTCCGGAGCGGATGTCGATGCGCACCTTGCTGGACTCGGCGATGTGCCCGAGGTCGGCGATGAGGCCGTCGCTGACGTCCGTCATGGAGGTCGCGCCGAGCCCGGCGGCCGCGGGGCCCGCGTGGTACGGCGGTTCGGGCCTGCGGTGGGCCTCCACGAAGGCGCGCGGCGAGCGGAAGCCGCGGGAGAGCACGGCGTGCCCGGCCGCGGACCAGCCGAGCCAGCCCGTCACGGCGACGACGTCGCCGGGCTGGGCGCCCGCGCGCGTGACCGGCTCGTGGTTGCGCAGGTCGCCGAGGGCGGTGATCGCGACGGTGATCGTGTCGCCGCGCACCACGTCGCCGCCCACGACGGCCGCGCCCGCGACCTGACACTCGTCCCTGAGGCCGTCCATCAGCTCGGTGGGCCAGCTCGCGGGGAGCTCGGCGGGCACGACCAGGCCGAGCAGCAGCGCGGTCGGCACGGCGCCCATGGCCGCGATGTCGGCGAGGTTCTGCGCCGCGGCCTTGCGGCCCACGTCGTACGCGGTGGACCAGTCGCGGCGGAAGTGCCGCCCCTCAAGGAGGATGTCGGTGCTCGCCACGACCCTGCGGTCCGGAGCGGACACGACCGCGGCGTCGTCGCCGGGGCCGAGCCGTACGGCCGGTGTGGAGGTGAGCCGCGAAGTGAGCTCTCTGATGAGCCCGAACTCCCCCAACTCGCCCACGGATCCCTTCACCGAGTCTCACCATGCCCTTTCAAGCTGCCCGGCCCCCGGTCGCGAGCCGTCTCTGTCGTCGGTACGGTCGACGTGACCGTCAACTTCTGTTGTCCGTCCACCACGATGTGCGCGCCACAGGTCACCCGGGTCTCCCCGCGGCAAGCGGCGACGCGGTACCGTGGCGTCCCTTTCTCCCCCACATGATCCTCGTGGCCGCCCTGGAGGTTCCGTGGTACAGGCGTACATCCTGATCCAAACAGAGGTCGGCAAGGCGTCGACCGTCGCCGAGCTGATCGGCAAGATCCCGGGAGTCATCCAGGCCGAGGACGTGACCGGACCCTACGATGTCATCGTCCGCGCGCAGGCGGACACGGTGGACGAACTCGGCCGCATGGTGGTCGCCAAGGTCCAGCAGGTGGACGGCATCACCAGAACTCTGACCTGCCCGGTCGTGCACTTGTAGCCCCCGTCTACCCTGGCCCGGTGAACATCCCCCACCTCCGGCGCCGCTGCCTCACAGGAACGTCCGCCCTCGCCCTGTTGATCGCGACAGTGGCCTGTTCAGCTACGGACGACGAGGCGTCAGTGGTGGTTCCTTCCCCGGCCGCGAAGGCCGCGGGCCTCTGCCGGGACCTGCACGAACAGCTGCCGGAAAAGGTCGACGGGCTGGGGCGCACCGACCCCGGTCCGAAGTCCGAGCTGACCGCGGGGTGGGGAGACCCGGCGATCATACTGCGCTGCGGTGTGCCGCGGCCCCCCAAGATGGTCGACCCCTCCTATGCACCGAAGAACGGCGTGAAGGTGAACGGCGTGGCCTGGCTCCTGGAGAAGCAGGACGACGGTTCGTACACCTTCACCACCGGTGCGCGCCTCGCCTATGTGGAGGTGACGCTGCCCGAGGAGCGGACGGGGGACGGTCTGGGTCCGCTCACGGACTTCGCCGCCCCCGTCAAGAAGACGATCCCCGTGGGGATCGGCAAGACCTCCTGAGGTCTGACGGGGGCAGCTCTTCGGGCAGGCGTCAGCGCAGGCCCGTGGAGCGGGTGAGGGCCGCCTGGATGAGGCGGTCCACCAGCTCGGGGTAGCTGACGCCGCTCTTCTCCCACATCTGCGGGTACATCGAGATGGGCGTGAAGCCCGGCATCGTGTTGATCTCGTTGATCACGAACCGGCCGTCCTCGGTGAGGAAGAAGTCGGCGCGCACCAGGCCCTCGCAGGACGCCGCCTCGAACGCCTCGACGGCGAGCCGCTGGATCTCCGCGGTCTGCTCGGGCGTCAGCGGCGCGGGCACGATGCCGGGCGCCGAGTCGATGTACTTCGCGTCGAAGTCGTAGTAGTCGTGCGACTGCACGGGCGGGATCTCGGCCGGGACGCTCGCGCGCGGGCCGTCCTCGAACTCCAGGACGCCGCACTCGATCTCGCGGCCGCGCAGCAGCGCCTCGATGAGGATCTTGGGGTCGTGGTGCTGCGCCTCGGCGATGGCCTCGTCGAGGCCTTCGAAGGAGTCGACCTTCGTGATGCCGATCGAGGAGCCCGCGCGCGCGGGCTTGATGAACAGCGGCCAGCCGTGTTCGCCCGCGAACTCCGCGATGCGCTGACGGGCGCCCGCCTCGTCCTGCTGCCACTCGCGCGGGCGGATCACCAGGTACGGGCCGACGTTCAGCCCGAAGGAGGAGAACACCCGCTTCATGTAGTCCTTGTCCTGGCCGACAGCCGAGGCGAGGACGCCGGAGCCCACGTAGGGCACTCCGGAGAGCTCCAGCAGGCCCTGGAGGGTGCCGTCCTCTCCGTAGGGACCGTGCAGCATCGGGAAGACGACGTCGACCTCGCCGAGCGCCTTGGGCACGGAGCCGGGCTCGCTGTAGACGACCTCGCGGTTGCCCGGGTCGAGGGGCAGCACCACGCCGCCCTCGACGGAGTCGGCGAGTTCGGTGACGCTCGGCATCTTGCGGTCGGCGATGGCCATCCGCTCGGGCTCGTCGGCGGTGAGCGCCCAACGGCCGTCCGTGGTGATGCCGATCGGCAGGACGTCGTACTTGGTGCGGTCGATGGCGCGCAGCACGGCGCCTGCCGTGACGACGGAGATGCCGTGCTCCGAGCTGCGGCCGCCGAACACGACGGCCACGCGCGGCTTGCGGGGCGACTGCTCAGGGCTCTGGGGGAGGTTCTCGCTGCTCATATCGCGTTGAGAGTACCCGTTGGTACCGAAGTAGTCAGGTGTGCCTTCAGCGGCGCTCGGGCTTGGCGCTGCGCGACATGAGGTCCTTGAGGGCGACCATCGGGGGCGTGCCCTCGTGCACGATGCCCACGACGGTCTCCGTGATGGGCATGTCGACGCCGTGCCTGCGGGCCAGATCCAGCACGGACTCGCAGGACTTGACGCCCTCTGCGGTCTGCTTGGTGACCGCGATGGTCTCCTCCAGGGTCATGCCCTTGCCGAGGTTGGTACCGAAGGTGTGGTTGCGCGAGAGCGGCGAGGAGCAGGTGGCCACCAGGTCGCCCAGGCCCGCGAGTCCGGAGAACGTCAGCGGGTCAGCGCCCATGGCGAGCCCGAGCCGGGTGGTCTCGGCGAGGCCGCGCGTGATGAGCGATCCCTTGGCGTTGTCCCCGAGGCCCATGCCGTCCGCGATGCCGACGGCGAGGCCGATGACGTTCTTCACGGCGCCGCCGAGTTCGCAGCCGACGACGTCGGTGTTCGTGTACGGGCGGAAGTACGGCGTGTGGCAGGCGGTCTGGAGGCGCTGTGCGACGGCCTCGTCCCGGCAGGCGACCACGGCGGCGGCGGGCTGCCGCGCGGCGATCTCACGGGCGAGGTTGGGGCCCGTGACGACGGCGATCCGGTCCGCGGGGACCTTCGTGACGTCCTCGACGACCTCGCTCATCCGCATGGCGGAGCCCAGTTCGACGCCCTTCATGAGGGAGACGAGGACGGTCTCGGGGGCCAGCAGCGGCGCCCACTCGGCGAGGTTGCCGCGCAGCGTCTGCGAGGGCACCGCCAGGACCGTGAAGTCGGCGTCCGCGGCGGCCTCGGCCGGGTCGGAGGTCGCCCGGAGGTTCTCGGGGAGCCGCACACCGGGGAGGTAGTCCGGGTTCGTCCGCGTGGAGTTGACGGCGTCGGCGAGTTCGGCGCGACGGCCCCACAGGGTGACGTCGCAGCCCGCGTCGGCGAGCACCATGCCGAAGGCCGTACCCCAGGAGCCCGTTCCGAAGACGGCGGCCTTCATCGGGCCTGCCGAGTTCACGGGGTTCGTCACTTGCTGTCCTCCGAGGTGCTCTCCGCGGGGCCTGCGGCTCCGCGGTCTGCCTTGCGTCGTTGTTCAAGCCGCGCCCTGCGCGGGTCGTACGGCGTATCGGGGGCCTTCTCGCCCCGGACCTCCTCCAGGATGTCGGTGATCGCGGCCATGATGGTCTCGGTCACCTCGCGCAGCACCTCGGGCGTCGGCTCCTTGCCGTAGAAGCGCGACAGGTCGACCGGCGGTCCCGCCTTCACCTGGAGGGTCTTGCGCGGGAAGAAGGTGGGCTTCTTGCTGTACGGCGGCAACGCGAGGTTGGCACCCCACTGGGCGACGGGAATCACCGGGCACTTGGTCTTCAGGGCGACCCGCGCGGCACCGGACTTGGCCGTCATCGGCCACATGTCGGGGTCCCTGGTGAGGGTGCCCTCGGGGTAGAAGGCGACGCACTCGCCGCGCTCGATGGCGTCGACGGCGGCGCGGAAGGCATCCAGCGCGTTCGTGGTCTCGCGGTAGACCGGGATCTGGCCCGTGCCCTTCATCACCTTGGCGACAAAGCCGCCCTTGAAAAGGCCGTCCTTTGCCAGGAATCGCGGCACTCGCCCGGTGTTGTACTGGTAGTGCGCGTAGGAGAACGGGTCGATATGAGAGTTGTGATTCACCGCCGTGATGAATCCTCCGTCGGCCGGAATGTGTTCCATTCCACGCCAGTCCCGCTTGAACAGAACCACCAGCGGCGGTTTAGCAATGACCGCCGCCAGGCGGTACCAGAAGCCGATTCTGCGGCGGGACACTCGGACACCTTCCTCCATGAACCTGGTCGGCCGCACAAGTGTCGCCCCAGGCTGCCTGTCTGTCGAGAACACCGTACGCCCACCCCTTCTCCGCCACCCCGTGCACCGGCCCTCCAGCAGGTCACAATGGGCGCGACGCGAAGGACGGAGCGCTCGTGCAGTGGACCCTGGTCATACCCCTGAAGCCGCTGGCGCGTGCCAAGAGCAGGCTCGCCGCCACCGCCGGGGACGGTCTCCGCCCCGGCCTGGCCCTGGCGTTCGCGCAGGACACCGTGGCAGCCGTGGTGGCGTGCCCCGGGGTGCGCGATGTGGTGGTCGTCACGGGCGACGCCGTCGCGGGGCGCGAGCTCGCCGCGCTGGGCGCCCGAATCGTCGCCGACGAGCCGGGCGGCGGCCTGAATGCCGCTCTGACGCACGGAGCGGCCTTCGTGCGCGCCGAGCGGCCCGAAGCGCCCGTCGCGGCCCTGAACGCCGATCTGCCCGCGCTGCGTCCGGTCGAATTGGCCCGCGCCCTCGACGGTGCCGCCTCTTTTCCCCGCGCATTCATGCCTGATGCCGAAGGAATCGGTACGACGCTGCTGTGCGCGGCGGCGGGAACGGAATTGCGTCCGGCATTCGGTACGGCATCGCGGGCCCGGCACGCGACGTCCGGAGCCGTGGAACTCTCGCTCGACGGCGTCGATTCCGTACGCAGGGACGTGGACACCGGAGAGGACCTGCGCGCCGCTCTCGCGCTCGGTGTGGGGCCGCGCACCGCCGAGGTCGCGGCGGGCCTGCTCATCCCCGACTGAGTACGCTGCCTTCCATGCAGGCGACCGCGTACACGTACGACTCCGAGACCCGCAGCGGCAGTGTGCTGCTCGACGACGGGACCCCCGTGTCCTTCGAGGCCGCCGCGTTCGACGCGGGCGGGCTGCGGCTGCTGCGGCCCGGGCAGCGCGTGCGCATCGAGGTCGACGGCGAGGGCGAGGCGCGCCGCATCACCCTGGTGACCCTGCAGACGTTCTGATCCGCGGCCCTGCGGCCGCGGTGACAGGCCTGTACGCACGACGCGGGCCGGGCTCCCCCGTGGGAGTCCGGCCCGGCGCGTGAGTGCCCTCGTGCCCTTACTTCTTGCGGGCCGTGGCCTTCTTGGCGGTCGTCTTGCGCGCCGTGGACTTCTTGGCGGGCGCCTTCTTGGCGGTGGCCTTCTTCGCCGGCGCGGTCTTCTTGGCCGTGGCCTTCTTCGCCGGGGCGGCCTTCTTGGCGGTGGCCTTCTTGGCGGCCGGGGCGGCCTTCTTGGCCGTCGCCTTCGTGGCCGTCTTCTTGGCGGTGGCCTTCTTCGCCGCTGCCTTCTTGGTCGTCGCCGTGGCCTTCTTGGCGGTGGTCTTCTTGGCGGTGGCCTTCTTCGCCGTCGCCGTGGCCTTCTTCGCGGTGGCCTTCTTCGCGGTGGTGGCCTTCTTCGCCGCCGCCTTCTTGACCGTCGCCGAAGCACCGCCGGTCAGGCTGCCCTTGGGCGCCTTCTTGACCGCGACGTCGTTCTTCGGGAGCTTCTTCGAGCCGCTCACCAGGTCCTTGAAGCCCTGTCCGGCACGGAAGCGCGGAACCGAGGTCTTCTTGACCCGCACGCGCTCCCCGGTCTGGGGGTTGCGGGCGTAACGAGCCGGACGGTCGACCTTCTCGAACGAGCCGAAGCCGGTGACCGAAACCCGGTCCCCGCTGACCACGGCACGGACGACGGCGTCCAGGACCGCGTCGACGGCGTCGGCGGCCTGCTGGCGGCCGCCCACCTTGTCGGCAATCGCTTCTACGAGCTGCGCCTTGTTCACGTCTTCCCCTTCGGAGACATTGCCGGGAGCGAAATACTCCGGCTTTTTCGCACGTTAGGCAGATATATACCGCAAATCAAACACGAAACGGGCTAATCACCCTTGTGCCGCAACGAAGTGGCCCATCTCGGAGTTCCTCGAAGGTCCGTTGAGGCTGCAGCTCAGCCGTCTTGGGGGAATCGACCCTCGTCTGCTTCGTCGAGGGACGCCATCAATCGCTCCAGACGCCTTGCCGCATCGGCGAGATCGTGTTTGGCCGCGGCCGTAATGACCAGCAGCTTCCGGGTCAGCGCCATCCGTACGCCCTCCGGGACTTGCAGTGCGCGCACTCGGGAGTGCGCTTCCTTCAGTTGGTCCGCGACGAGCCCGTAAAGCTCGAGTTGGCTGTCACGTCCCATGCACCGATTGTGCCATCTGGGGCGAGTTGTCGCCTCCGCAGGGGGTAACTGCCGCCGTCCGCCGCCTTCCTGAGGGTACCCCGTCACGCCGAGTACAAGGGGATTTCCAGCCTCTTCTTCCTTCTCGGGCAAGGGAGTTGAGACCACCCGTTCAGGTCAGCCGGTACCCCCGGACGGCCACACACAGACGTACCCCCAACCGTTCACGATTGGGGGTACGTCGGGGTGTTGCGGGGTGTTGCGAGGTGTCAGACCTGCACGGTCCGAGGCTTGTACGAGGGGCGCCCGGACTCGTACGTGGCGATGTCCGGCTCGTTCTGCAGGGTGATGCTGATGTCGTCCAGGCCGTTCAGCAGGCGCCAGCGGGCGTTCTCGTCGAGCTCGAAGTCGGCGGTGACGCCCTCCGCGCGGACCTGGCGATCCTGCAGGTCAACGGTGATTTCGGCCTGCGGATCCCGCTCCGTCAGCTCCCAGAGCGCGTCCACGACCTTCTGGTCCAGCACCACGGTGAGCAGGCCGTTCTTCAGCGAGTTGCCCCGGAAGATGTCGGCGAAGCGGGACGAGATGACGGTCTTGAACCCGAAGTTCTGCAGCGCCCACACGGCGTGCTCACGGGAGGATCCGGTGCCGAAGTCGGGGCCCGCGACCAGGACCGTGGAGCCCTGTCGCTCGGGGCGGTTGAGGACGAACTCCGGGTCCTTGCGCCAGGCCTCGAAGAGCCCGTCCTCGAAACCGTCCCTGGTGACCTTCTTGAGCCAGTGAGCAGGGATGATCTGGTCGGTGTCGACGTTGCTGCGGCGCAGCGGAACGGCCCGGCCGGTGTGCGTGGTGAATGCTTCCATGGTTCTCAGACTCCGGCGGTCACAGGGGCGTCGGACAGGTCGGCGGGCGATGCGAGGTGGCCGGTGACCGCGGTGGCGGCGGCGACCTGCGGGGACACCAGGTGGGTGCGCCCGCCCTTGCCCTGCCTGCCTTCGAAGTTGCGGTTCGACGTGGACGCCGAGCGCTCGCCCGGAGCCAGTTGGTCGGGGTTCATGCCCAGGCACATCGAGCAGCCCGCGTGCCGCCATTCGGCGCCCGCACTGGTGAAGACCTTGTCCAGACCCTCGTCCATCGCCTGCAGGGCCACCCGGACCGAGCCGGGGACAACCAGCATCCGTACGCCGTCGGCGACTTTGCGGCCCTCGACGATGGAGGCCGCCGCGCGCAGGTCCTCGATGCGGCCGTTGGTGCACGAGCCTACGAAGACGGTGTCGACCTTGATGTCCCGCAGCGGCTGCCCCGCGGTCAACCCCATGTACTCCAGGGCCTTTTCGGCGGCGAAGCGCTCCGAAGCGTCTTCGTACGAAGCCGGGTCGGGGACGTTCGCCGAAAGCGGCGCTCCCTGGCCCGGGTTGGTGCCCCAGGTGACGAACGGCGCCAGCGAGGCGGCGTCGATGTAGACCTCGGCGTCGAAAACGGCGTCGTCGTCGGTCTTCAGGGTCTTCCAGTACGCCACCGCGGCGTCCCAGTCCTCGCCCTGCGGGGCGTGGGCGCGGCCCTCGATGTAGTCGAAGGTGGTCTGGTCCGGGGCGATCATCCCGGCGCGGGCGCCCGCCTCGATGGACATGTTGCAGATGGTCATCCGCGCCTCCATCGAGAGCTTCTCGACGGCCGGGCCGCGGTACTCCAGGACGTACCCCTGGCCGCCACCGGTGCCGATCTTCGCGATGATGGCGAGGATCAGGTCCTTGGCCGTGACGCCGTCGGGCAGTTCGCCGTCAACGGTGATGGCCATGGTCTTGGGGCGGGCCATCGGCAGCGTCTGGGTGGCCAGTACGTGCTCGACCTGGGAGGTGCCGATGCCGAACGCCAGCGCGCCGAAGGCGCCGTGGGTGGAGGTGTGCGAGTCGCCGCAGACCACCGTGGTGCCGGGCTGGGTCAGTCCCAGCTGCGGTCCCACCACGTGGACGACGCCCTGCTCGACGTCGCCCAGCGGGTGCAGGCGCACCCCGAACTCGGCGCAGTTCTTGCGCAGCGTCTCCAGCTGCGCCCGCGAGACCGGGTCGGCGATGGGCTTGTCGATGTCGAGGGTCGGGGTGTTGTGATCCTCGGTCGCGATGGTGAGGTCGAGGCGGCGCACCGGCCGACCGGCCTGACGGAGGCCGTCGAAGGCCTGCGGGCTTGTCACCTCGTGCAGCAGGTGCAGATCGATGAAGAGGAGGTCGGGCTCGCCCTCGGCGCGCCGGACGACGTGGTCGTCCCAGACCTTCTCCGCGAGTGTCCTACCCATCGCTTTCCCTCCGACCGGCCGCTTCGCCGGCCCAACTAGAGAATCCGTTCGCCGACGCGCGTACCCCTCGTGCCGCGCGTCGACCGCCGATCCGTTGGTCCGCGGATCGCTCGTACAGAGTGGCGCGTCTCGCAGAAAATTGAACTTGCGTTTCACAGAGTGAGACGGGAGTATCGACGCATGGACAACTCTAGCGGCGTAGGCGTTCTGGACAAGGCGGCTCTTGTCCTGGGCGCTCTGGAGTCCGGTCCGGCCACCCTCGCGGGCTTGGTCGCGGCCACCGGGCTCGCACGACCCACGGCCCACCGACTGGCCGTGGCACTGGAACACCACCGGATGGTGGCCCGGGACATGCAGGGCCGTTTCATTCTCGGCCCCCGCCTCTCGGAGCTCGCGGCGGCAGCGGGCGAGGACCGCCTGCTCGCCACGGCGGGCCCGGTCCTCACCCACCTGCGCGACGTCACGGGCGAGAGCGCGCAGCTCTACCGCCGCCAGGGCGACATGCGCATCTGCGTGGCCGCGGCGGAGCGCCTCTCGGGCCTCAGGGACACCGTCCCCGTCGGCTCGACGCTCACGATGAAGGCGGGCTCCTCCGCCCAGATCCTGATGGCGTGGGAAGAGCCGGAGCGCCTGCACCGCGGCCTCCAGGGCGCCCGCTTCACGGCCACGGCCCTTTCGGGTGTACGGCGCCGGGGCTGGGCCCAGTCGATCGGCGAGCGCGAGCCGGGCGTGGCATCCGTCTCCGCGCCGGTGCGGGGCCCCTCGAACCGCGTGGTCGCCGCCGTCTCGGTCTCCGGGCCGATCGAGCGCCTGACCCGCCACCCCGGCCGCATGCATGCGCAGGCGGTCATCGACGCCGCCGGACGCCTCTCCGAGGCCCTGCGCCGCTCCGGCGGCTGACGCCCCGGCGCCGAAAGCGCCCTCGCACGCACAGCGCCGGAAGAAGCTGCCTCAACGCCGCGGCAGCCTCTTCCGGCGCTTTTCTGTGCCCTTCCGCCCCCGGACACCCCACAGGGCACCTGCCGAGGGCGTCAGGCCCTGCTCAGCCGGTCGGCGGCCCGATCCCCGCGGCGGCCGACCGGAATCACGCCGGTGGCCTCACCCAGGCCGAACGGCGGCATGTTCACGTACACCGCCTCATGGGCACCGGCCCGCACCACGAACGTCTCGTGCCAGAAGCCGACCTTGCCCCGGCCCTCCCTGATGCGACGGTTGAAGGCCGCCCACGCGGGCCGGTGGGCCTTGTCCTGCGCGGTCGAGTACGCCAGCAGCTTCTCCTGCGACTCCCAGTACTGGACCACGTACACCAGGCGCGCCCCGCCGAACAGGAGCCGGTAGCCCAGCATTCCGCTCTCCCGGTCCCGCGACAGCTCCTTCAGCATGCGGGGCATCGCCATGAAGACGGGCCACCAGCTGCGGACGGCGCGGAGGGCATTGATGCGCATCCCGATGTGGAAGACGACCACGTCGCCTTCCGCCTCGGCGGTCATGCGCCCTTCGATCGGCTTGCTGCCCATGACGGTTCCCCCTTGACGGAGCTCTGGCCGAACGTTGGATAGTTCTGCTATCCATGCTTGGATAGTGGCACTCTCCAAAGAGGAGCGCAAGAGGAGGCACGAACCGATGAGACTGGCGGAACTGAGCCGGCGCAGCGGGGTCCCCACGGCCACGATCAAGTACTACCTGCGCGAGGGACTGCTCCCGCCGGGCCACCGCGTGACGGCGACGCAGGCCGAGTACGACGACGCCCATC
This sequence comes from Streptomyces sp. NPDC042371, assembly GCF_056437465.1. NCBI lineage: Bacteria > Bacillati > Actinomycetota > Actinomycetes > Kitasatosporales > Streptomycetaceae > Streptomyces > Streptomyces sp. NPDC042371. The sequence continues at coordinate 184,799 of NZ_JBWKAP010000010.1, read as the reverse complement.
TGCAGCGGCTCCGGCTCGCGCGGGCGCTGGTCCAGGTGGGCCGGGTGCCGATCGCGTCGGCGCGCGAGGTGCTCACCGCACTGGAGGACGACTCCCTGGACCACAACTCCCGCCTGGGAACGGCGGTATGGGCGCTGCCGCACGGCCCGGAGCCCACCGCGGACGACCCGCCCCAGGAGGCGGCGCGGCGCACGGTGGACGCCCTGCTGGAACGCCTCGGCTGGCGGAACGCCCGGGAGTACGGAGCCGAGTCGCCCGCGCATCGGATGCTGGTGACCGCCGTGGACACCCTGGCCCGGCTCGGATACCCGTGCACCGTGGCGGACTTGGCGCCGTACGCGCGCGCGGGGCGGCAACTTGCCGACACGGACCTGGACTTGATCGAGCGGTACGAGTCGCCGGACGAGCAGTTGGAGGCGGCGGTCGCACTCACGGTGCTCTACGAGCCGGTCCTGCTGAGCCTGCGCCGCATGGCGCAGGCCGAGGAGTCCAACCGGCGCTACGGGCAGGAGCCGGAGGCGCCGCAGGCATGACGAAAGGGCCCTCCCTCACGGGAAGGCCCTCTGCCGTTCTTGTACCCCCGACCGGATTCGAACCGGCGCTACCGCCTTGAGAGGGCGGCGTGCTAGGCCGCTACACAACGGGGGCAAGGATCTTGTGTTGTCACGCGATCCAGCTGGGCTACCAGGACTCGAACCTAGAACAACGGAACCAGAAACCGTCGTGTTGCCAATTACACCATAGCCCAATGCGGTCTAGACCAGGTCTAGTACCTTCAGTACCCCCGACCGGATTCGAACCGGCGCTACCGCCTTGAGAGGGCGGCGTGCTAGGCCGCTACACAACGGGGGCCCTAGCGATCCTGCATCAGTGACAGTGGGTGCGACCCGATCTGTCCCCGCGGGAAGGATCTGTACCCCCGACCGGATTCGAACCGGCGCTACCGCCTTGAGAGGGCGGCGTGCTAGGCCGCTACACAACGGGGGCATTGTGGATGAGATCCACAAGGTGCAGATGAGCTCTGCGAGCTGGCCTACCAGGACTCGAACCTAGACTAACGGAACCAGAAACCGTCGTGCTGCCAATTACACCATAGGCCATCAAAGCGCCACCCCTTGAGGGGGTTTTGTTTGACTTGCGCTTCCCGGCCGGACCTTTCGGCCCTCTCGGGCGGCGCAGGAAGAACATTACCCGAAGGTGGACGGCGCTCCAAAACGGGTATCCGCCCGCAGCAGTGCGGGGAGCTCGGAGAGCTCCTTGATGCGGTGCACGCCCGACGGACCTTGCCCCGCCGAGCCGTTGCGGTCGAGCCAGATCCCGAGCAGGCCCGCGTCCCTGGCGCCCCTGGCGTCGATCTCCGGCTGGTCGCCCACGTAGGCGATCTCGGCGGGGGCTAGGTCCAGACGGGCGCAGACGGCGAGGAAGGCTTCGGCGGCGGGCTTGGAGACGCCGAGGTCGGCGGCGCACAGCACGGCCTCGAAGCGGTCGCGCACGCCGAGGACGGTCAGCTTGCGCTCCTGGACGGACAGCGCGGAGTTGGAAAGGACCGCGTGGCGGTACTCGTCGGCGAGGGCGTCCAGGGTGGGCACGGTGTCGGGGAAGAGGGACCAGGCGGATTCGTAGTGCCCGACGTAACGCTCGAACCAGGCGTCGGCGTCGTCGTCGGAGAGCGCAGGGACGTCCAGGAAGTCGCGCACACGGTCGCGGCGCTGCTCCTGGAAGGTCAGTCCCCCGGCGCCGAAGCGGGCCCAGTGGTGCTCGGTGAGCTCCCGCCAGCGGTCGAGCGCGCGCTCCGCGGAGCCGTACCGCTCCAGGAGGCCCTCGGCCGTGAGGTGCGCGTGCATGCCGGTGCTGTCGGCGCGCGCGTAGTCGAAGATCGTGTCGTCGATGTCCCAGACCACGGCTTTGATCGGCATGGGGTCGACGGTAATCGCAGCTGCCGCTCCCGGCTGGGGGTTCGGGGGTTATCCCCCGAAGAACGCAGTGTCGATGTCCCAGACCACGGCTTTGATCGGCATGCTTCGACCGTATGCGAAGGACCCGGCAGCCGTGAGGGCTTCCGGGTCCTTCGTGTGTACGTCACATGCGTCACGTGCGTCGCGTACGTCTGACTAGGCGGTCAGCTTCGTCAGGGCCGCGTCGATGCGGGACAGCGCCTTCTCCTTGCCCAGGATCTCCAGGGACTCGAAGAGGGGCAGGCCGACGGTGCGGCCGGTGACGGCGACGCGGACCGGGGCCTGGGCCTTGCCGAGCTTCAGGCCGTGCTCCTCGCCGGCGGCCAGGACGGCCTCCTTGAGGGACTCGGGGGAGGTCCAGTCGGCCGCGTCCAGCTTGGCGCGGGCCGTGCGCAGGAGCGCGTCGGAGCCCTCCTTCATGGCCTTCGTCCAGCTCGCCTCGTCGAAGACCGGCTCCGACAGGAACAGGAAGTCGACGTTGTCCGTGATCTCGGAGAGGACCTTGACGCGGGTCTGGGCGTGCGGGGCGATCGCTGCCCAGGCGGACTCGTCGAAGTCCTCGGGGGCCCAGTTGGCGTGCGGGGCCCGCAGCCAGGGCTCGCAGGCCTCGGCGAAGGCCTTCACGTCCAGCATGCGGATGTGGTCGGCGTTGATCGCCTCGGCCTTCTTCAGGTCGAAGCGGGCCGGGTTGGCGTTCACGTCCGCGAGGTCGAACTTGGCGACCATGTCGGGGATCGAGAAGACGTCCTGGTCCGCGGAGAACGACCAGCCCAGGAGGGAGAGGTAGTTGAGCAGGCCCTCCGGGAGGAACCCGCGCTCCCTGTAGAGGTTGAGCGAGGCCTGGGGGTCGCGCTTGCTCAGCTTCTTGTTGCCCTCGCCCATGACGTACGGGAGGTGGCCGAACTCGGGGATGCCCTTGGCGATGCCCAGCTCGATCAGCGCCTTGTAGAGGGCGATCTGGCGGGGCGTGGAGGAGAGCAGGTCCTCGCCGCGCAGGACGTGGGTGATCTCCATCAGGGCGTCGTCGACCGGGTTGACCAGCGTGTACAGCGGAGCGCCGTTGGCGCGCACGATGCCGTAGTCGGTGACGTTCTCCGCCTGGACGGTGATCTCGCCGCGGACCAGGTCGGTGAAGGTGGTGGCCTCGTCAGGCATCCGGAAGCGGACGATGTGGCTGCGGCCCTCGGCCTCGTACGCCTGCTTCTGCTCGGCGGTGAGGTCGCGGCAGTGGCCGTCGTAGCCCGACGGCTTGCCTGCGGCGCGGGCGGCCTCGCGGCGCGCGTCCAGTTCCTCGGTGGTGCAGTAGCAGGGGTAGGCGTAGCCACCCTCGATGAGCTTGGCCGCGACGTCCTTGTAGATGTCCATGCGCTGCGACTGGCGGTACGGCGCGTGCGGGCCGCCGACCTCGGGGCCCTCGTCCCAGTCGAAGCCCAGCCAGCGCATCGAGTCGAGCAGCTGCTCGTACGACTCCTCGGAGTCGCGAGCCGCGTCGGTGTCCTCGATGCGGAAGACCAGGGAGCCCTCGTTGTGCCGGGCGTAGGCCCAGTTGAAGAGGGCGGTGCGGACCAGGCCCACGTGGGGGTTGCCGGTCGGCGAGGGACAGAACCGTACGCGTACGGGGGTCGCGTTAGCCACGCTTGATCACCTTGTTGGTGAGAGTGCCGATGCCTTCGATGGTGACGGCGACCTCGTCGCCGACGTTGAGGGGGCCGACCCCTGCCGGGGTGCCCGTGAGGATGACGTCGCCGGGGAGCAGCGTCATGGCCTCGGAGATGTTCACGATCAGATCTTCGATGGAGTGGGTCATCTCGCTGGTGCGGCCGAGCTGGCGCTGCTGTCCGTTGACCGTGCACTGGATGGTGAGGTCGCTCGGGTCGAGCTCGGTCTCCACCCAGGGGCCGAGCGGGCACGCGCTGTCGAAGCCCTTGGCCCGCGCCCACTGCTTCTCGCGGCGCTGGACGTCACGCGCGGTGACGTCGTTGGCGCAGGTGTAGCCGAAGATCACGTCCTTGACCCGCTCGCGCGGGACCTCGCGGCACATGCGGCCGATGACCACGGCCAGCTCGGCCTCGTGGTGCAGCTCCTCGGAGAACGAGGGGTACGTGATGGCGTCACCGGTGCCGACCAGCGAGGTGGACGGCTTGAGGAACGCGAAGGGGGCGTCCGGGACCTCGTGACCGAGCTCCGCCGCGTGCTCCTTGTAGTTGCGGCCGAAGGCCACGATCTTGTTCGGGAGCACCGGCGGGAGCAGGCGGACCTTGCTCAGCGGGACCTTGGTGCCGGACAGCTCGAAGTCGGCGTACGGGATGCCCTTGATGATGTCGAGGACGAGCCCGTCGGGGCCCTGCCCCTCGACTACTCCGTAGCCGACATTGCCGTCGATGGAGAACCTGGCGATGCGCACGCTCTAGCCTCTTGGGGTGGTTGCGGTGTGACACCCCAGGCTAACGCGGGGGCCTGCGGCCCGCTGACGGCCTCTTGAGCGTGGCCCTGCGCCTTCGCCGCTGTCGATCGCCGCTTCGCGGCTCGTCCTCAAACACGGACAGGCTGAAAACGCCGGACAGGCTGAAATGGCTCCGCTGCTCAGACGGCAGACGGGGTCGGCTGCTCCGGGGCGTCCATCAGGATCGTGCGCTTGGGGTTGGCGGTCTGCGTCGGCAGTTCGACGGCGTGCTCGGGGCGGTCGGCCGCGGCCTGCACCTCGTCCGCGTCCGCGAGGTGCGCGAGAGTGGTGCGGCGCGGGTTGGCTATGTTGCGGAACATCGTCGACTTCACAGTCTTCATCTGCTGTTCGGACCTTGTCGGTTGTGGCGTCCCGTGAAGGACGCGGCTTGTCGGATTCGCCATCCCTGTAAAGCGTCAGGCTAAACATCCAATTCCCGGCCAAAGTCCGGAAGACGCCATGATCTTCGTGTGAGTTTGCTCACGAACTAGCGGACAAAAGGGTCAATTCAGCCCTGGAATCGACCAGTTGGAAACGGACATTGCGCCACTGAAGGCACCATTCCGCTCCTGATCATGAAGACTGGGACACCCCCCACCGGTAGAAGCTTTGTGGGGATGGGTCCGTTTTTTACTAGATCACTTTCTACGTCTCGTGACTCCGCACTCACAACGCGTCACGTAGCTCGCGCCGCGACACACGGGCCTTGTTGGAGATCCGGCACTGTGCTGGAATTCCCGGGACCGCCGCGGGATCGAACCGGCGCGCAGGGGCGCAACGCAGCGCCGAGTGGCGGCGGGGAGGGGGAGCAAGCGCCGGTCACTCACGACCACCCATGGGGCGCTTGCCGCCCCACGACGCCGACACCGTCCCGCCGTTACCCGGCAGGACGCCTGGTCCAGAGGTTGCGACGCTAGTGCAGGGACGTTTCAAGAGGGATGGCAAGGGGTCTCCCCAGGCCGACCGCGGCCGAGGGGATGCTCCGGCGGAGCCGGAGCGCGGCTCCTCGCCCCAGCACGCCCAGAACCCCGGCCCGGGCACGCCCGGCGACAGCGGCCCCGGCGCCGCGCGCCAAGGCGCCGTCGGCAGCGGCTCGACGGCCGCACCGGCCAAGGGCAAGGGCTCGTCCGGAGCCAAGACGCCCACCGGACCCGGCTCGCGAATAGCCCTGCGCAACTGGCGCATCTCGACCCGACTGGTCTCGCTGCTCGCGCTCCCCGTGATCACCGCGACCTCGCTCGGCGCGCTCCGCATCAACTCGTCCCTGGACGAGATCCAGCAGCTCGACAACATGAAGCTGCTGACCGAGATGACCAAGCAGGCCACCGAGCTTGCCGCCGCGCTCCAGGAGGAGCGCGACAAGTCCGCGGGCCCCCTCGCGCACGGCGCGACGGCCACGGACTACACGGTCAAGGGCGCGCGCGACAAGACCGACCGCGTCTACCGCAACTTCCTGCAGGGCACCCAGGACCTCAACGACACCGACGGCGAGAAGGGCCTCCTCGGCGTCCGGCACAGCGCGGTCCAGATCACCCAGCAGCTCCAGGGCATCAACGACGTCCGCAAGAAGGCCTTCGCCGACAAGGGCTCCACCTCGCAGACCGTCGAGGCCTACAGCCAGCTGGTCGAGCAGCTCCTGAAGCTCTCCCAGGACATGGCGCAGGCCACGAGCAACCCGGACATGATCCAGCGCACGCGTTCGCTGGCCGCCTTCTCCTCCGCCAAGGAGTACGCGTCCGTCCAGCGCGCGATCATCGCCGCGGCCCTGCCCGCGAACGACAGCGACTACGGCAAGATCTCCGAGACCGACCGCACCTTCGGCCTCAGCGCCAACGAGAAGGAGCGCTCGGAGCTCCAGACCTTCAGCAAGATCTACGCGGGCAACGCCGGTGAGCTGACCAAGCCCATCGACGGCGGCAACCCCGCGGTCAAGGCCGCCAACGAGTACGCCAAGCGCGTGCTCGAGCAGGAGGGCGGCATCAAGCTCCAGGACAAGCGGTCCTACAAGGACTGGGTCGACAACGACACCACCAAGATCGACGCGATGTCGAAGATCGAGCTGACGCTGCTCGGCGAGATGGAGCAGAAGGCTCGCGAGCTGCGCAACGAGTCGGAGCAGTCGGCCATCCTCAACGGTGCGCTGATCCTGCTCGTGCTCGGCGTCTCGCTCGTCGGCGCGTTCGTGGTGGCCCGGTCCATGATCCGCTCGCTGCGCCGCCTCCAGGACACCGCGACGAAGGTCGCCCAGGACCGTCTGCCCGAGCTGGTCAAGCAGCTCTCGGAGTCGGACCCGCAGGACGTGGACACCTCGGTGGAGTCCGTGGGTGTGCACTCGCGGGACGAGATCGGCCAGGTGGCCGCGGCCTTCGACGACGTGCACCGCGAGGCCGTCCGCCTCGCCGCCGAGCAGGCCCTCCTGCGAGGCAACGTCAACGCGATGTTCACCAACCTCTCGCGCCGTTCGCAGGGCCTCATCCAGCGCCAGCTCTCGCTCATCTCCGAGCTGGAGTCGCGCGAGGCCGACCCGGACCAGCTGTCCTCGCTCTTCAAGCTCGACCACCTCGCGACCCGCATGCGCCGTAACGGCGAGAACCTCCTCGTCCTCGCCGGTGAGGAGCCGGGCCGTCGCTGGACACGCCCCGTCCCGCTGGTCGACGTGCTGCGTGCCGCCGCGTCCGAGGTGGAGCAGTACGAGCGCATCGAGCTCTCCTCGGTGCCCGCGACCGAGGTCGCGGGACGCGTCGTCAACGACCTCGTGCACCTCCTCGCCGAGCTGCTGGAGAACGCGACGTCGTTCTCCTCGCCGCAGACCAAGGTCAAGGTCACCGGTCACGCGCTGCCCGACGGCCGCGTGCTCATCGAGATCCACGACACCGGCATCGGCCTCTCGCCGGAAGACCTCGCGGCGATCAACGAGCGGCTCGCGTCGCCGCCCACCGTGGACGTCTCGGTGTCGCGCCGCATGGGTCTGTTCGTGGTCGGCCGTCTTTCGCAGCGCCACGGCATCCGCATCCAGCTCCGCCCGTCCGACTCCGGTGGTACGACCGCGCTGGTCATGCTGCCCGTCGACGTCGCCCAGGGCGGCAAGAAGATGCCGGGCAAGCCCGGTGCGCCCACCTCGACCGGCGGTCCCGCCGCGGCTCAGGCCGCCGCGGGTGCCGCGGCCGCGCGCCGCGGTGTCGGTCCTGGCGGCAACGGTGGTCCCGGTCAGGGCGGTGGCCCCGGCCGTGGCGGTCCCGCGCTCGGCGGCGGGCCCGGTGCCGGTGGCCAGGGCGGCCCCGGGCTGCTCGGTGCCGGTGCGCCGCGTCCGCAGGTCGCGGGCTCGGGTCCGCGGGCCGCGCTGCCCTCCAGGGACACGGGACAGCAGCGTCCGCAGAGCGGTCAGCCGATGGCTCCGCAGGGCAACCAGCAGCAGGGCAACCAGGGCAACCAGCCGATGGGCGGTCAGCCGCAGGGCGGCCGTGGCGGCAACGCGCAGCAGCCTCCGGTGCCCCAGCAGCGTACGAACGCCATGAACCCGCCGTCCGACGCCGGTGACCAGGGCCGCAGGCCCCAGCTGCCGCCGCGCGGCGGACCCCGTGCCGAGCTGCCCGGGGGCAACCCGCAGCCGCGCGTGCCCAGCTGGAGCGACGAGAACGCGCAGCCGCAGGTCTCGCGCGAGCCCTTCGACACCCCGCGGGGCCACGAGGAGCACGAGTCCACCGGTCAGTTCCCCCAGCCCTCGGTGGCCGGTGCGGACGACCGGCAGGGTCCCGGCTCCACCGCGGAGTTCGCCCGCCCGGACTTCGACGGGCCGCCGCCCGGCAGCTCCGCGCCGCAGGACACCGGCTCCACCGGCCAGTTCGTCCGCTCGGACGTCTTCGGCGGGCAGGGGCAGGGCGGACCTCGACAGGGCCAGCAGCCCGGCCGCCCGGCCGCGCCGCAGCACCAGAACCAGAACCAGAACCAGAACCAGAACCAGCAGAACCCGAACCAGCAGCAGGACCAGGCCAACGGGTTTGCGCAGCAGGGCGGTCGGGAGAACCCCGACTACACCGTGCCGCGCCCGCCGGCCCCGCGCCGCAGCCAGGGCGACCCCAACCAGGGCATCCCCCAGCAGCCGCAGACGTCCTCGCAGCAGCCGGGTCAGGATCCGAACCAGGGCCAGGGTCAGAACCAGGCGCAGCAGAACCAGCAGCAGCCTCTGCAGCCCGCGCAGCCCCTGCAGCCCGCCGAGCCCGAGCCCCTGCCCCCCGCCGGTCCCGGCGACGGACGCACGCCGCTGTTCGACACGCTGGAGACCAACTGGTTCCAGCAGCAGCAGAACCAGCACGCGGCGCCGCAACAGCCCGCACCGCAGCAGCCCGCGCCGCAGGAGCCGCAGCACCAGCAGCCCGCGCGGCAGGAGCAGCAGGGCGGCCAGGCCCCCGAGGCCGGGCCGCGCCAGGCTCCCGAGCCCGCACGCCACCAGGCCCCCGAGCCGCCGCAGCGTCCGCTCCCCTCGCGCCCCCAGCGCCAGGACCCGGCCGCCGCTCCCGTCGCCCCCGGCGGCACCAACGGCAACGGGATGCCCGGCGGCTGGCGCACCTCCCCCAACGACGAGCTGGGCCGTCAGGCCGAGCGCGTCCGGCAGCCCTCCGCGGGCGGCGTCACCACATCCGGACTGCCGCGTCGCGTTCCGCGAGCCAACCTGGTCGCGGGCACGGCCCAGCAGCAGCAGGACAGCACAGGTCCGCAGGTCTCGCGTGCGCCCGAAGAGGTACGCGGCCGGCTGACGAATCTCCGTCGGGGCATCCAGCAGGGTCGCCAGGCCGGTACCGGCCAGACCGGCAGTTTCCCCACTCACCAGCAGGAGCGTTAGTTGAGTCCGAGCCAGGCGGCACAGAATCTGAACTGGTTGATCACCAACTTCGTGGACAACACCCCCGGGGTGTCCCACACGGTCGTGGTCTCCGCCGACGGCCTGCTTCTGGCGATGTCCGAAGGCTTCCCGCGGGACCGCGCCGACCAGCTCGCCGCGGTCGCCTCCGGGCTGACCTCCCTCACCGCCGGGGCCTCCCGGATCTTCGAGGGCGGCGCCGTCACCCAGACCGTGGTGGAGATGGAGCGGGGGTTCCTCTTCCTCATGTCGGTCTCCGACGGTTCGTCCCTGGCCGTGCTCGCACACCCCGAGTGCGACATCGGCCTCGTCGGGTACGAGATGGCACTCCTCGTCGACCGCGCGGGCGCCGTCCTGACCCCGGACCTCCGCGCCGAACTGCAGGGCAGCCTGCTCCACTAAGCCCCCGGAGCACGCTCCGAAGCTTTACCCCTTCGGCCGCCCCACCGACCGAACGTACTGACCAACCGTCCGGCCGCCACACTGCCCCCACCGGCTCTGTCAGACGGCACACGCAGATGACCTGCTGTCCCGCCCGGAGGATCCATGACCCCGCCCACCGCCTCTCACAACCCGTACGGCGACGCCTCGTACGGAATGGAGGGCGACCAGCCGCTGGTGCGTCCCTACGCGATGACCGGCGGCCGGACCCGGCCCCGCTACCAGCTCGCCATCGAGGCGCTGGTGAGCACCACGGCCGACCCGGCCCAGCTGATGGGGCTGCTCCCCGAGCACCAGCGGATCTGCCACCTGTGCCGTGAGGTCAAGTCGGTGGCCGAGGTCTCGGCGCTGCTTTCGATGCCGCTCGGGGTGGCCCGGATCCTCGTGGCGGACCTGGCCGAGGCCGGGCTCGTCGCCATCCACCAGCCCGGCGGCGACGAGAACGCCGGTGGCCAGCCTGACGTGACACTGCTCGAAAGGGTGCTCAGTGGACTTCGCAAGCTCTAGCGGTTCGGGCTCGGACTCGGCCCGATCCACCACCTCCGCGAAGATCGTGGTGGCGGGCGGCTTCGGCGTGGGCAAGACCACGTTCGTCGGCGCCGTCTCCGAGATCAACCCGCTGCGCACCGAGGCCGTCATGACGTCCGCCTCCGCGGGCATCGACGACCTGACCCACACCGGGGACAAGACGACGACCACCGTCGCCATGGACTTCGGCCGCATCACCCTGGACCAGGACCTGATCCTGTACCTCTTCGGTACGCCCGGTCAGGACCGCTTCTGGTTCATGTGGGACGACCTCGTGCGCGGCGCCATCGGCGCGGTGGTGCTCGTGGACACCCGCCGTCTCGCCGACTGCTTCCCCGCCGTCGACTACTTCGAGAACAGCGGTCTTCCGTTCGTCATCGCCCTCAACGGCTTCGACGGCCACCAGCCGTACACTCCGGACGAGGTGCGCGAGGCGCTGCAGATCGGGGACGGTACGCCGATCATCACGACCGATGCGCGACACCGTGCGGACGCAAAGAGTGGCTTGATCACCCTGGTCGAGCACGCACTTATGGCACGTCTCAAGTAGGCAGGTCAGTACGGCAGTTGCCGTAGTCCACACGGAGTGATCTGTGTCCTTTGACACGGCCGCGATGGGTGTTCATAACGTTTCGACAGAGAATTGCCCGGTGACCGCCACGCGTCGCGGTCACCTGGTGTCGCTGTGCTCACAAGAGCCCCGCCTTTTGGCGGGGCTCGCTCTTTTTGACCGTTTTATCTGAGGCTTACACCACTTGGAAGCCGCGCTTCCTACTGTTTGGAAGAGCGGCCCCTGACGTGCTGGAATGCGTCGAACTGCCCAGTAGCACGGGCCTTGGAGACGACAGCGGCACGACGTGAGTGCCGCCGCCGAGAGGTTGTTGGTCGAGTGAGGCGAAGCAAGCCGAGCCCCGCTGCATCCCCCATGGGGGACACGCGGGGCAACTTCACCCCGCCGCCGCGCACAGCGGCGTCCCCCGCCGATGGTGCCGCCGCGCCGGTCAACGAGGCCCCCGCGTCCTCCGGCGGACGGATGTCCCCCCGCAACTGGCGCGTGCCGACCCGCCTGAACGCGATCCTGCTCATACCCGTGCTCGTGGGCCTGGTCATGGGCGGTTTCCAGGTCAAGGGCTCCATCGACACCTGGAACGAGGCCCAGGACGCCGAGAACACCGCCCGCCTGGTGCGGGCGTCGCTGAACTACGGCAACCGCCTCATAGAGGAGCGCGACATCACCGCCGCTCCGCTGCTGAACGGCAAGCGGAACGACCCGACCGTCATCAAGGCCCGCAAGGCCACCGACAAGGCCGCCGCCGAGTTCAAGGCCGCCTCGGAGAAGATGCCGGACAAGGAAGGCCTCAACCGCCGGCTCGACGGCTTCCACAAGGTCGAGCCGAAGCTGGTTCCGCTGCGTCAGGCCGCGTACACGACCAAGCTCCCCGGTGTGAAGACCGAAGAGGGCTACGTCGCCATCCAGCACCCCCTGATGGAGTTCGCCAACGAGCTCGGTCTGGGCACCGGCAACATCACCAGCTACGGGCGCACCGTCTACGCGATCTCGCTCTCCAAGGCCGCGCTCTCGCTGGAGCGGTCCATCGGTACGCACCTGCTGGTCAAGCCGGGCCCCGGCAACGGCTCGCTGACGCTGCAGCGCACCTCGCTCGCCTCGTACGCCTACCTCGAACGCATCGCCATCGAGGAGTACACCGGCGGCGGCACCCCCGAGGACGTCGCCAAGCTGGAGGACGCCAAGAAGGAGCTGACGGCCGCCGGCGAGAAGCAGGCCAAGGAGGCCGCGGCCGCCGCGAAGGCCCAGGGCAAGACGTTCGTCCCGCCGCCCTCCCAGGAGAAGATGGTCTCCGCCATCGCCACCCTGGAGAGCACCCAGCCCAGCGCCCGCGTCGAGCTGGCAGGCAAGGGCATCACCCGCGAGGCCTGGTGGGCCACCACCACCGCCAAGTTCGACGCGTACCGCACGATCGAGTCGGACCTCGCCGACAAGGCCGTGGACGAGGCGTCGGACATCGCCGCCACCGCGCAGCGCAACGCCTACATCACCGGCGCCATCGTGGTGCTCGCGCTGCTCGCCGCCTTCATCCTGGCCGGGCTCATGGCCCGCCAGATGTCCAAGGCGATGCGCCGGCTGCGCACCGCTGCCTTCGGCATCGCGGAGCAGCGCCTGCCGATGCTGGTCGACCAGCTGTCGCGCACCGACCCGGGCCGGGTCGACACCCGGGTGCAGCCCATCCCGATCAACACCACGGACGAGATCGGCGAGGTCGCCCGCGCCTTCGACCAGGTGCACCGCGAGGCCGTGCGGCTCGCCGCCGAGCAGGCCCTGCTCCGCGGCAACATCAACGCGATCTTCACCAACCTGTCGCGCCGCAACCAGTCCCTGATCGAGGGCCAGCTGACCCTCATCACCGACCTGGAGAACAACGAGGCCGACCCGGACCAGCTGGAGTCGCTCTTCCGCCTGGACCACCTGGCGACCCGTATGCGCCGCAACGGCGAGAACCTCCTCGTGCTCTCCGGCGAGGAGCCGGGCCGCCGCTGGGACCAGCCGGTTCCGCTGGTCGACGTGTTGCGCGCCGCCTCCTCCGAGGTGGAGCAGTACGAGCGCATCGAGCTGTCGGGCGTTCCGGAGGCCGAGATCCACGGCCTCGCCGTGACCGACCTCGTGCACCTGCTCGCCGAGCTCCTGGAGAACGCCACCACGTTCTCCTCGCCGCAGACCAAGGTCCGCGTCACCGCGACGCGGATGCCCGACGGCCGCGTCATGGTCGAGATCCACGACAAGGGCATCGGCCTCACCGCCGAGGACTTCGCGGACATCAACCACAAGCTGGCCAATCCGCCGACCGTGGACGCCGCGATCTCGCAGCGCATGGGTCTGTTCGTGGTCGGCAGGCTCTCCGACCGGCACGGCATCCGCGTGCAGCTGCGCCCCTCGGGCGAGCAGGCGGGCACGACCTCGCTGGTCATGCTGCCGGACGCGATCACGCACGGTGGCGGTGGCGAGCACGGTTCGCAGGACCCCGAGTTCACCGTCTCCTCGATCATTCCCGAGCAGCAGGCCCTCGCGCCCGAACCGCTGCGCACCGCCGCCGAGCTGGGCTTCGACGACACCCGCTACCACGGGGACGGCACCGAGGCACAGCCCGAACTCGACCCGGTCGGCCGCTCCTTGATGCGTGAGGAGCGCCGCGCGGCGCTGGAGGCGCAGGCCCACCAGCCCGGCGACCACCGTCCGCTCTTCCGCGACGAGGTCGAGCCGCAGCAGGGCGGCTACCAGCAGCAGGCTCCCGCTTACGACGAGCAGCAGCAGGTCTCGTACGACCAGGGCGGGCAGTACGAGAACGACCAGTACGCCACCGGGCAGTACACCAACGCGCAGTACACCCAGGACGGATACCGCGACGAGCAGTACCCGGCCGAGCCGTACCAGGGTGAGCAGTACCAGACCGGGCAGTACCCGGCCGAGCCGTACTACCAGGACGATTCAGCCGGGTACCAGGACCAGCAGATCTCCTATCCGGAGCGCTCGCGTCAGGACGACTGGCCCTCCGCCGACGGCTACCAGCCGGAGTACGAGCAGGAAGCGGAATCTGCGCAGGCGGGCCACACGGCCGACGCCGAACGCGTAGGCTTCGACCGGCCGGGACCGGCGCCGTCCGTCGTCCACGACATGACCGACGCAGGCCTCCCCCGCAGGGGTTCCTCCGGTGCGAACGGGAACGAGAGTTCCCCCGCCGCGAGCGAGGACCGGGACGACTGGCGTTCGTCCAACGACGAGCGCTGGCAGCGAGCCGAGCGCCTCAAGGAGCCGAAGGCGGGCGGGGTCACCCCGTCCGGGCTCCCGCGGCGGGTGCCCAAGGCCAATCTGGTCGAGGGCACCGCGGAACAGACCCCACAGGGCGGCCCCCAGGTCTCCCGCGACCCCGAGGACGTGCGGGGCAGGCTGAGCAACCTGCGCCGGGGTGTCCAGCGGGGACGCACTGCAGGAAGTGACACGAATGGCCAGGGCTTCAGCCCTGATAGCACCTACAACCAGGAGCGTTAGTGTGAGCCCGATGAGCCAGGCGGCGCAGAACCTGAACTGGTTGATCACCAACTTCGTGGACAACACCCCCGGGGTGTCCCACACCGTGGTGGTCTCTGCCGACGGACTCCTCCTCGCGATGTCCGAGGGCTTCCCCCGCGACCGCGCGGACCAGCTCGCGGCCGTCGCCTCGGGCCTGACCTCGCTGACCGCCGGGGCCTCCCGGATCTTCGAGGGCGGCTCCGTGACCCAGACCGTTGTGGAGATGGAGCGAGGATTTCTCTTCATCATGTCCATTTCCGACGGCTCCTCGCTCGCCGTTCTTGCCCACCCGGATGCGGACATTGGTCTCGTTGGGTACGAAATGGCACTTCTTGTCGATCGCGCGGGCACGGTTCTCACTCCGGACCTGCGCGCGGAGCTCCAGGGGAGCCTTCTCAACTAACAGACAGACGGTGCGTTTCCGCGCCTCGTGGCCGTAAGGTTCGGGACGCGGCTCCACAGTGATGGTGCCCGGCACAGTTGGAGGAGGAAGCAACGTGGCAACACCCCCAGACGGTTCGTCATCGGCGAACTGGTCCCCTGGTCACGGCCAGGGCGGCCAGCACGACGGCGGCCCGAACAGGTACAACTTCCCCTCCGCTCCGAGCCACCGCCGCCAGCCGTACTCGCAGCCCCAGCAGCCCGGGCCGCGTCCGTACGACCAGGGCAACCCGGCGCGAGCACCCCGTATTCAGCCAGTGCAACCCCAACGGCGCGCCCCTGAACCGGCGCCCGCGGGGTCGGCGAACAACCCCCTGGTGCGCCCGTACGCCATGACGGGCGGCCGCACCAGGCCGCGCTACCAGCTCGCCATCGAGGCGCTGGTGCACACCACCGCACAACCGCACCAGTTGCAGGGCCAGTTGCCCGAGCATCAGCGCATCTGCAACTTGTGCCGGGAGATCAAGTCGGTCGCCGAGATCTCGGCGCTCCTCTCCATCCCCCTCGGCGTCGCCCGGATCCTCGTAGCCGACCTGGCGGAGGCCGGACTTGTCGCCATCCATCAGCCCGGCGGCGACGACACCGCCGGCGGCCAGCCAGACGTGACACTGCTCGAAAGGGTGCTCAGTGGACTTCGCAAGCTCTAGCGGCGGAGCAACAGCCCGCTCCACCACCAGCGCGAAAATCGTGGTGGCGGGCGGCTTCGGCGTGGGCAAGACCACGTTCGTGGGGGCGGTCTCTGAGATCAACCCGCTGCGCACCGAGGCCGTCATGACGTCCGCGTCCGCGGGCATCGACGACCTGACCCACACCGGGGACAAGACCACCACGACGGTGGCCATGGACTTCGGCCGCATCACCCTGGACCAGGACCTGATCCTGTACCTCTTCGGTACGCCCGGTCAGGACCGCTTCTGGTTCATGTGGGACGACTTGGTCCGTGGCGCGATCGGCGCGGTCGTCCTGGTCGACACGAGGCGGCTCGCCGACTGCTTCCCCGCCGTCGACTACTTCGAGAACTCCGGGCTGCCCTTCGTCATCGCCCTCAACGGCTTCGACGGCCACCAGCCGTACACGCCGGACGAGGTGCGCGAGGCGCTGCAGATCGGCCCGGACACCCCGATCATCACGACCGACGCGCGCCACCGCGCGGACGCGAAGAGCGCGCTGATCACGCTGGTCGAGCACGCGCTGATGGCGCGGCTCCGATAGCGGTCCGCCCACCTTTTTCCGGTACGCGGCTGAGGGCCCGCACGCTTCGGCGTGCGGGCCCCTGTCAGTTTCCGCCTCCGCGGTAGTGCGCGAACTGCGTGACGCCCTGGTAGCCGTAGCTCTCGGGGTGCAGTTCGTGCAGGGCGACGCCGCCGCGGGCGAGCGGGCCGAGGAGCTCCGTCAGGAACGCGGCGGCGCCGGTGATGAAGGCGGCCTTCTCCGCCGCGCTGTTGGTGCCCGCGGTGATGCTGACCTCCAGGTGCGCGTCGCGGCCGCCGTCGCTCAGGGGCTCGCCCGCGACGTAGTAGCGGTCGGCGGGGACGAGGTCGAGGTGGACGATGGTCCGCGCGGCGGACTTGCCGAGCGCGGAGACCGCTAGTCCGGTCAGCCCCTCGGCGAGGGCCCGGCCGATGTCGGCGGGCAGGTGGGGGTCGGTGACGGTGGCCCTGATGTGGGGCATGGCTCTCCTCCGGATCGTGGGCTGTCCGCCGGGTACGACGGCACCGGGCCACCCTCGCCCGGCCTGGCACGATTGATCCAACGCATCGCCGTCATAGACCTATGAGGCCGCCGCATGACCGTGAACTTCCCGCAGCTCAGGGCGTTTCTGGCCGTCGTCGACGCGGGCGGTTTCAGCGCGGCCGCCGACGAGCTCGGCCTGAGCCAGTCCGCGGTGTCGCACGCCGTGGCCTCCCTGGAACGCGAGCTGGCCGCCCCGCTCCTTGTCAGGTCGGGTCCGGTGCGGACGACGGCGCTCGGGGAGCGGGTCCTGCCGTACGCCCGCAGCGCGCTGTCGGCGGTCCGGGCCGTGGAGGAGATCGCCGAGGACGCCGGAACCGTCACCGGCACCGTGCGGCTCGCGTCGACCCCGACGGTCTGCCAGGGCCTGCTGCCCGGCCTGGTGCGGCACTGGCGGGAGAGCTGCCCGCGCGTCACGGTGCGGGTCTTCGAGGGAGACAGCGCCGAGGTCGGCCGGTGGCTGGAGAACGGCACGGCCGACGCCGCCGTCCTGATCGATCCACCGCCGGGCCCCGGTGTCCGGCTCGCCGTCGACGGCTACCGCGTGCTGCTCCCCCGCGACCACCCGCTGGCGGGCGAGCCGGTCATCGACGTGCGCGATCTGGCGGACGACGACTTCCTGATCTCGCCGGGCGGCTGCGAGGAGCGGGTCCGTGCGCTGCACGACCTGGCGGAGCTGCGGTTCGCCCCGGCGCAGCGGGTACGGGATCTGGCCACCCTGATCAGCATGGTGCAGGCCGGGATCGGGGTGACCGTCCTGTCGGAGGTCTCCCGCCCGCTGGTCCCGCCCGACCTGGTGCTGCTGCCGGTGGAGCCGCGGGCCGCCCGGCGCCTGGTGCTGAGCGGCCCACGGGACCGCCCGTGGCATCCCGCGGTCCGCCCGCTGGCGGAGTCGGCCGCCGCCCGCACACCCTCCTGAGCTGCGACGACGAGGGCCCCGCCCTCCCGGAGGAGAGCGGGGCCCTGGTCACGATGGGGGCGTCAGCCCTGCCAGCTGTGCGGGGAGCGGAAGCCCGGGGTGCGCTCCAGGCGGCGCCAGCCGGCCTTGTCGCGGCCACGGCGCGCGGGGGCGGCGGGCTGGGCGGCGGCGCGCGCCAGCAGGATCGCGGTGATGGCCGCGACCTCCTCGGGCTCGGCGTGGCCCTTCTCGACGCGAATGTCGGGGGTAGTCATCTGCAGCGTTCTCCTTGTGGGCTACTGCGGGGGGTTGCCGTGCTTGCGCGAGGGCAGGTCGGCGTGCTTGTTGCGGAGCATGGCGAGGGACTTGATGAGCACCTCGCGGGTCTCGGCCGGGTCGATGACGTCGTCGACGAGGCCGCGCTCCGCTGCGTAGTAGGGGTGCATCAGCTCGGCCTTGTACTCCTTGACCATGCGCGCGCGCATCGCCTCGGGGTCCTCGGCGGCCGCGATCTGACGCCGGAAGATCACGTTCGCGGCGCCTTCGGCACCCATGACCGCGATCTCGTTGGTGGGCCAGGCGTAGGTGAGGTCGGCCCCGATGGACTGGCTGTCCATGACGATGTACGCGCCGCCGTACGCCTTGCGCAGGATCAGCGAGATCCGCGGGACGGTGGCGTTGCAGTACGCGTACAGGAGCTTGGCGCCGTGGCGGATGATGCCGCCGTGCTCCTGGTCGACGCCGGGCAGGAAGCCGGGGACATCCAGCAGGGTGAGGATCGGGATGTTGAAGGCGTCGCACATCTGCACGAAGCGCGCGGCCTTCTCGGAGGCCTCGATGTCCAGGACACCGGCCAGGGCCTGCGGCTGGTTGGCGACGATGCCCACGACCTGGCCGTCCAGGCGGGCCAGGGCGCAGATGATGTTGCGCGCCCAGCGCTCGTGGACCTCCAGGTAGTCGCCGTCGTCGACGAGCTCCTCGATGACCTTCGTCATGTCGTACGGCCGGTTGCCGTCCGCGGGGACCAGGTCGAGCAGGACGTCCGAGCGGCGCTCGGCCGGGTCCTCCGACTCGTGGACCGGCGGGTTCTCCCGGTTGTTGGAGGGGAGCATCGAGATCAGGTAGCGGACCTCGGCGAGGCAGGTCTCTTCGTCGTCGTACGCGAAGTGGCAGACGCCCGAGGTCTCGGCGTGCACGTCCGCGCCGCCGAGGCCGTTCTGGGTGATCTCCTCACCGGTCACCGCACGGACGACGTCCGGGCCGGTGATGAACATCTGGGAGGTCTCGCGGACCATGAACACGAAGTCGGTCAGCGCCGGGCTGTAGGCGGCGCCGCCCGCGCACGGGCCGAGCATCACCGAGATCTGCGGGATGACACCCGAGGCCTTGGTGTTGCGCTGGAAGATGCCGCCGTATCCGGCGAGCGCCGAGACGCCCTCCTGGATGCGGGCACCGGCGCCGTCGTTGAGCGAGACCAGCGGGGCACCGGCCGCGATGGCCATGTCCATGATCTTGTGGATCTTGGTGGCGTGCGCCTCGCCGAGCGCGCCGCCGAAGATCCGGAAGTCGTGCGCGTAGACGAAGACCGTGCGGCCCTCCACCGTGCCCCAGCCGGTGATCACACCGTCCGTGTACGGCTTCTTGGCCTCCAGGCCGAAGCCCGTGGCCCGGTGCCGACGCAGCTGCTCGACCTCGTTGAACGAGTCCGGGTCGAGGAGCAGCTCGATCCGCTCGCGGGCGGTCAGCTTGCCCTTGGCGTGCTGGGCCTCGGTCGCCTTCTCGCTCGGCCCGCGCAGTGCCTCCGCACGGATCTCGTGCAGCTCGGCCACGCGGCCGCGCGAGTCGGTGGGCTCGCCCCCAGAGGAAGCGGTCTCGTCCAAAACGGTCATGTAGCGACCTTACGGAGCGCCCCCGGGTAAACGGACCGTCGACTATGAACAGTCCTCGGGCCGTTTTCCTGGCACCCCCGAACAGAAGCGCGCCACAGCCATGAAGAAGTGACGGCTCAGGCCCTCTACGGCTGTGGGGTTTCCACAAAAAAGGCCTCGCACCGTGGCACCCCAGAGGCCTCCGTCAGCTGAGAGTCACCTCACAGCGGTGGCTCGCGCAGGCCCTCCCCGGCGTGATCCGCAGCCGCAGCGAACGGCCCGTGCCGAGCACCTCGACCGAGGGGTCCTTGCCCACCACCCGGGACACGGGTCGGTTCCAGGTGAATTCGAAGGATTCTCCAGTGCGCGGGGGCTCGCTCACATGCACCGTAGCCCCCCTCCCCCGCTGCCGTACCAGCACACCGGCAGGCGCGGTCACGGCGAGCCGCCCCGCCTCGCCCGCCTGCCAGAAGTTGGCCGCGGTCAGACCGAGCGAGTCGACGGCCACGGCCTGGACTTCCGCCGAGTTGGCGAGGACCGACAACCAGCGGCGGTCGTCGGCGCGGGCCTGGAGGGTGCGGCGCGAGGCGTTCGGCATCAGGACATAGGCGTACGTAGCGTCCGTGGGGTCGGTCCCGTGCTTCAGCCAGAGCGTCTGCCAGCGCCTGGTCCGGCGCTCGGCGGAGCTGCCGGTGTTGATGTCGGACCAGGCTCCGGTGCGGTCCTCGCGCACCGCCGCGAGCTGGGACGTACCGCCGGGGAAGAGCCATCCGCCGTGGCCGTCGAGGTGGGCCCAGCGGGGGCGCGGACGGTCCTCGACGGTGAAGGCGGCGGTACCGGCCTCGCCCAGGTTGCGGTTGTCGACGACCGTCTCGACGGGGGTGCCGTCGGTGGCGGTGATCCCGGCGCCCAGACAGATCACGGCGTCCGCGACGCAGAACCACGACTTGCGGGCGTCGAGCGTGGAGCCGAGGCCCTTCAGGTGCTGGCCGACAGCGGCGAACTCACCGTCGGTCGTGCCGCCCACCCACGTCACCGGGGGCCTGGCGGCGCCCCACTCGCCACCGGCCTTGTCGGGGAGCTTCTTGACGGACACGGTCGTGCCCGGCAGCCGGTAGGGGTCGACGGTCGGCCAGAACCAGTCGGTGTACTGATCGCCGTGGGCCCCGGCGCCCCACCAATAGACCATTCCGGCGCCGGTGTGCCAGCCGCGCGGGTTCTCGCCGTTGCCGCACTCGTAGTACGAGATCCGGTCCGAGGCCATCGAGAGGTTCACCGCGAACCCGGGGCGCCGGTGCACGGCGCGGTCCATGGCGGCGAAGAGCCGGTGCCCGACCGGCTCGGGCGCCGCCCGCACCGCGGAGTCCGCCACGGCGTGCAGCCGCGCCAGATCGGCGACGCCCAGCTGCCGGGCGGTGAGCAGCGGTGTGACGGTGTCCCGCTCGATCCAGCCCTTGATCCGGCCGTGCCAGCGCTCCCGCTCGGCCGCGCTCGCGCCGCCTGCGAGCATCGCCATGGCGGCGATCAGGCCCTGCCCGTGGAAGTGGTCGCTGCGCATGATCTTGCGGTCGTCGCCCTTGAGGTACCCGCGGCTGATGGCGCGGCCGTTGACGCTGTCCATCATCAGCCCGTCGAAGATCAGCGGCGCGTACGCCCGCTCGACGCTGTCGAGGATGATCTGCTTCTTGGGATCGGTGACCGCCCACGTCGACCCGGCGAGCAGCGCGAAGAGGCGGCCGAGACCGTCGAGCATGACCTGGCCGTACGTTCCCGAGTAGGCGACCCAGGTGTGCTGCACGAAGGAGCCGTCCGCGTAGAGGCCATCCCCCTTGGTGACGTAGGGGAAGACCGGTGAGAGCGCGTCGCGGGCGAGGGCGACCTTGGCCGGGGCCCTGCCGAGGATGCCGCGCAGGGCGACGGAACGGCACAGGTCGACGCGGTTGGCGCCGGTCGAGGTGCCGGTGTAGTCGCCGATCGCGGAGTCGGGGACGAAGTGGTCGACGGCGGCGAAGGCCTTGTCCCTGCGGTCCGCGCCGAGTTCGTCGTGGAGCGCGGCCACGATGTCCATGAGCAGCCGGGGGCTGCCTATCTGCCACTCCCACCAGTTGCCGTAGCGGGTGGTGGAGGGGTGGTAGACGGTGGCGACGACGTGGTCGAAGCCGCGCAGGACGTCGGCGAGGAGCGCGGGGTCGCCCGTCGATTCGGTCCCTTCACAGACGTACGCCTGCGCCATCGTCCACAGCCTGCTGAAGCTGAGGGTGATACCGGCGGGCGGGTCGAACGGGGCGTCGGGCCAGAGGGACTTGGCGGCCGGGGCCATGGCCGAGCGGAAGGTGCGGGCGAGGTCGCCGATCTCCTTCAGGCGGGAGGCGTACGGCTCGGTGGCGGGGTCGTAGCCGGTGCCGAGGGAGATCTCCAGCCAGCGCTTGCGCAGGACGGCGAACTCGTCGTCGCCCTCGGCGGCGTGCGCCTGGAACGGCAGGTTCAGCATGGCGGCGGCTCCGGCCGTACCGAAAGCGGTTGCGGCGAGGAAGGTGCGACGGGTGTGGGTCATGCGACAGGGGTGTATCAGCGGACAGAAAGCGCTGTCTATACCTCTGACAGAGACTGCCAGAGACTGACAGAGATCGGCAGGCACCGGGCGCACAAGGTGCACAACAACTGAGGGCCGCGCGACGTCGTCGTCGCGCGGCCCTCTCCGCGAGGCACCCCCGTGGCTCCGCGGGGTCTGTGGGGGCTGTGGGGTCCGTGGGGGCTGTGGGGTCCGTGGGGGCTGTGCGATCAGCGGGTGGCGCCCCGCCTGAACAGCGAGCGCGCCCAGACGAAGCCGAGCAGGGCGATGGCGACGCCCCAGCCCACCGCGAGCGGCCCGAACTTGCCGATCTCCGCGCCGGTCAGCAGCCCGCGCAGGGTCTCGGTGAAGGCGGTGTAGGGCTGCCACTCGGCGAAGTGGCGCAGCCAGCCCGGCATCGAGTCGAGCGGCACGAACACGCTGCTGAGGAAGGGCAGCAGGAAGGAGAAGGGCAGGGCGACGCTGCTGGCCGCCTCGGGCGCCTTGACGAGCTGGCCGAGCGCGACGGCGAGCCAGGTGAGCGCGGTGCTCATCAGGGTGAGCAGACCGGCCGCGGCGATCCACTCGACGGGCTCGGCGCCGGACCGGAAGCCGATGAGGAAGGCGACGCCGGTGACGAAGACGATGGTGATCATCGTCTGGATGACGGCGCCGACCGCGCGGCCCGTGAGGATCGATGAGCCGTTGATCGGCATGGTCCGGAACCGGGCCACGATGCCCTCGGTCATGTCCGTGCAGACGCCGACCGTGGTGGGCAGGACGCCCGAGCCGACGGCCATCAGCAGGATGCCGGGGACGAGGTAGTCGATGTAGTCGCCGGACCCCTGGTCGCCCATGCCCGCCGACATCGTGCCGCCGAAGACGTAGTTGAAGAGCAGCAGCATGGCGATGGGCATGCTCACCAGGCTGATCGTCATGGCCGGGTAGCGGCGGGCGTGCATGAGGTTGCGGCGCAGCATGGTCAGGGAGTTCTGCAGCGCGGAGGTGGGGGCGGGGACGTGGGTCCGCTTCGTCGCCGGGGCGGTGGTGACAGTACTCATCGGGTGGTCGCTTTCTCGTGGTCGGGGCGGCCGGTCACGGCGAAGAAGACGTCGTCGAGGTCGGGGGTGTCGATGGTGAGTCCCTCGACCTCGGTCCCGCTGGCCTCGACCAGGTCGAGCACCGCCTTGACGGACTTCAGGCTGCCGTCGCTGGGGACGTGCAGAGTCATGGCGTCGTCGTCCCGGCTGCCGACGCCGAGCAGTCGCGCGATCTTGTCCAGTCCGTCGAGCTCGGCGAAGCGGAGCTGGATGTGACCGCCGGGGACGAGGCGCTTCAGCTCGCCCGGGGTGCCCTCGGCGACCAGCTTGCCGCCGCTCAACACCGCGATGCGGTCGGCGAGTTGATCCGCCTCCTCCAGATACTGCGTGGTCAGGAAGATGGTCACGCCGTCGGCGACGAGCTCACGGACGATCTCCCACATGCCGTGCCGACTGCGCGGGTCCAGGCCGGTGGTCGGCTCGTCCAGGAAGATCACGCGCGGGCTGCCGACCAGGGTCATCGCGATGTCGAGCCTGCGGCGCATGCCTCCGGAGTACGTCGCCGCGGGCCTCCCCGCCGCCTCGACGAGGTCGAACCGCTCGATGAGCCCGGCGGCGAGGTGCCGCCCCTGACGGCGCCCGAAGCCGTACAGGTCCGCCATGAGCGTCAGGTTCTCCTCGCCGGTGAGGAGGTTGTCGACGGCGGAGAACTGCCCGGTGACACCGATCGCGGCGCGCACCGCGTCGGGTTCGCCCGCCAGGTCGTGCCCGGCCACGCGTGCCTCGCCCGAGTCGGCGGAGATGAGCGTGGAGAGGATCTGCACGGCGGTCGTCTTGCCCGCGCCGTTGGGCCCGAGCAGGGAGAAGATCGTGCCTTGCGGGATGTTGAGATCGATCCCGTCCAGCACGGTCTTCTGGCCGTAGGCCTTGCGCAGGTTGGTTGCGGTGATGGCTGCTGGGCGCGTGGGGTGGGGCGTTGCCATGTCCGTTCCTTCTTGGGGGTGAGATTTTGGGGGTGAGGTTTTTTTGGGGGGGGTGAGGCTTGGGGGGTGAGGCTCTGGGGGGGGCTCTGACGTGGAGCCTTAATTAGGACTTCAGTTCGAAACCGACCCTGGGGCGGGGCTTTTGGGGTACCAACTGGAGGGCGAGGGCGGAGCTGTGGGCTCCCGGGGAGGTGCGACTTCGGTGGAACTTGGGCCGGGGACGGCGGGATGGCGCGGCCGGGGCGGGAGATGCGGAGCGTGAACTGCTGAGGCTCGCGGAGGGGTGCGGCCTGGGGGCCGGGCGAGGGAGGTGCCGGGTGGCGGTCGGGGTACGTGCCGGGTGCCGGGCGGGGTACGTGCCGGGTGCCGGGCAGGGTACGTGCCGGGTGCCGGGCAGGGTACGTGCCGGGTGGTGGTCGGGGTACGTGCCGGGTGGTGGTCGGGTGCGGCTCGGGTGGCCCGAGGCTTGGGGCGGGGGCCGGTGGGGCTGGGCGCCGGTGGTGAGGTACGCCGGTGGTGAGGTGCGGACCGGGGTTGGAGTGCCGGTGGCGGGTGGGGCGTGGGCCGGATCGAGGCCGTGGGGCGTGGGCCGGATCGAGGCCTGGGGCGGCGGGGGCCGGTCGGGGCGCCAGCGAGGCGCAAGCTGGGCCGAGGCCACCGGGCAGGCGCAGCCGTTGGGCGGGATCGGTGAGGCGCGGGCCGGGCCGAAGCTGCCGGGCGGGGGCCGCAGGGCGGGATCGGCGAGGCGCGAGCCGGACCAAGGCTGCCGGGCGGGCGGGGCCGGTA
>NZ_JBWKAP010000010.1:0-160094 GCF_056437465.1 Streptomyces sp. NPDC042371 | reverse complement strand
GAGGGCCGGTAGGGCCGGTAGGGCCGGTAGGGCCGGTAGGGCCGGTAGGGCCGGTAGGGCCGGTAGGGCCGGTAGGGCCGGTAGGGCCGGTAGGGCCGGTAGGGCGAGGTTGCAGGGTGGGTGGAGCCCGAGGGGGCGAAAGGCTGGTGGGGCGGCGCCACCGGGCGGGGGTCCCGGCGGGGCACCCGTGTGGCAGAGCCCCCGCGGGGGTCAGGCTCGGTGGATCTTGATGTCGCCGATGCCCGTGCGCGCATGCACCTTCAGCGTGTCGACGGGATCTCCCGACGTCTCCGGGGACTCCGACTCCTCCAGCGCCTGGCTCACAGACCCCGCCTTCGTCCGTACGTCGAGCCACGCGGCCGTACCCTCGCGGATGCCGATCTCGATCTTGCCCGCCGCCGACTCCACGACGGTCGCGCCGCGGGCCACCTCCCCCACCCGCACGGCCCCGTTGGCCGTCTTGACGCTGACGTCGGCGGCCGCGCGGTCGATGGTGACGGAGCCGTTGGAGGCCTTCACCTGGATGTCGCCCTGGATGTCGCCGAGGGCGGTGATGCCGTTGGAGTTCTTGATCTCGACCGATCCCTCGACCTCGCCGAGACGGACCTCGCCGGAGGAGGTGTGGACGTCGACCGGACCGCTCGCACGCCCCAGCGAGATGTCGCCGTAGCCCGTGACCAGCTTGGCCGCGGCGGCCCGCTCGATCTGGATGTCACCCGCGGAGGTCTTGAACTCGCAGCCACCGAGCCCGCCTTCGGAGGCGATGTGCGCCATGACGGTCGTGGCGTGCAGCTCGGAACCGGACGGCAGCGCGATGTCCACGTCGATGGACGGTGCCTTGCCGAACATGGAGCGCTCCCTGGGCCCCTTGACCAGCAGCTTGCCGTTGGCGAACTCGACGCGGGTGCGCTCGGCCGCCTTGATGTCCGCTTCCACGGTCGCGCTGCTCGGCCGTACGTCAACGACGGTGTCCGCACGCTCCCCGGCCGTGATCCGGAGTGCGCCGACCCGGAAGGTGACGGTGGCGCTGATGGGCTTCGGGGTGTCGAAAGAAGGCATGGCTGTCCCGTCCTAGGGGCTCGCCGAGCCCTCAAGGGCTCGGTCGGCGAAGGCTGATGGAAGGTGACGAACGTGTGCGCTGAACGTGAGCACTGAACAGTGAGTGCTGGACAGTGGGTACTGAAAAGTGGGCGCCGAAAAGTGGGCGCTGGGCCGTGAGGCGTCGCCCCGTGCCGGACCAGACGGCGTCAACACCGCCCGGCCGCAGCCCGGCGCGCTACCGCACCCAGCCGGTGAAGCCCGTCCCGGAGTGCCAGGCCTCGCGGCGGCCGCCCGCCGCACCGGCCTTGTCCGCCCGACCCGCCCGCCCTTCCGGCTGGTCGACGGCGCCGGACACCGCACGGACGAGCCACGCGTTGACCGAGAGCCCGTCCCGGGTCGCCGCCTCCTCCACCCGGGCCTTGACGTGGGCGGGAAGGCGGAGGTTGACCCGGGCGGTGCCGCCGTCGTCCGCGAGGTCGGGCGCGGCGGGCGGCGGGGGCGGTGTCGGCCGGGCC
This sequence comes from Streptomyces sp. NPDC042371, assembly GCF_056437465.1. NCBI lineage: Bacteria > Bacillati > Actinomycetota > Actinomycetes > Kitasatosporales > Streptomycetaceae > Streptomyces > Streptomyces sp. NPDC042371. The sequence goes on along the minus strand of NZ_JBWKAP010000010.1, from coordinate 158,538 downwards.
GCCATCAGGGCCGCGTACTCGGCCTGCGCGTCGAACGGCTCTGCCGCGGGCGGCGGTGTCACCACGAACTCCGGGTCGACACCACGCAGTCGTACGTCGACCGAGCCGGGTGCGAGGTCGGCGGTGATCTCGTCCGCGGCGGCGGAGAGCGCGTTCAGCAGAGTGAGCCGGGCGGCCGACTCCAGCGGGGCGGTGAGGCGTTCGGCCAGGGCCCGCGCCTCGTCCCCGCCCGCTTCGGCGGCCACGGCAAGCTCCTGCCGAAGCTGATCGACGTACTGCGTGAGGTTCATAGCGCCATAGTGGCACCACAATGGCGCCACTGCAAGCCCCAGTGACACCGAAGCCCACCCCCACGTGGCGCCACACACCCATACCCGCAGGTCAGAGCAGGCGCATCACCCCATGGCGCCAACATGACACCTCCGCGACACCACCCGGCGCCGAGTGGCACCAAGCGGTGCCGCTCGGTGCCAAGCGGCGCCGGATTCGGCCAATCCGCGTAATCGCAGCCGACATGCCGCCCTAGAGGTTGAAAGTTGAACCGAATCGCGCTACCTTCGATCTCGTTGAACATTCAACAGCAGCTCCATTCCCGGAGCTCGCCCCCCAAGGAGCACGTCATGGGTCTCTTCGGCCGCAAGAACGACACCGACACCGCCACCACCCCGGCTGCCGCCGCCCCCGCCGCGGTCAACCCGGACCTCGCCGCGCTGACCGGCGACTACACGATCGACCCCTCGCACACGACGATCGGCTTCGTCGCGCGCCACGCCATGGTCACGAACGTCAAGGGCTCCTTCCTCGACTTCTCGGGCACGCTGCACCTGGACGGCTCCGAGCCGTCCGCGTCGACGGCATCCCTCGACGTCAAGATGCAGAGCATCGACACGGGCAACGCCGACCGTGACGGGCACCTGAAGAGCGCGGACTTCTTCAAGACCGACGAGTTCCCGGAGATGACCTTCCGCTCCACCAAGACGGAGGCGCTGGGCGGCGACGACTACCGCGTCACCGGTGACCTGACGATCCTGGGCACCACGAAGCCGCTCACGATCGACCTGGAGTTCAACGGCGCGGCCACGGACCCGTTCGGCAACGAGCGCGTCGGCTTCGAGGGCAAGTCGGAGATCCTGCGCTCGGAGTGGGGCCTCACCTGGAACGCCGCGCTGGAGACCGGCGGCGTGCTCGTCTCCGACAAGATCAAGCTGAACTTCGACATCTCCGCGATCAAGGCCGGTTCCTGAACGGACCTCGACGCCACCCCGCACGGCCACCCCGCACGGCCACCCCGCCCGACCGCAAGACCCGCGCGCGCTACCGTTCCGCCTGTGCCCGAGTTCATACAGCAACTGCCCGCACTGCTCGGCGTGATCATCGGCGCGCTCGGGTCCTATGTGGCCATCACCCGGGGCGACCGCATCCGCTTCCGGCGGGAGCAGGCCGCCCGCTGGGAGGAACGGCGGCTCGCCGTCTACACCGAGTACGCCCGGGTCCTGAAGCAGACCGTCAGCCTCACCTACCGGGTCGCCGCCCACCTCGGCAACGACCCGCACCCGCATCCCCTCTCCCCCGAAGAGGCCGTCCCCCACTTCGCCCAGGCCACCGAGGCCCGGGACCCCGCCGGGGAGACCCTGCTCATGCTCGGCGCGCCGGACGTCGTCGAAGAGGCGCGCACATGGGTGCTCCTGGTGATCCGGATGGAGCGGTTCCTGCGGGAGGACACCCACGACCCCGATGCGTGGGGCGCTCTTCTGGAGCGCCAGCGCGCCGCGCGCGCGGCCTACTACGCGGCCGTGCGACGGGACTTGGCCCTGCCGCCGGGGCATCCGGGGCGATGGCCGGTGACGGTTCCCCCGGCCGACGCGCAGGCACAGTAGGTCACATCCCGAGCGTGTGCTCCAGGATCGCCTTCTCCAGAGGCCCGTGCACCGCGGGCGGCAGCGCATGGCCCATGCCCGGGATCTCCACCAGGCGCGCACCGGCGACGACCTGGGCGAGGTGCTGGGGGTGCGGCAGCGGGAAGACCGGCTCGGCAGTGGCGGACACGACCAGCACGGGGACCCGGTTCGCGGCCAGTTCGGCCGTGCGGAGCATGCCGGAGCTGTCGGCGCGAGCGTGGGCCGAGGACTCCGCATGGCTGCCCGCGTGCTCGATGACGCGCCGCTCCAGCTCCCTGAAGTACGCCGCGTCGAAGGGCAGTTGATCCCCGCCCAGCAGGCGCCAGTGCTCCACCCGCCGGTCCAGCTCGGCCTCCGGACCGTGGTCCTCGACAGGCCGCGCCCACATCTCCAGGATCTCGGGCGCGATGCCGGGCAGCTCGGCGACGGGGACGCTCACCCCGTCCGGCCGCACGTACGGCGTCTCGCTCAGTGCGCACGTGCCCATCAGGGTCGCGCTCAGCACCCGCTCGGGGTGATCGGCGAGCACGAGCTGGGTGAGCATGCCGCCCAGCGAGAGGCCGACGACGTGGGCCCGCTCGATCCCGAGACCGTCCAGGACCGCGACCGCGTCCCGCGCCAAGTCGGTGACGGCGTAGGGCTCTTCGTCGAAGGGGCGGTCCGAGCGGCCCGTGTCGCGGTGGTCGTAGCGGATGACGTGGTGGTGCTCCGCGAGCGCGTCGACCAGCGGCTCGGGCCAGCCGAGCGCGGAGGCCTGGGCCCCCATGACGAGCAGCAGCGCGGGAGCGTCGGGCACCCCTCGCCGCTCCGTCCACAGCCGGACCCCCGGCGCGACATCGACGTACTGCTCATGGACCTGTCGCATGACTGACTCCCCGCACTCGGAAAACCCGGAAGACCCGGGACAACAAGACGAACCGTATCGTCTCGTAACTCCCGAGTGCGGTCAAGGGGTCCGCGGTCGGACCCTCCCGGCTCCTGGCCCCTGGCTCCCGGCCCCTGGCCCCTCAGAACCCGCCCCCACCCCCGAAGTCGCCACCACCGCCGAAGTCCCCGCCCCCGCCGAAATCGCCGCCACCGAAGTCGCCGCCACCGAAGTCCGAGGAGTCGAAGTCCGCTCCCGAGTAGTCGCCGCCCTCGTAGTTGCCCCCGAAGTCCCCGTATCCGGAGCCGTGGTCCGCCGCGTACGCGGGGCTCGACATCATGCCGCCGAGCATCGTGCCGACGAGGAGTCCCGGCAGGATGCCGCCGCCGAAGTAGCCGCCCGCCCACGGTCCGTACGCCGGTCCTGCCTCCCAGTAGGGCCGCCGCTCGCCGGACTCCGTGGCCACGGTCCGCACCATCGGGTCCTCGCCGTCCGCGAGCCGCGCCGCGTCCGCCGCGCACACCGGCACCGAGCGTTCCGCGCCGTTCGCGGGCGCCCACGTGGCGTCCTCGACCGAAGGACCGTGCCGCGGGTCGAAGAAGCAGGGGGCCCGCCGCTCCGGCAGCTCGCGGCCCTCCCGGCGCGCGGCGAGCAGGGCCAGCGAGAAGCGGCCGTCCTCCAGTGCCTGGGTGACGCCCCGCACGTCCTCGGGGCGCTCGGCGGCCGCCATGTACGCCTTCGCCTTCTCGTACGCGTCCAGCGCCCGCTCGTAGTCCGCGCGCATCGCGTCGTCCGCGCCCGCCTCCGCGGGGTGGAAGTCGAGACGGTCCAGCTCCTCGCCGAACGCGGTGATGTCCTCGTCGACGACGACGGACAGCTTGCGCAGCGACTCGCGCTGCATCTCCTCGTGCCGCCGCTTCTTGCGCCGGACGATCGCGTACGCGCCCCCTGCGCCCGCCACGACGACCACCCCGACCCCGACGAGGGCGCCCACCGAGACGCCGTCGTCCTCGCCGCCACCCCAGGAGCTCGGGGCCTTGCCGCGCGCCTGCACGACGGCCTGGCCGACGAAGCGGTCGAGCTGGGCGGGGGCATCCTCGCCCTGGACCAGCGAGACGAGGTTGTCGACGGCGTTGGGCGACAGCACCGACCGGTCGGCCTTCGCGTCGAACCCGTCACCGAGCCGGACCGCGTACGCGCCGGTCACGCCGGTCTCGGTGCGCAGCTGGCGGAAGAGTTTCTGCTGCGGGAAGTTGTCCGGCAGCACGGCCACGAAGACCGGCTTGTCGGCCTTCTTGATCTTCCGGGCGAGGGCGTCGGCCTGCTCCCCGGAGAGCTGGTCCGACGCCGCGGGATCGACGTACACCGGACTCTTCTTCCAGGCGTCGGCCACCACCGACACGCTGGAGGCGTCCTGCGTCCCGGATGCCGCGATGGCCCCGGGCGCCGCCGTGAACGACACGGCACCCAGGGCGAGCAGCAGTCCGGAGAGTCCGACGGTGATCCGCTTCGTCCGATTCCTCATACTTCGAACGTAACCCAGACGGACCCCAGGCGGGTGCCCGCGGGGGGTCTTTGGGCAGGTCTGTGGGCGGACTACTCCACCGGTTCGACCCCGGCCCGCAGCAGACCGTAGGTGTAGGCGTCCTCCAGGGCGTCCCACGACGCGGCGATGACGTTCTCCGCGACGCCGACCGTCGACCACTCGCCGACGCCGTCGGTCGTGGAGATCAGGACGCGCGTGGTGGACGACGTGCCGTGCTTGCCCTCCAGGATGCGGACCTTGTAGTCGACGAGCTCCAGCTTGGCGAGCTGCGGGTAGATCCGCTCCAGGCCGACCCGCAGCGCCCGGTCGAGGGCGTTGACGGGGCCGTTGCCCTCCGCGGTGGCGACGATGCGCTCGCCCTTGGCCCACAGCTTCACGGTGGCTTCGTTGGCGTGCGTGCCGTCGGGGCGGTCCTCGACGATGGCCCGCCAGGACTCGACCCGGAAGTAGCGGCGGGCCCGGCCCTCGGCCTCCTCGCGGAGCAGCAGCTCGAAGGAGGCGTCGGCGGCCTCGTACGTGTAGCCCTGGAGCTCGCGCTCCTTGACCCGGTCCACGACGCGGCCGATCAGGTCGCGGTCGTCGCCGAGGTCGACGCCGAGCTCCTTGCCCTTGAGCTCGATGGAGGCGCGGCCCGCCATGTCGGAGACGAGCATGCGGATGCGGTTGCCGACGAGGTCCGGGTCGATGTGCTGGTAGAGGTCCGGGTCGACCTTGATCGCGGAGGCGTGCAGCCCGGCCTTGTGCGCGAAGGCGGAGACGCCGACGTACGGCTGGTGCGTGGACGGGGTCAGGTTCACGACCTCGGCGATGGCGTGCGAGACGCGGGTCATCTCGCGCAGCGAGCCCTCGGGCAGGACCTGCTTGCCGTACTTGAGCTCCAGGGCGGCGACGACGGGGAAGAGGTTGGCGTTGCCGACCCGCTCGCCGTAGCCGTTGGCGGTGCACTGCACGTGGGTGGCGCCGGCGTCGACGGCGGCGAGGGTGTTGGCGACGGCGCAGCCCGTGTCGTCCTGGGCGTGGATGCCGAGCCGGGCGCCGGTGTCCGCGACGACGGTGGAGACGACGGCCTGGACCTGGGCGGGCAGCATGCCGCCGTTGGTGTCGCACAGGATGACGACGTCGGCACCGGCCTCTGCGGCGGCCCGCACGACCGCCTTGGCGTACTCGGGGTTGGCGCGGTAGCCGTCGAAGAAGTGCTCGCAGTCGACGAAGACCCTGCGGCCCTGCGAGACGAGGTAGGAGACGGTGTCGCGGACCATCTCCACGTTCTCGTCGAGGGTGGTGCGCAGGGCGAGCTCGACGTGCCGGTCGTGGGACTTGGCGACGAGGGTGATGACGGGGGCGCCGGACGCCAGGAGGGCGTTGACCTGCGGGTCGTCGGCGGCCTTGGCGCCCGCGCGGCGGGTGGCGCCGAAGGCGACGAGCTGGGCGTGCCGGAAGGTGATCTCCTCCTGGGCCCGCGCGAAGAACTCGGTGTCGCGCGGGTTGGCGCCGGGCCAGCCGCCCTCGATGAAGCCCACGCCGAAGTCGTCCAGGTGCCGGGCGATGGTCAGCTTGTCCGCGACGGTGAGGTTGATGCCTTCGCGCTGCGCGCCGTCCCGCAGCGTGGTGTCGAAGACGTGGAAGGAATCGTCGGGTGTGCTGGTTTCCGTCATGCTGATCTGGCTCCTGTGTCGGATCTCGGTCTACCGGAATGACCGGCTCCACCACCCCCAATGATCCCGCGCGCTCCGTGTCCGGCTGCAGTTGGGCCGGGAAACGAAAAAACCCCTCGCGGGTGCGAGAGGTCTGCGCGCGGGTCGAGGCGACGGTGTCCGCCCGTACGTGATGGATACGAGGCGGTCACTGCGGACCGGCGCGCCTGCTGCCAATAATCATGGCGAACGAGAGCACGGAGGCAGCTTGCCACGCTTTGCCCGCGCACGGGGCCGTTGTCTCACGATGCGGGCGGCTCGTGGTCGCACCGCCCGCGTCGTGGCGGGCGTCAGCGCAGGTGGCGCACGAAGACGTCGTCGCCCTCGTTGGTGTCACCGGGCAGCAGTCCGGCGTCACCGGACGAGAACGCGATCCGGCGGGCGTCCGCCGAGATGCCGCCGGGGACGACCGTCGCCGTGGCGGCGCCGCCCGAGGTGTCGGGGGTGACGAGCGTGGTCGTGCCGTCCTTCAGGTCCCGGAGGTAGACGGGCCACTCCTTGCCGTACTGGCTGCCCGGCTCGGTCAGCTCGGACATGTAGGTGAGGTGGCGGCCGTCGCGGCTGATCGCGGGCGAGCGGGTGTAGGCCTCGCCGGGGCCGCCCTGGGTGCCGTGGATGCGCTGGTTGTGGCCGGAGGCCACGTCGTGCACGAACACGTTCCAGGCGGCGTCGTTGTCGTCGGGCACGAGATGCGTGTCCCGGGACTCGAAGACGACGGTGCCGCCGTCGCCGCTGATGGACGCGTCCAAGGACTCCTTCTCGGTCTTGGAGCCGTCGTACGAGCGGTCGACCTGGGACAGCTTGCCGGTCCTGCGGTCGCGCAGCCACAGGTCGCTCCAGTCGTCGCCGCGCGGACCGTTCACGAAGGAGTCGGCGTAGACGACGTACCTGCCGTTGTCGCTGACGGTCGCCGAGTGGGCGTCGCGCTCGCCGTCGCCGCCGGTGTACGGATGGCTGACCTTCTCCGTGGTGCCGGACTTGCGGTCGCGCAGGAAGACCGCGGTGCCGTCGAACCGCGGCCCGTCGGTGTCGAAGACGGCGTAGCGCGCGTTCGCGCTCAGGGAGACGCTGCCCGCGCTGTCGCCCGGGTAGCCGTCGGGCAGCTCGACGTCGAGGCGCTCGGTCTTCTTGGTCCCGCGGTCGTAGAGCCGCACGTCGCGGTCGGAGTAGGAGCCCGCGGGGCTGGAGACGAACGCGACGTAGCGGCCGTCGGCGCTCAGGGAAGGGCCGCTGGCCTGGCGTCCCGGCAGGGCGATGCGCTCGGTCTTTCCGGTGCGCAGGTTGCGTACGAAGACGTCGCGCGCCCCGTTCGTGTCGCCCGCGGTGAGGTCGCTCGCCTCGGAGTCGAAGGCCGCGAACCGGCCGTCGCGGCTGATCACGGCCCCCGTGGACCGGTCGTTCGCGGCCTTGCCCCCGGTGGTGACGCTGACGCCCTCGGTGCGGGGCGCGTCGGCCGCGTCGGCGGCGAAGGCGGCGGGCAGGGCGGTGACGGTGGCCGCGACGATGCCTGCGGCGACGGCCAGGGAGATGCGCTTGCGATGGGTGCAGTACATGGTGGTTCAAGTCCCCCGTTTTTGCTGCTGGTCGGTGAAGGCCGTGCGGATGGCTCAGGCAGATGGCTGAGCTTGGGTGGCTCAGTGTGGGTGGCGCAGGAAGACGTCGCGGAAACCGTTCGTGTCGCCGGGCACCACGTCCGTGTCCTCGGAGCTGTAGACGACGCCGCGTCCCTTGGCGGCGATCGCGCCCGCACCGGCCGAGCCATGGCCGACGCGCACTTCGTGGCCGCTGCGGAGGTCGCGGAGAACGATGTTCAGCTGGCTGTCTCCGTAGAGGAGCTGGTGTCCGTTCGGGCTGACCGCCTGCGCGGTCGCGGTCGGGAAGTGCTGGGACTTTCCGGTGCGCAGGTCGCGTACGTATGCGCCCGACGGGGAGTTCAGCGCCACCGTGCGGCCGTTGACCTGCGCCACGGTGGACGGGCTGCCGTCGTCGATGCGGGTGAGGCCGCCCGTGGTGCGGTCGCGGAGCCAGACCTGGCCGGTGCCCGCGTCCGTGTAGGCGACGTACCGGCCGTCGCCGCTGATGAACGGGTCCACCATGTCGCGGGCCGCGTCCGGCGGCCCCTCGCTGACGACCTCCCTGGTGTCCGTCTCCCGGTCGTAGACCTCGACGCGGGCGGGGTCGCCGGGGTGGCGCGGCTGCAGTTTGTACGCGACGTGGCGGCCGTCCGCGCTGATGGACGGGTGGGCCGAGCTGTCCTTGAAGCCCTTGCCGTCGATCTGCTTCCGCTCCCCCGTGCCCAGGTCGGTGAGGAAGACGTTGATGCCGTGCGTCCCCCAGCCGGTGTGCGCGGCGTACCGCCCGTCGTCGCTGATGACGGGGGCGCCCATGGAGTTCTTGAGCCGCGTGACCTCGCCGGTCCGCAGGTCGCGTACGAATCCGTAGTCGTAAGGGCCCTGGTGGCCCTCCGTCAGGTTCTCCGCGTCGCTGCGGAAGGCGACGTAGCGGCCGTTCCCGGAGAGGGAAGCGGCGCCCGACGCGCCGTCGGCCTCGGTCCCGTCGGCCGCGACGCTCACGCGCTCGACGCGTGGCGCGGTCCGCGCCGCCTGCGCAGCGGCGGCCGGTAAGGCGGTGGTGCCGAGCGCCGCGACGAGCACGGCGCTCAAGGAAACACGTCTGGCAGTGGACATGACTTCCCCCAAAGACCTGTCGCTCCCCCGGCCCGACGCCAGGGCCCACGGGGATACAAGCGCACCGGAAGGGCGACGGGCAATCAGTCGGACTGCGTACAACCCGGACGGGGGACTAGGAGTCCGAGGCGAGTGCGGTGTCCAGGAACTCCCCTACGTGCGTGAGGACCTGGTCCCGCCCGGTCCCCCGCAGCCCGATCGCCACATGGATGGAGAACCCGTCGAGCAGCGCCCGCAGCCGGGACGCGAAGCGGTCGGGGTCGATCGCCCCGAACTCGCCGCGCGAGACCCCCTCGGCGAGCAGCGCCACCAGGTCGCGGTGCCAGGCCCCCTCGATCGCGGCCTGCCGGTCGCGGCCCTCCTCGTCGGCGTTGAGGGACCGGTTCCAGACCTCCAGCCAGAGCGTCCAGTGGGGATCGCCGACGGCGTCGGGGACGTACAGGTCGACGTACGCGTCGAGGCGCTCGCGGGCCGTGCCCTGCCGGGCCAGGAGACGGCCGCGCTCGGCGCCGAGACGGCCCTCGCTCCACTCCAGGGTGCGCAGGAGCAGCTCGTCCTTGGTGCGGAAGTAGTAGAGGAGATGGCCGGAGCTCATGCCGACCTCGCGGCCGATCGCGGCCATGGTCAGCTTCTCCAGGCCGCGCTCGGCGATCATCTCCATGGCGGCCGCCAACACGTCCTCACGCGGCGGGGCGTTCTTCCGCGCGCGGGCCTGACCGGCCATCCCGTACTCCTTGATCACACCTTCGGCTGCTGCTGGGTGATGCAGTGGATGCCACCGCCCCCCGCGAAGATCGTACGGGCGTCGACGAGCGTCACGGTCCGGTCCGGGAAGAGACCCCGGAAGATGCCCGCCGCGATCTCGTCGTTCGGGTCGCCGAAGGCGCACAGGACGACGCCGCCGTTGCAGAGGTAGTGGTTGATGTAGGAGTAGTCGACCCAGCCCTCGTCGTCCTTGAGGACGGTCGGGGCGGGCACCTCGACGATGCGCAGGGTGCGGCCGCGCGCGTCCGTCTGCCCCTTCAGGGCCGCGACGATCTCCTTGCTGACCTCGAAGTCGGGGTGTGTGGGGTTGCGCTGGGTGTGGACGAGGACGACGCCGGGCGCGGCGAAGGCGGCGACGATGTCGACGTGGCCGAGGGTGCCGAAGCCGTGGCCCGGGTAGTCGGCGGTGAGCCCGCGCGGCAGCCAGATCGCCTTGGTGGTGCCGAGGTGGGCGTGGACCTCCGCCTCCACCTGCTCCTTCGTCCAGCCGGGGTTGCGCTCGGGGCCGAGCTGCACGGTCTCGGTGAGCAGGACGGTGCCCTCGCCGTCGACGTGGAGACCGCCGCCCTCGTTGACCAGCTTCGAGGCGTACGTCCGCGCTCCGGCGAGGTCGGCGACGTACGCCCCGACCTTGGAGTCGTGGTCCCAGCGGGCCCACTCCTGGGCGCCCCAGCCGTTGAACGTCCAGTCGACGGCGGCCAGGCCGCCCTTGCCGTCGGTGAGGAAGGTGGGCCCGATGTCCCGCATCCAGGCGTCGTCGAGCTCCCGCTCGGCCACCTCGATGTCCGGGCCGAGCAGCTCCTTGGCGTACGCGGACTGCGCGGGCCCGCAGACCACGGTGACCGGCTCGAAGCGGCGTACCGCACGGGCGACGCCGGCCCAGGCCAGGCGGGACTCGTCGAGGCCCTCGGGGTCGTCGAAGGTCGGGTTGGGGCACGGCCACGCCATCCACGTGCGCTCGTGCGGGGCCCACTCGGCGGGCATGCGGAAGCCGTCGGCGGCAGCGGTCATGGCGTACACCTTCACGAGGGGGAGAGAGGAATTTAGAGCACCACTCTAACTACTAAATCCGCATGCGGTAAGCATTGACGGCGAGGGGCCGAACGCGTCACATTGAGCGCTGCTCAAACGTGGGGCAACCATTGGGACCAAGCGAGCGTCAGGGGCACCCTCATGCCGATAGAACAGCGCGGAGTCGACACCATCCCGGACGGGGAGCGCACCAGCGGCCCCCGCGATCTCGTATCGATCCTCATCGGCTCCAACCTCTGCCTGGGGGTGATCGTCTTCGGCTGGCTGCCGGTCTCGTTCGGCCTCGGCTGGTGGGAGTCGGTGAGCGCGGTCGTGGCGGGCACCGTGCTCGGCACGGCGCTGACGGCGCCGCTCGCCCTGGTCTCGCTGCGCACCGGCACGAACCTCTCCACGTCCTCCGGTGCCCAGTTCGGGGTGCGCGGCCGCCTCGTCGGCTCGGTCGTCGGCCTCCTCCTCTCCCTCGGCTACACCGCGCTGACCATCTGGATCGGCGGCGACGTGATGGTCGGCACCCTGCACCGGCTGCTCGGCCTGCCGACCGGCGGACTCTCGTACTCCCTGGTCTACGCCCTGCTCGCGGCGGCCACCGTCACCGGCGCGGTGTACGGCTACCGCGTCCTGCTGCGCCTCTCCCGCGTCCTCGCCGTCGGCATGACGGCGCTGCTCGCCCTCGGCGTCATCGCCTACGCCTCCGACTTCACCACCGCCGCGCTGCCCGGCGCGGGAGGCTATGCGCTCGGCTCGTTCTGGCCGACGTGGCTGCTCGCCCTGGTCGCGGCGGGCCTGTCGGGGCCGATCGCCTTCATCACCCTCCTCGGCGACTACACCCGCTACATCTCCCCGGCCCGGCACAGCTCCCGCGCGGTCCTCGGCGCGGCCTGGCTCGGCCTGCTCGCGGGGCTCCTGATCCCCCAGCTCTTCGGCACGTTCACGGCATACGCGGCCCGCGCGGCCCTCGACTACGCGGGCGGACTCGTCGACGCCTCCCCCGCCTGGTACCTGATCCCGCTCCTCCTCGCCGCCTCCGCGGGGTCGGTCGGCAACGCGGGCCTGATGCTCTACTCCATGGGCCTCGACCTGGACGCGATCCTGCCCCGCGCCTCCCGCGCCCGCGCCACGTACACGGTCGCCGCCGTCGCCACCGTCTGCGTCTTCGTCGGCCACTACGCGTGGGAGGCGCAGGACGCGATGACGTCCTTCGTGCTGCTCCTCACCGCCATCGGCACCCCGTGGGCGGTGATCACCCTCATCGGCCTCGCGCGCTGCCGCGGGGAGTACGACGCGGACGCCCTGCAGGTCTTCAACCGCCGCTCCAAGGGCGGCGTCTACTGGTACCGCGCGGGCTGGAACCTCCGGGCCACGGCCGCCTGGGCGCTGGGCGCGGTGGTCGGTGTGCTCGCCGTGTCTCTGCCGTCGTACGAGGGTCCGCTGCTGTCCCTGACGGGCGGGGTCGACTGCAGCTTCCTGCTGCCAGGCCTGGTGGGCGGCGCGGGCTATCTGGCGCTCGACCGTCCGGCTGCACTTCGGGGGACCGCGACTGCCCCGACGGGCCGTGAGTCTTTGCCCCTGTGACGGGTGCCTGTGACAGAACGAAGACGTCGCTGAGGACGGCCCGTAACTCGGTGCGAGATACAAATAGTTCCGACCGCACGCACCGAGTTACCGCTGGGGGAACACCATGAAGCACACCCGCACCGCCGCTCTCGCCGCCCTGAGCCTCGCCGCCGCCCTCTCGCTCACCGCCTGTGGCGGCGACGACTCCAGCAGCGACTCGTCCGCCAAGGGCTCCTCGTCCTCTTCGTCCGCGGGCTCCTCCTCGGGCAGCGACTCGAAGTCGGAGAACGGCTCGGGCTCGGGCAGCTCCGAGGCCGGTGACACGAAGTCGGACTCCGCCAAGAACACCGGGTCGGGCGCCGCCGCCGCGAAGGGCGCGACGAAGACCAGCGGCAAGGTCACGTTCTGCAAGACGGAGGACCTGGCCATCGACGCGCAGGACGCCGCTCCCGACGAGAACACCGGCCGCATCAACGTCACGATGATCAACCGTGGTTCGACCACCTGCTCGGCGACGGGCTTCGCGGGCGTCGACATCAAGGACGAGGACAACACCTCGAACCCCATCGAGCGCGGCCAGGCCCAGCCCCGCATCACCAACCTGAAGCCCGGCGACGCCGCTGTCTTCAACCTCGCCTACGACATCGACAGCTCCGGCAAGAGCCTCGCCTCGCCGACCGAGCTCCAGGTGACGCCTCCGAACGAGACCCACACCGTGAACATCAAGTGGCCCGCGGGCGCCGGTGACATCAAGGGCGCCTACACCGACGTCCAGGTCTACCCCACGCACACGACCAAGTAGGCGATACGAGAGAGTACGACCATGGAAGAACTCATAGGCCTCGGTGTCCGCGCGGCCAAGGGTGCCGGGGCGGCGGTCATCTCCGTCGTCGACGCCATCACCAGCGGCCCGCTCACACCGGTGGGGTCGAACACCCCGAAGGCGGAGGACGAGAAGACCTCCGCGAAGGCCGAGGCCGAGGCCGAGGAGAAGTAGGGGGCCCCGCCTCCTCCCCCTTCGGCGCCTGCGGCTTCAGCCGATGTCCAGGATCGCCTTGCCGTGGAGACGGCGGCCGAGCAGCAGGTCGGCCGCCTCCTGGGCCTTGTCCCACGGACCCCGCCAGGACGTGCCGGGGTCGAGCGCACCCGACGCCACCTGCCCCGCAAGCCAGGTCAGATCCCTGGCGAGACCGGCGCAGCCGAGCAGGTGGAAGCTGACGACCGAGCGGTCGTGGCGGCCCCTGTCCCCGTAGAGCGTCCCGTACGGGAAGTGTTCGGCGTCGCCGCCTGAGTGTCCGACGGACACGAGCGTGCCGTGCTGCGCCAACTGCTCGTACGCCTCGACGAGTTGACGCCCTCCGACCTGGTCCACCACGCCGTCCACCGGCGCCGCGGCCGCCGCGGGCGCGGCGATCACCTCGTGCGCGCCGAGCGCCCTGAGCGCGTCGCCCCGCCCCTCGGGGTCACCGGTCACCGCGACGACCTCCGCGCCACCGAGCCGGGCGAGCTGCACCGCGTACCGCCCGACGCCACCGGTGGCGCCCGTGACCAGGATGCGCCTGCCGAGGATCGGCCCGATCCGGTCCAGGGCGCGCAGGGCGCTGGCGCCCGCGACCGGCAGCGTGCTGATGGCTCCCAGGTCCGCCCCCTCGGGCACGGTGCCAAGCCACTCCGTGTCGACCGCGCGGAGTTCGGCCCAGCCGCCGTCGCCGCCCAGGGTCACCACCGGGGTCCCTGCGGCGGGGCCCGAGCCGTCGGCGGCGGCCCGCTCGACCACGCCCGCCGCGTCCCACCCGAGCACCGCGCCCTGTGGGGCGTCCTCCAGGACATGGCGGACCTCGCCGTAGTTGAGGGAGGTGGCGGCCACCCTGACCAGGGCCTGGTGCGGGGCGGGCGCCGGGGCGGGGGTGTCGCCGATGCGCAGCCCTCCGGGGGCGGAACGGTCGACCAGCAGTGCGCGCATGGGAGTTGAGCCTTTCTGCGTACGCCAAAGGGAGGCCGGAAACACCAGAGGCGGCGACCGGCCGTCGCCATAGTGCCACTGAGTGGCAGAAGCCATCAAGAGGCATTCGCTCCCCTGGCGCAGCAGCGGTCTACACTTCCGCCATGGACTCCACGGACCCCGACCAGCTCCCCCTGCGGGAGCGCAAGAAGCTGCGGACGCGCCAGGCACTCGTCGACACGGCCCTGGACCTCTTCACGGAGCGCGGCTTCGACGGCGTCACGCTCGACGCGCTGTGCGATGCCGTCGACGTCAGCAAGCGGACGTTCTTCCGTACCTTCACCAGCAAGGAAGACGTGGCGATGGCGCCGACCCAGGATCTGTGGACGGCGTTCATGGACGAGCTGGAGCGGGTCGAACCGGACGCGGGGCAGCCGCTGTTCGACGTACTGCGGGACGCGTTGCTCGTGGCGCTGGACCGGATGCCCGCGGAGGGATGGACGGGGCGGGTGCTGCTCTCCCGCCGACTGGCGGCGGTGACTCCGTCCATGGACGCGCACGGGCTCGCGTTCTGCGACCGCACGAGCCGGGCGGCGCTCGTCGTGGCGGAGCGCCGTTTCGACCTGCCAGGCGGGGGCGACCTTCGGGCACGGCTGGCGATCGACCTGCTGGTCGCGGCGTTCCACCGAGCCCTGGAGACCTGGACGGAAATCCCCGACCCCACACGCGACGACCTGGCGGAAGCCGTCAGAACCGCCTGCGCCGCGCTCCCGGGAAGCCTCACCCTCACAACCCACTGACGCCGGGCGGCCTCTGGCGGCAGGCGAAGCCGCCGCTCAGGGGCGCGGGGAACTGCGCGACCAGCCACAAAGCACCCGCACCCGAAAGCAAAAGCAAAACAGCCCCGCAGGACGCAAGCCGCGGGGCTGCCGTGAACACCGCCCAAGCCCTCAGCCGAGGTCGTGCATCCAGCCGTGCTGGTCCTTCGCCTTACCCCGCTGGATGTCGAGCAGCGCCTCACGCAGCTTCAGCGTGACCTCACCAGGCTGGCCCCCGCTCTGCTGCCACTCACCCGCGTTGCACTTGACCGTGCCGACGGGCGTGATGACCGCGGCCGTACCGCAGGCGAAGACCTCGGTGAGGGTGCCGTTCTCGGAGTCGGTCTTCCACTGGTCGATGGAGACGCGGGCCTCCTCCGACTCGTAGCCGAGGTCACGGGCGACGGAGAGGAGCGAGTCACGGGTGACGCCCGCGAGCAGCGAGCCCGTCAGGGTCGGGGTGACGATCTTGTTCCCGTACACGAAGTACAGGTTCATGCCGCCGAGCTCCTCGACCCACTTGTGCTCGACGGCGTCGAGGTAGGCGACCTGGTCGCAGCCCTTCGCCGCGGCCTCGGCCTGCGCTAGCAGCGACGCGGCGTAGTTGCCGCCGGTCTTGGCGTCGCCCATGCCGCCGGGCACGGCGCGCACGCGGTCCTCGGAGAGCCAGATCGAGACCGGCTTCACGCCACCGGGGAAGTAGGCACCGGCGGGCGAGGCGATGACGATGAAGAGGTATTCGTTGGCGGGCTTCACGCCCAGGCCGACCTCCGTGGCGATCATGAACGGGCGCAGGTAGAGGGACTCCTCCCCGCCGTGCGCCGGGACCCAGTCGATGTCCTGCTTGACCAGCAGGTCGCACGCCTCGATGAACGTCTCCACGGGCAGCTCCGGCATGCCGAGGCGGCGCGCGGAGGACTGGAAACGGCGGGCGTTGGCGTCGGGGCGGAAGGTGGCCACCGTGCCGTCGGGCTGGCGGTACGCCTTCAGGCCCTCGAAGATCTCCTGCGCGTAGTGCAGCACGTTCGTCGCCGGGTCGAGGGAGAGCGGGCCGTACGGCACGAGCTGCCCGTCGTGCCAGCCGCGGCCCTCCGTCCACTTGATCGTCACCATGTGGTCGGTGAAGTGGCGGCCGAACCCGGGGTCGGCCAGGATCGCCTCGCGCTGGGCGGCGGCCAGTGGCGTCGAGGAGGGCTTGAGCTCGATGGTCGGCGTCGTCGTCATGAGTACTTCGTCCTTCACGTGTGATGGTGACGGACCGCGCTCACATGCGAACGCCCAGTACTAGGACGTCCGAGTTTCCCTGCTGCTTTCACGGCCCCTCGTTCGATTATCGCTCGCGGGGTCCCGAGGGAGAAACGGCACGATTGCGGCCCGGGGGTCGATGGTGACACCCGGGGGCCGGATACGAGAAGCCGCCGGGCTGTCCTGCGCGGCCCGGCGGCTTCCGTTCGATCTTCGAGCTACCGGGTCAGCGCGCTACCCGTACGGCGAGCGCGTCGCCGATCTGCTCGGTGCTGCGGACCGTCTCGCCGCGCTCCGCGAGGTCGGCGGAGACCGCCTCCTCGATGCGCGCGGCCTCGGCCTCGTACCCGAGGTGGCGGAGCAGGAGGCCGACGGAGAGGACCGTCGCCGACGGGTCCGCCTTGCCCTGGCCCGCGATGTCCGGGGCCGAGCCGTGCACCGGCTCGAACATGGACGGGAACTCGCGGCTCGGGTTGATGTTGCCGGAGGCCGCGACGCCGATGCCGCCGGAGACGGCCGCGGCGAGGTCGGTGATGATGTCGCCGAAGAGGTTGTCGGTGACGATCACGTCGAAGCGGCCGGGGTCGGTGACGAGGTAGATCGTCGCGGCGTCGACGTGGATGTAGTCGGTGGTGACCTCGGGGAACTCCTTGGCCACCTGGTTGAAGACGTTGGTCCAGAGGTGACCGGCGTACGCGAGGACGTTGTTCTTGTGGACCAGCGTCAGCTTCTTGCGCGGGCGGGCCTGCGCACGGGCGAAGGCGTCGCGGACCACGCGCTCCACACCGAACGCGGTGTTGACGGAGACCTCGGTGGCCACCTCGTGCGGGGTGCCGGTGCGGATCGAGCCGCCGTTGCCCGTGTAGGGACCCTCGGTGCCCTCGCGCACGACGATGAAGTCGATCTCGGGCTGGCCCTTGAGGGGGGTCGCGACGCCCGGGAGCAGCTTCGAGGGCCGCAGGTTGACGTGGTGGTCGAAGAGGAAGCGGAGCTTCAGCAGGAAGCCGCGCTCCAGGACGCCGGACGGGACCGAGGGGTCGCCGATCGCGCCGAGCAGGATCGCGTCGTGCTGCTTGAGCTCTTCGACGTCGGCGTCGGTGAGGGTCTCACCGGTGGCGTGGTACCGCTTGGCGCCGAAGTCGAATTCCTTCGTCTCGAGCTTCACATCCTGAGGAAGCACGGCGTTGAGGACCTTGAGCCCCTGGGCCACGACCTCTTGGCCGATGCCGTCTCCGGGGATGACTGCGAGATTGATGCTGCGAGAACTGGCCGACATGCAAGCACCGTACTCTTCGTCCCACGGGATGACATGCGGTGTCCGTCATGCGGACAGTCGCCTCGTGGACGGCTGCCTCATGGACGGCTGCCTCATGGACAGACGCTGTTCATCCCGGCGTACGGCGGGAGTTGGGCCCCGCTGGGAAGTTTCCTGCCATGGACACTCCCAACGTCGGCATTCCGGAGGAGCTCGCGGCCCGGATGAGCATGCCCGAACAGCACGAGTACCTGCGCAGGAAGCTCTCCCGCCGCAAGGTGCTCGCGGGCTCGTTCGCGACGGCGGGGGCGGTCGGCGGGGTGGCCCTGCTCGGCGGCAGTTCGGGCGCGGTCGGCACTTCGGGCGCCGCCGGGGCGGGTACGTCGTCGGCGCACCCCCTGGCCGCGCCGTCCGCGCCGGTGCGGGTCGACGGCAGGCTGGTGGCCCCCTTCGGCAGGCACCTCGCCTTCGGCGCCGACCCGCAGACCCAGATGCGGATCTCCTGGCAGGTCCCGCTCGCGGTCAAGTCCCCTTACGTACGCCTGGGGACGGAGCCGTGGGACCTCGGTCAGAAAGTAGCGGCGGAGGTGCGTGACCTGCACACCCCGTCGCTGTCGAAGAAGCTGCCCGCGGTCGAGCAGTACTACCTGCACGCGGCGCTCGACGGCCTCAGGCTCGGCACGACGTACTACTACGGCGTCGGCCACGACGGCTTCGACCCGGCGTCGCCCGGACGGATGGCGACGATCGGCTCGTTCAGGACCGCGCCCGCACAGCCGGAGAAGTTCGTCTTCACGGCCTTCGGCGACCAGGGCGTCAGCTACCACGCGCTCGCCAACGACCAGGTGATCCTGGGCCAGAACCCGTCGTTCCACCTGCATGCGGGCGACATCTGCTACGCGGACACCACCGGGCACGGCAAGGATTCGGACACCTATGACGCGCGGGTCTGGGACACCTTCCTCGCCCAGACGGAGTCCGTCGCCAAGTCGGTGCCGTGGATGGTGACCACCGGCAACCACGACATGGAGGCCTGGTACTCGCCGAACGGCTACGGCGGGCAGCGGGCCCGCTGGTCGCTCCCCGAGAACGGCTTCGACCCGGAGAAGGCGCCGGGCGTCTACTCCTTCCGGTACGGAAACGTCGGCGTCGTCGCACTGGACGCCAACGACGTCTCGTACGAGATCCCCGCCAACAAGGGGTACACGGACGGGCGGCAGACCGCCTGGCTCGACCGGCGCCTGCGCGAGCTGCGCGCGGACGACGCCGTCGACTTCGTGGTGGTCTTCTTCCACCACTGCATGTACTCCACGTCGACGCACGCCTCCGACGGCGGCGTGCGCGACGCGTGGCTCGAGCTGTTCACCAGGCATCAGGTGGACCTGGTCGTCAACGGCCACAACCACGTCTACGAACGCACGGACGCCATCAAGGGCGGCGAGGTCGGCAAGCCCGTGCCGGTCGGCGCGTCGACCGATCCGACGCGCGACGGCATCGTGTACGTCACCGCGGGCGGCGCGGGCAAGGACCTCTACGGCTTCGGCCCCGGGGTCAAGGACAGCTATGAGGGCAACGTCCACGATCACGATCACGAAGGCATCGTGACCTTCCACTGGACGAAGTCACGCCGTCCCGACCCGGACACCGTGGGGTGGTCGCGGGTGCGCTACACCGGCTTCTCGTTCCTCGCGGTCGAGGTGACGGCCGGGGCGCGCCCCAGGCTCTCGGTCTCCGCGCTCGCCGAGAACGGCGAGCGCATCGACCACTTCGAGGTCGTACGCGGGACTCAGTGAGCCCAGTGAGCCCAGTGAGCCCAGTCGGCTCAGTGGGCCCAATGGGCTCGGCGAACTCAGTGCCCTGTTTCGCCGCCGTTGTCCCTGCGGTCGAGGGCTCGCTGGAGGGCGGCGGCGGCGTTCCTGCGCTCGGCGTCGCTGGTGCGGGAGGTGTGACGGACTCGGCGGGCGGTCGTCTCGGCCATGGGGGATCCACTCCTTGAGGGAAGGGTGTGTTCATTCGAGACGCCGGGGGGCGGGGAGCGACGGAGCGGCAGGGTTCGCCTGCGTGCGGCTCCGGCTCACGACCGCCATTCGCTTGATCGAGCGAGACGTTCGGCTTCTTCCAAGCTAAGGGAGGACGGAGCGTCTGTCTCCACAATTACTCGGACTTCCTACTATCTGAGACGGCCTTCACGCGCGCGACGCTCTGAGCTCGCGGATCAGGGCTCGGACGGCTAGCGAATGAGCCAGCTCAGGGGTGGTGACGTAGCCCACGGAACGGGTCGGGCGGACCGTTCCGAGATCGGTGATCTCGACTGTGTCCGGTGCTCCGGTCAGGGAGAGGGCAGGCATGATCGCCATGCCGTGACCATTGCTCACCATCGAGAGCACTGCTCCGTCGTCCTCGGTCAGAACGGTCGCCGAGGGGATCCAGTCCTGCCGCCCCCACCACTCCCGCGTGTACGAGCCGCAGTTCTCGTGCCAGTCCACCAGCGGCAGCGAGCGCGGGTCGGGGTGGCCCGCCGGGTGCACCAGCGAGTAGGGCTCTTCGAGGAGTACGTCACCGATGAGCCCGGCGGGCACCGGCGAGGTCGCCCCGAGCGTCGCGATCCCGACGTCGGCGCGCCCCTCGGCGACCTCGCCCGCCGTGCCCGCGCCCAGCTCCCGCACCACCCGCACCTCGGGCCTGATCCCGGGGTGGCTCGCGGCCAGGCGCCCCAGGGCGGCGGGCAGCAGGTGCAGGGCGGCGCTGCGGAACGCGGCGATGCGCAGCGTCGTCCCCGTCACGCCTCCCGCGGCGTCGCCGTCGCCCCGGCCGCCCTGCGCCTGCGCCCGCGCCGCGCCCCGCGCCTCCGCGACCAGCGTATCGAGCAGCCGCAGCACGCGCCGGGCATGCGCGGCGGCCGCGGCTCCCGCGGGGGTGGGCGTCGCGCCCTTCCTGCCGCGGTCGAAGAGCACGGCGCCGACCTTGCGCTCCGTGCCACGGATGGAGTGCGAGACCGCGGACTGGGTCAGGCCGAGGGCCTGGGCGGCCGCCGAGAACCCGCGCTCCTGGTCGACGGCGACCAGGATGCGGAGCTCGTGCGGCGCGAGATCGGCGGGCGTCGTCCGGGACAGCGGTCTCACCTGCTTCTATGAGGACCCTTCATGGTCCGGGCCGTTCCATGAGCGCAACCCACTCCCCCGCGCCCGCATTCCTGCCTACGGTCACGGACATGACCGAGACCGCACTCACCGTGCACCAGACCTCCCGCCCCCACGGCTTCCCCACCCCCGCCCACTTCGCCTTCGTGGAGTCCCCGCTCCCCCGGCTCGCGCCCGGCACCGCCCTGGTCGAGGGCCTCTACTGGTCCGTGGACCCGTACCACCGCGAAATGATGGACGGCGACTTCGCGCTCGACGCCCCGCTGGAGGGCCGCACCATCGGCCGCGTCGTCGCGTCCCGCGACCCCGCACTCGCCGAGGGCGACATCGTCGGCCACCGGCAGGGCTGGCGTACGCACGCCGTGGTCACGCCGGACGAGGTGCGCAGGCTGCCGCGCTTCGACGGCGTCCCGCTCTCCGCGCATCTGAGCATCCTCGGCGGCACGGGCCTCACCGCCTACGTCGGTCTCACCCGCATCGCCGAACTCCGCGAGGGCCAGGACCTGTTCGTCTCCGCGGCGGCGGGCGGGGTCGGCACGGCGACCGGCCGCCTCGCCCGGCTCATGGGCGCGGGACGGCTCGTGGGCAGCGCGGGCACGGCGGCGAAGGCGGCGTACCTCACCGAACACGTCGGCTACGACGAGGTCTTCGACTACCACGCGGGCCCGGCCGCCGACCTCCTCGCCAAGGCGGCGCCCGACGGCATCGACCTGTACGTCGACAACGTGGGCGGCGAGCACCTGGAGGCCGCGATCTCCTCGCTGCGCGACCGCGGTCGGATCGTGCGGGTCGGCACGATCGCCCAGTACAACGCGACGGGCGCGCCCTACGCGCTGCGCAACCTCCCCGACATCGTGGAGAAGAGCCTGCGCATGGAGGGTTTCCTCGTGCGCGACTACTACGAACTGCAGGAGGAGCTGTACGAGTTCGTGGTGCCGCATCTGCGGAGCGGGCGGGTCGGGCTCGACGAGACCGTGGTGGAGGGGTTCGACGGGATCGTGGACGCGTTCCTGGGGATGCTGCGGGGCGAGAACCGGGGCAAGATGATCGTCAGCGCGGCAACCGCGAACCAGGACCGGTAGCCGGTGACCGGGACTAGTACACGTCCCCGTCCCGCCAGTCGATGAGGAGTTCGTGCGCCGGGTCCAGGTCCGCGCCCCAGAGCAGCGGGGGCTCCTCCTCCGGCATGTGGACCACGCCCGTCGGGCCGAGCGCACCGACCGCGCCCTTCCATTCCTGCCAGCCGCGCGCGAGGTAGAGCCGCGCGCCCTCGTCGGACGCCGACAGCGCCCCCAGCTCGTACGCCCCGTCGACCACCTGCTCCAGGGCGCCCATCACCTGCCCGCCGAGGCCCTGCCGCTGCCGGTCGGGGCGGACGGCGACCGCCTCGACGTAACCGATGCGCAGGGAGCGGCCGTTGTGCAGGAGCCGCCGCTGGACCACGGAGCCGTGCGCGAGCAGGGTGCCTGCCGCGTCGTGCAGGAGGGCGTGGACGCCGCCGAGGCCGTGCTCCCAGTCCTGGTCGCTGAAGTCACCGTCGAACGCCTCGTCGAGCAGGGCGCGCGCGGCCCGCAGTTCGGCCGCCGTCAGATCACTGGTGTGCGCTCTGCGCAGGGTGTTCACGTCGGTGTTCACGTCCCCACGGTACTCAGGCCGCAGCTGAGTACGCACCCCGATTCGCCCGCGGCCCGCCGACGGCAGAGTCACTGTCATGAACGGCCTCTACGCTCTCAAGCCCTGGTACGCGGACAAGTTGTCCGGCGTGCGTGCGGCGCTCGTCCGTCGCGAGGTGTCGCCCGACACCCTCACGCTGGCGGGCGTCGTGTGCGCGGCGGGCGCCGCCGCCGCACTCGCCGGGCTGCCCTTCGGTTTCTCGGCGCCGCTGGTGGCGCTGCTCCTCGCCGCGCGCCTGGCCTTCGCCAACCTCGACGGCGCGCTGGCCCGTGACACCGGCCGTACGACGCGCAGGGGCGCGCTCCTCAACGAACTGGGCGACCGGGCCGCCGACTTGATCGTCCTCGCGGGCTTCCTGCCGCTGGCCCCGCTGTGGCTGGTGGCGACGGCGGGCCTCGCCGCGACGCTGCCGTCCTGGGTGTCGCTCGCGGGCGCGGCGGCGGGCGCGGGGCGCCTGAACGGCGGCCCGGTCGGCAAGACGGAGCGGTGTGCGCTGGTCGTGGTGGCGGCGGCGTCCGGGTGGACGGTACCGGTCCTCGCGGCGCTCGCGGCGGGCTCCGCGCTGACGGCGGGCCTGCGCCTGGGCCGCCTGTGGCGCGAGCTCGACGGCGCGGAGGGCCCGGTCGGGCTGGGCGGTGCGCGATGAGTGGGGCCTTGGTGGTGGGGGAAGCGGGGATAGCTGCCGGTCGGGCCGTGCCCGTCGTGGCCGGGGTGCTCGGGGCGGGTGGGGTCGCCGTCGCGGCGCTGCCCTCGCGGGTGCGGATGCGGGCGGAGCTGCGCAAGCGGTGGCGGACCTGGGCGCTCGCCGCGCCCCTCTTCCTCGGGGCGTTCTTCGTGGGGCGGGCGGGGGCGTTCGCGCTCGCGGCCGGGCTCGGGGTGATCGCGGTCGGCGAGTACGCGCGGATGGCCGCGCTGCCCCGCGGTGAGCGTGCCGTGCTCGGCGGCGCCGCGGTGGCCGTGCCCGGCGCCGCGTGGGCCGCGCCGGGCGCCCTCGACCTGCGGGCGGCCGGTGCGCTCCTGATCGCCGCCGCCGCGGTCGCGCTCTTCTCCGGAGACGCCGAAGGAGGCTTCACGCGCGCGTGCCGCACGGCGTTTGGGCTCCTGTGGATCCCCCTCTCGCTGAGCGGCCTCGTCCTGCTCGGTGACACGGCGGTCGCGGTGGGCGTCGCGGTGGCGTTCGGGGACGTGGGCGCGTGGTGTGGCGGCACGGCACTCGGCCGCAGCGGCCCGCTCGCCCGCCCCCTGTCCCCGCTCTCCCCCAACAAGACCTGGGCCGGAGTCGCGGGAGCCGCCGCCGCGACGGCCGCCGCACTGGCCGCGGTCGGCGCGTTCACCCCCGTCCTCTGGGCCGCCGTGCTCGTCGGCTGTGTCCTCGGCGACCTCCTGGAGTCGATGGTCAAGCGCGAGGCGGGCGTGAAGGACGCGGGGAGCTGGCTGCCGGGGTTCGGTGGTCTGCTCGACCGGATCGATTCGCTGCTGGTGGCGCTGTTGCTGACGATGGTGGTGACGCTGTGAGGACACAGTCGAGGACATGTTCAAGACCTGCCGCAGAAGATCGAGCCCGTCCGGCGATCGAGGACGAACTCGGCGGAGCCGGTGACCGACCGAGCCACGTGCCCGGTCCGCGGAGCCCCGTGGCAGCCCTCCTCCGTCGCGCCCTGTGGTGGACCCTGCTCACGCTCACCGGCGGCGTGGAACGCCGTGGGCGGCTGCCGCGCGGCGGCTGCGTCGTCGTCGCCAACCACTCCTCGCACGCGGACACCGCCGCCCTGCTGGCCGCGTTGGACGCCCGGCACTCCCCCGCGATCGGCGCGGCCGCCGACTACTGGTTCGCCTCGCCGTGGCGGCGCCGGATCTGCAGCCGCCTCGCCGCGGGCTTCCCGGTGCGCCGCACGGGCGGCGGCATGGACGACCTCCTGGCCAGGACCGACGGGCTGCGCGCGGGCCGCGCCGTGGTCCTCTTCCCCGAGGGCACTCGCGGGCGGGACGGTGAGCTGGGGTCGTTCCACCGCGGCGCCCTCGTCCTCGCGGAGCACGCGGGCGTCCCGGTCGTGCCGGTGGCCATCGCGGGCACGGACCGACTGCTGCCCAAGCACGGCAGGCTCCGCCCCGCCCTGGTCCGCGTCGCGGTCGGCGCGCCGCTGCCCGCATCGGCCACCCCGGAGCAGGCCCGCGCCGCGGTGGCGGCGCTGCGCCGGCGTACGGCGGAGGAGCCCTTGGCGGACTCGGCGGCGCGCAAGCGGATCGCCGCGGTCGCAGGGTCCCGCCGGGGACTTCTCGTCGGCTTCCTCTGGGCGTGCGCGGAGGCGCTGAGCTGGCCGCTGATGCCGGAGCTGTTCCTCGCGATCGCGTGCGTCGCGGTGCCGCGCCGGGCCCTGAAGCTGTCGCTCGCGGCGCTCGCGGGCAGCCTGGCCGGTGGCCTGCTCGCCCTTCAACTGGCAGCCGCGGGAGTGCAGTTGCCGCACCCGCTGACGACGGACCGGATGCGCGCCGAGGTGCGCCAGGAGCTTGCCGTCGAATCGGCGGCGGCCGTCCGCCACCAGCCCTGGAACGGCATCCCCTTCAAGGTGTACGCGCGCGAGGCGGGCCGCGCCGGCATCGCCCCGTCCGACTGGCTGGCCCACTCGGTCCTCTCCCGCGGCTCCCGCACCCTCACGGTCGGCCTCGCCTTCGGCGCCTTCGGCTTCCTCGTCCACCGCCTGCGACGCCGCTACGCCCTGTACCTCGCCCTGCTCGGCGCCGGTTTCACCGCGGGCCTCGCCCTGATCGTGACCGGCTGGAGCTGATCCCAATTGGTCTGCACCATGGCGCGGACGCCGTCCCCCGCAGCAGAATCGGACCATGTCTGATGACACCGAGCAGCAGCGAGAGTGGACCCCCATTCACGGCGAGCCCTACAGCTCCGTCCCGTACCGCCCCGACCGGATGCCCGCGGCCGAATCCCTCGCGCACTCCGCCGAGTTGAGGGGCCGGATGCAGGAACGGCGGACGGTGCGCCAGTTCGCTTCCGACCCCGTGCCCCCGCAGGTCGTGCGGGACGCCATCGCGTGCGCGGCGACGGCACCGTCCGGCGCGCACCAGCAGCCGTGGACGTTCGTCCTCGTCCAGGACCCGGAGATCCGCCGCCGCATCCGTGAGGCCGCCGAGCACGAGGAGCAGATCTCGTACGACGGCCGCCTCGGCGAGGAGTGGCTCGCGGCCCTGCGCCCGCTGGGCACGGACGAGGTGAAGCCGCACCTGACGGACGCGCCCGCCCTGATCGTCGTCTTCCAGCAGCGGTACTGGCTGGGCGAGGACGGCACCAAGCACAAGCACTACTACGTCGACGAATCGGTCGGCATCGCCGTGGGGATGCTGCTGTCCGCCCTGCACCTGTCGGGCCTCGCCGCGCTGATCCACACGCCGAGCCCGATGCGGTTCCTGCAGCAGGTGCTCGGCCGCCCCGAGAACGAGAAGGCGTTCGCGGTGATCCCCGTGGGGTATCCGGCGCCGGACTGCCGGGTCCCCGACCTCGTGCGGAAGTCGCTCGATCAGGTGCTCGTGGAGGTCTGAGCGGAGACCAGCTCCCGCGCCAGGAAGGGGTAGTCGGTGTAGCCCCGCGCGCCGTTCGTGTAGAGGTGGGCCGCGTCGATCTCCTGGAGGGGCGCTCCCACGGCGAGCCGCTCCGGCAGGTCGGGGTTCGAGATGAACGCGCGCCCGTACGACACGAGGTCGGCGAGGCCGGACGCGAGGACGGCCTCGCCCGCCTGCCGTGTCGTCGGGTCGCCGTTCTCGCCGACGTTGCCGATGAGGATGCCGTGCCAGCGGGGCCGCAGGTCGGCGAGGGCCGGGTAGCGGTCGTTGTCGGTGAGGTGGAGGTAGGCGAGGCCGAGTCCGTCGATCTCGTCGAGCAGCGCGCGGTAGACGGGGCCGGGGTCGGCCTCCGCCATGCCGAACTGCGGGTTGCCGGGCGAGAGCCGGAGACCGAGCCGTGCGGCGCCGATGGCGTCGGCGACGGCGTGAACGACCTCGACGGCGAAGCGGATGCGGTCGGCGATCGAGCCCCTGCCGTACTCGTCGTCGCGGAGGTTGGTGTTGTCCGCGAGGAACTGGTGGATCAAGTAGCTGTTGGCGCCGTGCAGTTCGACGCCGTCGAACCCGGCCGCGACGGCGTTGCGGGCGGCGTCCGCGAAGTCCTTGACCGCCGTGCGGATGTCGTCCCGGGTCATCTCGCGCGGCGCAACGTAGTCGGGCTTGGTGCCGTCCGGGCCGTGCGCGTGGCCTGGCGGGGTCACGGCGGAGGGCGCGAGCGGCAGGTCGCCGTCGATGCGGGCCAGCGGGTGGCCGTTGCGGCCGCCGTGCATGAGCTGCGCGTAGATCTTGCCGCCCGCGGCGTGCACGGCGTCGGTGACCCGCCGCCACCCCGCGATGTGGGCGGCGGTCTGCAGCCCGGGGTAGCGCCAGCCGCTCTGGCCCCGGCTGCTGGGCCAGATGCCCTCGGTGACGATGAGTCCCGCGCCCGCCCGCTGGGCGTAGTGGTCGGCGACGACCGGCAGCGGCGTGCCGTCCTCCGCGGCGCGGGCGCGGGTCATGGGGGCCATCACCATACGGTTGGCGAGGAGGCCGATGGGGCCTGCGGAATAGGGCGAGAGAAGCTCGGTGTTCGTCATGCCGGAACGGTAGAAGCTGACACCGGTGTGAGATTCAAGTGCGAAGGAGCACGGGCATGAGGATCGGCGAGCTGGCGAAGCGTACCGCTGTGAGCGTGCGGTCCCTGCGCTACTACGAGGAACAGAACCTCCTGTACGCGGAGCGCACCCCCGGCGGCCACCGCGACTACCCCGAGTCCGCGGTGGACCGGGTCGTCCACATCCAGGAGCTGTTCGCGGCGGGCCTGTGCAGCGCGAAGATCGTCCAGCTCCTGCCGTGCATGCGGGACGGGGACGGCGGCCCTTCCGAGACGGCGACCCCCTGGCTGGTGGACGAGCTGACCGAGGAGCGGGCCAGGATCGACCGCCAGGTCGCGGAGTTGCTGCGGGCCCGCGACGTACTGGACGAGGTGATCACGGCGGCGTCCAGGAACCCGCTGCCGGTACCGTCGGGATCATGACGTTATCCGCATCCCGTCGAACGGTACTCGGCACCGCGGCCGCGACCCCCGTGCTCCTCTCGGTCTCCGGCACCGCGAGCGCACAGGCCTCCGCCGCCTCAGGTACCGCCACCGACACCTCTCCCGAGACCCTGCGCCGCCTGCGCGCCCTCGAAGACGGCTATCCCGGCCGCATCGGCGTGCACGCCCTGCACACCGGGACCGGCGCCGTGGTCGCCTACCGTGCGGACGAACGCTTCGCCATCGCCTCGACGTTCAAGGTCCTGGCCGCCGCGGCGATCCTGCGCCGGGCGCGGGAGCGGGAGCCCGGACTGCTCGACGTACTGATCAGGTACGGGCACGACGACCTCGTCGAGCACTCGCCGCGCACCGAGATGCACCTCGAAACCGGCATGACGGTGCGGGAGTTGTGCGACGCGACCATCACGTACAGCGACAACGCGGCCGCCAATCTGCTGATGCGGCGCCTCGGCGGTCCATCCGGCATCACCGAGTTCGCGCGCTCGCTCGGTGACCCGCACACCCGTCTCGACCGGTGGGAGACCGACCTCAACACCAACATCCCCGGTGACCGGCGGGACACCACGACCCCCGCGGTCATGACCGAGAACCTGCGCAAGCTGATCGTCGGCAAGGCCCTCCACCCGCTCGACCGCGGCCAGCTCACCCGCTGGCTTCTGGAGAACACCACCGGCGACAAGCGGATCAGGGCCGGGCTCCCCAAGGAGTGGCGGGTCGGCGACAAGACGGGATCGCCTGCCTACGGCGGGGTCAATGACGTCGCCGTCGCCTGGCCGCCGAAGCGCGCGCCCCTGGTCGTCTCCGTCTACACGACCCGCCTCGACCCGGACACCCCGGGCGAGGACCGGATCGCGGAGGACATCACCCGCATCGCCGTCGACGCCCTCGGCTGACCCCGCAAACGACACCGCCTCCGATCGGGGTGGGGCCCAGATCGGAGGCGGGGTTCAGGGGCGGGCCGCGAAGGCCCGAGGGGGCGTCAGCCCATGTGCGGGTAGCCGTACTCGGTCGGCGGGACCAGCGTCTCCTTGATGGCGCGGGTCAGCGTCCACCGCTGGAGGTTCTGCGGGGCACCGGCCTTGTCGTTGGTGCCGGAGGCGCGGCCGCCACCGAAGGGCTGCTGGCCGACGACGGCGCCGGTCGACTTGTCGTTGATGTAGAAGTTGCCCGCGGCGTAGCGGAGCTTCTCCATCGTGTACGCGGCGGCGGCGCGGTCACCGGAGATGACCGAGCCGGTGAGCGCGTAGTCCGACGCCGACTCCATCTGGGTCAGCATCTCGTCGTACCCGTCGGCCTTGCTGTCGTCGTACACGTGCACGGCGAGGAACGGACCGAAGTACTCCGTCGAGAAGACCTCGTTGGCCGGGTCGGTGCACTCGACGACGGTCGGGCGCACGAAGTAGCCGACCGAGTCGTCGTAGGTGCCGCCCGCGACGATCGTGCAGGAGTCGTCGGCCTTGGCGCGGTCGATGGCCGCCTTGTTCTTGGCGAACGCGCGCTCGTCGATGACGGCGCCGATGAAGTTCGACAGGTCGGTGACGTCACCCATCTTGATGCCGTCGACCTCGGCCGCGAACTCCTCCTTGAACCCGTCGTTCCAGATGGAGGCCGGAATGTAGGCGCGCGAGGTCGCGGAGCACTTCTGGCCCTGGAACTCGAAGGAACCGCGGGTCAGCGCGGTCTTCAGGATCGCGCGGTCGGCGCTCGGGTGCGCGACGACGAAGTCCTTGCCGCCGGTCTCGCCGACGAGACGCGGGTAGGTGCGGTACTTCGCGATGTTCTCGCCGACCGTCTTCCACAGGTGCTGGAAGGTCGGGGTCGAGCCGGTGAAGTGGATGCCCGCGAGGTCACGGTGGTGCAGGGCGACCTCGGAGACGGCGATGCCGTCACCGGTGACGAGGTTGATGACGCCCTTGGGCAGGCCCGCCTCCTCCAGGAGCTGCATGAGCAGCACGGCGGCGTGCGTCTGCGTCGGGGACGGCTTCCACACGACCACGTTGCCCATCAGGGCCGGGGCGGTGGGCAGGTTGCCCGCGATGGCGGTGAAGTTGAACGGCGTGATCGCGTAGACGAAGCCCTCGAGCGGGCGGTGGTCCAGCCGGTTCCAGACGCCGGTGGAGTTCGCCGGGGGCTGCTCGGCGAGCAGGTCGCGGGCGTACTTCACGTTGAAGCGCCAGAAGTCGACGAGCTCGCACGGGGTGTCGATCTCGGCCTGCTGGGCGGTCTTCGACTGGCCGAGCATGGTGGAGGCGGCCAGCGTCTCGCGCCACGTGGTGGAGAGCAGCTCGGCGGCGCGCAGGATGATCGCGGCGCGGTCGTCGAAGGACATCGCGCGCCACGCGGGGGCGGCGGCCAGGGCGGCGTCGACCGCGTCCTGGGCGTCCTGCTTGGTGGCGCCGCGGCCGGTGCCGATGACGGCCTTGTGGTTGTGCGGCTGCACGACCTGGAAGGGCTCGCCGCCACCGAGGCGCTTGACGCCGCCGATGGTCATCGGCAGCTCGATGGGGTTCTCGGAGAGTTCCTTGAGCTTGGTCTCGAGGCGGGCACGCTCCGGGGAACCGGGTGCGTAGCCGTGCACCGGCTCGTTGACCGGCGCGGGGACCTGGGTCACAGCGTCCATGAGTTCCGTATCTCCTTAAGGGGGGTCGGGGGAAGGGAGCTCAGCCCTTGGTGAGGATGGAGCGGCCGAAGAAGAGGAGGTTCGC
Organism: Streptomyces sp. NPDC042371; assembly: GCF_056437465.1. Taxonomy (NCBI): domain Bacteria; kingdom Bacillati; phylum Actinomycetota; class Actinomycetes; order Kitasatosporales; family Streptomycetaceae; genus Streptomyces; species Streptomyces sp. NPDC042371. Next base: position 128,608 of record NZ_JBWKAP010000010.1, on the reverse strand, counting down.
CGGCTTCTCCGCGAGACGGCGCATGAAGTAGCCGTACCAGTCGGTGCCGTAGGCGGTGTACACCCGCATCCGGTGGCCCTCCGCGGCGAGCCGCAGGTGCTCGTCGCTGCGGATGCCGTAGAGCATCTGGAATTCGTACTCGTCCAGTTTGCGCCCCGCGCGCCGCGCGAGCTCCTGCGCGATGGAGATCAGGCGCGGGTCGTGGGACCCGATCATCGGGTACCCGTCGCCCTCCATCAGGATGCGCACGATCCGGACGTACGCCTTGTCGATCTCCGCCTTGTCCTGGAACGCGACCTCGGCGGGCTCCTTGTAGGCGCCCTTCACGATGCGTACGCGGCTGCCCGCGGCGGCCAGGCGGCGGGCGTCGTCCTCGGTGCGGAAGAGGTAGGACTGGATGACGCAGCCGGTCTGCGGGAAGTCCTTCCGCAGCTCCTCGTGGATGGCGAACATCGAGTCGAGGGTGGTGTGGTCCTCGGCGTCCAGGGTGACCGTGGTGCCGATGGCCGCGGCGGCCTCGACGACGGGGCGCACGTTGCTCAGCGCGAGCTCGTGGCCGCCCTCCAGCGCCTGGCCGAACATCGACAGCTTCACGGACATCTCGGCCTTGGTCCCGAGCCCGAGGTCCTTCAGGCGCTCGATGAGCTCCAGATAGGCGTCGCGGGCCGCGTGGGACTGCTCGACGGTGGTGATGTCCTCGCCCACCACGTCGAGGGTGACCTCCAGGCCCTTGTCGGCGGCGTCGGCGACGATCGGGACGACCTGGTCGACCCCCTCACCGGCGATGAACCGGGCGACGACCTGCTTGGTGCCGGGGGCCGCCGAGACGAAACGGCGCATCTTGTCGCTGCGGGACGCGGCGAGGATCACGGGACCCAGCACGGGGCACCTCCACGGGTGTACGAAATCGGGGGCCATACCGACATAGCCCTACGCGGAGGGAATGCGGCGGTACGGCACGGAGAACCACCGTGAAATTTAAGGATCCACCCGAACGGGAGCCATCGACAGCTGTCACGCATCCGTGCCCTGGATCTCAGACAAATGTCTGAAGAATGTCCAGGGCCGCGCCAGAATGGGGGCATGAAGGGCGATTACCAAGAACTGGTCGATGAGATCTCGGCGCTGCTCGGCGCCCCCGCGACCCTGGAGAACCGGGATTTCGAGCTGATCGCCTTCGGCGCGCACGACGGCGGGGGCGACAGCGGCTTCGACGCGACCGTCCTCGACCCGGTCAGGACCCGGTCGATCCTGACCCGCCGGTCCACCTCCGAGGTCCGCTCCTGGTTCGAGAGCTTCGGCATCACGCGCGCCACGGCCCCGGTCCGCATCCCGCCCACCCCGGAGGCGGGCGTCCACCGCGGCCGCATCTGCCTGCCCGTGCGCCACCGGGGCTTCGCCCTCGGGTACGTGTGGCTGCTCGACGGCGACCCAGGCCCGAGCGAGCAGCAGCTGACCGCCGCCATGGAGGTGGCGACCCGGATCGGCGCGCTGCTCGCCGACGAGGCGCAGGCGGGCGCCGACCTGACCCGGGAGTTCCGGGCGGTCCTGACGGCCGAGCGCGGCTGGCAGCGCGACATGGCGGTGGCGGCCCTGCGCACGGCGCTCGGCTCGCGCGGCGACGGCCTGCACGCCGTGGTGTGCGTGGCCCCCTGGCGCTCCGCGGACCCGGACGACGCCCCGGCGGCCCGTACGGTGCCGGGCGCGACGGCGGTGTGCACGGTGCCGTGGGGCACGACCGCGCAGTCCCTGGCGGCGCTGGTGCGGCTGCGCTCGGCCGACGCGCTGTCGCCCGCGCACACGGCGGCGTCGCGCCTGCTCGACGCGGCGCCGGGGGCGGCGGCCGGTATCGCGGGTGCCCGGCACGGCCTGGAGGACCTGGGCGCGGCTTGGTGGGAGGCGTCGGGGGCGGCGCGCGCGGCGCTGGCCGAGCGGCGCTTCGGCCCGGTGGCGCAGTGGTCGGACGTGGGCCCCTACCGCCTGCTGACCACCCTGCCTCCGGAGGCGGCGCACGACCCCGTGGGCATTCAGCTCCTCGCCCCCGCCCACCGCGAACTGGCCCGCACCGCCGAGGTGTTCCTCGACTGCGCGGGCCAGGCGGGCCGCGCGGCGGCCGAGTTGGGCATCCACCGCCAGACGCTGTACTACCGGCTGTCGCGCGTGGAGCAGCTCACCGGCCTCGATCTGGACGACGGCGAGGACCGGCTGCTGCTGCACATGGTCCTGAAGTCGTCACGACTGTAAGGGCCGCGCAACGAACGATTACGGCCATGATCGTGGGGCGATACGGTTCTCCGCGTCCGAACATTCCGTCCCCCCACGTATGGGAGAACGAACACCTCATGAAGTTCAGGGTATTGGCCCCCGCGGTCGCCTTCTCCGCCCTCGCGCTCGTCGGCACCACCGTCGCCACGAGCGGGACCGCCGTCGCCGCGTCGAAGCCCGACTGCTCGCGGCAGATCGTCAACGTCCCCGCCAAGGAGGCGGTGAAGGTGCGCACCCACGCCAAGGTGAGCGCCACCGCCGTCAGCCAGTGGAACAAGGGCAAGAAGGGCAGCCTCTGCAACGACGGCCACTTCTACACGGGCCAGAAGTACAAGCTGTGCGGCAAGACCAGCACCAAGTGGCTGTACGGCAGCGAGTTCAACAAGAAGCGCGGCTGGATCCCCGCCGCCTGCATCAAGTGGTCGTAACCACCCTTCCCTGAGGCCGGTCCGCACTGCGGGCCGGCCTCAGCCGGTTCTGGCCGCCCGGTCCATCACGCGCCGCAGCCCCTCGGTGAGCTGCTCGGCGGTCGTCGCGGAGTCCGGGTCGAAGAGCCACTGCACCATCAGGCCGTTGAGGAGCGTGGTGTAGAAGCGACCCTCGCTCTCCACGAGGTCCTCGGGGAGCTCGCTCTCCTCGATGCCGGTGAACAGCGCCGCGAGACCGGCGGTCCCCTCCTTCTGGGCGTCGATCAGCAACTCGCGGATACCGGCGAGGCGTTCGCCCTGTGTGATGACCTCCAGCGTCATCATCCAGATGGGCCGCATCTCGGGCACCGAGCGGATGATGTTGCCCCACACCCGCGCGAAGCGCTCCATGCCGTCCTCGTCGGCGTCCGCCTCGGTCCGCACCCCCTCGAAGTCGGTCCCGAGTGGCTCGACGAGCGCGATGTACGCCTCCACCAGCAGCGCGTCCTTGGACCCGTAGTGGTAGCCGATGGACCCGAGGTTCGTCCCCGACTCCTTGACGATGTCGCGGGCCGTCGTACGCACGAACCCCTTCTCCAGCAGACAGCGCTTGGCGCCTTCGAGCAGATCTTCACGGTGTCCCATGCGAGGCACCCTACGCCGACCCCATACGAACGTCCTACACACTCGTACTAGACAGCCGTATAAGACGCCCGTACAGTCCTCTCCATGCAGACGAACCCGCGCGCCACCCGCAAGGAATGGACCGCCTTCGCCGTCCTGATGCTCCCGCTGCTCCTGGTCTCGATGGACGTCTCCGTCCTCTACTTCGCGATCCCGGAGATCACCGCGGACCTGGAGCCCAGCGGCACCCAACAGCTGTGGATCTTCGACATCTACGCCTTCGTCCTCGCCGGACTCCTGATGACGATGGGCGCGGTCGGCGACCGCATCGGCCGCCGCAGGCTGCTCCTGCTCGGCGCCACCGCCTTCGGCGCCGCATCGCTCGTCGCCGCGTACGCGAACAGCGCGGAAACCCTCATCGCGGCCCGCGCGGTCCTCGGCATCGGCGGCGCGACCCTGATGCCGTCCACCCTGGCGCTCGTGCGCACCCTGTTCCGCGACGCCGGTCAGCGGGCGAAGGCGATCGGCATCTGGCAGGGCGTCCTGGTGGCCGGAATCGCCCTCGGCTCGGTGCTCAGCGGCGTCCTCGTCGAATACTTCTGGTGGGGCTCGGTCTTCCTGGTCAACCTGCCCGCGATGGTGCTGCTCCTGGTCCTCGCGCCGCTGCTGATCCCGGAGTCCAAGGACCCGCGTCCCGGCCGCTTCGACCTGCTGAGCGTGCCGCTGTCGATGGCCGCCGTGCTGCCGCTCGTGTGGGGCCTCAAGGAGATGCCGTCCGAGGGCGTCGAACTCCCCTACGTCGCGTCCGTCGCCGTCGGCCTCGTCTTCGCCGCCCTCTTCGTGCTCCGCCAGCGCACCGCGGCGTCACCGATGATCTCGCCGGACCTGTTCCGCGGCCGCGGCCGCGCCTTCGGTGCCGCCGTCTCGCTGAACCTCATCTCCTCGCTGGCGATGATGGGTTCGGCGTACTTCACCACGCAGTATCTGCAGTCCGTGCTCGGCAAGAGCGCGATGGAGGCCGCGCTCTGGGCGCTGCTGCCCTCGGTCCTCATCGGCTTCGCCGCCCCCGTCGCCACGGCGCTCGTGCAGCGCGGCATGGACCGCGCCCACGTCGTCGCCACCGGCTTCACCGTCTCCGCCTGCGGCTACGGCCTGCTCGCGCTGACGGGCACGTCATCGCTCTGGCTCGTGCTCGCCGGGGCGGGCGTGCTGGCCTGCGGCGCGGTCATCGTCGGCTCGCAACTCACCGACCTGGCGCTCGGCGCGGCCCCGGCGGAGAAGGCGGGCACGGCGGCCTCGCTCCTGGAGACGGGGCAGGAGTTCGGCGGCGCGATCGGCATGGCGCTGCTCGGCTCCATCGGCAACACGATCTACCAGAACCGGATCCCGGACACGGCTCCGGCCGAGGCCCACGAGACCCTGGCGGGCGCGGTGGCGACGGCCTCCCACCTCCCCACCCGCACGGGCGACGCCCTCCTGGCCACGGCCAGGGAGGCCTTCACCACCGGCATGCACGCCGCGGCGGTGACGGGAGCGGTCCTGCTGCTCGGGGCGGCGGGGCTGGCGGCGGTGGCGCTGCGAAGGGTGCGGGTACGGGAAGAGGCGCCCGAGGCGGCCGATTCCGAGCGCGTACCGGCGTAAGGACCCCGCACGCGCAAGCGCCGGACGGGCTGGAAATTCCAGCCCGTCCGGCGCTTGGTGGTTCAAGCCCGTCCGGCGTTTGAGGACGAACTCGGCGAAGCCGGTGATCTACGGCGACCGAAGCCGCCGCCCAGCAGAACCCCTAGTCCGTGAGGTCAACCGCACGCGCGGACTCCGCACCGATCTCCTCGGAGAGCTCATTCAGCACCGTCTGCGACACCGTGTCGTCCACGGTGAGAACGGCGAGTGCCTCCCCGCCCACGTCGGCACGGGCGACCTGCATGCCCGCGATGTTGATGCCCGCCTCGCCGAGGACACGGCCGACCGTGCCGACGACGCCCGGACGGTCGGCGTAGCGCAGGACGACCATGTGGTCGGCGAGCGCCAGGTCCACGTCGTACTCACCGATGGAGACGATCTTCTGGAGGTGCTTGGGCCCGGCCAGCGTGCCGGAGACCGCGATCTCCTCGCCGCCGGAGAGCGTGCCGCGCACGGTGACCACGTTGCGGTGGTCCGGCGACTCGGAGCTCGTGGTGAGGCGGACCTCGACGCCGCGCTCCTGGGCGAACAGCGGCGCGTTCACGTACGACACGGTCTCGTCGACGACGTCCTCGAACACGCCCTTCAGCGCGGACAGTTCGAGCACCTTCACGTCGTGCTGGGTGATCTCGCCGTACACCTCGACGTCGAGGCGGGCCGCGACCTCCTGGGCGAGCGCGGTGAAGATCCGGCCGAGCTTCTCGGCGAGCGGCAGGCCGGGACGGACGTCCTCGGCGATGACGCCGCCCTGCACGTTCACCGCGTCCGGCACGAGCTCACCGGCGAGGGCGAGGCGCACCGACTTGGCGACGGCGATGCCCGCCTTCTCCTGCGCCTCGTCCGTGGAGGCGCCGAGGTGCGGGGTGCAGACGACCTGGTCGAACTGGAAGAGCGGGGAGTCCGTGCAGGGCTCCTTCGCGTACACATCCAGACCGGCGCCCGCGACGCGGCCCTCCTTGAGGGCGGAGTGCAGCGCCTCCTCGTCGACGATCCCGCCGCGCGCGGCGTTCACGATGCGGACGGTCGGCTTGACCTTGTGCAGCGCCTCGTCGCCGATGAGACCGAGGGTCTCCGGCGTCTTGGGGAGGTGCACGGTGATGAAGTCCGAGACCTCGAGCAGCTCGTCGAGGGAGAGGACCTTCACACCCATCTGGGCGGCGCGCGCGGGCTGCACATACGGGTCGTAGGCCACGACCTTCATGCCGAAGGCGCTCATGCGCTGGGCGACAAGGGCACCGATGCGGCCGAGGCCGACGACGCCGAGGGTCTTCTCGGCCAGCTCGACACCCGTGTACTTCGAGCGCTTCCACTCGGCGTTCTTCAGGGCGGTGTTGGCCTGGGGGATGTTGCGCGCGGTGGCCAGGAGCAGGCCGCAGGCGAGCTCGGCGGCCGTGACGATGTTCGAGGTCGGGGCGTTCACGACCATCACGCCTGCCTTGGTGGCGGCGGACACGTCGACGTTGTCCAGACCGACGCCCGCGCGGGCGACGACCTTCAGCTTCTTGGCGGCGGCGATGGCCTCGGCGTCGACCTTGGTCGCGGAGCGCACCAGGATCGCGTCGACGTCGGCGATCGCGGGCAGCAGCTCGGCACGGTCCCCGCCGTTGCACTGGCGGATCTCGAAGTCCGGGCCCAGCGCGTCGACGGTGGCGGGCGACAGCTCTTCAGCGATGAGTACGACGGGTTTGCCGGTGGCAGCAGTGCTCACGTGAGTCCTCACAAGTCCCTTGCGGACGGCCGTCCCGACGGCCGCAGGCGGAGTCGCTTAGCCGCGTGGAAGACGCACGACGCTGTGGGCCCGACGCGAATGTTGAACAGAAGTGTAGTGGCGCCGCGGAGGTCGTCGTGCGCCTCGATGGAAGGATCACTCGTCCGTGGCTGGACACGTTGGACAAGGGCCGGGGCAGCTGCCCCGGCCCTTGTCCTCACGGCTTACGCGTCGTCGTCGTTGACCCAGCTCATGAGCTTGCGCAGCTCCTTGCCCGTGGTCTCCAGGAGGTGGTTCTCGTCCTGGGTCTTGTACTCGTTGTACTTCTTCAGACCACCGTGGTACTCGTCCATCCAGTTCTTGGCGAAGGTGCCGTCCTGGATCTCGGTGAGGACCTTCTTCATCTCGGCCTTGGTGGCGTCGGTGATGATGCGCGGGCCGGTGACGTAGTCGCCCCACTCAGCGGTCTCGGAGATCGACCAGCGCATCTTCTCCAGGCCGCCCTCGTACATGAGGTCGACGATGAGCTTCAGCTCGTGGAGGCACTCGAAGTACGCGATCTCCGGCTGGTAACCGGCCTCGGTCAGCGTCTCGAAGCCCGCCTTGACCAGCGCCGCGGTGCCACCGCAGAGGACGGCCTGCTCGCCGAAGAGGTCGGTCTCGGTCTCCTCGGTGAAGGTCGTCTTGATGACGCCCGCACGCGTGCCGCCGATGCCCTTGGCGTACGAGAGCGCCAGCGCGAAGCCCTTGCCGGTCGCGTCCTGCTCGACGGCCGCGATACACGGAACGCCGCGGCCCTCCTCGTACTGGCGGCGGACCAGGTGGCCCGGGCCCTTGGGGGCGACCATGCAGACGTCGACGCCCTCGGGGGCCTTGATGAAGCCGAAGCGGATGTTCAGGCCGTGGCCAAAGAACAGCGCGTCGCCGTCCTTGAGGTTGTCCTTGATGGACTCCTCGTAGACCTGGGCCTGGATCGGGTCCGGCACCAGGATCATGATGACGTCGGCCTCGGCCGCCGCCTCGGACGGGGTGACCACGCGCAGGCCCTGCTCCTCGGCCTTCGCCTTGGACTTGGAGCCCTCGTGCAGACCGACGCGGACGTCGACACCCGAGTCACGGAGCGACAGCGCGTGGGCGTGGCCCTGGCTGCCGTAACCGATGACCGCGACCTTGCGGCCCTGGATGATGGACAGGTCGGCATCGTCGTCGTAGAACAGCTCGGCCACTGGGAATCTCCTATGTGTGCTGGTGTTGCGTCCCACCGTACGGCGGGCGGGGGAAGGGAAGTCTGCCGGTCTCGCTATGCGGGCCGGTTGTCGCTATGCGGTCCGGTCGAGGGCCCGCAGGCTGCGGTCCGTGATGGAGCGGGAGCCCCGGCCGATGGCGATCGTGCCGGACTGGACGAGCTCCTTGATGCCGAACGGCTCCAGCATCTTGAGCATGGCCTCCAGCTTGTCGCTGCTGCCGGTCGCCTCGATGGTGACGGCCTCCGGGGAGACGTCCACGGTCTTGGCGCGGAACAGCTGGACGATCTCGACGATCTGGGAGCGGGTCTCGTTGTCCGCGCGGACCTTCGCGAGGACGAGCTCGCGGGCCACCGCGGCGCCCGGCTCCAGTTCGACGATCTTCAGGACGTTGACGAGCTTGTTGAGCTGCTTCGTGACCTGTTCGAGCGGCAGGTCCTCGACGTTCACGACGATGGTGATGCGCGAGATGTCGGGGTGCTCGGTGACGCCCACGGCGAGCGAGTCGATGTTGAAGCCGCGGCGGGAGAACAGTGCGGCGATCCGGGCGAGGATGCCGGGGGTGTTCTCGACCAGGACGGAGAGCGTGTGCTTGGTGGACATGACTCTTGGTCTCTCTTTCGCTCTCGGTCTCAGTCGTCTTCGTTGTCGCCGAAGTCGGGGCGGACGCCCCGGGCGGCCATGACCTCGTCGTTCGAGGTGCCTGCGGCCACCATCGGCCAGACCTGGGCGTCCTCGTGGACGATGAAGTCGACGACGACGGGCCGGTCGTTGATGGCGTTGGCCTCGGCGATGACCTTGTCCAGGTCCTCGGGGCGCTCGCAGCGCAGCGCCACGCAGCCCATGGCCTCCGACAGCTTCACGAAGTCCGGGACGCGGGTGCCCTTGTTGGGGCCGATGTCCTCGGGACCGCTGTGCAGCACGGTGTTGGAGTAACGCTGGTTGTAGAACAGCGTCTGCCACTGGCGGACCATCCCGAGGGCGCCGTTGTTGATGATGGCGACCTTGATCGGGATGTTGTTCAGGGCGCAGGTGGTGAGCTCCTGATTGGTCATCTGGAAGCAGCCGTCGCCGTCGATCGCCCAGACCGTGCGGTCGGGCCGTCCGGCCTTGGCGCCCATCGCGGCCGGGACCGCGTAGCCCATCGTTCCTGCGCCGCCGGAGTTGAGCCAGGTGGCGGGCTTCTCGTATTCGATGAAGTGCGCGGCCCACATCTGGTGCTGGCCGACGCCCGCCGCGAAGATCGTGCCCTCCGGGGCGAGCTGCCCGACCCGCTCGATGACGTGCTGCGGGGAGAGCGAGCCGTCCTCGGGCTGGGTGTAGCCCAGGGGGTAGGTGTCGCGCCAGCGGTTGAGGTCGTTCCACCAGGCGGCGTAGTCACCCGTGTGGCCCTCGGTGTGCTCGGCCTGGACGGCTTGGACGAGGTCGGCGATGACCTCGCGGGCGTCACCGACGATCGGCACGTCGGCGACGCGGTTCTTGCCGATCTCGGCCGGGTCGATGTCGGCGTGGACGATCTTCGCGTACGGGGCGAAGCTGTCCAGCTTGCCGGTGACGCGGTCGTCGAAACGGGCTCCGAGGGCGACGATCAGGTCGGCCTTCTGCAGCGCGGTGACGGCGGTGACCGCACCGTGCATGCCCGGCATTCCCACGTGCAGCGGGTGGCTGTCGGGGAATGCGCCGAGCGCCATCAGTGTGGTGGTGACGGGCGCTCCGGTGAGCTCTGCCAGGACCTTCAGCTCGGCGGTGGCCTGGGCCTTCAGGACGCCGCCGCCGACGTAGAGGACCGGGCGCTTGGCCGCGGTGATGAGCTTGGCGGCCTCGCGGATCTGCTTGGCGTGCGGCTTGGTCACCGGGCGGTAGCCGGGCAGGTCCTGCTGCGGCGGCCAGGAGAACGTCGTCTGCGCCTGCAGCGCGTCCTTCGCGATGTCCACGAGGACGGGGCCCGGACGGCCGGTGGAAGCGATGTGGAAGGCCTCCGCGATCGTCCGCGGGATGTCCTCGGCCTTGGTGACCAGGAAGTTGTGCTTGGTGATCGGCATCGTGATGCCGACGATGTCCGCCTCCTGGAAGGCGTCCGTGCCGATGGCCTTGGAGGCCACCTGGCCGGTGATCGCCACCATCGGGACGGAGTCCATGTGGGCGTCGGCGATCGGGGTGACCAGGTTGGTGGCGCCGGGGCCGCTCGTCGCCATGCAGACGCCGACCTTGCCGGTGGCCTGCGCGTAACCGGTGGCGGCGTGGCCCGCGCCCTGCTCGTGCCGGACCAGGACGTGCCGCACCCGGGTGGAGTCCATCATCGGGTCGTACGCGGGGAGGATGGCGCCGCCCGGAATGCCGAACACCGTGTCGGCCCCGACTTCCTCGAGAGAACGAATGAGGGACTGCGCACCCGTCACGTGCTCGACGGGGGCGGACTGCTGTCCTGAGGATCGGGGCCGCGGCTGCGGATGGTGGGCCCCGGTGGCCTGCTCGGTCATCGGCATTCTCTTCTCGAAGCTGAGGGTTTTTGCGGGGTGTTTGCGGGGGTTTGGCAGGTGCCAGTGCAACAAAAAACCCCTCGTGCCGTGAGGCAAGCGAGGGGAGCGCGCCGGGTGCGGTCGCTGGGGATCCGGTATTCGGACCGGTCAGTCCCAGCTTCAGCCGACGCGCTTTCCAAGTACGAGAATTCGGGTGCGCATGGCATTGACCCTCCCCCCGGCACGCAGTACCTGTCAAGTAGGTGGGACGGGGGTCTCATTATGTGAACGCGCATAGGTGGAGGGGCCGCCTGTGTACGTCCCCGGAGGCCCGACCGCATAAGCGGAGGCGCCGCCCGCGAACGCCCCGGAGGGGCCGCCGTACGCCGCCGCGGAGCCGCCCGCGTACGACGCGGGACGGCCGCCGACGAAGACCGGCTCGGCCGGGCCGTGCGGCACCGGATACTCACCGATCGTCAGCGCCCGGCGCAGCCGGTACTCGTCGAGCGGCCCGGCGAACGCCATCCCCTGCCCGTGCGTGCAGCCCATCGCGCGCAGGGCCACCACCTGCTCGGGCAGGTCGACGCCGTCGGCCACGGAAGCCAGCCCCAGGTCGCCCGCGATGCGCAGCAGTCCTGAAGTGATCTTGTGCAGCCGCGCGGACTCCACTACGCCCTCGATGAGGCCGCGGTCCAGCTTCAGTACGTCGATGGGGAGCCTGCGCAGGGCCGTGATCGCCGCGTACCCGCTGCCGAAGCCGTCGAGCGCGATGCGCACGCCGAGCCTGCGCAGTGCGGCGAGGCGGCGCTCCAGATCGTCCAGGGAGACCCTGGGGTCGGTCTCGGCGAGCTCGATGATGAGTGCGCCGGAGGGCAGTCCGTGCCGGGTCAGGAGCGCCTCGATGGAGCCCAGCGGCATGGAGCGGTCAAGGAGGCGGCGCGCGCTCATCCGGACGGCGACGGGCACGGCGTGCCCGGTCCGGCCGCGCTCGGCGGCCTGCTCCACGGCCTCCTCGAACATCCAGCGCCCGAGCTCGCCCGCGCGGCCGTCCTGGCCCTCTCCGGAGTCGGACACCCGCAGGAACTCGGCGGGCGTGAAGAGGATGCCCTGCGCCGAGCGCCAGCGGGCCTGGGCGGCGACCGCCGTGATCCGGCCGTCGTCCAGGGAGACGACGGGCTGGTGGAGCAGCGCGAACTCGCCGTCGTGCAGGGCGGCGCGCAGCCGGGTCGCGAGCTCCGCCTTGCGGACGACGTCGGCCTGCATCTGGGGTGCGTACAGCTCGACGCGGCCCTTGCCCGCGGCCTTGGCGCGGTACATCGCGAGGTCGGCGTTGCGGAGCAACTCCCCTGCGCCGACGCCCGGTTCGGCGAAGGCCACACCGATGGACGCCGCCACGCGCACGTCGTTGCCGTCGATGGCGTACGGCTGGGACAGGGTGATTCTCAGCCGGTCGGCGAGCTCGTAGATGTGCTGTTCTCTCGCGGCCTGGTCCCGGGTCCCGTCGCCGACGATGAGGGCCGCGAACTCATCGCCGCCGAGCCGGGAGGCGGTGTCGCCCGAACGCACCGCCTCCTGGAGTCTGCGCGCGGCCTGGATGAGGAGCTCGTCACCGGCCTGGTGTCCGATGGTGTCGTTGACGCCCTTGAAGCCGTCGAGGTCGATGAAGAGCACGGCCGTGCCGCGGTCGGTCACCCTGCGGCCGGTCAGCGCCTGGCTCACGCGCCGGGTGAACAGGGCGCGGTTGGGCAGGTCGGTCAGCGGGTCGTGCTCGGCGTTGTGCTGCAACTGCGCCTGGAGCCTGACCCGTTCGGTGACGTCCCTGCTGTTGAAGATGAGGCCGCCCTGGTGGCGGTTGACGGTGGACTCCACGTTCAGCCAGTCGCCGTCGCCGGACTTGAAGCGGCACTCGATGCGGGTGGTGGGCTCCTCGACGGGGTTGGCGGCGAGGAACCTGCGGACCTCGTGGACGACCCGGCCGAGGTCCTCGGGGTGCATGAGGGAGGCGAGTTCGGAACCGACCAGTTCTTCGGCATCCCTGCCGTAGACCCCGGAGGCGGCCGGACTCACGTAGTGCAGGATGCCGTTCGGCGCGGCGATCATGATGACGTCGCTCGAACCCTGGACCAGCGACCTGAAGTGGTTCTCCTTCTGGGCCAGCTCCTGGGTGAGCGTGATGTTGTCCAGGAGCATGATGCCCTGGCGCACCACGAGCGCGAGGACCACGGTGCCCGCGGTGAAGAGCACCACGCGGTCCACACTGCGGCCGTTCAGCACGTTGTAGAGGATCCCCAACGTGCAGACGGCGGCGGCCAGATACGGCGTGAGGGCGGCCAGCGATCCGGCGATCGGACGGGTCGCTGGGGTCGGCTCCTCGGGCCCGCTGTCGTACTGCACGCGCGGGTGACCCGCTCCGGGCCCGCCGCGCGCGTGCCAGGGTGCGGCCCACGGGGCGTACGCAAGGAGCAGCGAACCCGCGAACCAGCCGGCGTCGAGCATCTGACCCGAGCGGTAACTGGCGTGCAGCAGCGGCGAGGTGAACAGCGCGTCGCACATCACGGTCAGGGCCAGCGCGCCGATCGCGGTGTTCACCGCGGTGCGGTTGGCCGACGACCGTCTGAAGTGCAGCGCGAGGACCATGCTGACCAGCGCGATGTCGAGCAGCGGGTACGCGAGCGACAGCGCGGCGAACGCGACGCTCTGCCCCTCGAACTGCGCGGTGTGCGCGAGGGCGAGGCTCCAGGAGAGCGTGAGGAGCGAGCCCCCGATCAGCCAGGAGTCGAGGGCCAGACACCCCCAGCCCGCCCTCGTCACCGGACGCTTGGCGAGCACGAGCAGTCCGATGATGGCGGGCGGGGCGAAGCACAGGAAGAACAGGTCGGCGAAGCCCGGGCTGGGCACGGGGCGCTGGAGCACGACCTCGTACCAGCCCCACACGCCGTTTCCGACGGCTGCCATCGCGGAGGAGAGCGCGAAGAGCAGCCATGCGGGTCGAAAGCGGCTTCGTCGGGTGCGGGAGTACCGGAAGCAGGAGACCGCGGCGGCCGCCGCGGCGAAGCTCAGTCCGAAGTCGCCCATGATCAGGGCCAGTCGGTCGGATCCCCAGCCGAGCGCCGATCCGGCGGCATACGCCCCGCAGACCATCAGGAGTGCCAGCTGGGAGATGAGGCCACGGCCTCCCGGCAGCGGGCGCCGGACCAGTGGAACCCTGGGCGGCAGCGCCGCCACGCCCCCGCCGAGGACGGGAGCGGAGGTCACGCGGGCGCTCACCGGGCTGCCCCGGTCCGTGTCGCCCCCGTATCCGCCCGGCCCGTGCGCCGACCGGGCCGACAGGGGCGCTGTGGTGTGCGGCGACGGCCGCTCGTGCGGCTCCCGGCTTGCCTGCGTCTGCGGGTCGGTGTGCGCCGGAGTCGCCGGCTGAGGTCCCGCCGCGTCGGATCGTCCACCCATAGGCCGTGCATCGCCCGTCGCCCCCCTCGCAGTCTGATGTCTCATCCCCGCGCCGAACGGTCCACGGCGCATCCCCTGTCGGGACGATACACCAGACTCGTCACTCAGGGACATAGCTCCTCTACGCTCCGTGACTGCGGACGGGGATGCGGACACGGGGAGCGCACGGACAGGCGCGGAGCGTGCGCAAATCGCTCTCAGGCGATCAACTGCCCGTTGTCAGCACCACGTTGTCCAGGGGCCGTCCGGCGACGTACTCGGTCAGTTGCGCGGCCAGCAACCGTTTGGCGCGGGGCAGGAACGCCGAGGACGAGCCGCCCACGTGCGGGCTGACAAGTGCCCCTGGAGCGTGCCACAGGGGGTGACCTGCGGGCAGCGGTTCAGGATCGGTCACGTCGAGGGCGGCGGTGATGCGGCCGGACTCCAGTTCGGCGAGGAGCGCCTTGGTGTCGACCACGGGCCCGCGGGCCACGTTCACGAGCAGTGCGCCGTCCTTCATGCGGGCCAGGAAGTCGGCGCCCGCCAGTCCGCGGGTGGCCTCGGTGAGCGGTGTCGAGAGGATGACGACGTCCGCCTGGGGCAGCAGGGAGGGCAGGTCGACGAGCGGGTGCACGGGGCCGCGCTCCGTGGCACGGGCAGAGCGCGCGACGCGCGCCACCCGCGCGCATTCGAAGGGGGTGAGCCGGTCCTCGATGGCGGAACCGATCGATCCGTATCCCACGATGAGCACGGACTTGTCGGCCAGCGCCGGATAGAAACCGGACCTCCACTCCTCCTGCCGCTGCCCCTCGACGAAGCGCGGGACACCCCGCAGCGAGGCGAGGACGAGGGTGAGCGCGAGCTCGGCGGTGCTGGCCTCGTGGACACCGCGGGCGTTGCACAACTGCACACCGGGTGCGAGGAACTTGATGCCTGGCTCCACGTGGTCGATGCCCGCGGTCAGTGTCTGTACGACGCGTACGGACGCCATCGCGGACAAGGGACGTACCGCGATCTCCGTGGCTTTCATATAGGGCACCACATAGAAGGCACAGTCGGCCGGGTCGGCGGGGAACTCCGGTCCGCCGTCCCAGAAACGGTAGGTGAGACCGGCCTCGGCGGCATCGGGCAGCCCCGGGATGTCGTGTGCTTCAAACGGAAGCCATACGTCAGTCGTCATGGCCTGGAGGCTAATGCGCACCGGCGTGCGCCGCCCTCGGGAGGGCAACGGTCGAGGCCACTGTGGCAAGCGGTTAGTTTGGATGATCTCCGAACGAGGAGCGGGAGGGCACGACCAGGTGGAGCGCAGGACGATCGGCGCGGGGGCGCTCGAAGTGGGCGCCGTCGGACTCGGCTGCATGCCGATGAGCTGGGCGTACACCGGCTCGCGGCAGCGTGGCGACGCGTCGGTGCGCACCCTGCACGCGGCGCTGGACGCGGTGGGGGGCGGCGACGGCGGGGGGATGCTGCTCGACACGGCGGACATGTACGGGCCCTTCACCAACGAGCTGTTGATCGGCAGGGTCTTGAAGCAGCGGCGCTCCGACGCGTTCGTGTCGACGAAGTGCGGGCTGCTGGTGGGCGAGCAGCACATCGTCGCCAACGGCCGCCCCGGCTATGTGAAGCGGGCCTGCGACGCGTCGCTGCGACGGCTCCAGACGGAGACCATCGATCTCTACCAACTGCACCGCGCCGACCCCGAGATCCCCATCGAGGAGACCTGGGGCGCCATGGCCGAACTCGTGGCCGCGGGAAAGGTGAGGGCCCTGGGGTTGTGCGCGGTGGGGGCGCGCGCTCAGCGGCGTCCTGCGCCGGGGCGCACAGGACCGGGGCGTTATGACGCGACCATCCGGCAGCTGGAACGGGTGCAGCAGGTGTTTCCGGTGAGCGCGGTGCAGGCCGAGCTGTCGGTGTGGTCGCCGGAGGCGCTGGACACGCTGCTGCCGTGGTGCGTGGCGCGCGGTGTCGGACTGCTCGCGGCGATGCCGTTGGGAAATGGTTTCCTCACGGGGACGCTGAAGCCGGGCCAGGGTTTCGAACCCGACGACCTGCGGGCCCGCCATCCGCGCTTCACCGCCGAGATGATGGCCGCCAACCAGCCGCTGGTGGTGGGGTTGCGCAGGGTGGCGGAACGGCACGGGGCGACACCGGCGCAGGCCGCGCTGGCCTGGGTCCTGGCGCAGGGGCGGCATGTGGTGCCGGTTCCCGGGGCCAAGCGGGAGCGGTGGGCGGTAGAGAACGCCGGGGCCTCGGCGATCCGGCTCACCGAGAGGGACCTGGCGGAGATCGCGGCGCTGCCGCCCGCGCTGGGGTCGTGGGACTGAGCGGATCGGGAACCTGCGGGGCGCGAGCGGTGTATGAACAGTGGAAGCGCTGCGTCGAAGGGATCCTGATCGTGCAACGACCTGCTGTTACAGCCGTGATGGCCGCTGCCGCCCTCGTGTTCGCGGCCGGGTGCTCGTCCGGCGGCGGCGATGAGCCGGACCGCGCCGGGAGCCCGCCGACGCGGGACGAGCCGAGCCGGTCCGCCACCGGGAAGGCGGGTGCCGAGGCCCCGCCGGAGAAGGGCTCGGCGAAGGTCACCCGCACCCTCACCACGGGCCTCAAATCCCCCTGGGGCCTCGCGCCGCTGCCCGGGGGCGATCTGCTGGTGTCCTCGCGCGACGAGGGGACGATCATCCGGGTCGACGGGAAGACGGGCAAGAAGACGGAGCTCGGCTCGGTGCCGGGCGTCTCCCCCGGCGGCGAGGGCGGCCTGCTGGGCCTCGCCCTCTCCCCGTCGTACGCCTCGGACCACTTCGTGTACGCGTACTTCACCACGGAGTCCGACAACCGCATCGCCCGGATGCTGTACGACGAGAAGAAGCCCTCGGGCGAGCAGCTGGGCGCACCCGACACGGTCTTCAAGGGCATCCCGAAGGGCATGATCCACAACGGCGGCCGGATCGCCTTCGGCCCGGACAAGATGCTGTACGCGGGCGCGGGGGAAACAGGGGACACGGACCTCGCACAGGACAAGGACTCCCTGGGCGGCAAGATCCTCCGCCTCACCCCGGACGGCGAGCCCGCCCCCGGCAATCCCTTCGGCGACTCCCCCGTCTATTCGTACGGGCACCGGAATGTGCAGGGCCTGGCCTGGGACGAGCAGAAGCGGCTGTGGGCGTCGGAGTTCGGCCAGGACACCTGGGACGAGCTGAACGAAATCAAGCCCGGTGGGAATTACGGCTGGCCGGAGGTCGAGGGCAAGGAAGGCAAGGAGGGCTTCCGGGATCCGGTCGCCCAGTGGAAGACCTCCGAGGCCTCACCGAGCGGTGTCGCCTATGCCGAGGGCTCGGTCTGGATGGCGGGTCTGCGCGGCGAGCGGCTGTGGCGCGTCCCGGTGCGGGGTGTGGAGGGCGATCCGGAGCCGCAGGCATTCCTGGAGGGCGAGCACGGCCGCCTGCGCACGGTGCTCGCGGCGGGCGGCGACAAGCTGTGGCTGGTCACCAATGAGACGGACTCACGGGGCACGCCGGAGAAGGGGGACGACAAGATCCTGGAGGTGCGGGTGAAGTAGGTCAGCTGTCCGGCTCACCGGGGCGGGATGTCTCCTCCGAGGACGAGTTCGGGGACTCGTCGGCGCGCGGCGACGGCACGGGCGGGCGTACGACCACCTTGCCGGAGGTCAGGTCTATCGGCCCGCGCCCCGGGTCGCCGTCGGCGAGGTCGACGCGGGTCAGCTCCAGCCGCTTCTGTTCGTCGTCGGTGTGCTTGCGCCCCGGCGCGAACAGGGCCTCGATCGCGTTGAACACTGCGCCTCCCAGGAGCCGAGATATCGCAGTCCAGCGTAATCGAGGCCGCCAAAGTCCTGCTGGGGCACGGAAGCGCACGCGCAAACGTGCAGGTCAGCGCACCGCCTGCGCGCTGCCCTTCGCCTGTTCGCTGCCCTTCGTCGGGAACAGCCGAAGCCGGTGGGCGAGTGCGGCGGCCTCGCCGCGGCCGGTGACGGACAGCTTGGCGAGGATGTTGGAGACGTGGACGCTCGCCGTCTTCGGGGAGATGAAGAGCTCCTCGGCGATCTGCCGGTTGCTGCGGCCCACGGCGACCAGCCGCAGGACGTCCCGCTCCCGGCTGGTGAGCCCCAGCGCCTCGGCGGGGTCGGCCGGGGCCGCGGGGGCGCGGGTCGCCTCGGCGGGGTTCAGGGTGAGGCGGGCGCGCTGGGCGAGTCCGGTGATCGCGTCGGAGAGCGGCCGGGCGCCGAGCCGGTCGGCGACCTCCGCCGCCTGGCGCAGGAGGTGGGCGGCGCGCTCGCGGTCGGTGGTGTCCGGGCCGAGCAGGGACTCGGCCAGGCGCAGTCGGGCGCGGGCGAGATCGAAGGGGCGGTCGAGCGGTTCGAGGGCGGTGACCACGGTCGACCACTGGGCGGGGGTGTCGCGGCCCTCAGAGCGCAGGAGTTCGGCGCGGGTCCACTCGTCGTAGGCCCGCCAGAGCGGGATGGGGGTGTTGAGGGATCTGGCGGCGGAGCGGATCCGTGCGAGGGCGGCGGGGCGGCCGGGCTCGGCGGCGGGCAGGCCGCGGGCGTCGGCCTCCATCTCGGCGGCGGCGAGCAGCAGGGGCCAGCCGTACTTGTAGGTGCCGAGGGGGAGGCCGGTGTCGAGGCTGCGTTCGAGTTCGGCGCGGCCGTCCAGGATGCGGCCCTCGGCGGCGGCGACGCCCAGGGCGATGCGGAGGAGGACGAGGAGGTACTGGGGCTGGGGGTCGTGGGTGCCGAGGTGGTGGTGGGCGCTCTGCATGTGCCGGGTGGCGGCGGCGTGGTCGCCGCGGAAGAGGGCCATGCGGGCCAGGCGTTCGGCGGCCGAGACGCGGGGCTTTGAACTCTGGACGCAGCGCTGGGTGTGCGCGACGGCTTCGGCCGCCTCGTCCCAGCGGCCCAGGGAGATGAGTGACTCGGCGGCGTTGGCCCAGACCCAGCCCTCGGTGTCGACGAGGCCGTACTTCCGGCAGAACTCGATGCCCTCCATGGCGACCTGCACGGCCTCGGCGGAGCGGCCGACGCCTTCGAGCGAGGAAGGGAGGTTGATGTGGGCCCGGCTCAGGTCGGTGACCAGGGCGTCGCGGACGACGCGGTCCCTGACTTCGTACATCTCGGCGAGACCGGCCTCGGGGTCGCCCGCCTCGACGAGGAGGGCGCCGCGGGTGAGGCGGGCGTTGAGCTCGATGGTGTCGGCCTTGAGCATGCGGGCGTACTCGACGGCGCGTTCGGCGGCGGCCAGGGTCTCCGGGCCCGGGTCGTGGAGCATGCCCCAGGAGGCGCGGTAGACGAGGACGTCGGCGTGCACCTCGGAGGGCGGCAGGCCGCGCATCAGTTCCTGGGCCTTGGATATCTCGGCCCAGCCGTCGCCGCGGCCGAGGGTCGAGATGAGGCGGGAGCGCGCGATCCAGAACCAGGCGGAGCGGTGCGGGTCGTTCTCCTCGTCGAGGATACGCAGGGCGCGTTTGGTGATTTTCAGGGCGCGGTCGCGTTCGCCGCAGAGGCGCCCCGCGACGGTGGCCTCGGCCATCAGGTCCAGGTAGCGCAGGGGGGTGGTGGCGGGGTCGCAGCCGCAGGGGGGGTAGCCCTCTACGTAGTCGGCGGGGCGGAGCTCATCGCGGACGGCGGCCGGGGCGTCGTCCCACAGCTCCATCGCGCGTTCGAGGAGGCGCAGCTGTTCGCTGTAGGCGTGCCGGTGGCGGGCTTCGACGGAGGCGCGGAGGACGGCGGGCAGGGCCTTGGCCGCGTCGTGCGCGTAGTACCAGTAGGTGGCGAGGCGGGCGGCGCGCTGGTCGGCGGCGACGAGCGCGGGGTCGGCCTCCAGGGCTTCGGCGAAGCGGCGGTTGATGCGGGAGCGCTCGCCGGGCAGCAGGTCGTCGCTGACGGCCTCGCGGACCAGGGAGTGCCGGAAGCGGTAGCCGTCGCCGTCCGGGGAGGCGAGCAGGATGTTGGCGCCGACCGCGGCCCGCAGCGCCTCGATCAGGTCGTCCTCGCCGAGCCCCGCGACCTCGGCGAGCAGCTCGTACTCGACGGTGGAGCCGCCCTCGGCGACGATCCGCGCCACCCGCTGGGTGTCCTCGGGCAGCGCCTCCACGCGGACGAGGAGCAGGTCGCGCAGGGAGTCCGTCAGGCCCGCGCAGCTGCCGCCGTGGCAGGAGGCGACGGCGAGCTCCTCGACGAAGAACGCGTTGCCGTCGGAGCGGTCGAAGATGTCGTCCACCAGGGACTGTTCGGGTTCGACCGCGAGGATCCCGGCCATCTGGCGGGCGACCTCGTCCTTGCTGAGGCGGCCCAGTTCGACGCGGCGCACCGTGCGCAGCCGGTCAAGTTCGGCGAGGAGGGGGCGCAGGGGGTGGCGGCGGTGGATGTCGTCGGCGCGGTAGGTGGCGAGGAGGACGAGGCGGCCGCCGCGCAGGGTGCGGAAGAGGTAGGCGAGGAGGTGGCGGGTCGAGGCGTCGGCCCAGTGCAGGTCCTCCAGGGCGACGACGACGGTGCGGTCGCGGGAGAGGCGCTCCAGGAGGCGTGCGGTGAGCTCGAAGAGACGGGCCATGCCCTGTTCGTCGGGTCGGCCGCCGGGGGCGTGTCCGTGCGGGGCGGGTCCTGCCAGTTCGGGCAGGAGCCTGGCGAGCTCCTCCTCCTGGCCCTCGGCCGCGGCGGCCAGCTCCTCGGGGAGCCTGCGGCGCAGCGAGCGCAGCGCGGTGGAGAAGGGGGCGAACGGCAGGCCGTCGGCGCCGATCTCGACGCAGCCGCCGATGGCGACGACGGCGCCCCGCTCCTCGGCGGCCGCGGTGAACTCCTCGACGAGGCGGGTCTTGCCGACGCCTGCCTCGCCGCCGAGCAGCAACGCCTGCGGCTCGCCCGGGCCGGGGCCCCCGGCTCCTGCGAGCGGGGTGCCCGTGGCGCGGGCGAGCGCTTCTTTCAGTACACCCAGTTCATCGGTGCGGCCGACGAACACCGGGCTGACGGACCTGGTCTCCACAGCCGCGAGCATCGCACAGTGCGTGGATGGTGCGGCACCCGTTATCCGCGGAGCGGACACCGGCACAGGCCTCGTCACCTCAGGCGGTCCGCGTGAAGCGGATCTTCCGGAGCGGCGTGATCACCGGCCCCTCGGCTTCGTAGCGGGCCGATCGGCGGGCGGCGGCGCGGACCTTGCGGGCCTCGCCGACCAGGCGGTGGTGGTCGGCCTGCCGGACCAGCTCGGCGGCGCGCATCTGGTGCATCTCGTACTCGAACATCTGGTGCCCCTCGGGTTTTCGGTGGTATCGCCGGTATCGCTCTCTGCGATGTCTCCACTTTCTTCTCCCAGGGGGGTCGCCCACATCGGGCGGGTGCCGCATCTCCTGAGGCCGGGGGGCCTTAGGCACGACGAAGGGCGGGGCGGGGGCCTTAGCCCCCGCCCCGCCCTTGCCTTAGGTGTCCCGTTCCCTGCCTCATGCGCAGGGCAGGCGGCTCAGGAAGGTGCGGACGGCAGTCCGAGCAGCAGGTCGGAGTATTTGGCGATGGCCAGGACGAGGCCGATCACGCCGAGCACGAAGCCCGCCCACGCGACGGACTTGATCCACGGCGCCTGCTCCTTGCCGGGGGCGCCGAACGCGGGCCGGACCAGCACGAGGAAGCCGACGACGAGCGCGGAGACCGCGAAGAGGCCCGCGATCAGCGCGGTGGCCTGCCAGGAGTCGCCGTAGAGGGCCTGGAGCTGGTCGGAGACGCTCGCGGACTGCTTGGTCTCCAGCTGCCCCATGATGTTGGAGCGTGCCCCGGCGATCGTGCCGACCCAGCCGCCGGAGAGGCCGATCACGCCGAGTGCGGTGGAGACGACGGCCGCGGCGCCCTGGCCGACGCCGGTGGACTTGGCGGTCGCGACGGGGGCGGCGTCGGTGTCGGACTCGTCCGAGTCGTCCTCGTCCGTGTCGGCCGCGGCCTCGGCGGCCTTGGTGGCCTCGGCGTCCGCGGTGCCCTCGGGCTCGGCGTCCTTGGGCCCGGTGGCCTCGGCCGCGTCGGACTTGGTGACGTCGACCGCGTCCGGCGTTCCGGCCCCGGTCACTTCGTCGGCCTCGGCCCCGGTCCCGGCCGCGCCCTTGGCGGCGGCCGCGTCATCTGTCTTAGTACCCATGCACCGCACCGTACGGACGGAGTCTGAGAGCTCTCTTAACGCGCGTCCCGCGCCGCCCGCCACTCCGGTGCGAGGACGGACCAGACCTCCATGTCGTGCCGGATCCCCTGCCAGGGGAAGCTCTCCCGCAGCACGCCGTCCTTGACGAATCCGAGCCGCTTGGCGGCCGCCTTGCTGCGGTCGTTGAGCGAGGAGACGAGCCACTCGACGCGGTGCATGCCGCGCTGGTCGACGGCCCAGTCGATGAGGACCCGGGATGCCTTGTTCACGAGGCCGCGCCCGGCTGCGGACGGTTCGAGCCAGACGCCGATCTCGCAGCCGTCCACGCTGGTGTCGAAGATCCGGAAGAGGACTCCGCCGACGAGCGTGCCGTCCAGCCAGATGCCGTAGAAGCGTCCGGTGTCGGCGGCCTGCTTGTCGGCGAACACCTGGAGGTGCCTGCGCGCGCTTTCGAGGTCCTGCACGGTCTCGGTGAAGGGCACCCACGGCCCCGCGTACTCCCGCGCCCGCTCGACGTGCTCGAGAAACTCCTGCGCCTGCCACGGCTCGATCGGCCGCAGCTCAGCGCCCTCGGCCAGCGATATCGCGAACATCCTGCTCCTTCGGCCCACTCACGTCTTCGGCAACGTCCCGCTGCCCGGGGATCTTCGCATGTGCGCCGCGCGCATTCGAACGACATTCGGGCGGCTCGATGCTGATGCGCGGCAGGAGGCGGTCGAGGCGGCGCGGCAGCCACCAGTTGGCGCCGCCGAGCATGTGCATGAGGGCTGGCACCAGCAGCGTACGCAGCACGAAGGCGTCGAGCGCGACGGCGGCCGCGAGCGCGATGCCGAACATCGCGATGACGCGGTCGCCGCTGAGGACGAAGGCGAGGAAGACCGAGATCATGATCACGGCGGCGGAGTTGATGACCCGGCTGGTCTCGGCGAGCCCGACGCGGACGGCCCGCCGGTTGTCGCCGGTCTCCAGCCACTCCTCGTACATCCGGCTGACCAGGAAGACCTGGTAGTCCATGGAGAGCCCGAAGAGGACGGACACCATGATCACCGGCAGGAAGGGCTCGATGGGCCCGGCCCTGCCGAGGCCGAGCAGTTCGCTCCCCCAGCCCCACTGGAAGATCGCGACGACGATGCCGAAGGCGGAGGCGACCGCGGCGACGTTCATCGCGGCGGCCTTGAGCGGGATGCCGATGGACCGGAAGGCCAGCAGGAGCAGGACGCAGCCGAGCCCGATGACCACGCCCACGAAGAGCGGCAGCTTGCCGACGATGACCTCGGCGAAGTCGTCGTAACTGGCCGTGACGCCGCCGACGTGCAGGTCGAGGGAGTTGTCCGCCTCGGCCCTCGGCAGGACGTCGTCGCGCAGCCGGTCGACGAGATCGCTGGTCGCCTCGGACTGCGGTGCCGATTCGGGGACGACGGTGAGGAAGGCGGCGCGACCGCCGTCGTCGTACGTCACCGGGCTGACGGAGGCGATGCCTTCGGTCGACCTGAACGTCGTGGCGAGGGTGTCGAGGGCCAGCCGGTCGCCCGCCCCGTAGACATCGCTGACCAGGGTCAAGGGGCCGTTCACACCGGGCCCGAAGCCGTCGGCGAGCAGGTCGTACGCCTGGCGGGTGGTGGCCTTCGCCGGGTTGTTTCCCTGGTCGGAGGTGCCCAGGTGCAGGCCGAGGGTGGGCAGCGCGAGCACGGCCATGACGAGGACCGCGACGGCGCCGAGCAGTCTGGGGTGGCGCTCCACGAAGACGGCCCAGCGGGCGGCGAGCCCGGTCGGGAGCTCCGGTTCGGGCCCGTGTTCGGCGATCCTGCGGCGTTCGCGGCGGCTGAGGGCGCGGGGGCCGATCCGGCCGAGGAGGGCGGGCAGCAGGGTCACGGACGCGGCGACGGTGAGGACGACGGTCAGCGAGGCGGCGATGGCGACGCCGTTGAGGAAGCCGAGGCGCAGGACGAGCATGCCGAGCAGCGCGATGCAGACGGTGGCGCCCGCGAAGACGACCGCGCGGCCGGTGGTGGCGACCGCGCGCTCCGCTGCGACGGCCACGGGCAGGCCGCGTTTGAGGCCCTTGCGGTGCCTGGTGACGATGAAGAGGGCGTAGTCGATGCCGACGCCGAGCCCGATGAGGGTGCCGAGCATCGGTGCGAAGTCGGCGACGGTCATCAGATGGCCGAGCAGCACGATGCCCGCGTACGCGGTGCCGACGGAGACCAGGGCGGTGGCGATGGGCAGGGCGGCCGCGGCGAGCGAGCCGAAGGCGAGGAAGAGGACGACGGCGGCGACGGCCACTCCGACGACCTCGGCGACCTGGGCGCTCTTGGACTCGGTGAGCCCGATGGCGGTGCCGCCGAGCTCCACCTGCAATCGGTCGGACGCCGCGGCCTTGGCGGTGTCGACGACGGCCTGCGCGTCGGCCTTGTCGATGTCGTCGGCCTGCTCGCGGAAGGTGACGGTGGCGTACGCCGTGCGGCCGTCCGGGCTGACCCGGTCGGTGCCCTTGTCCTTGTAGGGACCGGCCACGGAGGCCACGGCGGGCAGCTCGGCGATCTTGTCGAGGGCGTCGGACATCGTCTGCTCGACGTCGGCGGCGCGGACGGACGTGCCGGGTCCGGTGTGCCAGACGACGGTGTCGCTGTCGCCGCCGAGCCCGTGGAAGTTCTCGTTCAGGAGCTGGTTGGCGCGGCCCGACTCGGTGCCGGGCACCTCGTAGTCGTTCGAGTACGCGGATCCGGCGACGGCGGCGGCCGACGCGGCGCCGCCGAGCGCGAGGAGCCACAGCAGGACGACGACGAGGCGGTGTCTGACGCACCACCGGGCGAGTGCGGCCACGGACGGGCTCCCTGGTCATTTCGTGGATCTTCACCGGGAGCGGCAGTGGACTACTGAACGGCCCGCAAAGAACGCATGAGTGGCGACATGTGTGCCGCAGTCACCTTGACAGCCCTTGGTGATCCTTGGTCCCTTTCGTGGCCTTACTCACAAGGGCACAAGGAGCGCGGGGGCTCACGACGAGCCCCTCGCGCACCCTGCGCACGCCGGGCCTCAGCCGGAGACGCTCGCGCGTCCGTTCTCGATGTGGCCCATCAGCCGCCGCCGGAAGGCGGCGTCACCGTCGGCGGTCACCTCGACGTCGTACCAGCCGTGTTCGTCGGCGGTGTGCCAGGCGACCGTACGGCTGCTGCGCGCCTTGACGCGGACGACCCGCGTCCGCGAACGAATGTCTGATTCATCCACATATCCGAGCGGCTTGACCGTGAAGACGAGGTCGTGGCGGCCGCGGTTGGCCAGCGTGACGTGGATCTCACGACGGCTGATCGCGGAGGCGACCCGCGCCCCGCCGTCCTTGCCCCCGCCGTCCCTGCCCCCGGCGAACTCACGCCGGAAGCCGTTCGGCCCGACGACCGTGAAGGCGTACGCGTCCCCCGGCACCGGCACGGTCCAGGAGCCCTTGCGGACGACGTCCTGATGCTGCGGGATGCCGAACTCGCCCGCGTACGGGTAGAGCGCGAAGTGTGCGCTGGAGCTGCCGCCGTTGCGCAGCCGCACCGTGAGCGCGCCGCCCTCGGCGGGCGTCACGTCGGCGTCGGGCTGGTAGGGCAGCGGGCGGGCGCGGCGGGTGCCCGGTTCCTGGACCGGCATGGACTGCTTCAGGGGCGGCTGCGGGGACCAGCGGCCGCTGAACGCGGGGATGGCACCCGGCTGCTCGATCTCGGGCCGCCGGTGGCCGCGCCGGAAGTCGAAGGCGCCGGTGAGATCGCCGGTGACCTTGCGGCGCCAGGCGCTGATGTTGGGCTCCTTCACCCCCGTCCACTTCTCCAGGAAGCGCACGACGGAGGTGTGGTCGAAGACCTCGGAGCAGACGTAGCCGCCGACCGTCCACGGCGAGACGACGAGCATCGGCACGCGCGCGCCGAGCCCGGTCGGCTTCCCCTCCCAGCACTCCGCCCGCTCCTCTGCGGAGTCGCCGCCGGGCACGGGCGGCGGCACGTGGTCGAAGAAGCCGTCGTTCTCGTCGTAGTTGATGAAGACGGCGGTGCGGCGCCAGACGTCCGGGTGGGAGGCGAGGGCGTCGAGCACCTTGTAGACGATGGTCGCGCTGTGGATCGGCGAGGAGACGCTGGGGTGCTCGGAGTCCTGGGCGGACGGCACCAGATAGCTGACCTTGGCCAGCTTGCCCCGCGCGACGTCCTTGGCGAACTCCTCGGCGAGCTTGCCGGTGGGCACGCGCCGCAGACCGCGCTCGAAGAGCGAACGCTCGCTCCTGGTGAGGGTCGCGACGCCCTTGTCCAGGTCGGCGAGGAGCTTGGTGCGCTCGGCCTCGTCCTTGGCGTCGCGCACCTTGGCGTAGAAGGCCTCCATGTAGGTCAGGCCGGTGCCCGCCGCGGTGAGGGCCTTGCGGGCGATGGCCTTGAAGGTGGTGAAGAACTCGATCTGGTTGTCGGTGAAGTTCTCCCACTCGGTGTACGTCTGCCAGCTCACGCCCGCCTTCTCCAGGCGCTCGGCGTACGTGCCCCAGCCGTATCCCGGGTGCGTGCCCTCGTCGTACGCGTCGTTGCCGACGGCCCGCTTGCCGTTCGGCTCGTACCCGGTCCTGCCGCTCCACAGGTGGTTGCGATTGGGGCTGGTGGAGGTGTGGATGGAGGAGTGGTAGGCGTCGCAGACGGTGAAGGTGTCGGCGAGCTCGTAGTGCAGCGGGATGTCCTCGCGCGTGTAATACGCCATGGTGGCCGCCGTCTTGGCGGTGATCCAGCCGTCCATCCAGCCGTCGTGCCAGGCCTTGGCGCCACCGCTCCAGGAGTGGTCGAGCGCGCCGATGTACTGGAGGTCCTTCTTCTGCGTCTCGGCGGCCTGCCGCACGGGGAACGGCAGTACGGTGCGCAGGACGTCGGGCTGCTCGAACACCGACTTTCCGCCGGGGAGCCGTATCGCGTTGCGGTCGCCGAAGCCGCGCACACCGCGCAGCGAGCCGAAGTAGTGGTCGAACGACCGGTTTTCCTGCATCAGGATGACCACGTGCTCGATCTTGTCGAGACCGCCGCCCTTCGGCGGCTCGTGCGCCAGCGCCTCCTGTAGCGAGGGCGGCAGGAACGAGCCTGCGGCGGCGACGCCGAGCGCGCCGCCGCCGATCGCCATCAGGCGTCTGCGTGAAATCTCCGGAGTCACGTGGGACCTCCCAGTAGTCCTGGCCGACATCCAATGGTTCTCTGCTGATCCATTGACCTGTACGGCGGGGACGCT
The DNA here is from genome assembly GCF_056437465.1 of Streptomyces sp. NPDC042371. Taxonomy (NCBI): domain Bacteria; kingdom Bacillati; phylum Actinomycetota; class Actinomycetes; order Kitasatosporales; family Streptomycetaceae; genus Streptomyces; species Streptomyces sp. NPDC042371. Next base: position 101,437 of record NZ_JBWKAP010000010.1, on the reverse strand, counting down.
AGTGACGCCCGGTTTCCTTGTGAAGGCTGCGGGACGAAGTCGCGGTGAACGTCCAAAAGTTCACCACGGCAGTCCATGGCCGCGGCGTTGTCGGTGGCTGGTGTCATCCTCGGGAACATGGAACTCACCGAGCGCATCGCCACCTTCACGGAGCTGGTCGGACCCCCGCCCGACGCCGTGCCCGCCGTCGACTGGGCCGCGGTGGAGGCATGGCTCGAAGTCCCCCTCCCCCAGGAGTACAAGGCGCTGGTTTCGGCGTACGGCCCGGTCGAGATGGGCGAAGGCGCCGCGTCCGTCCGACTGCACACCCCGTGCGTCAGCCCCGACGGGCGGTACGACTACGGCGCCTGGGTGGTCGAGACCCACCGCCACTCCGCGATCCGGCCGACCATGTTCACCCAGGAGCGGCGCCGCTTCCTGCCCGACGAGGGCGGCCTGCTCGCCATCGGCACGACGGCGGGCGGCGACCACCTCTTCTGGGACACCTCGGCGTCGAAGGACCCCGACGAGTGGCCGGTGATGCTCCTGACCACGTCCGTCGCGGTCGGCGGCGCCGAGCCCTGGGTTTCGTACGGGGCCCCGCTCCTCGACGTCCTGTCGGCGCTCGCCCCCGGCGGCGTGCCCGTGCGCACCTGGGCGCCACTGGCCGGAGCCACGCCGTGGTCACCGCCGCCGCGGGGTACGTACGTGGACGCCCGCCAGCACACCGCGCTCACCGAGGGCGAGGGCCTGGCGGCGATCACCGCGCTGATACCGCCGCCGCTCACTCCCCACCTGGGCAAGGGCAGTTGGGAGGCGCTCTTCGAACGGCTCGGCACACGGCTGCCCGCGGACTTCGTGGCGCTTGCGGAGGCGTACGGAGCGGGGAACTGGAGCTGGTGGCTCGACATGCCCGCCCCGCTCGACCTCGACCACCGGCTCGGTCTCGCGGCGAGCGCCGAGGAGATGCTGGACGGGTACCGCAGCCTGCGCAAGAGCTTCCCCGAGGACTTCCCGCTGCCCGCCTGGCCCGAGCCCGGCGGATTCCTGCCCGTCGCCTCGACGATCGACGGCGACCAGATCGGCTGGTGCGCCGAGGGCGACGACCCCGACCGCTGGCGCGTCGCCGTCAATCCACGGCACTCGGAACAAGGCCCGCCCCTGGCGGGGAACTTCACCGGGACGCTGCTCAGGTGGCTGCGCGGCGGACGCCCCGCCGAGGACGGGTTCTTCTGGCTGCGCAAGGACCAGGACCCGCTGGAGTACATGTTCTTCGAGCCGTTCGGGGCGCCACGGGAGGACGAGCCATAGTCACCGTCTCCGGGCGCGCGAAAGGGCGGCGCCCCCGCAGGGTGCGCCGCCCTTCGCTCAGGCGTGGCGAGCCTTGGACCTCAGCCTTCGCTGACGCCCAGCTTCTCCAGGATCAGCTCCTTGACGCGGGCCGCGTCGGCCTGGCCACGGGTGGCCTTCATCACCGCGCCGACCAGGGCGCCCGCGGCCGCGACCTTGCCGCCGCGGATCTTGTCCGCGACACCGGGGTTGCCTGCGATGGCCTCGTCGACGGCGGCCGTCAGCGCGCCCTCGTCCGAGACGACCTTGAGGCCGCGCTTCTCGACGACCTCGTCCGGCGTGCCCTCGCCCTTCAGGACACCCTCGATGACCTGGCGGGCCAGCTTGTCGTTCAGGTCGCCCGAGGAGACGAGCTCGGCCACCCGGGCGACGTGCGCCGGAGTGATCGGGAGCTCCTCGAGTGCCTGGCCCGACTCGTTGGCGTTGCGGGCCAGCTCGCCCATCCACCACTTGCGGGCCGACGCCGCGTCGGCGCCCGCCTCGATGGTGGCGACGATCGGCTCGACCGCACCGGCGTTGAGGATCGACTGCATGTCGTGCTCGCTGATGCCCCACTCCTCGCGGAGGCGGTTGCGGCGCACGCGCGGCATCTCGGGCAGCCCGGCCCGCAGCTCCTCGACCCACTCACGGGACGGGGCGACGGGGACGAGGTCGGGCTCCGGGAAGTACCGGTAGTCCTCGGCGTTGTCCTTGATGCGGCCGGAGGTGGTGGAGCCGTCCTCCTCGTGGAAGTGCCGGGTCTCCTGCACGATCGTGCCGCCGGAGTTCAGCACCGCCGCGTGGCGCTGGATCTCGAAGCGCGCCGCACGCTCCACGGAACGGAGCGAGTTGACGTTCTTCGTCTCCGAGCGCGTGCCGAACTCCTCGCGCCCGTGCGGGCGCAGGGACAGGTTCACGTCGCAGCGCATCTGGCCCTTGTCCATCCGGGCCTCGGAGACGTCGAGCGCCTTGATGAGCTCGCGCAGCTCGGCGACGTACGCCTTCGCGACCTCGGGGGCACGCTCGCCCGCGCCCTCGATCGGCTTGGTGACGATCTCGATGAGCGGGATGCCCGCGCGGTTGTAGTCCAGGAGGGAGTGCGAGGCGCCGTGGATACGGCCGGTCGCGCCACCGACGTGCGTGGACTTGCCGGTGTCCTCCTCCATGTGGGCGCGCTCGACCTCGACGCGGAAGACCTCGCCGTCCTCCAGCTGGACGTCCAGATAGCCGTTGAAGGCGATCGGCTCGTCGTACTGGGAGGTCTGGAAGTTCTTCGGCATGTCCGGATAGAAGTAGTTCTTCCGGGCGAAGCGGCACCACTCGGCGATCTCGCAGTTCAGCGCGAGGCCGATCTTGATCGCGGACTCGACGCCGATCTCGTTGACGACCGGCAGCGCGCCGGGCAGGCCGAGACAGGTCGGGCAGGTCTGGCTGTTCGCGTCCTGCTTGAGCGTGGTCGAGCAGCCGCAGAACATCTTGGTCCTGGTGCCGAGCTCGACATGGACTTCGAGGCCCATGACGGGGTCGTACGTCGCGAGGGCTTCCTCGTACGACACCAGATCAGAAGTGACAGTCACGGTGAAACTTTCCCTCTCAGCCCAGCAGGACGTCGTCGTCGCCGAGGCGCTTGAGCTCGCGGACGAGCAGCGCGACGCCGGTGGCGATGGCGGCAGCGGAGACGACGGCATCCACGAGACGGAGCGTGTCGTGGTCAAAGCGGGCCTTCTTGGCCTGCTTCAGCACGCTGATCGCACCGAACGCGGTGGTGCCGATCGACAGATACGTGCCGGTCTTGGACTTCTTGAAGCCCTTGGCCTTGTTCAGTGCACTCACAGCGACGGTGCCTCCTCAAGCAGCGGGTGTCCCCACTTTTCCACGAAGGCGGCCTCGACGGCAGCGCCCACCTTGTACAGGCGGTCGTCCTTCATGGCGGGGGCGATGATCTGCAGTCCGACGGGCAGGCCGTCCTCCGGCGCGAGGCCGCAGGGCAGCGACATGGCGGCGTTGCCCGCCAGGTTCGACGGGATGGTGCACACGTCCGCGAGGTACATCGCCATCGGGTCGTCGGTGCGCTCGCCGATCGGGAAGGCGGTGGTCGGCGTCGCGGGCGACACGATCACGTCGACCTGCTCGAACGCCGCCTCGAACTCGCGGGTGATGAGGGTGCGGACCTTCTGGGCGCTTCCGTAGTACGCGTCGTAGTAGCCGGAGCTCAGCGCGTACGTGCCCAGGATGACGCGGCGCTTGACCTCGTCACCGAAGCCCGCCTCGCGGGTCAGCGCGGTGACGTCCTCCGCGGACCGCGTGCCGTCGTCGCCGACGCGCAGGCCGTAGCGCATGGCGTCGAAGCGGGCGAGGTTCGAGGAGCACTCGGACGGCGCGATCAGGTAGTACGCCGAAAGGCCCAGGTCGAACGAGGGGCAGTCCAGCTCGACGACCTCGGCGCCGAGCTGCTTGAGCAGCTCCACCGACTCGTTGAAGCGCTGGACGACACCGGCCTGGTAGCCCTCGCCGGAGAACTGCTTGACGACGCCCACGCGCATGCCCTGGACGGAGCCGTTGCGCGCGGCCTCGACGACCGGCGGGACCGGAGCGTCGATGGACGTCGAGTCGAGCTCGTCGTGACCGGCGATGACCTCGTGCAGCAGCGCGGCGTCGAGCACGGTGCGGGCACAGGGGCCGCCCTGGTCGAGGCTGGAGCTGAACGCGACCATGCCGTAGCGGGACACACCGCCGTAGGTCGGCTTGACGCCGACCGTGCCGGTGACGGCCGCGGGCTGGCGGATCGAGCCGCCGGTGTCCGTGCCGAGGGCCAGGGGGCTCTCGTACGAGGCGAGGGCGGCGGACGAGCCGCCGCCGGAGCCGCCGGGGATGCGGGTCAGGTCCCAGGGGTTGCCGGTGGGGCCGTACGCGCTGTTCTCGGTGGAGGACCCCATGGCGAACTCGTCCATGTTGGTCTTGCCGAGGATGACGACGTCGGCGGCCTTCAGGCGCTTGGTGACGGTCGCGTCGTACGGCGGGATCCAGCCCTCGAGGATCTTGGAACCGACCGTGGTCGGGATGCCCTCGGTGGTGAAGATGTCCTTGAGCGCGACCGGGACACCGGCCAGCGGGCCGAGCTTCTCGCCCCGGGCACGCTTCTCGTCGACGGCGCGGGCCTGCGCGAGAGCGCCCTCACGGTCGACGTGCAGGAAGGCGTGCACCTTCTCGTCGACGGCGTCGATGCGGGCCAGGTGGGCCTCGGTGACCTCGACCGCGGTGAGCTCGCCTGCGGCGATCTTCGACGCGATCTCGGCCGCGGTGAGCTTGATGATGTCCGTCATGGCTAGTCCTCCCCCAGGATCTGCGGCACCTTGAAACGCTGCTGCTCCTGGGCCGGAGCACCCGAGAGCGCCTGCTCGGGGGTGAGCGACGGACGGACCTCGTCCGCGCGCATGACGTTCGTCAGCGGCAGCGGGTGCGAGGTCGGCGGTACGTCTTGGTCGGCGACCTCCGAGACGCGGGCTACCGCGCCGATGATGTCGTCGAGCTGTCCGGCGAAGTGGTCGAGCTCCTCGGCCTTCAGCTCCAGACGTGCAAGGCGGGCGAGGTGGGCGACCTCCTCGCGCGTAATGCCAGGCATGCGGCGATCCTCAGGGGTGAGTGTGTTGGTGGTGACCCAATCCTATGGGTCACCGTCCCGTGCCCGCGAAACCCTTATCCGAGCCACGGTCAGCGGCGCCTCTTCGCGGCCAGCACGAGACCGCCGCCGCCAAGCAGCAGCGCGGCGATCGCGCCGAACGCCCAGAGCCGGGCAACTCAACGCCCGCCAACCCATACGCGCTCCGTACGGTCATCCATACGGCGGCTCCCGGGATGCGGGCGTGCGCACGGCGCGCTAGTGGCGCTCCCCCACCGACGGCGGGCCCGCGCGTGCCTACTGCACGGCTTGGCCCGACGGGTGCTCCGCGGGGTCCGGTGCCTCGGCGGTGCCGGAATCGCCCGCTGCCGCCGCCCGCGCCGCGGCGAGGTCGGCGGGACGCTGCCAGCCGCGCGAGCCGCGCGCCCGCAGCCACGCCGTCGTCTCCTCGGCAGGCATCGCCGCCGCGACGAGCCAGCCCTGGACCGCGTCGCACCCCAGATCCCGCAGCCGCTCCCACGTCTCGTCGTCCTCGACGCCCTCCGCGACGACGAGCAGCCCGAGCGAGTGGGCGAGGTCCACGGTGCAGCGGACGATCTCCGCGTCTTCGTTGTCGATGGCGAGGCGGGCCACGAAGGAGCGGTCGATCTTCAGCTCGCTGACCGGGAGTCGGCGCAGGTGGACCAGCGAGGAGTACCCCGTGCCGAAGTCGTCGAGCGACATCTTGACGCCGTGTCCTGTGAGCCCGGCCAGCGTGTCCGCGGCGCGCTGCGGGTCCTCCAGGAGGACGTGCTCGGTTATCTCCAACTGCAGGGCCCCGGCGGGGACTCCGTGGCGGGCGAGGCGCGCCGCGACCGCTCCCGCGAAGCCCGGGGTGTGGACGTCACGCGGTGAGACGTTGACGGCGACGGGCACCTTCAGGCCCTGGGCCTGCCACTTCGCGACCTGGCCGAGGGCGGTCTCCAGGACGTACTCCGTCAGGTGCGGCATGAGGCCGGACGACTCGGCGATGGCGATGAACTCGTCGGGCGGCACCTTGCCGCGCTCGGGGTGCACCCAGCGCACCAGCGCCTCCAGGCCCGCGACCTGGCCGTCGAAGCGGACCTTGGGCTGGTAGTGCAGCTCGACGTCGCCCGCGTCGAGCGCCCGGCGCAGGTCGCCGAGGAGGCCGAGCCGGTCGGGGGTGTTGGAGTCGCGCTTGGATTCGTAGACCTCGACGCCGGTGCGGTCCCGCTTGGCCTGGTACATCGCGACGTCCGCGCGGCGCAGCAGGCCCTCCGCGTCGAGTGCGTGGTCGGGGAAGACGGCGAGGCCCGCGCTGGCCTCCAGGACGAGGGTCAGGCCGTCGAGGTCGAGCGGGGAGCCGAGTGCGGCGACGAGCTGGCGGGCCACTCGGGTGGCCGACGTCGTGGAGTCGGCAATCGGCAGCAGGACGGCGAACTCGTCGCCGCCGAGGCGGGCGGCCTCCGCGCCGCGGGGCAGCGCGAGGCGCAGCCGGTCCGCTATCTGGAGCAGCAGGCGGTCTCCGGCGAGGTGGCCGAGGGTGTCGTTCACCGACCGGAAGCGGTCCATGTCGATCAGCATTAAGGCCGATCGCGCCCCGATCCGCTCGGCGTCGTCGAGGGCGGTCCAGGTCCGTTCGAGGAGCCACTGCCGGTTGGGCAGCCCGGTGAGCGGGTCGCGCAGCTGCTCCTCGGCCCGGGCGCGGGCGATCCAGAGGGTGGAGTCGAGGGCGACGAGCGGGATCGCGAAGAGGGGCAGCAGGATCGGCAGGGAGATCGCCACGACGCAGATCAGCGGGGCGATGCCGAGCAGCGCGATGCCGAGGAGGCCCTGTCTGACGAGGGCGGTGCGGGTGACCGTGGGCAGGGCTCCGGTGCGCGGCGCGTGGACGTACCAGAGCAGGACGCGGGTGACGACGAGGTACGCGACGGCCACCAGGGCCACTTGAGGCGCGGTGTAGAGGTCCCAGGTCTCGGGGAGCCAGGGGGATTCGGCGCTCGGTGCCGTGCCGAAGGCGGCCAGGGCGAGTGCGCCCGCGCCGATGCCGAGGATGTCGACCGCGCCGTGCAGCAGCCCCTGCCGCCAGCGGTGCCTGCGCGCGACGCCGACGAGGACGACGACGGTGAGGCTGACCATGCCCGCGGGCACCCAGCCGTAGAGAAGGAGGACGGCGACGGTGAGCGCACCGCCGGAGCCCGTGCCGCCCCACCACCGGTCGCGGCCGAGGGCGACGAGGTGGCCGACGATGAGCCCGGTGAGGACGGCGAGGGACCAGCCCGCGGCGCCGGTCGGGAACAGGGCGTGGCGGCCGGTGAAGGCCTGGAAGAAACCGGCGCCGAGCAGCACGGCGGCACCGGCGACGACCAGGAGCGGCAGCAGCGGCCAGGGGTCACGGGTGTCCTGGGCGGCCGGGGCGCCCGTGCCGGTGAGGGCGGGGCCGTCGGTGCCGTGCTGCGGAGCGGCGGTCCAGGCCCGTTCGCGTGGTTCCACGGCGGTGCTCAGCGTGCAGGATCCGGAGCCCGGGGCGGGCTGGGGCATGCTGCCCGAGTCGGTGTTCGTCACGGCTCGGCGGCCGCGCAGCCAGGCTCCCGGCGCGCGCCACAGGCGCGCGCGCAGCCGTGAGTCCGGGGCGGCGCTCTCGGTCGGTTCCATTCCCGTCCCTCTCACAGCCGGCGGTGCCCACGCCATGCGGACTCGGCCCTGATGCGGCCGCGCCCTAAGATCCGTCCCCGCACTCCGCACGAGCAAGGAGATGCAGTTCTCCCGCACTCATGCCGAGCAGGGGATGCCCCCTTCCGAGCTCTTGATGAGCAGGTGATACCCCGTTCGCAGCGGGGCACGGCAGGCGCACACCTCAACAGTAGGCCGCAGAAGGCTTCCACGGGCAGCGGTCGGCTACGGTTGCCCGAATGCGACCCGGCCACCCGTATGCCTCTGGTATGCGCCGAACGGGTGGCCTTCAACCGCTACTCCTCGGTCGGAAGCGCAACTTCCCTCGCCGCGTCCGGTCCTTGTTCGAGCAGGACAGCGAAGCCTTCCTCGTTGAGAACCGGAACCTTCACCTGCATGGCCTTGTCGTACTTCGAGCCGGGGTTGTCGCCGACGACGACGAATGACGTCTTCTTGGAAACGGAACCGGTCACCTTGGCTCCGCGACTCTGCAACGCCTCTTTCGCGCCATCCCGGGTGTGGTGCTCCAGCGTGCCGGTGACGACCACCGTGAGGCCCGCGAGCGGGCGCGGTCCCTCGTCCTCGCCGCTCGCCTCCTCCTCCATGCGCACGCCGGCCTCCCGCCACTTGCGGAGGATCTCCCGGTGCCACTCCTCGGCGAACCACTGTTTGAGGGAGGCCGCGATGGTCGAGCCGACGCCCTCCACAGCGGCCAGTTCCTCCTCGGTGGCCTGATCGATGCTGTCGATGGAACGGAACTCGCGGGCCAGCGCCTCGGCCGCCACCGGGCCGACGTGCCGGATCGAGAGACCCGTGAGGATGCGGGCGAGCGGGCGCTCCTTGGCCGCCGCGATGTTCTCCAGCATGGCCAGGGTGTTCTTCTTCGCCTCGCCCTTCTGGTTGGCGAAGAAGGTGACGACCTTCTCCTCGCCGGTCTTGGGGTCGCGCTTGGGCAGGCCGGAGTCCTGGTCCAGCACGTACGACTTGATGGGGAGGAGCTCTTCGACCTTCAGGCCGAAGATGTCGCCCTCGTCGAGGATCGGCGGCTCGGCGGGCTCCAGCGGCCTGGTCAGCGCGGCCGCGGCGACGTATCCGAAGTTCTCGATGTCCAGGGACTTGCGGCCCGCGAGGTAGAAGAGACGTTCACGCAACTGGGCCGGGCACAGCTGGGCGTTGGGGCAGCGGAGGTCGATGTCGCCCTCCTTCATGGGCCGCAGCGCCGTGCCGCACTCGGGGCACTCGGCGGGCATCACGAACTCCCGCTCGGTGCCGTCCCGCAGGTCCACGACGGGGCCGAGGATCTCCGGGATGACGTCGCCCGCCTTGCGGATCACGACGGTGTCCCCGATGAAGACGCCCTTCTTCTTCACCACGTCCTGGTTGTGCAGGGTCGCGAACTCGACCTCGGAACCCGCCACGGTGACGGGCTCCACCTGCGCGTACGGCGTGACGCGGCCGGTGCGGCCGACGCCGACGCGGATGTTGATGAGCTTGGTGTTGACCTCCTCGGGCGCGTACTTCCAGGCGATGGCCCAGCGCGGGGCGCGCGAGGTGGAGCCGAGGCGGCCCTGCAGCGGGATCTCGTCGAGCTTGACGACGACGCCGTCGATCTCGTGCTCCACGGAGTGGCGGTTCTCTCCGAAGTACGCGATGAATTCCCGGACGCCTTCGAGACCCTCGACCACCTTGTTGTGCTTGGCGGTGGGCAGGCCCCACTCGTGCAGCAGCTCATAGGCGTGGCTGAGGCAGTCGATGTCGAGGCCCTCGCGGGCGCCGATGCCGTGCACCACCATGTGCAGCGGCCGGGTCGCGGTGACGCGCGGGTCCTTCTGGCGCAGCGAACCCGCCGCCGCGTTCCGCGGGTTGGCGAAGGGCTTGTCGCCCGCCTCCACCAGGCGGGCGTTGAGCTCCTCGAACTTCTCCATGGGGAAGAAGACCTCGCCGCGGATCTCCACGAGGGCGGGGATCCGGTCGCCCTCCAGGCGCTGGGGGATGTCCGCGATCGTCCGGACGTTCGGCGTGATGTCCTCGCCGGTGCGGCCGTCACCCCTGGTGGCGGCGCGGGTCAGCTTCCCGTCCTCGTACGTCAGGTTGACCGCGAGGCCGTCCACCTTCAGCTCGCACAGGAGGTGGAAGTCCGGGGTGCCTGCCTCCTTGGCGACGCGCTCGGCCCAGGCGGCCAGCTCCTCGTCGTCGAACGCGTTGTCCAGGGAGAGCATGCGCTCGCGGTGCTCTACCGCGGTGAACTCCGTCTCGTACGAACCGGAGACCTTCTGGGTGGGCGAGTCGGGCGTCCGGAGCTCGGAGTGCGCCTCCTCCAGGGCTTCGAGGGAACGCAGGAGCTTGTCGAACTCGGCATCGCTGACGACCGGTTGGTCCTTCACGTAATACCGGAAGCGGTGCTCCTCGATCTGCTCGGCCAGCTGGGCATGCTGATCCCGTGCCTCGGCGGGCACAGAGCCTTGCTGTTCGACAGCCACCGTTTCGTCCTCCCGTTACGTCATACCCAATTACTCAGGGTTGTCTGCGAGCGATCTCGCGGCCCTGACGCAGTGGGCGAGCGCCGCGCGCGCATACGCGGGTGATGCGCCCGCGAGCCCGCACGACGGAGTGACCACGACCGACTCCGCGAGTGATCCCGGATTCAGCCCCAGCCTGCGCCACAACGTCCTGACACCCATGACGCTACCGGCAGGGTCTGACAATCGGCCGTCCACGCCCGGCACGACACCGACGAAGAGCTTCGTGCCCCCCTCGACCGCCTCACCGATCGTCTCGTCGTCACGCTCGGTGAGCAGCGAGAAGTCGAAGGAGATCGCGTCGGCACCGGCGCGGCGCAGCAGCGCGAACGGCACGTCGGGCGCGCACGAATGCACGACCGAAGCGCCGTCGCCGTTGACGGCGAGGACGTCGCGCAGCGTGCTCTCGACGACCTGCCGGTCCACGGCACGGTGGGTGCGGTACTCGCTGGCGGTCTTGATCTGCCCGCGCAGCACGGCGATCAGCGAAGGCTCGTCGAGCTGCAGGACCACCTGGGCGCCGGGCACCCTGCGGCGCACGTCGGCGAGGTGCTCGCGCAGGCCTTCGGCGAGGGATCCCGCCAGGTCGCGGCAGGCGCCGGGGTCGGAGAGCGCGGCTTCGCCGTTCCTGAGCTCCAGGGCGGCGGCGAGCGTCCAGGGGCCGACGGCCTGGACCTTCAGCGGGCCCTGGTACCCCTGGGTGAACTCTTCCAGGGCGTCGAGGTCTTCGCCGAGCCAGGCCTTCGCCCGCCGGGTGTCGCGCCCCGGGCGGTCGCCGACGCGCCAGCCGCTGGGCTCCACGCGCGCGTACAGGTCGACGAGCAGCCCCGCGGTGCGGCCGATCATGTCGGCGCCCGGGCCGCGCGCGGGCAGCTCGGCGAGGTACGGCGTGCCCTGCTCGGGCCCCTCGAAGCTGCCGGTCACGGTCTTCGCGGCCTCGCGGGCGTCCCCGCCGGGCATGGACCCGACGCCGGTGGCAGGGCCCCAGGTGAACGTGTCGCTCATCGTCCCGGCCGCACCGTCAGGTCGTTGACCTCCGCGTCGCGCGGCAGGTCCAGGGCCATCACGATGGTCGTGGCGACCGACTCGGGGTCGATGAAGCGCGACGGGTCGTACTCCTTGCCCTCCTGCTGGTGGACCTTGACCTGCATGGCGCTGGCCGTGCGGCCCGGGTAGACCGTGGTGACGCGGACGCCGTTGGCGTGCTCCTCGTGGCGCAGCGAGTCGGCGAGCGCCTTCAGACCGTGCTTGGACGCGGCGTACGCGGACCACTCGGCGCTGGCGTTGAGGCCGGCGCCGGAGTTGACGAAGAGCACGTGCCCCTGGGCGAGCCGCAGTTGGGGCAGGAAGTGGCGGGTCAGCTCGGCGGGCGCGATGAGGTTGACGTTGAGCTGGTGACGCCAGGTCTTGGGGGTCAGCTCGCCGACCGGGCCGAGGTCGACGACGCCCGCGATGTGCAGCAGGGAGTCGACCTGGGCGGGCAGCGACTGGTGGCCGAAGGCCCAGGACAGCTTGTCGGGGTCGGAGAGGTCTCCGACGAGGGTGCTCGCGCCGGGGAACTGGGCGGCGAGCTCCTTGGCGCGGCCCGCGTCGCGCGCGTGCAGGACGAGGTCGTCGCCCCTTGCGTGGAGGCGGCGGGCGACGGCCGCGCCGATGCCGGAGCCCGCCCCGGTGATCACATGTGTTGCCATACCCGCCATGCTCGCATCACTGGGTGCCCACGGATTCCTCCAGGTAGGCCAGCGCGCCGACGGGCTCCTCGGCGAAAAAGACGAGGTCGGTGAGCGGGACGGGCAGGAAACCCTCGTCCTCCATGCGGCGGAACTGCTCCTTGAGGCCGTCGTAGAACCCGGCGGAGTTCAGCAGGACCACCGGCTTGGTGGTCTTGCCGTGCTTCTTCAGCTCCAGGATCTCGGTGGCCTCGTCGAGGGTCCCGGTGCCGCCCACCATGATCACGACCGCGTCGGCCTTCGCCAGGAGCAGCGCCTTGCGCTCGGCGAGGTCACGGGCGATCACCATCTCGTTGGGCGCGGAGACCTGCCTGGCCTTGGCCGCGAGGAAGTCCACAGAGACGCCCACGAGCCCGCCTCCCGCCTCGTCGACGCCGTCCGCCACGACCTTCATCAGTCCGCTCTCGGAACCGCCCCAGACCAGCGTGTGGCCGCCCTTGCCGAGCAGTTCGGCGAATTCGCGGGCGGGGCGCGTGTAGCGCTCGTCGAGGTCGGCGGCGGAGAGAAAGACGCAGATGTTCATGCGCCCACGGTACGTTCCGTCCCTGAAGGCACTCTCAAAGCACTCGTCGAGGAGGGCACGTCATGGCCGAGGGACACCGCATCACTGTCGAGCAGGGCACCGACCACGTGCGCGTGGTGCACGACGGGCAGGTCGTGGCGGATAGCAGCAGCCCGCTGCTGCTGCGCGAGACGGGGTACCCGGTCCGGTACTACCTCCCCCCGCAGGACGTGCGCACCGATCTTCTGACGCCGTCGGAGACCCACACCTACTGCCCGTTCAAGGGCACGGCCTCCTACTGGTCGCTGCCGGGGGCGGCGGACACCGTGTGGGCGTACCCGGAGCCGAAGGCGGCCGTGGCCGGAATCAAGGACCACTTCTGCTTCTACGAAGCAGAAGTCACAGAAGCGTAGGTCAGGTCACGAAGCAGCCGTGAACGTCCGCCGGTAGGCCGCCGGTGAGACGCCCAGCACGGCACGCATGTGCTGGCGCAGGGAGTTGCCGGTGCCGAACCCGGACCGGTGGGCGACCACGTCCACGGGCAGGTCGCTCGACTCCAGGAGCTGCCGGGCGAGTTCGATGCGCTGGGCGGTCAGCCAGCGGCCCGGCGGCATGCCGACCTCTTCCTGGAAGCGGCGGGTGAAGGTCCGCAGGCTCATGCGCGCGTGGGCGGCCAGTTCGCCGAGGGGCAGCGGTTCCTGGAGCCGTTCGAGCGCCCACACGCGCGTGGCGGCCGTCGTAGCGAGCGTGGGCTCGGGGACGGGCCGCTCGATGTACTGGGCCTGGCCGCCGTCGCGCCAGGGCGGCACGACGCAGATGCGGGCCGCGTGGTGGGCCACCGCACTGCCGTGGTCGCGGCGCAGCAGGTGCAGACAGAGGTCCACGCCCGCACCGACGCCCGCCGCGGTCAGGACGTCGCCGTCGTCCACGAAGAGCACGTTCTCGTCGAGCGCGACCCTGGGGTAGGCGCGCCGGAAGTGGTCGGCCTCCTGCCAGTGCGTGGTCGCGGGGCGCCCGTCGAGCAGCCCGGCGGCGGCGAGGACGTACGACGCGGTGCAGAACGACACCCACCGCGTGCCGGGCCGGACGCGGGCGAGGGCCGCCGCGAGCGGTTCGGGCAGGACACCGTCCGCGGTGCCGCCGCAGAGCCGGTCCGTAGGCGGGATGACCACCGTGTCCGCATCTTCCAGCGCCTCCGGGCCGTGCTCCGGCATCGCCTGGAACCCGGCGTCGGTCCGCACCGGCCCGCCGTCCACGGTGCAGACGACGACGTCGTACAGCGGGCGCCCCTCGGCGTCCTCGGCGGCTCCGAAGATCCGCGGAGGGATGCCCATCTCAAAGGCGTACACGCCGTCCAGGGCGAGGACCACCACCCGGTGCCGTCTGCTCTCCGAAGCCATCTCCGATCCCATGGCCGAATCCTGTCACATGATGGCCAAACTGCCAGCACCGTGCCTGCCCGCACCGCCGCACTCTTGGTCCCACCAGCCCTTTTGGAGAAGGAAGAGCAAGACCATGAAGATGCGTGCCATCACCCCCCGCGCCTGGGGCGCCCCCGAGAACCTCGTCCCGGTCGAGGTGGACCGCCCCGAGCCCGGACTGACCGAGATCCTGGTCCGGGTGCACGCGGCGGGCGTCAATCCCGTCGACTGGAAGACCCGCGCGGAGGGCGCCTTCGGCAGCTGGGGAGAGACCCCGATCCTCGGGTACGACGTGTCGGGCGTCGTCGAGGAGGTCGGCCCCGGTGTGACCCTGTACCAGCCCGGAGACGCCGTGTTCGGCATGCCCCGCTTCCCCGAGCAGGCGGGCGGCTACGCCGAGTTCGTCACGGCGCCCGCCCGGCGCTTCGCGCCCAAGCCCGCGGGCATCGGTCACGTCGAGGCCGCCGCGCTGCCGCTCGCCGCGCTGACCGCCTGGCAGGGGATGATCGAGACGGGCGGGCTCCGTGCCGGGCAGCGCGTGCTGATCCACGCGGCCGCGGGCGGCGTCGGCCACCTCGCCGTGCAGATCGCCAAGGCGCACGGCGCGTACGTCATCGGCACCGCGCGCGAGGAGAAGCACGACTTCCTGCGCTCGCTCGGCGCGGACGAGCTGATCGACTACACGGTGACGGACTTCTCCGAGACCGTACGGGACGTGGACGTGGTCCTGGACGGCGTCGGCGGCGCGTACGGCGACCGCTCGCTGCCCGTGCTGCGTCGCGGCGGCCACCTGGTCACGCTGCCCGACCCGGGCGGCCTGCCGGACCCGGAGCGGGCCGCGGAGCTCGGCGTGCACGCCGGGTGGACCATCGTCGAGCCCGATCGCCTTGCCCTGCTTGAGATCGCGCGCCTGGTCGACGAGGGCAGGCTCCGCGTGGAGGTGGACACGGTGCTGCCCCTGGAGGAGGCGGCCAAGGCGCACGCGTACGGGGAACAGGGCCGCACCCAGGGCAAGATCGTGCTCCAGGTCGCGTAGCGCCCTCGGGGCCGGACCGCGGGCTAGACCGCCGCGGCGGCCCGGTCCGTCGTCGCGATCGTCGCCGAGCCGACCACCCGCGTGCCGTCGTACAGCACGATCGCCTGGCCGGGGGCGACGCCGCGCACGGGCTCGGTGAACGAGACGTTCAGGGTGCCGTCGACGAGCTCGGCGGTCACCTCCGTCTCGCCGCCGTGGGCCCGCAGCTGCGCCGTGTACGTGCCGGGCGCGGAGGGGGCGGCTCCGCACCAGCGGGGCTTGATGGCGGTCAGTCCGGTCACGTCCAGGGCGGCGGCGGGGCCGACCGTGACGGTGTTGTTCACCGGGGAGATGTCCAGGACGTACCGCGGCTTGCCGTCGGGGGCGGGGGTGCCGATCCGCAGGCCCTTGCGCTGGCCGATCGTGTAGCCGAACGCCCCTTCGTGGCTGCCGAGGACCGCCCCCGACTCGTCCACGATGTCGCCCTCCGCCTTGCCCAGGCGGGAGGCGAGGAAGCCCTGGGTGTCGCCGTCGGCGATGAAGCAGATGTCGTGGCTGTCGGGCTTCTTGGCGACGGCGAGGCCGCGGCGCTCGGCCTCGGCGCGGATCTCCTCCTTGGTAGTGACCGTGTCGCCCAGGGGGAACATCGCGTGGGCGAGCTGCCTGTCGTCGAGCACCCCGAGCACATAGCTCTGGTCCTTCGCCATGTCGGAGGCGCGGTGCAGCTCGCGGGTGCCGTGCTCGTCGACGATCACCTGCGCGTAGTGGCCGGTGACGACCGCGTCGAAGCCGAGGGCGAGGGCCTTGTCCAGGAGCGCGGCGAACTTGATCTTCTCGTTGCAGCGCAGGCACGGGTTGGGGGTGCGGCCCGCCTCGTACTCGGCGATGAAGTCCTCGACCACGTCCTCACGGAACCGCTCGGCGAGGTCCCACACGTAGAACGGGATGCCGATGACGTCCGCGGCGCGGCGGGCGTCGCGCGAGTCCTCGATGGTGCAACAGCCCCGCGCTCCCGTGCGGAACGACTGGGGGTTGGCCGAGAGCGCGAGATGCACTCCCGTCACGTCGTGCCCGGCTTCGGCCGCGCGGGCGGCGGCGACGGCGGAGTCCACGCCGCCGGACATGGCGGCGAGGACACGGAGGGGACGCTGGGGGCGCTGCGGGGTCTCGGTCAAAGTCATAGCTCTAACAGAGTACGGGGCGACGGGAACCGCACGCCCGTGAGTAAGCGTTGACGATCACATGGGGGAAGCTGAGCAGAAGCCGCAGGGGCGCCGGGGCATCGACCGGCGCACCCTGCTGATCGGTGGCGCGGCGGCGGCCTTCGGCACCGTCGTGCTCGCCAGGGACGAGCTCGGCCGGTTGTGGTGGCGGATGCCCGGCGTGGTCAAGAAGCGCACGGAGGGCGAGGTCGACGCCCCGGGCGTGCAGTGGATCGCCGCGTCGGACTACAACTGGCGCAAGGCGGACCGCCCCGACGACTACAAGATCGACCGCGTCGTCATACACGTGGTTCAGGGCGGGTACCAGACGGCGCTGCGCGTCTTCAAGGACCCGTCCCACGGCGCCGCCGCGCACTACGTGGTGCGCAAGGACGGCCACATAGCGCAGATGATCCGCGAGCTGGACGTGGCGTTCCACGCGGGCAACAAGAGCTACAACGAACGCAGCATCGGCATCGAGCACGAGGGCTTCGTCGACAAGAAGTCGTCGTTCACCGACGCGATGTACGCGGCGTCGGCGCGGCTCACCGCCGGTATCTGCAGGCGGTACGACATCCCGGTGGACCGCGAGCACATCGTGGGCCACGTGGAGGTGCCGGGCACCGACCACACGGACCCGGGGCCCTACTGGGACTGGGACCGGTACATGCGCCTGGTCCGGACCGAGCGCGACAAGCCCGAGCCGCCCCGGAAGCCGAAGGAGTCCCGGAAGCCGAAGGAGTCCGGGAAGCCCGAGAAGGCCGAGACGAAGGGCTAGCCCCGCCCCCGGCCTGTCCCGGCCGACCCCGGCTAGCTCAGCCCCGCCGTCCGCGCCCGGTCCACCGCCGGGCCGATCGCCGCCGCCACCGCGTCGACGTCCGCCTTCGTCGACGTATGGCCGAGCGAGAAGCGCAGGGTGCCGCGGGCCAGGTCGGGATCGGTGCCGGTGGCGAGCAGGACGTGGCTGGGCTGCGCGATGCCCGCCGTGCACGCGGAGCCGGTGGAGCACTCGATGCCCTGCGCGTCGAGGAGCAGCAGCAGGGAGTCCCCCTCGCAGCCGGGGAACGTGAAGTGCGCGTTGGCGGGCAGTCGGCCCTCCGGGTACGGATCGCCGCCGAGGATCGCCTCGGGGACCGCCGCGCGGACGGCGGTGACCAGGTCGTCGCGGAGTGCGCCGATCTCGGCGGCGAACTGCTCGCGGTGCGCCGCGGCGTGCTCCCCCGCGACGGCGAACGCCGCGATGGCGGGCACGTCCAGCGTCCCCGAGCGCACGTGCCGCTCCTGGCCGCCGCCGTGCAGCACGGGCACGGGGGTGTACTCACGGCCGAGCAGCAGCGCGCCGATGCCGTAGGGCCCGCCGATCTTGTGACTGGAAACGGTCATGGCGGCGAGCCCGGACGCGGCGAAGTCGACGGGGATCTGGCCGTAGGCCTGGACTGCGTCGGCGTGCAGCGGGACGTCGAACTCCTGGGCGACGTCGGCCAGTTCCCTGATCGGCTGGATGGTGCCGATCTCGTTGTTGGCCCACATGACGGTGGCCAGGGCGACGTCGTCGGGGTTGCGCGCGATGGCTTCACGGAGGGCTTCGGGGTGCACGCGGCCGTGCGTGTCCACCGGCAGGTATTCGACGGTGGCGCCCTCGTGCTCGCCGAGCCAGTGCACGGCGTCGAGGACGGCGTGGTGCTCGACGGGGCTTGCGAGCAGCCGGGTGCGGGCCGGTTCCGCATCGCGCCGCGCCCAGTAGAGCCCCTTGACGGCGAGGTTGTCCGCCTCGGTGCCGCCGGAGGTGAAGACGGTTTCGCTGGGTCGGGCGCCGAGCGACTCGGCGAGTGTCTCGCGGGCCTCCTCGACGGTGCGTCGGGCCCGGCGCCCCGCCGCGTGCAGCGAGGAGGCGTTGCCGGTGACGGCGATCTGCGCGGTCATCGCCGCGATCGCCTCCGGGAGCATCGGAGTGGTCGCTGCGTGGTCGAGGTAGGCCATGGTGCGCACGATTCTACGAGCCGTGCGGGCCCCTTCGCCCCGGTGGTATCAGCCTGCGAGACCCCACGACAGGGTGTTGTCCGCCGAGACGAGTGCGGCGAGGACGACGAGGTCGGCCACGCCGAGCCCGAGTCCAAGCAGTGCGCGGCCCTTGCGGGCGGTGCCGCGCCACAGCGCGATGCCCGCGAGGACGATCGCGACGGGCCCGAGGAAGAGGTTCAGGACGAGCAGTCCGAGCAGGCCGAGGACGAAGGAGGCGACGGCCATGCCGTCGGTGTCCCGGCGTCCGGTGGGCCGGGTCTCCTCGACGCGGACGGGGGTCGTGGCCTGGGGAGCGGTGTGGGGACGGGTGCGGGTTGCGGTGCTTTCCATGGTGCGACTCCTGGCAGGTGGAGGTGTGGCCGACGGCGCGGGGCGGTGGCTCAGCGGTGCCGGGCGCGGCGCTCGCGCACCGCGAAGACCGCGAGCCACACGCCGATCACGGCGGCGGCGACGAGGCTGACCGGAAGCGGGGCGTGTGCCACGGAACCCATGGCGACACCCAGCAGCAGTAGGGCGGCGACAAGGAAGAGCATGTGATCCCTCTCGATTCGGTGAACGCTTGTGGTAACAGTTGTTCACTGACTCTGGAGTCTACTCCCTCTCCGGCTTTCAAAAGTCGGAGAACAGTTGTTAACTGCATGGCATGAGTCACACCCTCGGCATCCGGCAGGCCCAGAAGCAGAAGACCCGGCAGGCGCTCCTCGACGCGGCCCTCCAGCTGCTCGAGGAGCAGAGCCTCAGCAGCCTGGGCCTGCGCGAGGTCACCCGTGCCGTAGGCGTCGCCCCCACCGCCTTCTACCGGCACTTCCGCGACACCGCCGACCTGGGCGTGACCCTGGTCGAGGAGACGCTCGGCAGCCTGCACACGACGCTCGCCGCGATGCTGGCGTCGGAGACCGGCGACAGCGAGCAACGCATCGCGGGCACCGTCGAGTTGATAGCCGGATACGTCCACGCCCACCCCGCCCATGTTCGCTTCATCGCCCGCGAGCGGCACGGGGGCGTCCGGGCGGTGCGGGACGCGATCGGCGCCCAACTGGACCTGTTCGCCCGGGAGGTGGCGGAGCAGTTCGCCCGAGAGGCGCCGACGTCGCGGTGGACCGAGGACGACCTCCTGATGCTGGCGGGCATGTACGTCGACCACATGGTGATGACCGCGTCGTCCTTCCTGGACGCGGGCCCCGGGACGGCGGAGGAGGCACGGGTGGCGGACGTCGCCCGCAGACAGCTGCGCCTGGTGGGCCTGGGCCGCATGCACTGGCAGGACGAGCACTGACACCACTCGACGCGGGCCGTAAGGAGCTACTAGCCTTACGGTCATGACAGCCGTACGGGATTCCTGGGTCCTCGACCAGACCTTCGCCAGTTCCTCCGGGGCCGTGCGCTGGGCCGCCCTGGGACCGACCGCCGCCCCGCCCGTCGTCCTCGTCCACGGCACGCCGTTCTCGTCGTACGTCTGGCGCGGCATCGCCCGCTCCCTGTCCCGCGAACACCGCGTGTACGTCTGGGACCTGCCCGGGTACGGCGCCTCGGAGATGCGGGCCGGGCAGGACGTCTCGCTCGCCGCCCAGGGTCGGGTCCTCACCGAGCTCCTCGCCCACTGGGGCCTGGACCACCCCGCCGTCGTGGCCCACGACTTCGGCGGCTGCGTCTCCCTGCGCGCACACCTGCTGCACGGCGCCCGCTACGAACGCCTCGCCCTCGTCGACCCGGTGGCACTCGCCCCCTGGGGCTCCCCCTCGTACCGGCTGCTCGGCGAGAACGCCGACGTCTTCGCCCAGCTGCCGCCCGCGCTGCACCGGGCCATGATCCGCGAGTACATCGCATCGACGAGCCCGCGCGGACTGCACCCGGCCGTCCTCGACCGCCTCGTGGAGCCCTGGTGCACGGCGGAGGGGCAGGCCGCCTTCTACCGGCAGATCGCGCAGAACGACCAGCGGTTCACCGACGAGATCCAGGGCCGGTACGGCGAACTGGAGCTGCCCGTCCTGATCTGCTGGGGCACGGAGGACCCCTGGATCCCCGTGGCCAAGGGCAAGGAGCTGGCGGGCCTCGTCCCCGGCGCCGAGCTGCGCCTGATCGAGGGCGCGGGGCACCTCGTACAGGAGGATGCCCCCGCGGAGCTCACGGGCGAACTCACCCGCTTCCTCCGGACTTAGTCAGCTCAGCCGGGCCCGTGCCAGCTGGCGCGACTGGGCCACCAGGCGGTCCTCGCTGTCCCAGACCTCGGCGTCCTCCTCCAGGAAGCCGCCCGCGAGATTGCGGGTGGTGATCGAGACGCGCAGCGGGCCGGGGGCCGGGCGGTGGCGGACGTGGACCGTCAGCTCCACGGTCGGCACCCAGCCGGTCAGGCCCATCTCAAAGGCGGTCGGCGGCAGCGCGTCGACGGCGAGCAGCAGCGAGAGCGGGTCCGCGTCGCGGCCGTCCGCGAGGCCGAACCAGGCTCGCATCTCGCCCTTGCCCGACGGCTGCCCGAGCGCCCAGCCGAGGGTGGCCGGGTCGAGCTTGAGGAAGAGGCGGTCCGCGATGGCCGAACTGCCGGGCACCGGCCGGTGGTCGGGGGCGTCCTGCGCGCCGAAGCACTGGTCGAGCGGCGGGATGGCGGGCGGCTTGGCCGTGGTGCGCACGTCGTCGGGGAGCGCGTCGAGGTCGCCGTACGAGGCGAGCACGCGGATCCGCTCGACCTCGCGCCCCTCATCGTCGTACTGGAAGAGCGAGGCCTGTCCGGTGGAGAGCGAACGGCCGCCGCGGACCACGTCCGTGCGGATGACGGCGGGGCCGGGGCTCGACGCGGTGAGGTAGTGCGCCGAGACGGTGAAGGGGTCGGCGTGCGGGAGGGCGTCGGCGAGGGCGCGGCCGATGACGGCGAGGAGATAGCCGCCGTTGACGGCGCTGATGATCGTCCAGCCTGCGGACAGTTCGGTGTCGTAGACGCCGGGTTCGCGCCGGGTCACCGCGGTGTCGCGGTCGAACTCGCTGTCGCCGATGCTCGCGGGCGCCGCCGTCGGAGATGGGGCTGCCGATGCCGCCGATGCTGCCGTTGCCATGCCAGCAACGTACAACAGGAAACTACTGAGCGGTAGCTTTTTCTTCCGGCTCCAGGATTCCAGAACCCCGGACCCCAGACCCCAGCCCCAGAGTCCTAGGGCGTCTCCTCCACCTCCGCCTCCACCGCCGTGGACCGGCGGTTCCAGGCCCGTGGCGCCCGCCAGTGGTAGCGCATCGCGAGCAGCCGCAGGGTGAACGCCGTCACGACCGCGATGCTGCTGGTCACTGCCGTCAGCTGCTCGTAGTGGATGCACAGGGCGACCATCGTGGCGCCCACGATGGCGGGGACCGCGTACAGGTCGCGGTCCCAGCGGACCAGCGAGGGCACCTCGTTGGCGACGATGTCGCGGAGGACACCGCCGCCCACCGCGGTCATCAGGCCCAGGGTGGCCGACGCGGTGAGGCCGAGCCCGTAGTCGTACGCCTTGGTCGTGCCCGTCACACAGAACAGGCCGAGGCCCGCCGCGTCGAAGACGTTCACCGCGAGCTGGGTGCGCTCCACCTCCGGGTGCAGGAAGAAGACCAGGAGGGCCGCGAAGAGCGGGGTGATGAAGTAGCCGAGGTCGGTGAAGGCGGCCGGTGGGACCGCCCCGATGACCAGGTCACGGAAGACCCCTCCGCCCAGCGCGGTGACCTCGGCGAGGACGGCGATGCCGAAGACGTCGAAGTTCTTGCGCACGGCGAGCAGCGCGCCGGAGATCGCGAAGACGAAGATCCCCACGATGTCGAGCGAGTGCTGGACGGAGGGCGTGAACAGATCCAGGAGCACGCGCCATTCTTACCCGTGGCCGCGGCGGCCTCTCTCCGGCCTTCACCGCGATTTGAGGTTAGAAAGGTCGAGTGCCCGTCCAGCAGGGCCTCATGGCTCCAAAAGCTTCACAAAGGAGTTCAATGACACGCTTGAAGCCATGAGATTCCTGTTGGAGATCGACATGGGTGAGACGGCGTTCGAGGGGCAGGCCGCCGACGAGCTGGGCCGGATCCTGCGGTACTGGGGCGGCAACCTGCGGCACTACGCGCTGGAGCCCGGTGCGGGCGAGGCGGTGTACGACTCCGGATACCGCGAGGTCGGCGCCTGGCGGATCACCGCGAAGGAAGCGCCGGCTTCCCCTTCGTGAAGAGCCAGGTGTCGAAGAGCTCGTCGAGCTGCTCGCCGGAGATCTTCTCGGCAAGCCGCACGAAGTCGGCGGTGGTCACGTTCCCGTTCCTGTGCTGCTTCGTCCAGGCCTTGAGGAGCTTGAAGAAGTCCTCGTCGCCGATGCGCTCCCTGAGCACCTGGAGCGTCATCGCGCCGCGCTGGTAGACGGCGGAGGCGAACATGGTGTCGCGCTGCGGGTCGCCGACGACGATCTGCCAGAAGGCCGAGTCGGCGGGGCGCGCGTTGTAGCCCGCGAGGAAGGCGTCATGGGCGGTCTGGGTGCCCTTGTGCTCGCTCCACAGCCACTGGGAGTAGGTCGCGAAGCCCTCGTTGAGCCAGATGTGGTTCCACTTCTCGACCGACACCGAGTCGCCGAACCACTGGTGGGCGAGCTCGTGGGCGATGGTCGACTCGCTGCGGATCGCGGAGTACACCGGCTTGGTCTGGGTCTCCAGGGAGAAGCCCGCCTGCGGCATGTCGTCGACGATCGCGCCGGTCTCCTCGAAGGGGTAGGGGCCGAAGACCTTCGACCAGTAGTCGGTGACCTCGGCCGTGACGCCGTACACGTCGACGTTGTTGCTGTTCTCCAGGACGGGGTCGATGGCGACGTAGATCGGGGTCCCGCCCGGGGTCGTGCCCTTCTTCACGTCGAACTTGCCGATGGTGGCGGTCGCGAGGTAGGTCGCCATGGGCGTGGACTCGCGCCAGTGGGCGACGGTCTGGCCGCCCTTGTCGTACGTGCCGACGAGGCGGCCGTTGGAGACCCCGGTCAGGCCCTTGGGCGCCTTGATGCGGATGTCGAAGGCGGCCTTGTCCGAGGGGTGGTCGCTGGACGGGAACCAGGTGGACGCGGCGTTCGGCTCGCAGGCCACGAAGACGCCGTCGGCGGTCTTCATCCAGCCGTAGTCGGAGCCGAAGACGATGGGGCCGGTGA
The DNA here is from genome assembly GCF_056437465.1 of Streptomyces sp. NPDC042371. Classification (NCBI taxonomy): domain Bacteria; kingdom Bacillati; phylum Actinomycetota; class Actinomycetes; order Kitasatosporales; family Streptomycetaceae; genus Streptomyces; species Streptomyces sp. NPDC042371. Next base: position 78,306 of record NZ_JBWKAP010000010.1, on the reverse strand, counting down.
GCGGTTCGGGCACACCGCCGTAGGTGACCGTCACCGTGAAGTTCTTGTTCTTGCGCAGGGCGTCGCGGGGCGTGATGCGGATCTCGTCGCCGTTGCGCGTGAACTGGGCGCGTCTGCCGTTCACTTCGATCCGGGTGACCGTCAGTTTCTGCAGGTCGAGGTCGAAGGACGACAGGTCCTGGGTGGCGCGCGCGGTGATGGTGGTGCGGCCGTCGAGGCGGTCGGTGTCGGGGTTGTAGGCGACGTCGAGACCGTAATGGCGTACGTCGAAGCCGCCGTTGCCGAGCTGGGGGAAGTACGGGTCGCCGACGCCGTCGGAGCCGGGGTGGGGCGCGGGGGCCGCGGCGATCAGGCAGAAGGAGAGCGCCGCGGTCGCGAGCGCTCCCAGACGTGCCGAACGGGAGAGTGCCATGAGTCTTCCCTTCGAACGCGTTCCGATGGGGTGTCCGAGGAGACGGACACGCAGACTCTGCACTCTCCCGCTAGGGCATGTACATGACCCAGGACGCGTACTTTGTCCGGGTCAACTTGCCTTATCCCTCAGTCGACTTCTGACCCTTGTCCTTCGAAACCTCACCCTTTGAAGCAACGGCTTCCGGCTTCACGGCGGTCTCCGGTTCCGCATCGGCTTCCGCTTCCGCGGTCGTCTCCGCGGCGGTCTCCTCCGCCTTGGACACCACCGACACCACCTCGATCGCCTCCTTGGCCACCGAGAGCAGCTTGGTGTCCTCGGGCGCCTGGTCCTCGGCGTTCTCCGGGTGGTGGCACGCCACCTGGTGCCCGGAGGCCAGCGAGAGCAGCGGCGGCTCCTTCGTCTTGCAGATCTCCGTCGCCTTCCAGCACCGCGTGTGGAAGCGGCAGCCGGTGGGCGGGTCGATCGGCGAGGGGACGTCACCGCGGAGCAGGATGCGCTCGCTCTTGACGCCGCGCCGCTTGGGGTCGGGCACCGGTACCGCGGAGAGCAGCGCCTTGGTGTACGGGTGCATCGGCGTGGAGTAGAGGTCCTTGCGGTCCGCCAGCTCCACGATCTTGCCGAGGTACATCACCGCGATGCGGTCCGAGACGTGCCGGATGACCGACAGGTCGTGCGCGATGATCACGTACGTGAGGCCGAGCTCGTCCTGCAGGTCGTCCAGGAGGTTGACCACCTGGGCCTGGATGGAGACGTCGAGGGCCGACACCGGCTCGTCCGCCACGACCAGCTTCGGACGGAGCGCGAGGGCCCGCGCGATGCCGATGCGCTGGCGCTGGCCGCCGGAGAACTCGTGCGGGTAGCGGTTGTAGTGCTCGGGGTTGAGCCCGACGCGCTCCAGCATCTCCTGCACGGTCTTCTTCACGCCGCCCTCGGGCTTGACGCCCTGGAGCTTGAAGGGCGCGCCGACGATCGTGCCGATGGTGTGCCGGGGGTTCAGCGACGAGTACGGGTCCTGGAAGATCATCTGCACATCGCGGCGGAACGGACGCATGCCGCCCGTGCCCAGGTGCGTGATGTCCTTGCCCTGGAACTCGACGCGTCCGCCGGTCGGCTCCAGCAGGCGCGTGATCAGGCGGCCCATCGTCGACTTGCCGCAGCCGGACTCGCCGACGACGCCGAGGGTCTCCCCGGGGCGCACGTCGAAGCTGAGCCCGTCCACCGCCTGGACCGCCGCCACCTGGCGCTGGAGCAGCCCCTTCTTGATGGGGAAGTGCTTCACCAGGCCGTCGACCTTGAGCAGCGGCTCGGGCGAGCCCTGCGTCTGCGCCGGGATCGTCATCTCCTGGCCCTTCACGTCATCGTTCACAGCTTCGGCGCAATCTCTTCGGTCCAGATCCGGGTGCGCTCTTCCTGCGACATGTGGCAGGCGGAGTAGTGCCCGTCGGCCACCAGACGCAGTTCGGGGCGCTCGCTGCGGGTGATCTGGTCCTTGGGGATGTCCGCGTAGGGGCAGCGCGGGTTGAAGGCGCAGCCGCTCGGCAGGTTGATCAGGCTGGGCGGGGAGCCCTTGACCGGGATCAGCCGCTCGGTCTCCTCGCGGTCGATGCGGGGCATCGAGCCCAGCAGGCCCCAGGTGTAGGGGTGCTGGGGTTCGTAGAAGACCTTCTCGGCCGTGCCGCGCTCGACGCACCGGCCGCCGTACATGACCAGGAGCTCGTCCGCCATCTCGGCGACCACGCCCAGGTCGTGCGTGATCATGATGACCGCGGAGCCGAACTCCTTCTGCAGGTCCCGGATGAGGTCGAGGATCTGCGCCTGGACGGTCACGTCAAGGGCGGTCGTCGGCTCGTCCGCGATGAGCAGCTCGGGGTTGTTGACGAGCGCCATCGCGATCATCGCGCGCTGGCGCATGCCGCCCGAGAACTCGTGCGGGTAGGAGTCGACGCGCTTGTCGGGCTGCGGGATCCCGACCCGGTCGAGCATGTCGATCGCACGCTTGCGCGCGGTCTTCTTGTCGACGTCGTTGTGGACCCGGTACGCCTCGGTGATCTGCTTGCCGATGGAGTAGTACGGGTGCAGCGCGGAGAGCGGGTCCTGGAAGATCATCGCCATCTCGCGGCCGCGCAGCTTGCGCACCTCGTCGGCCGGGGCGCTCAGCAGCTCCGTGCCGTCCAGCCAGATCTCGCCGGAGATCTGGGCCTTGCGGGCGCCGTACTGGCCCGCGGTGTGCAGGCCGAGGATGCCGAGCGAGGTGACCGACTTGCCGGATCCTGACTCGCCCACGATGCCGAGGGTCTTGCCCTTCTCCAGCTGGAAGCTGAGCCCGTCGACGGACTTGACCAGGCCGTCGTCGGTCGGGAAGTGCACCTTGAGGTCGCGCACCTCGAGGAAGGCGGAGGGAGCGGGCGAACCGGCGACGGGTTCACCCACCGCGGCTCCGCTCTTGGACAGTTCGGTCATCCCAGCCTCACTCGCGGGTCGATGACGGCGTACAGAAGGTCGACGACGAGGTTGGCGATGGCGATCGCGAGCGCCGCGAACAGCGTGACACCAAGAATGACGGGCAGGTCCTTGCTGCTGATGGCCCTGACCGCTTCGAGGCCGAGCCCCGGCAGGTTGAACGTGGACTCGGTGAGCACGGCGCCGCCCATCAGCACGCCGAGGTCGAGTCCGAAGACGGTGAGGATCGGGGTCATCGCGGAGCGCAGCGCGTGTTTGCGGATGACGGTGGCCTCGCCGAGGCCCTTGGCGCGGGCGGTACGGATGTAGTCCTCGCCGAGCACTTCGAGCATGGTCGCTCTGGTGAGGCGGGCGTACATCGCCGCGTTGAGGAAGGCGAGGACGATCCACGGCAGGATCAGTGTCTGTAGCCAGACGTCGATCGAGTCGTCGGTACTGAGGCTGTCCGCGATCTTCACCCAGCCGAGTTGGTGGACGAAGAGGCCCATCGCGATCATGCCGGTGAAGAAGACGGGGAGCGAGACACCGGCGAGGGCGATGGTCATCGCGGAGCGGTCCCAGATCGTGCCCCGCTTGAGGGCTGAGATCACACCGGTGGCGACACCCGCGGCGAGCCACAGGACACAGGCACCGGCGGCGAGCGCGGCGGTGACGGGCAGGGCGTCCTTGAGGGTCTCCCAGACGGGCGCCTCGGTACGGAAGGAGTAGCCGAAGCAGGGCGCCGGGCAGTGCGTGACGTCAGTGCCGTTGACGTAGTCGCGCCCCATCGGGATGCCCTTGATGAAGTCCCAGAACTGGACGAGCAGAGGGTCGTCGAGTCCCAGTTTGGTCCGGATGCCTTCGATCTGCTCGGCTCCGGTGGCCTTGCCGGCGAAGAGGACGGCGATGTCCTGTCCCGCCCACTTGGGCAGCATGAAGAAGACGGTGAAGGTCGCGAGCAGTACGACCAGCACCATGATGATTACGGCGAACAGGCGCCGGATGAGATAAGCAAGCACTGTGCGCGGCCCGGCGGTGGCCGGGGCCCCCTTGTGAGGGGTCCCGGCCACCGCCCGGGGCCATCACCTGCCCTTCGGACTGGCGGGATTCGGCGGCGGTGGAACTACAACTACTGCTTCCCTGACGGGAAGTGTGTGACAGCTACGGGTGTTACTTGACGACGCCGAGCGAGGCGTAGTCGTAACGGCCGTTGTAGCCGTCGGACATGTACGCGTTGGTCAGCCGCGACCCGCGCCAGGTGATGTTCTTCTCGTAGAGGAAGGGCATCCAGTCGGCCTGGTCGAGGATCCTCTTGTCGAGCTGCTTGTAGATCTCGCCGGCCGCGGCCGGGTCGGTCTCCGCGATCGCCTTGTCGAAGAGCGCGTCGACCTTCTTGTCCTTGATCTGCGACTCGTTGTAGTTACCGGTCGGGTTCAGGAAGCGGCTGTCGAACAGCGGCTGCGCGTAACCCTGGCCGGACGGGAAGTCCGGGCCCCAGCCGCTCATCGTCATGCCGTAGCCGCGCTTCTTCACGACGGACGGCGAGCCGGTGATGCTGGCGGTGTCGGCGCCGTCGAGGGAGTCGACCTGGACCTTGATGCCGACCTTGTCGAGCGCCTGCTGCAGCGACTCGGCGGCGTCGACCTCACCCGGCTGGTTGGTGCGGGCGGTCAGCTTGGTGGTGAAGCCGGTCGGCTTGCCGCACTGCTTCAGCTCGTCCTTGGCCTTGGCGACGTCCGGCTTGCCCTTGCGCTTCAGCACGCCGTACGGGTCGTACTTGCTGTAGCCGGGGATCGCCACGGGGAAGGTGCTGCTGGCGATGTCGCCGGCCGCCACCTTGCCGCCACGGGTCTGCTGGATGCTCGCGAAGTCGGTCGCGTAGAACACGGCCTTGCGGCAGTGCTCGTCGTCGAACGGCTTGGCGTTGTGGATGAGCGCGACGTAGCGCACGAAGGACGTGTGCATGTTGTCGACGTTGTCACGGTGGTCCGTGACGGCGCTGACGCGGCCGGACTGGGTCATGCCCGTGCCGTTGATGTCGAGGTCGAAGTCCCCCTCCATCAGCTTCTTGTCGTTCTCCTCCTGGTTGGCGGAGAACGTCACGTCGATCTTGTCGGGCAGCGCGGCGCGGATCGGGTCCGAGGACTTCTTCCACTTGTCGTTGCGGACCAGAACGAGCTTCTTGTTGGACTTGTACTCCTGGAACTTGTAAGGCCCCGCGGAGAACGGCCGCTGCGTGTACTTGGCCTTCGTGTCCTTGGCCTCCTTCACCGGCGAACCGGTGGGCATGGCCAGGAACTGCTCGAAGTCACCGTTGCGCTTGGGCAGCTTGAAGATGATCGTCTGGTCGTCGGGGGTCTCGATCGCGTCGAGGCCGCCCTTGTCCTTGTACGGGCCCTTGTACTTGCCCTTGGGGTCGAGCGTCTGGCGGATGTAGCCGGGACCACCGGTGATGGTGTCCGTCGCCCAGGCGCGCTCGATGCCGTACTTGATGTCCTTGGCGGTCAGCGCCGAGCCGTCCTCCCACGTAAGGCCGTCACGCAGCTTGTACGTGTAGGTCTTGCCGTCGTCGGAGATCTTCGCCGTGGAGGTCGCGAGGTCCGGGACCAGCTTCGTGCCCGCCTTGCCCGGCTTGGTGTCGTAGGTCACCAGCTGCCGGGTGTAGAAGCGCATGAAGTCCCACGTCATGCCGTAGTAGGCGCGCTGCGGGTCGGCGGAGTCCAGGTCCTGCTTGCCGACCATCTTCAGCGTGCCTCCCTTCTTCTTGGAAGGGTTGGCGACCTTGTTCAGCGCCGCGTTGTAGCCGGCACCCTTCGAGTCGCTGTCGCCACCGTCACCGCCGCCGCACGCCGTGGTGGTCACCAGCGCCGCGACGACGAGGGCCGCACCGCTGGTGAGCCGTCGTTTCGTGGAACCTGTGGGCATTTTCTCGTAACCTCCGAGATCGCGGTCCCTGGCCTTGTGCTGCCGGAGAACCATGGTTAAAGCCACCTGACATGCGGCAGGGGCAAGCCAGTTGGGACCTTCTAGCGCGTCCCCTTCGGGTCGAGCGCATCACGCAGCCCGTCGCCGAAGAGGTTGAAGGCCAGGACGGTGATGAAGATCGTGACGCCCGGGAAAACCATGAACATCGGGTCGTGCTCGTACGTCTTGAGCGCGTCGCGCAGCATGCCGCCCCACGAGGCCGTCGGCGGCTTCACACCGGCGCCGAGGAAGCTCAGGGCCGCCTCCGTGAGGATGTTGGTCGGGATCATCAGCGTCGCGTAGACGGTGATGGGGGCGACCAGGTTGGGCAGCAGTTCGCGGAACAGGATGTGGCGCTTGCCGCCGCCGAGGCTGCGGGCCGCCTCCACGTACTCGCGCTCACGGAGCGAGAGCGTCTGGCCGCGGACGATGCGGCCGACGTACGGCCAGCCGAAGAAGCCGATGACCAGCACGAGGATGGCCACGCGCACGCTGGTGCCCTGGAGGCCCAGCAGGTCGTCGGGGAGCACGGAGACCAGCGAGATGATGAAGAGCAGCTGCGGGAACGAGAGCAGCACGTCCATCACGCGGCTGATCACGGCGTCGATCCAGCCGCCGAAGTAGCCCGCGATGATCCCGAAGAGGGTGCCGAGCGCCACGGCCACGATGGCCGCGAGGAACGCCACCAGGAGCGAGATGCGCGCGCCGAAGACGATCCGGCTGAAGATGTCGCGGCCCTTGTTGGGCTCGACCCCGAAGAGGAAGTCGCTGCTCACACCGCCGAGCGCGCCCTTGGGCAGGCCGGTCAGCTCGTCGACCTTGTCCTGGTGGAAGCCGTTGGGGTCGTGGCCGAGGAGGTCCACGAGCAGGGGCGCGAAGATGGCGACCAGCACCAGGAGCAGCACGGTGATGCCGCCGGCCAGGGCGACCTTGTCCCGCTTCAGGCGGGTCCAGGCGATCTGCTTGAGGGACCGACCCTCGACCTTTTTCACCCCTGCATCAACTGCGGGGGCGACGTCCTGGGTCGGGTCCGCGTCCGCAGGTGTGTCATGCAATGGTGCCGTCATCGTGGCAGGGACCCCTCTCAACCGGTGGTGACCGGCCCGCACTTGCCGCTGTAGCGACGTGATCAGTCCGTCGTACGAAGGGGCGGAGGCCCCTGGAGCGGGAGTCTTCATCCACGTCGCGATCTGTTACCAGACTTGACGGGGAAAGGATGCGCAACCGTGATGCTGATCGAGGTGTTCCGTTATCCGGACGCGAGTGAACGAGGGTCGAACACGGGGCAGTTGGGTCGCAAGGCGTCACAGGAGCCCATAGGACCCCACCTGCACCAGAACGGACATCACGTCCGTCGGCGCTGTTCAGTACTGCGCGGGGTATCCGTAGCCGCCCGCGGGCGCCGGGGCCGCCTGGGCCTCACGGTCGTAGAACGGCCTGGCATTGGCTCGTAGCCACATCGCGACCGGGTCGTAATCGTCCGACATCGCGACCGTCGAGACGGGCAGGCCCTCCGGAACGGCGGGGATGGACTGCCGCATCATCGTGCGCACCGCGTCGACCGACGGCGGCGACGTGTCGTAGACGTCGAGGCCGATGGCCAGATAGGGCGCACCGAGCGCGGGCTGCACCCAGGCGCGGCGCAGCGAGCGGACCACGGGGGTGCGGTGCGCGTTCTGCGTCAGCAGGGCGTAGAACTGGGGGATCTCGATGCTCGGCTCGGTGAGCCTGAGCGGTCCCGCGGGGAGCGCGTCGAGGCCCGTGGCGATGCGGCGCAGATCCAGCCAGGGGATGCCGACGCCGCCGCCCGGGGCGTGCGGGTTGAGCCAGAGGCCGTAGTGGTCGGGGTAAAGGGTGCGGGCGATGGCGGTGCCGCGCACCACTTCGTAGCTCCGGTTCCAGCCACTGGCGGACAGCTCCTGGGCGGAGGTCACACAGGGTGCGTAGCCGAGGCCCTCGACCTCCATGTTGCCGTACTGGGCGTCGGGGGATCCAGCCTGGCCGTGCCAGAGCAGCATCCACACCTGGTCGGTGGCGAGCGCGCGCAGCAGTGCCTCGTACGCGTCGTAACGCCCCGGCGTCACCTGGCGCAGCAACTGCTCGATGTGCCCGGCCGCGGCCGTGCCCGACGCACTCACCCGTAACCGCCCCTTCGTGACGAACTCGGCGACCCTATGGAAGACAGAGGAATGGAACCAGCTTAAGCGGCGATCCGGTGGTAGAAAGGCCGCACCTTCGCACGCAGCCAGTCGCCCACGGGGTCCTGCGCCACGTCGAGCAGCACCAGGTTCACCGGCCACGGGACCGGGGCCTGCCCCAGGGCACGGCCCAGCGCCTCCATGGGGAGGTCGCGCGCGTTGCCGTCCCAGGTGGACAGCTCGACGCCGACGAAGAGCGTCGGATCGTCCGTCTCCACGTGGGCCAGACAGCGGCGCGCCGTGAGCACGACTCCGGCGGCCTCGAACTCCCGTGCCGCGGCGCTCAGGAAGTCCACCGGGTCCTCCTGCCAGTCCGGCTCGAACAGCCGTACCCGGCCACCGGTGCTCGGGCCGTCCAGCTCGGTGCGGCCCGTCCGGCAGAGCTCGGCGACGGCGGGCGGCGGCAGCGGGACGCCGACGGTGCCGTCCGGGTTCAGCGCGATGCCCAGCTGCGGGGGGAGGCCGCGGGCGAACTCGACGGCGGGCGCCACGGTGCAGCCCATCCGGTCGGCCGCGTCGCCGAGGGCCTGGCGGAACTGCTGCTCGGAGGTGAAGACGGGGACGTACGCCTGGCCCTCGATCTCCAGAGTCGGCAGGTCCAGGGTGCCGCTCTCGGGGCTGCCGCCGTTCGGCAGCGGTACCCAGAGGTGGCTGCGGCCGAGCACCTCGACGATGCGGCCGCCCGCGGACGCGGGGGCGCCGAGTGAGGCCGCAAGGACCTCCTCCAGTTCGTTGCCCGGCCATCCGCCGTACGGATGGGCATGTGCCTGCGCCGGAAAGTCCATCTGTCCAACCCCTGCTCGCGACCGCTCTGCCTGCGGCTCGAACCCTAACGCCGGTCGGCTCAGCGGTCGAAGGCGATCACCCGCAGCACCCGCGCCGCCGCCCGGTCGAGCAGCACGGCCGAGCGGCAGCCGAACGGCAGGTCGCCGCGCTCGGTGGCGGCGACCAGCCGGCCGACCGTCCTGCGGTGGCGTGCGAACGCGTACCGCGAGACGCCACGGCCGCGCTCGTGCTGGCCCCGCAGCGCCGTGTCCACCGGGACGTCGAGCATCAGCAGGTGCAGGGCCGTGCCGCGCCGTGCGGCCTCGCGGGCGAGCCAGCGGCGCACCCAGGCCTGGGTGCCGCAGTCGTGCACGACGACGCTCTCACCGGAGCGCAGCGTGCGACGCAGCGTGGCGTAGTGCGCGAGGCGGACCAGGGGGCGGTAGGCCGCGTACGGCAGCAGGCGGGGCATCCGGTCGGCCCAGCGGTCGCGGGTGTCCTGGGAGTCGATGCGCGGGCCCGTGACGGCCTGCCGCATCAGGGTCGATTTCCCGCCGCCGGGCAGCCCGGAGACGACGACCAGGTCGCCCGCGCCGAACGTGAGGCGGTGCGGGCTGTGACCGGCCCGCTGCCGCAGATCGCGGACGACGGCGGCGGGCAGCCGACCGCAGCTCTCCGCGGCCGGGGCAGGAGCCTGCTTGGGCAGTGCCACCCCCGTGGAAGTGGCATAGAGACTCGTCCTGCTGCGCACCGTGATCGGCCTCCCCATAGCGGTCACGTACTGCTTCCCCCGCAAGTGTAAAGAGAAGGTAATGCGGCACAAGAGCACTCCGGGGTGACGGAACCCGCTGCCGGACACGGGTCCCCCTGAACAGAGTCGCGTGCAATGATGTGCCCGCCAACTCCATACAGGCCGTTTGAATCCGCGCGGGAGAGTCTCCGGAACCCAGCTTGTGCTGTGTGCCCGGGGCGCCGAAGGAGCAAGTCCCTCCCTTGAATCTCTCAGGCCCCGTACCGCGCGGGCGAGGCACATCTGAAAAGCGGACCGCCCGGCGGTCCCACCCAAGGTGCAAGCCGGACGTCCCGCACGACGGGACACTCCCGGCGAACCTCTCAGGTTCCGATGACAGATGGGGAGGATCGACCTCGCCCGTCATGCCCTGGGAGTTCCCTTCATGAGCACTGCCCCCCGTCTGACCGCCCTCGATGCCGTGCATCGCGCGCTCGGCGCGACCATGACCGACTTCGCGGGCTGGGACATGCCGCTGCGGTACGCCAGCGAGCGCGACGAGCACAACGCCGTGCGCACCAAGGCAGGGCTCTTCGACCTGTCGCACATGGGCGAGATCACCGTCAGCGGCCCCGAGGCCGTGGACTTCCTGAACTTCGCGCTGGTCGGCAACATCGGCTCCATCGGCGTCGGCCGCGCCCGCTACACCATGATCGTCGCCGAGGACGGCGGCATCCTGGACGACCTGATCGTCTACCGGCTCGGCGAGCCCGAGGCCCCCGAGTACATGGTCGTCGCCAATGCCTCCAACGCCCAGAACGTCCTGAACGAGCTGAGCAACCGCGCCGAGGAGTTCGACGTCGAGGTCCGCGACGACCGCGAGGCGTACGCGCTGCTCGCCGTCCAGGGCCCCGAGTCCCCCGGCATCCTGAAGTCGCTCACCGACGCGGACCTGGACGGCCTGAAGTACTACGCGGGCCTGCCCGGCACCGTCGCGGGCGTCTCCGCCCTCATCGCCCGCACGGGCTACACCGGCGAGGACGGTTTCGAGCTCTTCGTCGCCCCCTCCGACGCGGAGAAGCTGTGGGGCGCGCTGATGGAGGCAGGCACGCCCGTCGGCATGGTCCCGGCCGGTCTCTCCTGCCGCGACACGCTGCGCCTTGAGGCGGGCATGCCGCTGTACGGGCACGAGCTGACCGCCGAGCTGACGCCGTTCGACGCGGGCCTCGGCCGGGTCGTGAAGTTCGAGAAGACCAGCCAGTCGGACACCTTCCTCGGGCGCGCCGCGCTCGCCGCCGCCGCGGAGCGCGCCGAGACCGCGCCGCCGCGCAAACTGGTCGGCCTGATCGCCGAGGGCCGCCGCGTCCCGCGCGCCGGTTTCCCGGTGGTCGCGGACGGCAAGGTGATCGGCGAGGTCACCTCCGGCGCCCCGTCCCCGACGCTGGGCAAGCCGATCGCGATCGCGTACGTCGACGCGGAGCACGCCGCTCCCGGTACGGAGGGCGTGGGCGTGGACATCCGCGGCACCCACGAGCCCTACGAGGTCGTGGCGCTGCCGTTCTACAAGCGCCAGAAGTGACCCCCCGCACATCTTTCCCGTTCCGCAGCACACACCCGCGTACAGGAGAATTCAGGTCATGAGCAACCCCCAGCAGCTGCGTTACAGCAAGGAGCACGAGTGGCTGTCGGCCACCGAGGACGGCGTGGCGGTCGTCGGCATCACCGAGCACGCGGCCAACGCGCTCGGTGACGTCGTCTTCGCCCAGCTCCCCGAGGTCGGCGACACCGTGACCGCGGGCGAGTCCTGCGGCGAGCTGGAGTCGACCAAGTCGGTCAGCGACCTCTACGCCCCGGTGACCGGCGAGATCGTCGCGGCCAACCAGGACGTCGTCGACGACCCCTCGCTGGTCAACTCCGCTCCGTTCGAGGGCGGTTGGCTGTTCAAGGTGCGCATCTCGGGTGAGCCGGACGACCTGCTCTCCGCCGATGAGTACACCGCCTTCACCGCCGGCTGACCCATACCGATAGGGATCGTGTGATGTCGCTTCTCAACACCCCCCTCCACGAGCTGGACCCGGACGTCGCCGCCGCCGTCGACGCCGAGCTCCACCGCCAGCAGTCCACCCTCGAAATGATCGCCTCGGAGAACTTCGCTCCGGTCGCGGTCATGGAGGCCCAGGGCACCGTCCTCACCAACAAGTACGCCGAGGGCTACCCCGGCCGCCGCTACTACGGCGGCTGCGAGCACGTGGACGTGACCGAGCAGATCGCCATCGACCGGGTCAAGGACCTGTTCGGCGCCGAGTACGCCAACGTCCAGCCGCACTCGGGCGCCTCCGCCAACCAGGCCGCCCTCTTCGCGATCGCCAAGCCCGGCGACACGATCCTCGGCCTGGACCTGGCGCACGGCGGCCACCTCACCCACGGCATGCGCCTGAACTTCTCCGGCAAGCAGTTCAACGTGGTCGCCTACCACGTGGACGAGGCCGGTCTGGTGGACATGGCCGAGGTCGAGCGCCTGGCCAAGGAGAACAACCCCAAGGTGATCATCGCGGGCTGGTCCGCCTACCCGCGCCACCTGGACTTCGCCGAGTTCCGCCGGATCGCCGACGAGGTCGGCGCGAAGCTGTGGGTCGACATGGCGCACTTCGCCGGTCTGGTCGCCGCGGGTCTGCACCCCAACCCGGTGCCGTACGCGGACGTGGTCACCTCGACCACGCACAAGACGCTCGGCGGCCCGCGCGGCGGCATCATCCTGGCCCGCGACAAGGAATTCGCGAAGAAGCTGAACTCGGCGGTCTTCCCCGGCTTCCAGGGCGGCCCGCTGGAGCACGTGATCGCGGCCAAGGCCGTCTCCTTCAAGGTCGCCGCCACGGACGACTTCAAGGAGCGCCAGCAGCGCACCCTGGACGGCGCCCGCATCCTGGCCGAGCGCCTGGTGCAGGACGACGCGAAGGCCGTCGGCGTCGACGTCCTGTCCGGCGGCACGGAGGTGCACCTCGTCCTGGTGGACCTGCGCAACTCCGAGCTGGACGGCCAGCAGGCCGAGGACCGCCTCCACGAGGTCGGCATCACGGTCAACCGGAACGCGGTCCCGAACGACCCGCGCCCCCCGATGGTCACCTCCGGCCTGCGCATCGGCACGCCCGCGCTCGCCACCCGTGGCTTCCAGGAGGACGACTTCCGCGAGGTCGCCGACATCATCGCCGAGGCCCTCAAGCCGGGCTTCGACGCGGCGTCCCTCAAGACCCGCGTGACCGCTCTGGCCGACAAGCACCCCCTGTACCCCGGCCTGAAGTAGTTCCGTACCCTCTGTTTGTACGCTTTTGTTCGTACGTACGAAACATCGGGGCACCCCGCACACTGGAGAGTGAGCAGGGTGCCCCGCACCACGTCCCGCCCAGACCCCGCACCGCCTTGTACTTCTGCATCACCCCGGCAGACAACGGCGTCTACCAACCACCATTGGAGTTCCCGTGGCCATCTCGGTCTTCGACCTGTTCTCGATCGGCATCGGCCCGTCCAGCTCCCACACGGTCGGTCCGATGCGCGCTGCCCGCATGTTCGCGAGCCGCCTTAAGAACGAGGGCCTGATGGCCCACACCTCGGCGATACGGGCCGAGCTCTACGGCTCGCTCGGTGCGACCGGCCACGGCCACGGCACCCCGAAGGCCGTGCTGCTGGGCCTTGAGGGCGAGTCGCCCCGCACGGTGAACGTGGAGGGCGCCGACGACCGCGTCGAGGAGATCAAGAGCGGCGGCCGCATCAACCTGCTCGGCATGCACGAGATCGACTTCGATTTCGACGAGGACCTGATCCTGCACCGCCGCAAGGCCCTGCCGTACCACGCCAACGGCATGACGATCTTCGCGTACGACCGTGAGGGCGCCCTCGTCCTGGAGAAGACGTACTACTCCGTGGGCGGCGGCTTCGTCGTGGACGAGGACGCCGTGGCGGGCGACAACCCGATCGTGCCGGACGACACCGTCCTCAGGCACCCCTTCCGCACCGGCGACGAGCTGCTCCGCCTCACCGAGGAGACCGGCCTCTCCATCTCCGCGCTGATGCTGGAGAACGAGAAGGCGTGGCGCACCGAGGACGAGATCCGCGCCGGGCTCCTCGACATCTGGGGCGTCATGCAGGCGTGCGTCTCCCGCGGCATGTCCCGCGAGGGCATCCTGCCGGGCGGCCTGAAGGTCCGCCGCCGCGCCGCGAACTCGGCACGGCAGCTGCGCGCCGAGGGCGACCCGCAGGCCCGCGCCATGGAGTGGATCACGCTCTACGCGATGGCGGTGAACGAGGAGAACGCCGCGGGCGGCCGGGTCGTGACCGCCCCGACGAACGGCGCGGCGGGCATCATCCCCGCGGTCCTGCACTACTACATGAACTTCGTGCCCGGCGCCGACGAGGAGGGCGTGGTCCGCTTCCTGCTGGCGGCGGGCGCCATCGGCATGCTCTTCAAGGAGAACGCCTCGATCTCCGGCGCCGAGGTCGGCTGCCAGGGCGAGGTGGGCTCCGCCTGCTCGATGGCGGCGGGCGCGCTCGCCGAGGTCCTGGGCGGCTCCCCCGAGCAGGTCGAGAACGCCGCCGAGATCGGCATGGAGCACAACCTGGGCCTGACCTGTGACCCGGTCGGCGGACTCGTTCAGATCCCGTGCATCGAGCGCAACGGCATGGCGGCGGTCAAGGCCGTCACCGCCGCGAAGATGGCGATGCGGGGCGACGGCTCCCACAAGGTGTCCCTCGACAAGGTCATCAAGACCATGAAGGAGACCGGCGCCGACATGAGCGTCAAGTACAAGGAGACCGCCCGGGGCGGTCTCGCGGTCAACATCATCGAGTGCTGAGCGGCTGAGCGGTCGAGCCGCGGACGACGAGTTCCGGCTCGAAGAGGAGCTCGCCGGGGTGCGTCTGGGTGCCCCGGATCTGGGCGCACAGCAGGTCGACCGCCGCGCGGCCCATCGCCTCGATGGGCTGTCGCACCGTCGACAGGGGCGGCTCGGTGCAGGTCATGAAGGCCGAGTCGTCGAAGCCCACGACGGAGACGTCGGCGGGGACGGAGAGCCCCCGCCTGCGGGCCGCCCTGATGGCCCCGAGGGCGAGCGGGTCGCTGCCGCACACGATGCCGGTGACCCCGCGCTCCATGAGGCGCGCGGCGGCCGCCTGGCCGCCCTCCAGCGAGAAGATCGACCGCTCGACGAACTCCTCGGGCAGCTCCGTGCCCGCGGCCTGCGCCATGTCCCGGGCGGCCGCCAGCTTGCGGCGCGAGGGCATGTGGTCGGCCGGGCCGAGCACCAGGCCGATCCGCTCGTGGCCGAGCGAGGCGAGGTGGCGCCAGGCCTGCTCGACGGCGACGGTGTCGTCGCACGCCACGCAGGGGAAGTCGAGGCCGTCGATCGACGCGTTGATCAGGACGACCGGGATGTTCCGCTCCGCGAGGCGCCGGTAGTGGTCGTGCGGCGCGTCGGCCTCCGCGAAGAGGCCGCCCGCGAAGACCACGCCGGAGACGTGCTGCTGGAGCAGCAGGTCCACGTAGTCGGCCTCGGAGACCCCGCCCCTGGTCTGGGTGCAGAGCACGGGCGTGAGCCCCTGCTGGGCGAGGGCGCCCCCGATGACTTCGGCGAACGCGGGGAAGATCGGGTTCTGCAGCTCCGGCAGGACGAGGCCGACGAGCCGGGCCCGCTCGCCGCGCAGCTGCGTCGGCCGTTCGTAGCCGAGCACGTCCAGGGCGGTCAGCACGGACTGTCGGGTCGCGGCGGAGACGCCGGGCTTGTCGTTGAGGACACGGCTGACCGTCGCCTCGCTGACCCCCACCTTCTTCGCAACTTGAGCAAGTCGTCGCGTCATGGCCGCAAGAATAGCGCAAGGCCTGCAAGCCAGTTACGTAAACGGCCGCCCGGAATCCGGACGGCCGTGCACGCGTGCGCCTCCTTTGCGGGTCAGGTGCGGGTCAGGGCTGCATGGTGAGCTTGAACGTGGACGTGTCGTTCTTGATGTCCTGCCCGTTGTTGCTCAACTTGGGCCGTACGAAGGTCGCTTCACCGACCGCGGGACCCTGGCCCGCCTCCGGCAGCTCGTTGACGTAGATGCCGATGGGCGCGCCGGTGATGGAGACGTCCGTGAAGACGGTGTCCTTCACCGGGAACTCGGGGGTGCTGCCCGTGTACTTGGTCTGGAACATCACCCCGTGGAACGTCGGATCGACGATGTCGACGTTGTTCACCCGGATTCCCTGGAAGACCTTCGACGCGGAGAACGCCCAGATGGCCGGGAAGTCCTGGCCCTTCCAGAAGGTGCCGCCCGCCCGTTCGATCGTGATGTTCTCGAAGGTGGTCGGATCCTTCCCGAAGCCGTTCATCGGGTAGCCGAAGTCCAGGGAGCTGATGGTGATCCCGGAGTAGACGAGGGTGTCGGCGATCCGGCTGTTGCGGAAGGTGTTGTGGTAGCCGCCGTAGACGGCGAAGCCCGCCGCGCGCCAGGTCAGGAGCGAGGTCAGGTTCTCGTAGACGTTGTCCTTCATGTCCGCGCCGCCCGCGTCGATGGCCGAGAAGAGGGCGAAGCTGTCGTCCCCCGTGGCCCGTGCCTCGTTGTTGGCGACCCGGTTGTCCGTACTGCCGTTGGTCATGTTGATGCCGTCGGCGAACATGTTGCGGATCCGCGAGTTCTTGATGGTCATACGGTCCGTGTTGGCGCCCCAGTAGAGGCACACCATGTGTTCGTTCCAGATGTCGTCGATGGTGATGTCGGAGACGTTCTGGAAGTCGAAGACCTTGCCGGGGCCGTCGATGCGGGACGTGTAGTTGCCGAAGTAGGCGAAGCCCGAGAAGGACGAGCCCTTGGCACTCGCCTCGGCGCGGAATCCGACGTCCGTGTTGTCCTGGGACTTCGGCGCGTGGAACCGGGTGAACCAGGGCCCGGCGCCGGCCACCTGGACGGCCTTCCCGTAGACCTGGAACTTGCTGCTCGTCTCGTAGTCGCCGGGCGGCAGATAGACGCCCGTCAGCTTGCCGCTGGTGTCCATGCGGACCTTGTCCAGGGCGTTCTGCACGTCCTGGTGGGTGAACCCGGCGGGCACGGTGTAGGCGGCCGGGTCGGGGTTGGCCTTCGCCGCCACCTGCTCCAGGTCGACGAAGTCGATCGCGTAGCGGGAGGTGTTGGCGCTGTCCTTCTGCAGCTTGATCCTGCTGCCCGCCTTGACCGTCCCGTCGAGCATGACGTGCGCCTCGTCGTAGATGTGCCGGGCCGGACCCGCTCCCGGCGAGTTGCCGGGCGAGGCCTCGTCCCCGTACAGCCAGGCGTACTTGGAGGTGAGGTCGATGGCCTTGCGGAAGACGCCGTCGACGTAGACGTTCAGGGTCGCCTGGGTGCCTCCGCCGCCCGCGGCGTCCGGGATGGAGAAGCGGGTGACCAGGGTGTTGGTGTCCTGCTTGGCGGTGAACTCCACGGACTCGCCCGTCGAGTTCAGGGTGACGGCCTTGCGGCCCGAGGCCTCGCCCGCCAGGTCGCCGACGGTGCGGTTGGGGCCGACGGTCTTCGCGCCGCCCGCGAGGACGCCGTCCTCCGCCTCATAGGTGTCGTAGGGCATGTCGGCGCCGCGGCCGACGAACAGCGAGTGGGTGCTGGTGTTGTTCACGCGCTTGACCGGCAGTTCGTTGGCGTCGTCGGCGATGGCCGTTCTGATCGAGAAGCGGCCGTCGCCCGCGGTCCAGGTGCCGAGCTTGACCGGTGCCGTGGTGTCCCCCGCGCCGATCACCCCGTTGTGCTCGCCGGTCAGGGTCTTCACTGTGGCGCCCTTGTCATCCTGAAGGACGAGCTTGATGCCGTGTGCTCCGGCCGCGGACGCCTGGGTGCCCTGGTTCTTGATCGCGACACTGAAGGTGACCTCCTTGCCCTTGGAGGGCGCGGACGGCGTCCAGCTCACCGGCGAGGCCAGCAGGTCGGAGGAGTCGACCGGCTTGACGACCAGCGGGCTCGGGCTGGTGGAGGTGTTGTTGCCCTCGTCCTGCTCGATCACCTCGTTCTTGGTGTCCACCTCCGCGCTGAAGGGGTACGACCCCGCGTCGCGCGCGCCGGTCTTGGCATTCACCGTCGTCGACTCGCCCGCACCGAGCGCGCCCACGGAGGCGGTGCCCGCCTTGTCGCCGCCGAGGCGGAAGGTGGCGTCGGTGGCCGTCGAGGCCTCGGTGCCGCGGTTGCGCACGGTCGCGGTCAGGGTGAGCTCGTCGGTCTCGGTCGGCTTCTCCGGCGCGTACGACAGCTTGGTGATCTCCAGGTCGGGGTTGGCCGCCGGGGCGCCCATGACCTGGAACTCGGCGACCTGCCCGGCCGTGGCGCCACTGTTCGCGGTGAACCGCAGGCGCACGTCGGCGGCCTTGGCCGACACCGGGACGGTGACGGTGTTCTGGTTGCCTGACGGGCTGAAGGAGTACTCCTTCTCCGCCACCAGCGAGGTGAAGTCGGCGGCCCTCTGCTCCCGGCCGAGGACCTCCACCTTCTGGGTGCGCGCGCCCCACCCGGCGTCCGGGTTGAGCTTGACGACGACCGCGTCGACGTCGGCGTTGGCACCGAGCTTGACGGTCAGGGTGTTGGGGTAACTGCCCGCGGCGCCCTCCCAATAGGTGGACGTCTGGCCGTCGTTGGCGTTCTCGGCGACGAAGGTGTGGATCACCGAGGAGGCCGTGATCGGCTTGCCCTCGGCCAGGTTCCTGTCGCCGCCGCCGGGCCGGGTCACGGTGTTGCTGTGCGCCGAGACGTTCCCGGCCGCGTCGCGGGCCCGCACCGTGTAGGAGACCGTGACGTTGGCGGGACGGGTGTCGGTGTACGTCGTCACGTCACCGGCCACGGACTTCAGGAGCTTGCCGTCCGCGTACACGTCGTACGCCGTGACCTTCACGTTGTCGTCCGACGCCCCCCACGTCAGCTTGATCTCACCGCTGGAGGGCTGGCCGAGGGTGAGGTTCGCGGGCGCGGTCGGCGCCTGCGTGTCACCCGATTCCCCCTTGCGGATGACGGAGTTGCTGTTGGCCGAGGCGTTGCCCGCAGCGTCCCTGGCCCGCACGTAGTAGGTGACGGTGGCGCTCGTGGGCCGCGTGTCGGTGTACGTCCGCACGTCTCCGGCGACGCTGGTCAGCAGTTCCCCGTTGGCGTAGACGTCGTACGCGGTCACGCCCTTGTCGTCGTCGGAGGCGTCCCAGGCGAGCTTGATCCGGCCCGGCTCCGGCTCGGTGAGGGCGAGGCCCTTCGGCGCGGTGGGCGCCTGCGTGTCGCCGCCCGCCGGGCCGTAGATCTCCAGCTCGGACAGCTGGCCCGCGGGCTGCGCGGTGTTGGCGGTGATCAGGACGCGGACGTACCGCGTGGTGACCGTGGAGAGGGCGAGGGTCGCGGAGTGTTCGGAGGCCGCGGTGAAGGCGTACTCCTTCGACGCGGTCAGGTCGGTGAACCCGGAGCCGTCCGTGCTGCCCTGGACCTTGAGGGTCTGGCTGCGGTCGCCCCAGCCGTCGGGCAGGCGGAGGACCACCTCGTCGATCCGCACCGAGGAGCCGAGGTCGGCCTGGATCCACTGCGGCAGCTTGCCGTTCTCGCTCTCCCAGTAGCTGGCGCTGTTGCCGTCGTTGGCGTTCGCCGCGGTGTACGTCTGGGTGTGGCCGGACGCCTTGAGGGTCTTGCCGAGCGCCAGGTTCACGGAGGCGTCGGCGGCGCCGTGCACCTGCAGTTCGGCGAGCTGGGCGGCGGGCCAGCCGGTGTTGGCGGTGATGTGCACCCGGACGAAACGGGTCTGGGCGGACGGGAAGCGGATCGTCACCGTGTTGGCGGAGCCGGGTTCGAAGGAGCGGGCCTCGGACGCGGCGAGGGTGCTGAAGCCGCTGCCGTCGGGGCTGCCCTGCACGGACAGGGTCTGCTTGCGGGTCTCCCAGGCGGGCGGCAGCTTGAGGACCACCTCGTCGATGCGGGTGGCGCGGCCGAGGTCGACCTGTACCCACTGCGGCAGGTCGGACGACGAACTCTCCCAGTACGTCCCCGCGTTGCCGTCGGTGATCTTGGTGGCGCCGTACTCCGCCTTGGCGCTGCTCGCCTTGGCGGGCTTGCCCGCGGCCAGGTCGGGGCCGCCCGCCGCCGACGCGGGCAGGGCCGGCAGGCCCAGGAGGAGCAGCGTCGCGGTGAGGGCGGCGGCGAAGGGCCGCCACCGCCTGCGGGGTCTTCGGGCTCCGCCCTGTGCGGCTCTGATGGGTCTCATGGCTCGTGCGACTCCCTCGCTCTCGTGGGCACGCAGTTTCTCGCGTGAAGAAGTGGGAGAATTGCAGAGAACTGTCTAGTTGACTACAGCGGGCGCGAATGTTGTGACCGCCCGTCTGACCGCAGTGCGCGCCCATCTGGCCACCGCAAGCGGCCCATTCGACGACGTCTTAGATGTTCAGGCCCCTGCGCGTCGCCCCGCCTCGGTGATGCGATCCAGTTTTTGCAATCTTCGTACAAGTTATTGCGCGCCTGGTTGCGACGGTGGTTATGTATGCGCCGCACCACGCGGCACCCACAGCACGGACGTACAGCACGACCCGGAGGGGGTCTCCCGATGTCATCCACGAGCAGCCGAACACTCCCGTTCGCCACCGCGACCGTTCTTGCGCTGGTGGCGCTGACCGCATGCGGCACCAGCAGCGACGGTGCCGCATCGGATTCCGGCGGCAAGGTGAAGCTCGACGTCAACGGGCAGCCGCCCAAGACCCAGGCCTTCGAACGCAAGCTCTACGACAAGCACGTGCAGCAGTTCGAGGCGGCCAACCCGGACATCGACATCGTGCCCCACGAGGGCTTCATGGACCCGAAGACGTTCAACGCGAAGCTCGCGGGCGGCAAGCTCGAAGACGTCTTCTACGTGTACTTCACCGACACCCGGTCCCTGATCGAGAAGAAGCAGGCAGCGGACATCACGGACGCCGTCAAGGACATGCCGCACCGCGGCGACCTCCAGGACCCCCTGATGAAGATCTTCCAGGACGAGGAGGGGCGGCAGTACGGACTGCCGACGTCGAACTACTCGATGGGCCTGGTCTACAACCGCGCGCTGTTCAAGAAGGCCGGTCTCGACCCCGACCGGCCGCCGAAGACCTGGGCGGAGGTCCGCGGCGCCGCCAAGAAGATCGCCGCACTCGGCGACAACACCGTGGGTTACGCCGACTTCTCCAAGAACAACCAGGGCGGCTGGCACTACACGGCTGAGCTGTACTCCCGCGGCGGCCGGATCGCGACGGAGAGCGACGGCAAGTGGAAGGCCGCGTTCAACACCCCCGAGGGCAAGGCCACCTTCCAGGACCTCTCCGACATGCGCTGGAAGGACGGATCGATGGGCAGCAAGCAGCTGCTCCAGGTCGAGGACGTCCAGCGGATGATGGGCTCGGGCAAGCTCGGCATGTATGTGTCGGCCGCCGACAACATCACCGTCATCGCCAAGCAGTTCGGCGGGAAGTACGAGGACTACGCGCTCGCCCCGGCGCCGGACGCGAAGGCCACGCTGCTCGGCGGGGAGGGCTACATGATGAACCCCAAGGCGTCCCCGGCGAAGATCAAGGCGGGCGTCAAGTGGATCCAGTGGCGCTACCTCAACCCCGGCCTCATCGAGAAGAACGTCGCCGACTACGCCGACGCCAAGCTCCCGGTGGGCATTCCAATGCCCACCGTCCCCGACGTCTTCCAGGGCTCGGTCCGCGACCGGATCGAGAAGGTCAAGAAGGACAACGCCAACATGCCGACCGGCAACTACCAGGCGTTCATGGACTCCGCGCCCAAGGTGCCCGGCGTGATCGAACCGCCCAGGGCGCAGGAGGTCTACGCGGTGCTCGACTCGGCGATGCAGTCCGTCCTCACCAAGAAGGACGCCGACATCGACGCGCTTCTCGACGACGCCGAGAAGAAGGTCAACGCGATCTACAGCGCCTCCTGATGAGCACGTCGCTGAGGACCGCACCCCGGCAGGGCGCCGCCACGGCCCCGCCGCCCCCACCACCCGGCAAGCCGCGGACGGCCCGCCGCCGCGCGCTGCGCGAGAACCTGACGGCATACGGCTTCCTGAGCGCGGCCGTCGTGATCTTCGCGCTGTTCTCGTGGTGGCCGATCATCCGCAACGTGCTCCTCGGCTTCCAGCGGGTCAACTTCGCCACCGGCAACACCTGGGCCGGTACCGCCAACTTCGAGAAGCTGTTCAACGACCCGCTGTTCCTCACCGCCTGGAAGAACACCGGCCTGTTCACCCTGTACGCGCTGGTCCTCGGCTTCGCGGTGCCGTTCCTGACCGCGGTGCTCCTCAACGAGTTCCGGCACGCGCGGGCGTACTTCCGGGTCCTCGTCTATCTGCCGGTCATGCTGCCACCGGTGGTGGTGGCGCTGATGTGGAAGTGGTTCTACGACCCGGGCCCCGGCCTGTTCAACGAGATCCTCCGCACGCTGCACCTGCCGACCTCGGCCTGGCTGGACTCCTCGTCCACCTCGCTGATCTCCCTGGTCACCGTCTCGACCTGGGCCAACATGGGCACGACGACCCTGATCTACCTGGCCGCGCTCCAGACGATCCCCGGCGAGCTGTACGAGGCGGCGGAGCTGGACGGCGCCAACGTGTGGCAGCGGCTGCGCCACGTCACCATCCCGCAGACCCGGTTCGTGCTGCTCGTCCTGCTGCTGCTCCAGATCGTCGCGACGATGCAGGTGTTCACCGAGCCGTACGTGATGACCGGCGGCGGCCCGGAGGACTCCACGGTGACCGTGATGTTCCTCGTCTACCGGTACGCCTTCGTCTACAACGACTTCGGCACCGCAAGCGCACTGAGCCTGCTGCTCCTGATCGCCCTGGGCGCCTTCTCCGCCCTCTATCTGCGGGTCACCCGCACCGCCAAGGAGTGACCGATGTCCGCCTCGATGCGCACACTCGTCCGCCCCGCCGTCCTGAAGACGCGCAAGGGACGACTCGTCTACTGGTCGGTCCTCACCCTCTCGCTCGTCCTGTTCACGGTGGCCTTCATCGTGCCCCTGTACTGGGCCGCGACCGGCGCCATGAAGTCGTCGACGGAGCTGGCGCAGAACCCGCCCACGTACGTCCCCGAGAGCTGGCACCCCGAGAACTACACGAAGGCGTGGCGGGAGATGGACCTCTCCCGCTACTTCCTGAACACCGTCGTCCTGGCAGGCGGGGCCTGGCTGGTGCAGCTCGCGGTGCAGATCCCGGCCGCCTACGCGCTGTCGAAGCTGCGCCCGCGGTTCGGGAACGTGGTGCTCGGCCTGATGCTCGTGACGCTGATGATGCCCGCCACCGCGCTCCTCGTGCCGGTCTACCTCACCGTCGTGGACGTCCCCCTGTTCAACCGGAACCTGATCAACAGCCCCAGCGCGATCTGGCTGCCCGCCGCCGCCAACGCCTTCAACATCTACATCCTGAAGAACTTCTTCGACCGGATCCCCGACGAGCTCCTCGACGCGGCGAAGGTGGACGGCGCGGGGCCGCTGACGACGATGTGGCGCGTGGTGCTTCCGCTGGCCCGGCCGATCATCGCCGTGGTCTCCATCCTCTCCATCGTCACGGCCTGGAAGGACTTCCTCTGGCCGCTGCTCGTGCTGCCCGACCCGGCACAGCAACCGCTGAGCGTCTTCCTCCAGCGCGTCGCCCAGGACACCCCGCTCAACAGCCTGGTGGCCGGGCTCGTGATGGCCTCGCTGCCCCTGGTCGCCCTCTTCCTCGTCTTCCAGCGGCACATCATCGCCGGGCTCGGCGCCGGCAGCCTCAAGGGCTGAGCTCTCCGGAGCGGCTCTCTGGCGCACGTCTTCGGAGCACGTACGAAAGGACTCCCCTTGCCCAGCACGGAGTGGTGGCGCAGCGCTGCCATCTATCAGGTGTACGTCCGGTCCTTCGCGGACGGCAACGGCGACGGCACCGGCGACCTGGCCGGTGTCCGGGCCCGCCTGCCCTATCTGGCGGAACTGGGCGTGGACGCCCTGTGGTTCACCCCGTGGTACCTGTCGCCGCTCGCCGACGGCGGTTACGACGTCGCCGACTACCGCACCATCGACCCGGCGTTCGGCAGCCTCGGCGAGGCCGAGAAGCTGATCGCCGAGGCCAGGGATCTCGGCCTGCGCTGCATCGTGGACGTCGTGCCGAACCACGTGTCCGACCAGCACGAATGGTTCAAGGCGGCGCTGGCGGCGGGGCCCGGCTCACCGGAGCGGGAGCTGTTCCACTTCCGGCCCCACTCGCCCGAGCCGCCCAACGACTGGGTGGGCGAGTTCGGCGGGGTGCCGTGGTCCCGCACCGAGGACGGCGAGTGGTACCTCCACCTCTTCGCGCCCGAGCAGCCCGACCTCAACTGGAGCCACCCGAAGGTCCGTCAGGAGCACGAGGACGTGCTGCGCTTCTGGTTCGAGCGCGGCGCCGCGGGGGTGCGCATCGACTCGGCGGCGCTGCTCGCCAAGGCCGAGGGGCTGCCCTCGATGGACCGGGACCGCCCGCACCCCTTCCACGACCGGCCCGAGCTGCACGACATCTACCGCTCCTGGCGGCGGATCGCCGACGAGTACGGCGCGGCGCTGATCGGCGAGATCTGGCTGCCGGACGCGGAGCGGTTCGCCCGCTACCTGCGCCCGGACGAGCTGCACACTGCCTTCAACTTCGACTTCCTGTCCCGGCCCTGGGACCCGGCACAGCTGTGGGAGTCGATCGACCTGACGCTCTCCACGCACGCCCCGGTCGGCGCGCCCGCCACCTGGGTCCTCGCCAACCACGACGTGACCCGCACGGTCACGCGCTACGGACGGGCCGACGACACCGGCTTCGCCTTCGAGCGCAAACGGTTCGGCGTCCCCACCGACCTGGACCTCGGCACCCGCAGGGCACGGGCCGCGGCGCTGCTCACCCTGGCGCTGCCCGGCTCGCTCTACCTCTACCAGGGCGAGGAGCTGGGGCTGCCGGAGGCGGAGATCCCCCGGGACCGCATCCAGGACCCGATGCACGCGCGCTCGGGCGGCATCGACCCGGGCCGGGACGGCTGCCGGGTGCCGCTGCCCTGGGACGACGCCCCGGAGCGGAGCTGGCTGCCGGTGCCGCGGGACTGGTCCGGGTTCGCGGCCGAGCGCCAGGCCCACGAGCCGGACTCGATGCTCTCCCTGTACCGCACGGCGCTGCGGCTGCGGGGTGCCTTCACCGAGGCGGGACCGCTGCGCCGACTGCGCGCCGACGAGCCGCGGGTGCTGTCCTTCGCGCGCACCTCCGAGCGGGACGGCGCCACCTTGATCTGTCTGGTCAACTTCGGGCCCGACGACGCGGCGCTGCCCGCGGACACCGAACTCCTGCTGGCCAGCGGTCCCTTGTCCCCGCGGGGGCGGTTGCCGCAGGACACCGCGGTCTGGCTGCGGGCCTGAACGCCCGCAGCCGGACCGCACACCCCCCACGGCTTCACCTCCCCACTCCCCCCACTCCCCCCATGCGGGCGTCACCATCCGGGACACCGACATCCACGACTCGACGTACGACGACATCCAGTTCAAGTCGGGCGGCGGCGCCACACCCGACGTGAAGATCGACAACGTCAAGATCTCCAAGTCCGACAACGGCGCGGGCGTCCGCGCCCACGGCGGGGCCCGCGGCAACGCGGCGCTCTGCAACGTGACGATCACGGACTCGGCCGACGGCGACGTGCTCGTCGAGCCCGGGTCCCAGTTCGCGGTGAAGGAGGGCTGCGCCGCCAAGTAGCCCGTCCGTCCGGAGCTCCGGCGGGTGCCATGGGTCCCCGGCGGAGCTTCTGACGGCCCGCGTCAGCAGGTCGTGTCGGCGCGGACCCGCTTCAGGCCGATGAGGTAGTCGTCCACCGCGTCCTCGACGCAGGCGTTGCTGCGGCCGTAGGCGGTGTGGCCGAGGCCGTCGTACGTCAGGAGCATGCCGCCGGGGAGCTGGTCGGCCAGGCTCTCCGCCTCCTCGTACGGGGTTGCGGGGTCGCCGGTGGTGCCGACGACCAGGACCGGGGGCACGCCGTCGGCCTCGACGCGGTGCGGGCGTGCGGTGCCCGCGGGCCAGTTCTTGCAGGGGAGTTCGTCGACGACGCTCGACGTGCCGTAGACACCCGCACGCTTCTCGGCGGCGCCGAGCGCCTTCCAGTAGGGGCCCGCGGTGCGCGGATGCGGTACGTCCAGGCAGCTGACGGCGACGATGGCCTCGTCGTCGTTCTCCGCCGAGCGGGCGCCGCGTGCGGCCCGTGCGGCCCGGTGGCCCGCGCCCGCCGTGGCCGGGTCGTCGGACTCCGCCAGCGCGGCGAGCTCCGTCCCGTCCCCCTCCGCCGCCGCGTCCAGCGCCCGCGACAGGTCCTTCCAGTCGTCCTCCGGGCTGTACATCGCGGCCGTCACGACATCGAGGAGCGTGCGGGAATCCACCTCGTACGCGTCCTCGTCCGTGACCGGCAGCGGCTCGCGGGCCGTCTGCTCGTACAGGTCGTCGAGCAGCTCCGAGATCTCCTCCGGAGTCGAGCCGGGGCAGTCGTCGCCCGCGATGTCCGCGCAGTACTCGGCGTAGTCGTCGACGGCCCTGCGGAACCCCGTGCCCTGGCTCAGCGCGCGCTGCCGCCAGTCCAGGGACGGGTCGACCCCGCCGTCCAGGACGAGGGCGCGGACGCGGTCCGGGAACTGTTCGGCGTACGACGTCCCGAGGCTCGTGCCGTACGACCAGCCGAGGTAGGTCAGCTGCCGGTCGCCGAGGGCCGCGCGCAGGACGTCCATGTCACGGGCGGCGTCCTCGGTCCCGACGTGGGGCAGGACGGCGCGGCTGCTCCGCACGCAGGCGGCCGCCTCTCCGTCGGCGTCCGCCAGGGCCCGGGCGCGTTCGGGACCGGTGCGAGGGGTGATCGGCTCGGGGCCCTCGCCGCCCTCTTCCTGGTCGGTCTCCTCGTCTTCTTGGTCGGTCGCCTCCCCGTCCGTCTCCGCGCACTTCACCGCCGGGCTGCTGCCCCCGACGCCCCTCGGGTCGAAGGAGACGATGTCGAAGCGGGCGCGCACCGCGTCGCCGAAGGCGTCACCGCCGTCCGCCTTCAGGTCGCTCACCCCGGAGGCGCCCGGGCCGCCGGGGTTGTAGACGAGCGAGCCGATGCGCCGGTCCGGATCGTCGGCGGCCGCCTTCACCACCGGCAGGACGAACGTCTTGCCGTTCTCCGGGTGCGCGTAGTCCCGCGGAACGGTCAGGCGGGCGCAACGCAGCTCGTCGCCGCACGCCTTCCAGGTGAGCTCCTGCCCGTAGAACCGCTTGAGCTCGGGCCGCCGGTTCCCGGCCGCTTCCTCACCCGCGCCGCCCGTCGTGCAGCCCGCGAGCAGGACGGCGGCGAGGGCGGCCGGGCCAAGGCGGAAGGGTCGGCGTCGTTGCAGGCCGGGGCGGTTCAACGGGGCTCCAAGGATCGGTGGGCAGCACCCAGCTTGCCCGAACGCCGCCGACGATGTCGGCCGTCCGCTCGCCTTCTCTCCCTGGCTGGTTTGCGTAGCCGATTGCGTAGTTCTACGGATGCCGGGGGCCGCCCGGATTTGAGAGGGTGAACCAGGATGTATGCGCATCCATGGCGCGTACGCAGGGCCATGGTGGAGCCGTGACCTGCTCCCCGTGCCGCATCCGCACCTCACCCGGACCGTCCCGAACTAGGAACACACCACATGGGCCCGCAGGGCGCGATCAGGAACCTCCACGCCCGCCCCCGCCACGAGATCCTGGCCGACATCCACCGGCTGGACGCCGAGCCGTACGGCAGGGCGCGCGGCGCCCGCGCCGAAGCGCTCGCCGACGAGGCCGCCGCCACCGGCGACCGCCCGCTGCTCGTGGCGGCGCTGACCCTCCTCGTCCACTCGTACAGTTTCGGCGCCGAGTGCGCCAGGACGTTCGAGCCCTTCGCGCGGCTGCTGCGCCTGTACGACGAGCACCCGGCGGACTTCGGCGAGGACGACGTCCGCCGGGTGCACTGGATGTTCAAGTGGGTGGTGACCGACGCGCGGCAGCAGCCCGACGTCCCGCTCGCCGAGGCCGAGGAGTGGCTGACCCGGATGCGGCGCCGCTACCGCGCCGCGGGGTACTCCGAACGGGCCGTGCACGTCAGCGAGTTCAGGCTCGCCCGGCATCTGGGCGACACGGCCCGCGCCGCCCGCGCGTACTCCGCGTGGACGGCGGCCGCGCGGGACGACATGGCCGACTGCCTCGCCTGCGAGTACGCGACGCAGGGCCTGCGCCAGCTGGACCTCGGCGACGACCGGGCGGCCCTGGAGGGGTGGGAGCCCGTCCTCGGCGGCACCCACAGCTGTCACCGCGAGCCGCACGAGACCCTCGCCCGGTCCCTGCTGCCCCTGGTGCGCGAGGACCGCACGGCCGAGGCCCGCACCCACCACCTGCGCGGCTACCGGATGGCGCGCTCCGACGAGGCGTTCGGGCCCGTCATCGGGCTGCACGTCGAGTTCTGCGCGCTCACCGGC
Organism: Streptomyces sp. NPDC042371; assembly: GCF_056437465.1. Classification (NCBI taxonomy): domain Bacteria; kingdom Bacillati; phylum Actinomycetota; class Actinomycetes; order Kitasatosporales; family Streptomycetaceae; genus Streptomyces; species Streptomyces sp. NPDC042371. Next base: position 50,327 of record NZ_JBWKAP010000010.1, on the reverse strand, counting down.
AACGAGCCGCGCGGCCTGCGGATCCTCGCCGAGCAGAGCCGGCGCTGGGCCGAGACGGGCGACCCGCTCGACCACCTGGAGTGGCTGGGGAGCGCGGCGCTGCTGATGCGCCGCCTGGTGGAGACGGGGCACGGCGAGCGCCCGGTGCCGGGGCCGCCGGGCGGCACGTGGACCGCGGCGACCCTCCTCGACCACGCCCGGGACACGGCCCTGGACCTGGCGGGCCGCTTCGACCGCCGCAACGGCACCACGGCGGTCTCCGACCGCGCCCGAGCACGCATGGCCGCACACCCCCTCGTCGACGAACTGCCGTTGGGGATCCGTCCGTACGAGGCACCGCCGAAGCCACCGACTCGCCTGCGGCCGCAACCCCTTGACGGAGCGTCACACTTCGCAGCCCTCGACCGGCTCTCGCCGCCCGAACAGGCCCGCCTGTGCCTGACCCTCGCCCAGTCCCTGCCTCCCGCCGACGACGGGACCGGCCCGCAGGCGGAACGGCTCCTGATCGACGCCGCGCGCTTCGCCGACCTGCCCGGCGGGAGCCCGCACCTCGGCGCGCTGGCCCGGCTGCGGCTCGGCGGGCTCTACTGCGAGGCGGGCCGCCACGAGGATGCCGCGGCCGTCCTGGAGGGCGTACTGCCCGACCTCGGGGACGCCCACGAAGCCGACGACCGCGCACAGGCCCACACCTGGCTCGCCCGCAGCTACCTCCGACTGGAGGAACCCCGCCTGGCGGCCGAGCAGTTCACCCTCGCCGCCGACCTCGCGCGGGACTCCTCCGACGGACCGTACGAGGCGTCCCTCACCCAGCGGGCCGCGCAGGCACTGAGCCTGGCCGGACTGCGCGCGGAGGCCGCACGCGCCTACGAACGGGCCGAGGGACTGTGGCGCGCACTCGGCGAGCACGGCGCCCTGGTCCGCACGCTGCGGGCGCGGGCCTGGGAGACCCTGTACGCGGAGGGACCGGCCGCGGCCGACGCGGTCATGGCCGAGGCCCTCGCCACCAACCGGCGCCGCGCCGAGGAGGCGGAGCAGGACCCGGAGCGCACGGAGCTCTGCGTCGAACTGGGCCGCACCCACGTCCAGTTGGGGCGCCTTGCGATGGAGCAAGCCGACGGTCCGCCGCTCGCCGAGCGGGGCACCCATGACCAGTACACCGCCAACGTACGCGCCTTCGAGGCCGCCCTCGGACACGCGGAACGGGCCATCGAGGCACTGCGGGCCTGCGGCGGCCCCGGCCTCGCCGACCTGCACCCCATCGAACTTCTCGCCGCACGCCTGGCGTTCGTGCTCGGACGACGCGAGGAGGCGGCGGACCGGGCCCGCCGCCTGAGCACCGCCGTACGCGAACGCCCCGACCCCGACGGCACGTTGGCCACCCTCGCCGAGGAATGCGACCTCCTCGCCGGGTCGGGCGGTGCTGTGCCGCGCGCCCCCGCCCCGCTACGGAAGCCCGACGACCCCGCCCCGGGCCCGGGCCCGGCCCCTCACTCGCACGAGGGCTGACCGGGCCCGGGTCCGGGTCCGGTGGCGCAGCGCGTCACCAGGGAGGCCAGAGCCGCGCGTGAGGCCACGCCCGTCTTGCGGTAGATGCGGCCGACATGGCTCTCTACCGTGCGCGTGCTGAGGCAGAGCCGTTCGGCTACGGCCTGGTTGGTGAGCCCCTCGGCTACCAGCCAGGAGATCTCACGCTCACGCGGCGTCAGGGCCACGAACGGGTCCGCCGGTACCGGCGGGGCGTCGGCGCGCGAACCCGGCGCGGTCGAGGCGGGTGTCGGGAGGTGTGGCGCGGGGGCCGCGAGCGGGGCGGGCGGGCGGGTCGTCGGCGTGCCGGTCCGCGCGGAGGAGGGCCACTGACCGACGGGGCCTCCGTCCGCCCGACCCTCTTCCCTGCGGCGCCGACCCGCGTACTCCTGACCGGCCCCGCCTTGGTCCCGCCGCCCCCGGCCCGCACGGGCCGCCACGTCGAGGAGCAGGCGCGCCCCGCCCGTCTCGGCGAGGCGGCGGCCCCGGCGGGCCATCGCGGCGGCCCGGGCGCCGTCCCCCGTGGCGGCCACGAAGGGCGCGCCGAGCAGCAGGCTCTGCGCCTCCCGCAGCACCGCCCCGGCCCGCCCGCACTCGCGCGCCGCCTCGGTGAACGCCCTTGCCGCGGCGGCCTGTTCACCGCGCTGCGCCGCGACAAGACCGGCGCTGCGCAGCGCCGCGCCCCGCTGGACGGGCAGGCCGAGCCGGTCCGCGTCGGCGAGCGCGCGGGCCGCCCAGCGCTCCGCGTCCAGGACGTCCCCGGTGGCCAGCGCCGAAGCGACGAGCAGCTCGAAGAAGTTGGGCCGCATCGAGGGCTGCACCCGGGACAGGTCGCAGTCGCCGCCCGCGTCCAGCAGGACGTCCCGCACGCGGTACGGATCACCGGCGCCCAGAGCCGCGTACGCGAGCAGGCACCGGGACACCGTCGCCCACCAGCCGTCCACCGTCCCCACGGTGGCGGCCGCCTCCTCGGCCGCGGCCAGCACGTCCGGGTCGCCCGCCGGGCGCGCCTGCATCAGGATCATGGCGCGGACGCCGCGGCTGAAGCCGAGGAGCTCGCGACCGCCGAGGGCGCCCGCGACCGCCACGGACTCGTCGGCCCACTCCAGGGCCTCGACCACGCGTCCCGTCGTGAGGCGGGCGTACGCGCCGATGAGCAGCAGCTGCGACAGCGCGAAGGGGCGGCCGGTGCGCCGGGATATGTCGACGCCGCGTTCGGCGTGGCGCAGCGCGGCGGCGCAGTCGTCGAGGAACACCTCGCTCCACGCGAGGCGCACCAGGGACTCGCACTGTCCCGCGAGGTCGGCGTCGGTCGTCGCGTCGGTGAGCGCGGCGGCCTCGGCGGCGTGCCCGCGCGCCGTGGCGATCTCCCCCTCGTACGCCTCCCCCAGCGCGGACAGCGTCAGGACCTCCGCGACGCCGAGCTCGTCACCGCGCTCCCGGGCGTCGGCCAGGGCCTGCGCCAGCTCGTCGCGTACTTCGGGGTAGCGGTTGGCGAACAGGGCGCGGGCGCCCCACTCGACGACGAGGCCGGTGCGCTGGGCGGGCGGCGGCCCCGGCCGCCGGTCGAGTTCGCGGCGGAGCAGGGCGCCCGCCGCCGCGTACCGCCCCAGATGACGCTCCATGAAGGCGCACTGCACGACGGCGGACGTGCGCAGCGCGTCCCCGCCCGCCGGGTCGGGGCGGTGTGCCGCGATCAGCCGGTGGAGGAGGTCCCTGCTCTCCATGACGGCACCGGTCATGCCGAGCGCAGTCGCCCGCCTGAGCATCAACTCGCTGCGGGTGTCGCTGTGTTCGGGTGTCTCGGGCAGGACGCGGAGGACCGCGCCGAGGAGCCGGGCGCAGACCGCGGGGGCGGTGGCGGCCGCCTGCTCGGCGGCCTCCGTCAGGATCGCGGCCGCCTTGGGGTCCCAGCGGGACAGGGACTCCTCGACGTGGTGGGCGCGGTCGGCGAGGGGCGCGCCGGTCCTGGTGAGTTCGGCGGCGGCCGCGCGGTGCAGCTCGTGGCGGCGCCAGGGGTCGACGGCGTCGCGCAGCCGGGCGCGCAGGAGCGGGTGGCGAGGGGCGAGGCAGCGGGCCCGCCGGTCCGGCCTGAGCAGGTCGCGGTGGAGCAACTCGCGCAGCGCCGTGATGAGTTCACCCCGGTCGGCTCCGGTGACGGCAGCGATCAGATCGGTGTTCGCGTGCTCGCCCAGCACCGCGACGGCCTCCACGGCGGCGCGCTCCAGGGGGGTCAGTGACGCGAGCTCGTCGAGGAGCGGCACCGCGTGGTCCCCGCGGAGGAGGGCGAGGAAGTACAGCGGGTTTCCCTCGCTCGCCTCGTACAGCTCCGCGGCCCGCTCGCGCGGCGAACCGACGACGAGCCGCCCGTCACCCGCCTCGCCCGGTCCTGCCGCCCCTGCTGCTCCTGCCGCCCCAGCCATCCCTGCCGCCTCGGCCGCCGCTGCCAGCTCGCCCAGCTCCCGCCTGCCGAGCGGGCCGAGCGCGGTCCGCAGTACGGCCCCGGAGTCGCGTCCCCGCAGGAGTGCGGCGGACAGCGCGGACGAGGACTGCCGCTCGCGCCGGGCGACGGCCAGCAGGAAGGGGGCGCGCACGGGGTGGCGTACGAGGTGGTCGAGGAGCTCGACGGTCGTCTCGTCCGCCCAGTGCAGATCGTCGAGGACGACGACGAGGCCCCGCCCGCCCAGACCGCCGAGCGCCTCCGCGGTGTCCCGGCACAGGCCGAACAGATCCCCGGCCGCGTCCGCGGCCCCGTCGCCCCGCACGGCCGCGGGCAGCCCGGCCAGCGAGGGGAACGCGCTCCGTGCGCGGGGGTCCAGCTCGGTGAAGGCGTCGGTGAACGGCCGCAGCGGATGCTCCCGCACCCGCTCCGACGCCCTCCCCCGCAGCACGGTCACGCCCCGGGCCCGGGCCATCGCCCCGAACTCGGCGAGCAGTCTGGTCTTGCCGATCCCCGGGTCCCCGACGACGTCGATGACGGTGGCGAGGGCTGGGACTGGGACTGGGGTCGGGACTGGGGTTGGGACTGAGGCGGAGGCTGGGGCTGTGTCAACGTCCGCGCCCGCCGCGCCCGCCGCGCCCATCGCGCCCATCGCGCCCATGTTCTCCAGGAGCGCTTCGAGGCGGCCGAGTTCAGCGGCCCTGCCCACGAACGGCGCCCGCTGCGTCTGCCCCGCCGAGCCTCCGGCCATCTCCACCACGTCCCGTCCCCACGTACCCACGTCCCCACAGGAGACTCGCGGCCCCCTCGGTGACGTTGTACCGCACCGGTCCCGTGCGCGACGCGGCCCCGGATCTCAGTTCGCGCACAAGAAACGGAAGAAGATCTCGGTTCGGACACGACGCCCGCGAGGAACGGAACCTCCGCCCCCGCCACCGGCCGGATCTCCCTGGCGCGGCGGAAGCGCTGGCCATGGGCGTACGCCTTGTCAGTCGGTCCCGGAACGGCCGTTACCCTAACCCCCGTCAGTAGTGCACCAAGAAGGGGTGGATCCGGTGGCGGACATCGAGGAAGCGCGCAAGACGTTCGAGCAGTTCGACGCGGACGGCGACGGCTTCATCACGGCGGCGGAGTGGAAGAGCGCCATGGCCAAGATGGGCGACTTCTACCAGACCGAGGCGGTGGCCGAGGCCGTGATCGCCGCGAAGGACAGCAACGCGGACAAGCGTCTCTCCTTCGACGAGTTCTGGGCGAGCCTGAACAAGTAGTCGACGCGGGAAGGGCCCGGCACACCTGGTGTGCCGGGCCCTTCTCACGTCTTCCGCCTTCCGCCTCCCGGGCCGCGTGCTCAGGCCTCGCGGACGGCATCGATGTCGGAGAAGTCGACCATGGGGTCGACGCCCTGCGCGTACAGGTTCAGGGCGAGGGTCACCAGGTCGACGTTGCCGGTCCGCTCGTACGCGCCGAGGACGCGGCGCGGGTGGCGCAGGCCGAACTCCAGTCGACGCTGCGCCTGCCGCTCTCCCGTGACCGCGCCGAGGACCCTGCCGATTCGGCGCGGAGGGTGCCGACCCGCTCGTCGTAGCGGGCCGACATCCTCCGCGGCAGAGCGGAACGCCGAGAACGGTCAGCGCTGCCGCGAAGCGCACCGAGACGTCGATGACGTCGATGGCCTCGCGTTCGAGGTGATCCGAACCGCCGGTTTCGAGGCGCCAGGCACCGCCGACCATGACGGCTTGACAGGTTCGGGAGCGCGCACAACACTAACGGTGTTAGCTTTTCTAACGCCGTTAGGAGTTCATGGTGGGGAAGCGGGAAGAGGTACGTCAGCGGACGTTCGCCGAGATCCTGGAGACAGCGGGCCGGATGGCCGAGGCCGAGGGCTGGCGGGCGGTGACGATCCGGCGGATCGCCGCCGAGATCGGCTACAGCGCACCGGTGATCTACCAGCACTTCCCGAGCAAGGACGCCGTACTGCACACGCTGCTGGAGCGGGTCAACGGCGAGTTGGCGGAGCGGATGCGGGCCGCGGTGGCCGGTGAACCGGCCGCACAGGGACCGCACTTGGCGGCGGCGGCGTACCTGGAGTTCGCCCGGTCACGGCCCGGCCTGTACCAGCTCATGTCGGGCGCACCGGGCACGGACGTCGACGCCTCCACCCGCCGCGCCGCCGCAGCCGACGTGATCACCTTCACCAGGCAGCTCATCGGCGCGTGGGCGGCCGAGACCGCGGCAAGGATCGCGGCCGAGCCTGCCGGTGTCGAGGACGCCTGCGACCTGCTGTGGGGCACGCTGCACGGCCTCGCGTGCATCGGATCGATCGACGACATCGGCTTTGACCGCGCCCTGCGCCTCGCCGACCAGGGAGTGACAGCGCTGCTCGACTCCTGGTCATCCGCGACCGCGAATCCCGAAGCCCGCCCGCAGACCACCACCCGCCCCCAGACCTCCATCCGCACGCAGACCACCGAGGGAGAGAAATGATCTACCACCACAACCGCTTCACCTTCAAGACGACCGTCACCGCCGAACAGCGCGAGGAGGCCCTCGCCAGCCTGCGCAACCAGGGCGAGTCGATCGATGCGGTCGCACGGTACGTCGTCGGCAGGGACATCGGCGGCGAGTTCGAGTACGGCGCCGTCTTCGTCATCGAGGACCTCGACGGCTACTGGGAGTACCTGATGGCGCCCTCACACGCCCACACCGACCGGATCGGTCTGCCGCTGCTGGAGTCCTTCGTCTCCTACGACACCACCGACAGCGACGACCCCGACATAGCCCAGAGGATCGCCGACCTGCATACGCGACGCTACGCGGGCGACCCGGCCCTCACCAAGCTGGTGGCCGACCTCCCCTCCTACACCGGCAGCAGCGCGCCGACCCCCACCAACTCCGGCTGACGGAGCGCACGGCGGACGAACAGGCTCCTCGGCATCACCGTGGGCGCAACCGGTCCAGTGCCGACTGGCTCTCGTCGTCCGCGGCGCGGTAGATCACCAACAGCTGGTCCGGATCCTGAAGTGGCATGAGCACTTCGAAATGTACGGAGACCACCCCGACGTCGGGATGCCGCAGCACCTTGTGCCCGCGGCCGTTGACCTTGACGTCCCGCTCTCCCCAGAAGTGCGCGAACTCCTCGTCACGGATGGTGAATTCGGCGATGCGGTCGGCCAGCTCCCGGTCCTCGGGATGCGCGGCCCACGCCGCGCGCAGGTGGGCGACCCCCTCCCGTACGACGCGTTCGCGGTCGACGTAGAAGTCGCGCATGCCCGGATGCATCAGGCACAGCCACATCGCATTGCGCTGCGGCTGGGGCAGCGTGTCGAAATCCAGGAGCAGACGCGCTATTTCGCCGTTCCAGGCCAGGATGTCGTAGCGGTGGTTCATCAGCATGGCGGGCAACGGCGACAGGTCGGCGACCAGCCGGGCCAGCTGTGGCGGCGCGGTGGTGGCGGACTTGCCGACGTTGCGGGGGCGTTGCCGGGCCAGGTCGAAGAGGTAGGTGCGTTCGTCGGGGGTCAGGCGCAGCGCTTGGGACAGCGCCTCCACCACGTCCGCCGAGGGCCGCAGCCCGCGGCCCTGTTCGAGGCGCACGACGTAGTCGATGCTGACCCCGGCCAGTTCGGCGACCTCTTCGCGGCGCAGGCCCGGGGTCCGCCGGGGCTTCCGGCGCGAAGCCAGACCGAAATCCTGCGGATCCAGGCGCTCGCGCCGGGTCCGCAGGAAGGCGGCAAGCTCCTGTGTGGCGTCCACGGTGCTGGTCATCGCGTTCGATGCTACTGCCAGGGTAGGACCGGCTTTCCCAGGAACTTCTCTCCCTTACCCCCGGCTCGCGGCAGTCACAGGCTTGGTTCCGGCAACGGATCACAAGCACAGGAGGACACGATGTCGCTCACTCTGGACACCTACCGGCTGCTGGGCCGCTCCGGGCTGCGGGTCTCACCGCTGGCGCTGGGCGCGGCGACCTTCGGCACCGAGTGGGGCTGGGGCGCCGAGCGGGACGAGGCGCGCAAGCTGTTCGACCTCTACGTCGAGCGCGGTGGCAACTTCATCGACACCGCAAGCACCTACACCAACGGCAGCTCCGAGCGGCTGCTGGGCGAGTTCACCCGCGGAAGCCGCGAAAGCCTGGCGCTTGCGACGAAGTTCTCGACGCTGCGCAGGCCCGGCGATCCGAATTCCGGGGGAAATCACCGCAAGGCCCTGTTCGGCTCGGTGGAGGACAGTCTGCGCAGGCTGCACACCGACTATCTGGACCTGCTCTATCTGCACGTGTGGGATGCCATGACGCCGGTCGAGGAGATCCTGCGCGCCATGGATGATCTGGTCCGCCAGGGCAAGGTCCTGTACGTCGGGATCTGCAACGTCCCGGCCTGGCAGGTGTCGCGCATGCAGGCGATCGCCGATCTGCGCGGCTGGTCACCGCTGGTCGCGCTGCAGACCGAGTACAACCTGATCGAACGTACCGGGGAGCGTGACCTGATCCCCATGGCACGCGAGATGGGACTGGGCGTGGTCCCGTTCTCACCGCTGGCCGGCGGGGTGCTCACCGGCAAGTACCGCCGCGACGACCTGACCGCGACACAGGCCGGGGCCGACGGCACCCGCAAGGAGTTCAACGTAGCCAATGGCGCGCTCACCGAGCGCAACCTCGCCATCGCGGACGTCGTGAAGGAAATCGCCGCGGAGCAGGGCAGGACCCCCGGCCAGGTCGGGCTGGCGTGGCCCCTGCAGAACCCGGGCGTGACGGCACCGATCATCGGCGCCCGCACCCCCGCGCAGCTGGCGGACAATCTGGGCGCCCTGGAAGTCGAATTCCCCGCCTCCCAACTGGCCCGCCTCGAAGGGGCCAGCGCGATCGGGCTGGGCTCCCCGCACGACCTCCTCGCCAGCGACAGGGGCCGCGCGTTCAACAGCGGCGACCTGAAGATCGAGCCGCGCCGCTGAGACCCGTCCGAGCGTAAAGGTGGTGTCTAGGCCAGCTCGGCCACGATCAGTTCCGTGGCCTCCGCGATGAAGGCGTTCACGGGTGGCGCGTCGCGGCCCGGGCGGTCCGTCATGACGGCCAGTACGAGGGGGTCGGCGTCCGGGGGCCAGAGCACGGCGATGTCGTTGGCCCGGCCCCAGTTGCCCGTGCCGGTCTTGTCCGCCACCCGCCATCCCTGGCTCTTGCCCTTGCCCTGGTCCTTGCCCTGGTCCTTGCCCTTGGGGAGTCCCGCCCTGATCCTCCGCTCGCCCACCTCCGTGGCGTTGCGCAGGAGCCAGTCCTCCAGGAGGGCGCGCTTCTCGGCAGGCAGCGCGTCGCCGAGGACGAGAGCGCGGTAGTCGGCGGCGACGGCCCGTGGCGTGGTCGTGTCGCGCGGGTCCTTCGGGCGTACGTCGTTCAGTTCGGGCTCGTAGTGGTCCATGCGGCTGGTCTTGTCCCCGAGTCCGCGCAGGTAGGCGGTCAACCGCGCCGGGCCGCCGATCTCACGCATCAGCAGGTTGCCCGCGGTGCCGTCGCTGTACCGGACGGCGGCGTCGCACAGCTCCCGGAGCGTCATGCCGGTCGCGATGTGCTTCTCGGTGACGGGCGAGATGGAGTCGACGTCGGCGGCGGTGTAGGTGACGCGCTCGTCCAGGCGGTCGAGCGGACGGTGGTGCAGGACAGCCGCCGCGGCGAGCGTCTTGAAGGTGGAGCAGAACGCGAAGCGCTCGTCCGCGCGGTGGGTGAGGGTGGCTCCGGTGCCGGTCGCCAGGGCGTGGACGCCGAGGCGGCCGCCGTGCTTTCGCTCCAGCGCGGCGAAACGGGAGGCGAGGCGGGAAGCGGGGCGTGAGCTGTCCGGCGCAGGGTCCGGGGCGGAGCGTGTGGCGGAGCGCCCGGAGCCGGGCCGGTCGTCCGTGCCGCACGCGGCGAGCGGCAGGAGCGCCGCGGCCATCAGGAGGGCGCGGCGGGGCGGACCGGACTGCTCGATGCTCATCGACCACTGCTCGCTTCACTCGATGGACGCGTCGCCGCGGCTGTTCCGGCGTACCCGCACCCTACAAACAGAACAGTTGGTCGACCTTGGTGCGCGATCCGGAATACCCTCGCCGTTCCGGAGGTTGCCTCCGTTAAGACAGCGGAACACTGGAAGGGCAGTCAGTCATGAAGATCGGCATCATCGGCGCGGGCAACATCGGCGGCAACCTCACCCGCCGCCTCACCGCCATCGGCCACGACGTCTCCGTCGCGAACTCGCGCGGCCCGCACACCCTGACCGCCCTCGCCGAGGAGACCGGCGCGAAGCCCGTCACCGTCGCGGAGGCCGCGCTCGGTGCGGAGGTCGTCGTCGTGACCATCCCGCTCAAGGCCGTCCCCGGCCTGCCCGCGGGCTTCCTCGACGGCGCGGCGGAGAACGTCGCCGTCATCGACACCGGCAACTACTACCCGCAGCAGCGCGACGGAAAGATCGCCGAGATCGAGGACGGCCTGACGGAGAGCCGCTGGACGGAGCGGCAGATCGGCCACCCCGTCATCAAGGCCTTCAACGGCACGTACGCCCAGGACATCCTCGACAAGCCCCTGCCGAAGGGCGCCCCCGGCCGCGTCGCCCTGCCCGTGTCCGGCGACGACGAGGCCGCCAAGAAGACCGTGCGCGACCTGATCGACGAGATGGGCTTTGACACCGTGGACAACGGCGGCCAGGACGACTCCTGGCGCCAGCAGCCCGGAACTCCCGTGTACGGCAACGCCGGCGGGACGGACGAGATCCGCAAGGCGCTGGACGCGGCGTCCCGGGAGCGTACGGCGGAGTGGCGCGCCTGAGCACCTGACAGCCCCTAGGACGTGGCCGACTCCCGCAGCACATCCTCGCCGCCGGAGTCGGCCACGCCCTTGTCCCGGTCACGCGGCGAGGCGGACCCACCCGAGGTCACCCCGCGACCCCACCCTCCCCGTACAGCCGCGCCGAGTCATCCACATGCGCGAGCCTCCGCATGGTACGAAGCACTCCCACTTCACCTGCGTACATTCGACCTGCTGAACACCTACATCACCGACCCACCCGCGCGGCGGCTCCGCGAGGAACCACCGCCGGGCATGAGGTGAGCGGTCAAGCGGACGTCGCCCACTCCCGCAGCGCGTTCTCGCTCGCGAAGGCGGCCACGTTCTTGTCCAGCGGCGTCGACGTGTGCTGGTGGATCTTCCACTTCGCCTGGATGCGCGGCTTGCCCGCCGTCACGTAGTCGGCGATCCACAGTCCATCGCCCGCGTAGGACGTGTCATCACGGTTCAACCAGAAATCTCGATTCGCGTACAACATGACCCGGTGCGAGGGCCTCAGTCGCTTTACCTCACGAATGAACCGGTCTTTCTCCGCATTCGACGCGGCCGTGTGCTCCCCCGTCCACTCCCAGTCCGCCGCCAGCAAGTCACCCGCCTTTTCGGGCGCCTTGCTCACGAAATACTCCGCCTGTGCCTTGATGTTGCCCGGCCACAGGAAGTGGTAGAAGCCGACCACGCAGCCGCCGTCGCGGGCGCGCTTCGTCTGGGCGGACAGTTTCGGGTTGATGTACGAACGGCCCTCCGTCGCCTTTATGAAGACGAAGGAGAGGCCGTCCGTGTCGAAGTTCGACTGGTGCGAGCTGACATCGATGCCACGGATCACGGGCGCCTCCAGAGTGGGCGGAAGGCAGGTATCTGAACTGCCCGTCTGGTGCCCGCTGTCGGCTGTGGCCAACCGTCAACCATCAACCGTTCAACGGAAGATTCCGGTGTGCCCGAGCGAATACCGGCCCGGCTGGGGATAGACCGCGAGGCCGTGCGGACCGTTGCCGACCGGGATGCGGGCCAGCTGCACTCCGGTCCGGGTGTCGATGGCGTAGACCTCGGAGTCGTAACGTCCGGAAAGCCAGAGGGTGTTGCCGTCCGCCGAGACGCCGCCCATGTCGGGGCTGCCGCCCTGCGGGAGCTTCCACTTCTTGGTGAGTTTGTTCTTCGGGAAGTCGAAGACGGAGATGGTGCCCTCGCCGCGGTTGGAGACGTACATCTCCTTGGAGTCGCGGCTGACGTACAGGCCGTGGCAGCCCTTGCCGGTGGGCAGCAGCTTCGGTGTCGTGAACTTGTCGCCGTCCAGGACCCACATGCCGTGCGCCATCATGTCGGCGATGTAGAAGGTCTTGCCGTCGGGGGACATCTTCACGTCCTGCGGCATCGCTCCCTTGAAGGGGATCTTCTGCTGGCCGACGACCTCCATCTTCTCCGTGTCGACCTTGAGGAGTTCGCCGGAGAACTCGCAGGACACGATGAAGTAGCGGCCGTCCATGGAGAAGTCGGCGTGGTTGACGCCCGCGCAGGTGACGGGGACGGTCTTGACGCGGTTCATGGTCTTCGGGTCGCGGAAGACGAGCTCGCGGTCCATGGAGGCCATCACGATGGCGTGCTTGCCGTTCGGCGTGAAGTAGAGGTTGTACGGGTCGGAGACCTCGACGGTCCGGCCGGTCTTGCCGGTGACGGGGTCGATGGCGGTGAGGCTGTCGCCGAGGTCGTTGTTGACCCAGAGCGTCTTCAAGTCCCAGGAGGGGACGACGTGCTGCGGCTGGTTGCCGACCTTGATGGTCTCGACGACCTCGAACTTCTTGGGGTCGATGACCGACACCGTGTTGGAGCCGGTGTTGGGGACGTACACCCGCGGCAGGAACTTCTTGGCCACGGGCTGGAGGGCGTTGGGCCGGTCGGCGGCGTAGACGTCCTTCGGGTCGAGGACGGGCGGCATGCCGGGCAGGCCGGGTGCCGCCTTCGGCTTGGCGGGCTTGCGGACGCCCTCGGTGCCGAGCGCTTCGTTGGCGCGCTCGTCGGTGCCGCAGCCCGCGAGGACGGCGAGGGCGGCACCCGCGACGAGCACGGCCGTGGTGCGCTTGGTGAGGTTGAGCCGGGAGGTCGCCGACCGCGGGGCCCGGGTGGGGATCGGTCCTGGATTCGGGCCGGGGTTCGAGCCCGGGATCTCGTTCGGGTTCAGGGACATCAGGTCAGCAGCTCCGTGGTCGTGACCGCGCGCAGGCCGCGGCGTTCCAGTTCGGTCAGGACGGCGGGCAGCGCGGCGACCGTGTCCGCGTACCCGAAGTGCAGGCTCACCACGGATCCCGCGCGGATCTCACCGGCGACGGTGCGGGTGACGGCCGGGGCGCCCGGCGACGTGAAGTCGAGGGAGTCGACGTCGTACGAGAGGACGTGCGGGTAGCCCGCGCGGCGGGCGAGCCGCTCGACGAGGGGGCTCGCCGTCGGGGTGCGCGAGGGGCGGAACCAGGTGCCGACGGAGCCGGTGAGGCGGCGCAGGCGGTCCGCGCAGCCGGTGATCTCGGCGTAGGCGTCGGCCTCGGACATGGCGTTGATGTCGAGGTGGTGATGGGTGTGGTTGCCCAGGTCGTGGCCGCCGTCGAGGATGCGGCGCGCCAGGTCGGGGTGGTCGTCGAGCCAGCTGCCGACCGCGAGCACGGTGACGTGGGCTCCGGCCTTCTCCGCCTGGGCGAGCAGGGCCTTCGCGGTCGCCGGGTCGCCCTGGCCGTGGAAGGTGAGGGCGACCTGGGGGCGGGTGCGGGGGCCGTGGGTGATCTGGGCGGGCTGGCCGGGGAAGCGGCGGGGTGCGGGGGCGGCGGCCGGGGCGGGCCGGGCCGGGCGGGGGGTCGTGGCGGCGGGCGGGCGGTCGCGTGCGGGGGCGGCGGGGCCGGTGGCGGCGCACCCGGTGGTGAGTGCGCCCGCGGCGACCAGTCCGGCGCCCGCGCGCAGGACTCTGCGGCGGTCGGTCTCGATCACCCGACCATTTAATGGGGTAAACGTGGAAAAGGTGCTGATTGCCTGCTTTGGGGCCGCCACGGGTCGGGGGGTCCGGGGGCCGAGATCACTCCCTCGCCCCTTGCTTATCGCCTGTCACAGCGTCCACTTAACCAGCGTTTACCAGGCAGGTGTCCCATCTCACCAAGGATTCACCTCTAAACTGTCATGATTTGCCCACGTATGGACGGATAGAGGCTTTTGGATCAGTCGCGCCCGTCTGCCATAGTCGGGGACACGACCCCCATTGACCCGGGCTCAGGTCGTCATCAGCGGCTGTGGATCACACCCCAATATCCACGGCGCTTCACGAAGGCCCCCTTCGCGCCGACCACGGCCGCCGGGGGCTTTCGCGTATCCACACCGGATCACCCTCCGGACCCCCCGCCTGCTCAGCGGTCGGCGGCCCGCATCTCGAACCACGTCGTCTTGCCGCGCGGCAGCAGGTCGACGCCCCACCGGTCGGACAGCTTGTCGACGAGGAAGAGGCCGCGGCCGCTCAGGTCCATCTCGCCGACGGGCAGCAGACAGGGCAGTCCGCGCGACGGATCGCGGACCTCCACCCGGATCCAGCCGCGCCGCCGCTGCATGCGCAGGCCGAAGACGCGGGCGCCGGTGTGCCGCACGGCGTTCCCGACGAGTTCGGAGACGAGGAGGACGACGTCCTCGGTGAGCTTCGGGGAGAGTCCCCAGTGGCGCAGGACGACGACCTGGGCGAGGCGGCGCGCGATGGCGGCGGACTCCGGGCGCGACGGCAGCGGAACCTCCGCGTCCGTGGGATTGCCGAACAACTCGAGCGCCTTCAGCGCATGTTCGTCCTCAACCGCCGGCGACCAGCGCGCCGCGGTCGCACTGCCGTGCCGCCGCGGCCGTTCGTCACCCTCCAGCCCCGCCATGCCCCCATCATGGCCGCCCAGCGCACTCTCTGTGGCCGTTCCGGCGGAATAGGCCCCCCGGAACCAACCATTCCGGGGGACCTCTTTGGCATATGCCGGTGGCAGTTAAGGGCCGCTGGAGCTGCTGTGACCTGCGATGACTTCCCGCTCATACATGATCACTTACAGCTCCGGAACAGTCTCGCTTAAGCCTCCGTTAAGTCGGCCATAATCCGCTCCTTCGGGGGACGCCGATGCTGACGTACGTTCAACAGCGCGCCCGGGGAGCTCAGTTCAGACGAACTTGGCCTTGCCGGGCCCCTCCTCGACGAAGCTCCGCATGCCCCGCTCGCGGTCCTCGGTCGCGAACAGACCCGCGAACCAGGTCCGTTCGATGGCGAGGCCGGTGTCGAGGTCCGTCTCCAGGCCCGCGTCGATGGACTCCTTGGCGGCGCGCAGCGCGATGGCCGGGCCCTTCGCCAGCCGCGCGGCCCACGCGTGCGCCTGCTCGTACACCTCGGCGGCGGGCACGACGCGGTCCACCAGGCCGATGGTGAGTGCCTCCTCGGCCTTCACGTGACGGCCGGTGAAGATGAGGTCCTTGGCCTTGGACGGGCCGACGAGGCGGGCCAGGCGCTGGGTGCCGCCCGCGCCGGGGATGACGCCGAGCAGGATCTCCGGCTGGCCGAGCTTGGCGTTGTCCGCGGCGATGCGGAAGTCGGCGCAGAGCGCAAGCTCGCAACCGCCGCCCAGCGCGTAGCCGGTGACGGCGGCGACGACGGGCTTGGGGATGCGCGCCACGGCGGTGAAGGACTCCTGGAGAGCCCCGGAGCGCACGATCATGGCCGCGTGGTCCATGTCCTGCATCTCCTTGATGTCCGCGCCCGCCGCGAACACCTTCTCCCCGCCGTAGATCACCACGGCGCGCACGTCGTCGCGCCGGGCCGCCTCCTCGGCGAGCTCCTTGAGGCGGTCCTGGGTGGCGATGTCCAGGGCGTTCATCGGGGGACGGTCGAGGCGGATCGTGCCGACGCCTTCGGCGACTTCGAGGGTTGCAGTCATGGCAGCAGGTTAACGGGGACTAACGCACCGGGGCCCGGTGCACTTGGTCACAGTGCGCCGGGCCCCGTACGGGAAGTGGGGGTGGGGCCTATGCCTTCCACTTCTCCCACGACATGTTCCAGCCGTTGTAGCCGTTCTCGGGCTGGATCTTCTTGTCCGCGGAGTTCTTCACGACGACGAGGTCGCCGATCATCGAGTTGCCGAAGAACCAGCCCGCGGGCGTCTCCTTGCTGTAGCCGCCGCGCACGTCGCTCAGGCCTATGCAGCCGTGGCTGGCGTTGGTGTTGCCGAAGGCGCCGCCCGACCAGTAGTTGCCGTGGATGAACGTGCCGGAGGTCGACAGGCGCATGGCGTGCGGGACGTCCTTGATGTCGTACTCGCCGCCGAAGCCGACGGTCTCGCCGTTCATCCGGGTCACCTGCAGCTTCTCGCTGATGACCATCTCGCCGTTGTACGTGGTGGTGCCGGGGGCGCCCGCCGTGATCGGGATCTTCTTGATCTGCTTGCCGTCGCGGACGACCTTCATCTGGTGCGTCTTGACGTCGACGGTGGAGACCTGGCTGCGGCCGATGGTGAACTTCAGGGTCTTGGCCTGCTTGCCGTAGACCCCCGGGCGGCCCTCGACGCCGTCGAGGTTGAGCTTGACGGTGACCTTCGTCCCGGCCTTCCAGTACTTCTCCGGGCGGAAGTCCAGGCGGTCGTTGCCGAACCAGTGGCCCTCGACCGGCACCGACGGCTCGGTCTTGATCTCGATGGCCTTCTCGACCGCTTCCGGGTCGGTGATGCCGCGCGTGAAGTTGACCGAGAACGGCATTCCCACGCCGACCTTCGAGCCGTCCTCCGGATTGAACTGGCCGACGAAGGTGTTCTTCGGCGTCAGCGTCGTGAAGACGGAGTCCTTGGCGGAGGCACGGCCGTCGGAGTCCTTCGCCACCGCGTGGACCTTGTACTTCGTGGCGGCCGCGAGGTGGTGGGCGGGCGTCCAGCTGGCCCCACCCGAAGTGATCTTGCCGGGGACCGGGTTGCCCTTGCTGTCCTCGACC
Organism: Streptomyces sp. NPDC042371; assembly: GCF_056437465.1. NCBI lineage: Bacteria > Bacillati > Actinomycetota > Actinomycetes > Kitasatosporales > Streptomycetaceae > Streptomyces > Streptomyces sp. NPDC042371. Next base: position 33,593 of record NZ_JBWKAP010000010.1, on the reverse strand, counting down.
TTGACCTCGGAAAGCTTGCCCTTGTCGGCGCCTATCTTCAGTGCGCCGCTGGTCGCCACCGCGTCCGCGCCGTCCTTGGGGGCTATCGAGACGACGGCCGCCGAGGGGGCGTTCTTGTCCGCCCCGCCCTTGCCGTCGCCGCCCGAGTCCGAGCCGCCTCCGCATGCCGCGACGAACAGCAGCGTCGCCCCCGACACCACCGCCGTTGCCGTTCTGGCGCCCCGCCGTCGCGCGCGCAGACGCGCGCCAACCGACGTCCCCGATATCGGTCGCCCGTTCAAGATGTCGTCTCCCCTCGCCGAGCCCGGACTGGTCCAGGCCCGCACCCCAGTGCACCTGCGCGTTTCGGACACGCGCCAGCGATAGATAACCACACCGTTCCCGGCGAACAGTCCCCGCCAATGTCACTGTTCAGTTCCAACTGCCCAGGGGCGCGGGCAGACCATGATCACCTGGTGGTCCACCGCCGGTCACCCGGTGACCACCTGGCGATCACCTGGGGGATCAGCCGGACTTCACCCAGTCCTTCCACTCCATGTTCCAACCGCTGAGGCCGTTGTCAGGAGCGACTTTCTTGTCATTGCTGTTGATGACCTCGACGACGTCCCCGATGAGGCTCCGGTCGAAGAACCAGCCCGCGGGCGTCTGTGAGCTGCCGCCCTTCACATCGCGCAGGCCCACACAGCCATGGCTGACATTCGTGTTGCCGGGAGCGTCCGGGGACCAGTAGTTGCCGTGCAGGAACGTGCCGGAGGTCGTCAGGCGCATCGCGTGCGGCACGTCCGGGATGTCGTACTCCCCGCCGAAGCCGACGGTGCGGCTGTTCATGCGGGTCACCTCCAGCATCTCCGACACCACCATCTTCCCGTTGTACGTGGTGGTCTTGGGGGCGCCCGCGGTGATCGGCACGGTGGAGAGCAGCTCGCCGTCCCTGCGCACCTCCATGGTGTGCTCGGCGGCGTCGACCAGGGACTCCTGGTGGCGGCCGACCGTGAACGCGAAGCTCTTGTCCTGGAGGCCGTACACGCCGCGGTCGGCCTCGACGTCGCGCAGCCGCAGGCCGACGGTGACCTTGGTGCCGGGCTTCCAGTACTTCTCGGGGCGGAAGTCCACACGGCTCTTGCCGAACCAGTGCGGGCGGATCTCGACGTCCGGGTGGGCGGTGACGTGGATGGCGCGCTGCACGGCCGCGCGGTTCTCGATCTCCCGGTTGAACTCCAGGGAGACGATCATGCCGGTGCCGACGGTGGCGCGGTTCTCCGGTGTCACGTATCCGATAAAGCGCTCGTCGGGGACGTAGGTACGGAAGGTGGTGTGCCGGGCCGAGCGGCGGCCGTGGCCGTCCATGGCGACGGCGTCGACCTTGTACGTGGCGGCGAGCGCCAGCGGGCCCCGGTCGATCGGCCGCCAGGTCATGCCGTCCTCGTCGATGCGGCCCGGCACGTCGAACTCCTGCGCGTCCTGCGTCCGGACCACCTTCACCGACTCCAGACGGCCGTCGGGGACCTCGACCTCGATGCGTTCGTCCGCCCTGATCCCCTTGCTGTCGTCGTCGGGCGTCACCCGGATCGCGTCCGCCGGGGAGCGCGGCTTCCCCATGAACCCGTCGACCCCGCCGGAGGAGCAGCCCGCCGCCCCGGCCAGCAGCCCTGCCCATGTCAGTACCGCGGCCAGCGCCGCCCCTGCGCGCCGTGCGCGCCTCGCATCCTGTCTCACGTGGGTCCCAACGACCGTCCCCCTGCCGGGGAAACGTGAGTGCGACGCGCACGGTGGGCAGAACCATGGGGAGGACGACGTATGGGGAGCCGCGGCCGGGACGCCGCACGCCCTTCTTCGCGCGTCGACCGACGGAGCCGCAGGAGGCCGACAGGTGTCGAGCGCACCCGAGCAAGGGGCAGTGCAGCAGGCGCGGGCGATGGGGCGCGGCACGACGGAGCGGCCCGCCCCGACGGTGAACGGGAACGGAAGGGCGGCGCCCCGTGCGGCACCGGCCCGGCCCGTGTGGCCGGGGGCGCCGACACCGCTGGGGGCCCGCTTCCGGGTGGGGCCGGACGGGGTGGCGGGCACCAACTTCGCGCTGTGGGCGGGCGGGGCGGAGGCGGTGGAGCTCTGTCTGTTCGACGCCGGGCAGGTGGAGACGCGCTGCCCGCTGACCGAGCTGACGCACGAGATCTGGCACGGCTTCGTGCCGGGCGTGCGGCCGGGGCAGCGGTACGGATACCGCGTGCACGGCCGCTGGGACCCGTGGACGGGGGCCCGCTGGAATCCGGCGAAGCTGCTCCTCGATCCGTATGCGCGCGCGGTGGACGGCGGCCCGGGACATGACTACGGACGGCTGCCCGCCGAGGTGTACGGACATGTGCGCGACTGGCCCCAGCAGCACGTGGCGGACACGGTCCGCGACGACCGGGACTCGGCGCCATTCGTCCCCAAGGGCGTGGTGGTGCACGACGACGCGCCGGACGACGAGTGGACCGACGACCGCAGGCCGAAGACGCCGTGGGCGGACTCGGTCATCTACGAACTGCACGTGCGCGGCTTCACGAAGCTGCATCCGGGGGTCCCGGAGGAACTGCGCGGTACGTACGCGGGGTTGGCGCACCCGGCCGCGCTCGACCATCTCGTACGTCTGGGAGTGACGGCGGTCGAGCTGTTGCCGGTGCACCAGTTCGCGCACGAGGACCATCTGCTGCGGCGGGACCTGCGCAACTACTGGGGCTACAACTCGATCGGCTACTTCGCCCCGCACGCGGCCTATGCGGCGTCCGGGACGCGGGGCGAGCAGGTCGGCGAGTTCAAGCGGATGGTGCGGGCGCTGCACGAGGCCGGGATCGAGGTGATCCTCGACGTGGTCTACAACCACACGGCGGAGGCCGGGGAGCTCGGCCCGATGCTGTCCCTGAAGGGCATCGACAACCGCGGCTACTACCGGCTGCAGCAGAACGACGCACGGCGGTACGCGGACTACACGGGCTGCGGGAACACGCTGCAGGTGGTCCAGCCGCACGTGCTGCGCCTGATCACCGACTCGCTGCGGTACTGGGTGTCGGAGATGGGGGTGGACGGGTTCCGTTTCGATCTGGCGGCGGCGCTCGCCCGCTCCTTCCACGACGTCGACATGCTCTCGCCGTTCCTCGCGGTGATCGCGCAGGATCCGGTCCTGCGGCGCGTGAAGCTGATCGCCGAGCCGTGGGACGTGGGGTCCGGGGGCTATCAGGTGGGGGCGTTCCCGCCGCTGTGGACGGAGTGGAACGACCGCTACCGGGGCGCGGTGCGGGACTTCTGGCGGGGTGCGCTGCCGGACGTACGCGATCTGGGGTACCGGCTCTCGGGGTCGAGCGATCTGTACGCGTGGGGCGGGCGCAGGCCGTACGCGTCGGTGAACTTCGTGACGGCGCACGACGGTTTCACGCTGCGGGACCTCGTCAGTTACGGGCGCAAGCACAACGAGGCCAACGGGGAGGGAAACCGGGACGGCACGGACGACAACCGGTCCTGGAACTGCGGCACCGAGGGCGAGACGGACGACGCGGACGTCACGGCGCTGCGGCGGCGCCAGCTGCGCAACCTGATGACGACGCTGCTGCTCTCCACCGGTGTGCCGATGCTGGTCGCGGGCGACGAGATGGGCCGTACGCAGCGCGGCTCGAACAACGCGTACTGCCAGGACAACGAGATCAGCTGGGTCGACTGGGGGCTGCGGGAGGAGCCCGGCTGGCGGGAGCTGTTCGCGCTGACGTCCCGCCTGATCGGGCTGCGGCTGCGGCATCCGGTCCTGCGCAGGCGGGCGTTCTTCTCCGGGCGTGCGCACTCCGCGGACGGACTGCGGGACCTGGCGTGGTTCACGGCGGACGGCAGGGAGATGACGGAGGCGGACTGGTACGCGCCCGCGGCGACGCTCGGCATGTATCTGTCGGGGCGGGACATACCCGGCCGGGACGCGCTGGGCATGCCGATCGTCGACGAGAGTTTCCTCGCGGTGCTGCACGCGGACGGGGAGCCGGTGACGTTCGTGCTGCCGGGTCCGCCGTGGGCCGAGGCGTACGAGGTCGTGGTGGACACGTCCCTGGAGGACCAGAGCGCCGCGCCCGGCACGGTGCACGGGGCGGGTGAGGCGGTGACGGTGGCGGGGCGGTCGGTGGTGCTGCTGAGGGTGACCGGTAACTGACGGCGGCGCCGTGGCGGTCCCCGAATGCGCAGTCTTGGTCCGGACCTGAGTCTTGCCCCGGCCCTTGGGTGACCCCAAGCTCACCTTATGGACCTGGAGTTGCGGCACCTCAAGACGATCCGGGCGATCGCCGACGCGGGCAGCCTGACCAAGGCCGCCACCGCGCTCGGGCTGGCCCAGCCCGCCCTGAGCGCGCAGTTGAAGAGGATCGAGCGCGCCCTGGGGGGTGAGCTCTTCGAGCGCGGGCGGCACGGTGTGCGGGCCACCGCGCTCGGCGAGTTCGTGCTCGCGCGGGCCCGGGTGGTCCTGCCCGCGGTGAGCGGGCTTCGGGAGGAGGCCCAGCAGTTCGTGCGGGCGTGGGAGGGCGGGGCGGGGTTCCGGCTCGGCGGCATCCACGGGCCGCTGCTCGGCGCGCTGGTGGACCGGCTCGCCGCGGCGTACCCGGGGGTGCCGGTGACGACGCACACCTCCTGGTCGGAGCGGGACATCGCGTCGCGTACCGCGGAGGGCAGCCTCGACTTCGCGCTCGTCGGCACGTGTGGGCCGAGCGCGCCGCCGGAGAACGAGCTCCTGGTGTGGCGCGAGGTGGCCCGCGACCCCGTCTTCGTCATGCTGCCGACCGACCATCCGCTGGCCGGTCTTCAGGAGATCGACCTGGGGCAGCTCGCGGAGGAGGCGTGGACGGACGTGCCGGGCGACGGCTGTTTCGCGGACTGCTTCTCTGCGGCGTGCGCGCGGGCGGGGTTCACGCCGTCGCGCGTGTACGAGACGGATGTGGCGTCGTGCGTGCATCTGGTGCAGGTGGGGCGGGCGGTGGGGCTCTGCCGGGCGACGTTCCCGCCGACGCCGGGCCTGGTGACAAGGCCGCTCGCGGGGGCGCCGCTGTACTGGCGGCATCTGCTCGGCTGGCACCCGGCGGCACCGGCCCACGACACGGCGGCGGCGGTCCTCGCCCAGGCCCGTGCGGCCCACACGGAGGCGGCGGCCCGCAGCGACAGCTACACGGCCTGGCTGTCGGCCCCGTCGCCGCCGGCCCTGTGACCATAACGTCGCCACCCGGGGTCGAATGACAGCTGGGTGGGGGCTGTTGAGGCTTCTACCGTGTGGGCGATCCCCGCTCGTCCTTGGCAGATCGAGGAGACCTCGTATGCTCCCCACCCATCACAGACGTGTCGCCGCCGCGTGTGCCGCGGTCGCCGCGGCAGGTGCGCTGGTCTTCGCCGGGCTGCCCGGCGCCGCGTCCGCTTCCCCCTCCGCTTCCTCCGCTTCCTCCGCTTCCTCCGCTTCCTCCGCTTCCCCCACCTCCCCCCGGCTCTCCCCCGCCGAGAGCGCCGCCGTCGACAAGACCTCTCCCGGAGTCTTGAAGGCCATGCAGCGCGACCTCGGCCTCACGTCGGCGCAGGCCGAGGCCCGTCTGGTCAACGAGGCCGAGGCCGGCGCCGTCGCGGGAGCCCTGCACAACGCGCTCGGCCGTGACTTCGCGGGCGCCTGGGTGCACGGCGCCACCTCCGCGGGGCTCACCGTGGCGACCACCGACTCCGGCGACGTGCCCGCGATCGAGGCGCGGGGCGCGCGGGCCGCGGTCGTCGATCACTCGGTCGCTCAACTGGACGCGGCCAAGGCCCGCCTGGACCGTGCGGCACGCAGGGCGGCGCCGCGTGAGGCGCCCGTCTGGTACGTCGACGTGCGCTCCAACGCGGTCGTGGTGCGGGCCCTGAGGAACAGCGCAGCGAAGTCACTCGTCTCGGCGTCGGGTGTGGACGCCTCCCTCATACGCGTGGAAAGGAGCGCGGAGCGGCCGCGTCCGCTGTACGACCTCGTGGGCGGCGAGGCGTACTACATGGGCGGCGGCCGCTGTTCCATCGGCTTCCCGATCACCAGGGGCACCCAGCAGGGCTTCGCCACGGCGGGGCACTGCGGACGTGCGGGCACGGCGACCAGTGGGTACAACCAGGTGGCCCAGGGCACGTTCCAGGCCTCCATCTTCCCCGGCAACGACATGGCCTGGGTCGCCACGAACACGCAGTGGACCGCCACCCCGTACGTGAAGGGCCAGGGCGGCCAGCGGGTCGGCGTCGGGGGCTCGACCCAGTCCCCGGTGGGTGCGTCGATCTGCAGGTCGGGCTCCACTACGGGGTGGCACTGCGGCACGATCTCGCAGCACAACACCAGCGTCACCTATCCCGAGGGCACCATCAGCGGGGTGACCAGGACGACGGTCTGCGCGGAGCCCGGCGACTCGGGCGGCTCCTTCATCTCCGGGAGCCAGGCACAGGGCGTCACCTCGGGCGGTTCGGGCAACTGCTCGAGCGGCGGCACGACCTACCACCAGCCCATCAACCCGCTCCTGCAGCAGTTCGGTCTGACGCTGAAGACCACGGGCGGCGGCGACCCGGGCCCCGGCGACCCCGAGCCGGGCGGCACCTGGGCGGCGGGCAAGGTGTACGCCGCGGGCGACACGGTCACCTACGGCGGCTCCACGTACCGCTGCCTCCAGGGCCACCAGGCGCAGCCCGGCTGGGAGCCGCCGAGCACTCCGGCGCTCTGGCAGCAGGCGTAGCGGACCCGGGCTCGCGGGTCAGCCGAGGATGCCGCGGCCGTACGCCGTCGCCACGGCCGCGGCACGGTCCTTGACGCCCAGCTTGCCGTAGATGTGGGTGAGATGCGTCTTGACCGTGGCCTCGCTGATGAAGAGTTCGGCGGCGATCTCACGGTTCGACGTGCCCTTGGCGACGAGCGCGAGCACCTCCCTCTCACGGGTGCTCAGCGGCTCGTTGCCGGGGGCACGCACGCGTGAGACGAGGCGGGACGCGACGGCGGGCGAGAGGACGGTGCGCCCTTCGGCCGCCGCCCGGACCGCGGTGAACAGCTCGTCGCGCGGGGCGTCCTTGAGCAGATAGCCGGTCGCGCCCGCCTCGATCGCGGGGAGCGTGTCGGAGTCGGTGTCGTACGTGGTGAGGACCAGGACGCGGGCGCGGGCGCCGCGGCGGGTGAGCTCGGTGATCGCGTCGACGCCGCTGCCGCCCGGCATCCGCAGGTCCATCAGGACGACGTCGGGGTCGAGTTCGGCGGCCAGGGCCACCGCCTCCACGCCGTCCGACGCCTCGCCGAGGACCTGGAAGCCGGGGGCCGACTGGAACATGCCGCGCAGGCCGTCGCGGACGACGGGGTGGTCGTCGACGACGATGAGAGTGATCACTTCAGTGCTCATGGCGCACCAACGGTACGCGAGCGGACACCGCGGTGCCGCCGCCCGCCTCGGACTCCACGGTGAGCGATCCTGCGATGCGTTCGGCGCGGGCCCGCATGCCGTCGAGGCCGAAACCGCCGGTGCCGGTGCGCTCCACGGTGGCGAGGGGGTCGAAGCCGCGGCCGTCGTCGCGCACGTCCAGGATGACCTCGTCGCTCATGAAGGACAGGGTGACGCCGAGGCGGGCCGCGCCCGCGTGCCGGGCGGTGTTGGAGAGGGCCTCCTGGACGATGCGCAGGAGGGTGGCCTCGATCTCGTCGTGGAGGTGTTCGGCGGTGCCGGTGACGGTGAAGTCGGCGCGCACCCCGGTGCGTTCCGCCCACTGGGCGACGGTCTTCTCCAGCGCCTCGGGGAGCCTGTCGTGCTCCAGGGGCGCGGGCGACAGGTTGTGGACGGAGCGGCGGGCCTCGCCGAGGCTGTGCCGGGCGAGGTCGGCGGCCCGGTCCAGGTGCTCGCGGGCCAGCTTCTCGTCGCGGGCGCCCGAGACGACCTGGAGCTGGGCGATGATGCCGGTGAGGCCCTGCGCGATGGTGTCGTGGATCTCGGCGGCGAGCCTGCGCCGCTCGTCGGCGACGCCCGCCTCCCGTGCCTGGACGAGGAGCTGGGAGTGCAGGGCGGCGTTCTCGTCCATCGCCTGCTGGAGCGCGGTGTTGGTGCGCTCCAGCTCGGTGATGGTGGCGGCCGCGTCGAGGGCGCGCCGGTCCTCCTGTTCCGCGAGGTGGGCGAAGACGATGAGCAGGGCGATGTTCACCGCGAGCAGTCCGCCGAAGACTACCCAGCCGAGTTCGTCGTCCGGCGGCAGCCCGCCGGACTGGGAGCCCGCCATGATGACGGCGGTGGCGAAGCGGCCGAGCTTGACCAGGCGCGGGGGCAGCATCCGCTCGGTGCCGAAGTAGCCGACCACGGCGTAGAACGCGAAGAACGGGTTGAGCCAGGTGAGGACGAAGGCGATCGCCCAGCGCAGCCCGTAGTAGACGACGGACGCGGGCGTCGGGCCCCGCTCGGAGTGGACCTTCCTGCCGCGCCACACCTGCAGTACGGCGCCCGCGGCGACCAGGGACCCGGCCACGTACCAGTCGCGCCGGTCCATGCCGACGACGCCGCTCGTGGCGATCGACATCAGGAGGCCGAAGCCCAGGAGGGCGTACGGCCCCCAGCGGTGGAACATTCCCCAGCGCTGTTCGATCAGTTCCGTGGCGTCTGCCGTGCTCGTGCTCACGGGCCAAGTGTGGTCGGTCACTCCCACCGGAACCAACGCGCGGCCCCCGCCGTCAGGAGCACGGCCCACAGGGCGAGGACGCCCAGGTGGGTCCAGCCGGGCCAGTCGCCCGCGGCGGCCTCACTGAGGGCCTGGGAGGCGGCGCCGAGCGGGGTGACCTCCATGATGTGGGCGAGCGTGTCGGGCATCGCCTGCACCGGCAGCCAGACGCCCGCGCTGAACATCATCGGGAAGAAGACGGCGGAGCCGATCGCGGACGCGGCCTTCGTGGTGCGGGCGAGCGCGGAGACCAGGGCGCCCAGGGCGAGCCCGCACAGGATGGCCAGGAGCAGCGCGAGGACGTACCCGAAGACCTGGCCCGGCAGGGCCACGTCGAAGGCGAGCCGCCCCACGGCCAGGGAGAGCAGCGAGGAGAAGAGGGCGGCCCCGCCGTGGATGCCCATCTGCGCGCCGAGGACGGCGGAGGGTCGCACCGGGGTCGCGGACATCCGGCGCAGGATGCCGCGCTCGCGGTAGCCGGTGATGAGCGGCGGCATCGCCTGCAGCCCCGCCATGATCAGGCCGATCAGCACCGTGACGGGTACGTACGCGTCGACCATCCGGTTGCCGCCGAGCGAGTCGGTGGGGTCGCGGAAGGAGGGGATGGAGCCGAGGATGGCGAGGAGGATCGTGGGGAACGCCATGATCCAGAAGAGGGCGCCGGGTTCGCGGCGGAAGAGGCGGAACTCCGCCTTGAGGACGGCGGAACCACCGCTGCTGCCGGTGGCGTGCGGTGCAGCGACGGCGGTCATGCCGATACTCCCGTCAGGTCGAGGAACGCGTCGTCCAGCGTGGCGTCGGCGACGCGGAGCTGGTGCGCGGTGATGTGGTGGCGGGCGAGCAGGGTGATGGCGGCGTCGACGGTCTCGTCGGTGCCGTTCAGGGTGTAGCGGCCGTCGTGCTGCTCGACCGAGGTGACGGCGGGCAGTCCCGCGAGGGCTCGCTCGTCCAGCGGCGCGGACGGCGTGAACGACATGACGGTGGAGCTCGCGGACCGGCTGATCAGTCCGGCGGGCGAGTCGAGGGCGGCGACCCGGCCCTTGTCGATGACCGCGATGCGGTCGCAGAGGCGCTGCGCCTCCTCCATGAAGTGGGTGACGAGCAGGACCGTGACTCCCCTGCCGCGCACGTCCTCGATGAGCTCCCAGGTGTCGCGGCGGGCGCGCGGGTCGAGGCCGGTGGTCAGCTCGTCCAGGACGACGACCTTCGGGTTGCCGATGAGGGCGAGCGCGATGAACAGGCGCTGCTTCTGGCCGCCCGAGAGCTTGCCGAAGCGGCTGTCGAGCTTCTCGGTCAGGCGCAGGCGTTCGGCGAGCGGCCGCCAGTCGGCGGGGTTCGGGTAGAACGCGGCGTACAGCTCAAGGGCCTCGCGGACGGTGAGCTTCGGCTGGAGCTCGCTCTGCTGGAGCTGTGCGCCGAGGATGCGGGTGAGGCGTGCGTGGTCGGCGGCGGGGTCGAGCCCCGCGACGCGGACGACACCGGAGTCGGGGGTGCGCAGGCCCTCGACGCACTCCACGGTGGTGGTCTTGCCCGCGCCGTTCGGGCCGAGTATCCCGAAGATCTCGCCCTCCTCGACGGCGAAGGAGACACCGTCGACGACGGTGCGTCCGCCGTAGGCCTTCTTGAGTCCGTGCACTTCGATGAGGGGCATGCGTCGAGAATCGCCGGTGGGCGGGGGTGCGGGCATCGCCCATCGCGCTCGAAGAGACATCAACCGATCGGTTGATGGGGGACTACGACCCCGCGGGTCCCGCGGCGCAGCTCCGGCCGCGCTCGTAGGCCTGGACGCGGCGGCCGCGCACCTCCGTGTCCGCGCAGCGGGTGAAGTGGTCGACCAGGACCCGGCGCTTGACGGTGTCGCGCGCGCCGCCGGAGTCGCCGTGTCCTTCGGCATCCGTGACGACCACGATGCGGTGCTTGCCGAGCATCGCCCTGCGGATGTGCGCGGGCGCGGCCTCCCTGCCCTGGAGCGTGCCGGAGGCGGTGGGGCTCTGGGCGAGCGCCAGGTCGTCGAGGCCGATGAAGGAGCCGGGCGACACCTCGGCGGTGTCGCGGCGCAGGGAGGGGATGAAGAGCACGCCGTCGCCGGGCCGGGCCGCCTTGGCCACCGTCTCGGCGGGGGCCAGGACGTCGTCGACGCGGCTCTGCGGGGAGCGCAGGTCGAGCTGGAGCGGCAGCAGCGCGGCGAAGACGGCGAGGACGAGTGCGGTGAGGGGCCGCCAGGAGCGTACGAGTGCGCCGGTCGCGGCGCCGACGAGCAGGCCGAGCCCGAGGTTGGCGAAGAGGACGTAGCGGTCGATGTAGAGCGGCTTGACCAGTGAGACGAGCATCAGGGCGAGGACGGGGAACGCGAGGAGGGGCAGGCCGACGGAGGCGACGGAGACCGCGGGGACGACGGAGACCGCGGGGGTGGTCGACGCGGTACGGGGCGCCGCCGCGGCCCCCGCACGCCGTCGCGACAGGCGCCCGCACAGCAGCCCCAGGGCCAGCACGAGCAGCGGCGCCAGTGCGGTCGACCAGGTGAGCGGGCGTATCCAGGCGATCTGTTCGGACTGGGAGCGGCTGATCAGGACGATCGGCAGCGCACCGGTGACGACCGCCGCGGCCGCCGTCAGCCAGCGGGTCAGGAGCGGGGCCGTGCCGCGCCGGTGCGCCATGAGGACGGTCACCGCATGGGCCGGAAGGGCGAGCAGGGAGAACCAGTTGAGCAGCGCGGCGACGAGCATGGCCGCCGCGTACCCGACCCAGCGGCGAGCGGCCGTGCCCGGTCCCCCGCGGCCGTCCACCAGGGTCACGAGAAGCAGCGTGGCCACCGCCACCGCGGCCACCACCAGGGCGTACGAACGTCCGTCCTGCGCGTAGTGCTGGGTGCTCGGCACGAGGGCGAAGGCGATACCGGCCGCGACGCCCGTGCGGGGCCCGGCCAGCCTGCGGGCGATCGCGGCGACCGCGGCGGCGGCACCGGCCATGGCGAGGACGGAGGGCAGCCGCAGGGCGACGAGGCTGTCCCCGAAGACGGTGAAGACGCCGTGCACGAACAGGTAGTAGACGCCGTGGACGACATCGGTCCCGTCCAGCATGTGCGCGAGGTCGGGCAGCGATCTGTGGGCGGCTTCCCAAGTCGCGGCCTCGTCGCGCCACATGCTGTTCTCGCGGGTGATGCCCCAGAGGCCGAGGAAGAGGGCGAGGACGGCCGGGCCGATCGTGCCGAGCGCGGGCGTCGGCACGGACGCGGGCAGGGGCGGGCGCGGCAGGGGGCTGGGCTCGGGCCCGGACACGGGGCTGGGGCCGGGGCTGAGGACGGTCGCGGTCACGTCTCAGACGCTAGGCAGCGGCGGGATCAAGGTCGTCACCAGCGGTGACGAGGTGTCAGGTCCGTCGTGGGAGTGACCACGGGCGGGCATCGGCCTTAGGGCGTAGCACTTCAGTACCTGAGGTGCAGGCGTGCTCGGCGGCACCGGCTCGGGCCCCGGGCCTAGGCCCAGCGCAGTACCTCGTACGGTCCGAAACTCGGTGGGTTCTGTCAGTGGCGATCCGTAGGCTCGCTCCTGATGTCGAAATCAGATGCCCCTGCCAAGGATCGGTCCACCGTACGGACGCTGCTGCGGCTCTGGCCGTATGTGCGGCCGGTGCGAACTCGCCTGATCATCGCGGCACTTGTCGCGATCGTCGCCTCCTGCACGGGGCTCGTCTTCCCCCTCGTGCTGAAGTGGATGGTGGACGGCCCGGTGGCCGACCGGGATCCGACGGGGGTGTGGCTGGGAGCCCTGCTGCTCCTCCTGCTCGGCGTCACGGAGGCGCTGCTGTTCGGGCTGCGGAGGTGGCTGGTCGCCCGGCCGCTCGCGAGCGTGGAGGCGTCGATGCGGGCGGACCTCTTCCGCCATCTGCAGCGGCTCCCGGTGGCCTTCCACGACCGGTGGGCGTCCGGTCAGCTGCTCTCGCGCGGCACGACGGACCTGATGCTGATCCGCCTGTTCCTCGCCTTCCCGATGACGTTCCTGCTGGTCAACGGCGCGACGATCGTGGTCGGCGTGATCATCCTGCTCGCGCAGGACTTCACGCTCGGGCTGGTGCTGCTCGCTCCCGTGGTGCCGATGGTGATCGCGACGGCGTACTTCGAGGGGCGTTACGCCGCCGTGGCGCGGCGGGCGCAGGACCAGGTCGGCGATCTGACGACGGTCGTCGAGGAGAGCGTGCTCGGCATCCGCATCATCAAGGGCTTCGGCCGCCACCGCACGCAGGCGCGGGCGTTCCGTGAGCTGTCGCGCACGCTGCGCGGCACCGAGATGGTCAAGGCGCGGCTGCTCGCCGCGATCTGGGGCGTGATCGTGACACTCCCCGAGATCGCCATCGGGGCGGCGCTGGTGCTCGGCACGGTGCGGGTCGCGGACGACGGGCTCTCGGCGGGCACGCTGGTCGCCTTCTTGTCGACGGCGCTCGCGCTGCGCTGGCCGGTGGAGTCGATCGGCTTCCTGCTCGCGATGAGCCAGGAGTCGGCGACGGCCACGGAACGGTACTTCGAGGTGATGGACGCGGAGCCGGAGAGCGACACGGTGGCCGAGCCGCGGGAGGGGGATGCGGCGGACGGCGGCGGACTGCGGTTCGACGGCGTGGAGTTCCGGTACCCCGACGCGCCCGCGGACGCCCCCGCGGTCCTCGCCCGCGTCGATCTGCACGTGCGCCGCGGCGAGACCATGGCGCTGGTCGGCGCGACCGGCAGCGGCAAGACGACGCTCACCGCGCTGGTGCCCCGGCTGCACGAGGTGACCGGAGGCCGCATCACGCTGGACGGCGAGGACATCACCGCGATGGACCGCGCGCACCTGCGCACCCTCGTGGCCGTCGCCTTCGAGGAACCCACCCTGTTCTCCGCGACGGTCGGCGAGAACGTGCTGATGGGTGCCGAGGAGAGCGCGGGCGACGTCGAGTTGGACCGCGCGCTCGACGTGGCGCAGGCCGGGTTCGCGCACGCCCTGCCGCAGGGCACCGGCACCCAGGTCGGCGAGCAGGGCCTGAGCCTGTCCGGTGGCCAGCGCCAGCGTCTCGCCCTGGCCCGCGCGGTCGTGGGACGCCCCCGCTTCCTGGTCCTCGACGACCCGCTGTCCGCGCTGGACGTCCACACGGAGGCGCTGGTGGAGGCGGCGCTGCGGCGGGTCCTCGTGGACACGACCGCGCTGATCGTCGCCCACCGCCCTTCCACGGTGCTGCTCGCCGACCGTGTCGCCCTGCTGTCGGGCGGCCGCGTCGCCGCCGTCGGCACCCACCAGGAACTGCTGCGGGAGAACGCGGAGTACGCCTGGCTGATGTCAGGAGCAGGGACAGAGACAGAGACAGAGCCAGGGACAGGGACAGGGACAGGGACAGAGGGACAGCCAGAGACCGAGACCGAACCCGGGGCCCCGTCCACCCCCACCACTGGCCACCCCACCGGCCGTCCCACCGAGGAGGCCACCCGATGACCGTGTCCGCGTCCGGATCCGTCCAGGAGAAGCCCCTCGGCCCGGAGGGAGACGACGAACCCGACCTCCCCGACCCGTCCGCCGGGGCGGACGACCCCTTCGACAAGGACGAGCTCCCCGCGCCTGCGGGCGCCACCCGCGCCCTGCTGTTCTCGCTGCTCTCGCCGCTGCGCCGCCGCGTCGCGCTCGCCGCCGTCCTGCTGCTCCTGCAGCAGGCCGTCGTGCAGGCGGGGCCGCTGCTCGTCGCGTACGCCATCGACCGCGGCGTGCCCGCCGTGCGCGCCGACGACTACGGCCCGCTGACAGCCATCGGCGTCGGCTTCCTGTGCTGCGCGGCCGCGTCCGGCGCGCTCCAGTACGCGTTCATCATCGCCTCCGCACGCGTCAACCAGGACGTGCTGCTCGATCTGCGCGGCCGCATCTTCCGGCACGCGCAGGCGCTCAGCGTCGACTTCCACGAGCGGTACACCTCGGGCCGCCTCATCTCCCGCTCCACCACCGACGTCGAGTCGCTGCGCGAGCTGCTCAGCGAAGGACTGCAGGAACTCCTCACGGTCATCCTGTCCTTCGTCTACATCTCGGCGATGCTGCTCTGGCTCGACCTGGGGCTCGGCGCGGTGGCGGTTGCCTCCTTCGTCCCGCTGTACCTCCTCATCCGCCTCTACCAGCGGCGCGCCGGAGTGATGTTCCGCAACCGGTCGACCGCCATCGCCGCCGTCATCGTGAAGTTCGCGGAGACCATGAACGGCATCCGGCCGGTGCGGGCCTTCCGCAGGGAGCGGGCCAACGACGCGGAGTTCGGTGTGCTCAACCACCGCCACGAGCGGACCAACGGCGACGCGATGCTGGAGATGGCCCGCTATGTCGTCGGCTCGCGGCTGGTCGCCAACACCGCGGTGGCCGCCATCGTGCTGTGGGGCGCCCACCGTGTCGCGGACGGCGGACTCGCGCTCGGCGTGCTGGCCGCCGCCGTGCTGTACCTGCGGCGCCTGTATGACCCGATCGACCGGCTCGGCATGTTCCTCAACTCCTACCAGTCGGCGGCCGCGTCCCTGGAGAAGGTCGCGGGGCTGCTCGCCCAGACCCCGACCGTGCCCGAGCCCGACGCCTCCGTCGCGCGCCCGCTGCCCGCCCTGGAGACCGACCACCCGGGCCGCGAGGTGCGCTTCGCAGGGGTGCGGTTCGCCTACCGCACGGGCGGCGAGATCCTGCCCCGCTTCGACCTGACGCTGCCCGCCGGGCAGACCGTCGCCGTGGTCGGCTCCACGGGGGCGGGCAAGTCCACGCTGGCGAAGCTGCTCGCCCGCTTCTACGACCCGACGGAGGGCGGCGTCCTCCTGGACGGCGTCGATCTGCGGGACCTCGCCCATGCCGAACTGCGGCGCGGGGTCGTCATGGTGACGCAGGAGGCGTTCCTGTTCTCCGGCACCGTCGCGGAGAACATCGCGATCGGCCGCCCGGACGCCACCCGCGAGGAGATCGAGCGAGCCGCCAAGGCCATCGGCGCCCACGACTTCATCATGCAGCTCCCGGACGGGTACGACACGGACGTACGCAAGCGAGGCGGCCGGATCTCCGCGGGCCAGCGCCAGTTGGTGGCCTTCGCGCGGGCGCTGCTCGCCGACCCCGCGGTGCTGATACTCGACGAGGCGACCAGCTCGCTGGACATCCCGGGCGAGCGGGCGGTGCAGCGCGCGATGCACACGGTGCTGCGCGGCCGCACGGCCGTGGTGATCGCCCACCGCCTCTCCACGGTGGAGATCGCCGACCGGGTCCTGGTCATGGAGCACGGCAGGATCGTGGAGGACGGCAGCCCCGACGAACTCATCGCGGGCACGGGAGCGTTCGCCGACCTGCACCGGGCCTGGCGGGACAGTGTGGTGAGCTGACGGGATGAGCGACGACACACGCACAGACGTGGAGCAGGACCCGAGCGGAGCCCTTGACGTGCTCACCGTGCCCACGAGCCATCAGGGATACCCGGGCGTCGCCTTCGGCGGGTACGTCGCCGGGGTGCTCGCAGGGCGCGCGGCGGCCCGCACGGTCCGGGTGGACTTCCGGGCCGCGACCCCGGTGGACGCTCCCCTCCTGCTCGGGGGCCTCGCGGGCGGCGGGGCCAGGCTGACCGACGAGAAGGGTGCCGTGCTCGCGACGGCGACGCCCGCGCCCGACCTGCCCGTGTCCGGCGCCCCGGACGCGCCGTCCTGGGAGCAGGCCGCGGCGGCCACCGAGGCGTTCCGCACCACCGGTCTTACGGGGCTCGCCGAGGACGGGACCGTGGTCGACTGCTTCGGCTGCGGGCCGCGCCCACCGGGCCGGGGCCTGCGCCAGCACTGCATGCCGGTGCCCGGCCGCGACGTGGTGGCGACGGCGTGGACCGCGCATCCCGCGTTCGCCGACGCACGCGGGCTGCTGCGGGAAGAGCTGCTCTGGGCCGTCCTCGACTGCCCGACGGCCTGGGCGGGCGTGCACGCGGGGAGCCTTCGGCCGGGCGCGGTCACGGCCTCGCTCACGGCGACGCTGCTGCGCCCCGTGGCCGCGGGCGAGGAGCACATCACGCACGCCTGGCCGATCTCCACGGCGGGCCGCAAGCACACGATGGGCGTGGCGGTGTCGACCGCGGGCGGCCAATGGTGCGCCCTGGGCGAGGCGTTGTGGATCGATCCGCGGGAGGAGCGCGGGCGCCGCGGATGAACTCGGCGCGAACACCTCCCACTCCGGCCCCCATGGGTATCAATCGCCACTATTCCTCCCATCCGCCACAGAACTGAGCCACCGGCGAAATACGGCCACACATCACCGATCACGGCGTCGCGCAGCACTTTCGAACAGGACTCCGCAAGACACCCGTGTGAGAGCGTGACCCTCACACGTCCAGGCCCCGCACGGCCTCCGGGCGCTCCGCCCCAGGCCCCCCGCCGCGACTCCGGATACCGAACGCGCGCCACCGGCCAACGGACTGAATCCGGCCAACTACTGATGCGCACCTGACAACAGGTGCCCTCCGGTGCCACTCTTCCCCTCGACCGCCGCACGGCTTTCAACAAGGCGACGGTTTCTCTTCACGCAATACCCGTTGTGCACCGCCCAGTTCTGCGTTCCGCCTTGCTCTGCCCGGACGGCGATCCAGCCGCCCGGTAGCTCTGGCCGCGCACCCCCGCGGCCGCGCAGAAGGAGTCCGTGTTGAGAAACACCTCCCACAGACACACCCCCCGCACTCGTTCGGTCCGCACTCGTGCGACCGCCGTCGGGGCCCTCTCCGCCGTCGCCGCCCTTCTGGCGGTCGCCGTTCAGGCAGGCCCCGCCTCGGCCGATGACCCGGCCGTCAAGGCGAGCCCCGCGGCGGCCCAGAAGCTCGGCAAGGTCGACCCCGGCGCCCTGGCCGCCAAGCTCTCCCCCGCCCAGCGCGCGGAGCTCATCCGCGACGCCAACGCCACCAAGGCGGACACCGCCGAGGACCTGGGCCTGGGCGCCAAGGAGAAGCTGGTCGTCCGCGACGTCGCGAAGGACCGTGACGGCACGGTCCACACCCGCTACGAGCGCACCTACGACGGCCTGCCCGTCCTCGGCGGCGACCTGGTGGTCGACACCGCCAAGTCCGGGAAGACCGAGAGCGTCACGAAGGCCGCCAAGGCGCAGCTCAAGGGCGTCGACACGAGCGCGGACATCAAGGCGTCGGCCGCCGAGAAGCAGGCGCTCGGCGCGGCGAAGGCCGAGGGTTCGAAGAAGACCGACGCGGACCGGGCGCCGCGCAAGGTCGTGTGGATGGCCAAGGGCAAGCCGACCCTCGCGTACGAGACCGTGGTCGGCGGGCTGCAGCACGACGGCACCCCGAACGAGCTGCACGTCATCACGGACGCGGCCACCGGCAAGAAGCTCTTCCAGTGGCAGGGCGTCGAGAACGGCACGGGCAACACGCAGTACAGCGGCCAGGTGACGGTCGGCTCCGTCCAGTCGGGCTCCACGTACAACCTGACCGACTCGGGCCGCGGCAACCACAAGACGTACAACCTGAACCACGGCTCATCGGGCACCGGCACGCTCTTCTCCGGTCCCGACGACGTCTGGGGCAACGGGCAGGCCTCCAACGCGGAGACCGCGGGCGCGGACGCCGCCTACGGCGCGCAGCTCACCTGGGACTACTACAAGAACGTGCACGGCCGCACCGGCATCCGCGGCGACGGTGTCGGCGCGTACTCGCGGGTCCACTACGGCAACAACTACGTCAACGCCTTCTGGCAGGACTCCTGCTTCTGCATGACGTACGGCGACGGCTCGGGCAACGCCGCGCCGCTGACGTCCATCGACGTGGCGGCCCACGAGATGACGCACGGCGTGACGGCGGCGACCGGCAACATGACGTACAGCGGCGAGTCCGGCGGCCTGAACGAGGCCACCTCCGACATCTTCGCGGCGGCCGTGGAGTTCAACGCCAACAACGCCTCCGACAAGGGCGACTACCTCGTCGGCGAGAAGATCGACATCAACGGCGACGGCACCCCGCTGCGCTACATGGACAAGCCCTCCAAGGACGGCGGGTCCAAGGACTCCTGGTACTCGGGCATCGGCAACATCGACGTGCACTACTCGTCGGGTGTCGCCAACCACTTCTACTACCTGCTGAGCGAGGGCAGCGGCAAGAAGGAGATCAACGGCGTCCAGTACGACTCGCCGACCTCCGACGGGCTGCCCGTGACCGGCATCGGCCGGGACAAGGCCTCGCTGATCTGGTTCAAGGCGCTCACCACGAAGTTCACCACGACCACCAACTACGCGGCGGCCCGCACCGGGACGCTCGCGGCGGCCGGTGAGCTGTACGGCACCACGAGCAACGAGTACAAGGCCGTCGCCCACGCCTGGGCGGCCGTGAACGTCGGCAGCCGCCCCGGCGGCGAGGAGCCCCCCGGCACGTCCTTCGAGAACACCACGGACGTGAACATTCCGGACGCGGGCGCCGCGGTGACCTCGTCGGTCAACGTCACCGGACGCAGCGGAAACGCGCCGAGCGCGCTGAAGGTCGGCGTGGACATCGTGCACACCTGGCGCGGTGACCTGAAGGTCGACCTGCTCGCCCCCGACGGGTCGGTCTACCCGCTGAAGGCGGCCAGCTCCTCCGACTCGGCGGACAACGTCAAGGAGACCTACACGGTCAACGCCTCGTCCGAGGTGGCCAACGGCACCTGGAAGCTGCGCGTTCAGGACGTGGCCAGGCAGGACACGGGTTACATCAACAGCTGGAAGGTGACCTTCCCGTAAACCCGTACGTCCCTTTCGGACACCGAGCACGGACCGCCCTCGCGGCTGAGGGCGGTGACAGACGGCGCCGCCCCGGGTGGATCAACTCCCCGGGGCGGCGCGCTCGTTCATACCCGTACGAATTCACGATCTGTTCGCATTGCGTACTTCGACCCTCGCTCAACGAACGATTTCCGGCCAACATGCGATCAAGTGATGACATGTACCTGGCTCGAATGACACTCTTCCCTCGCACCACACACGAGTCACACCCGCACCGCATCTTTCATGCCCGGGCAGTCACCCACGCCGCCCGGGCCCCCCACAGAAGGAGCCTGCGTGACCCCCCACATATCCCGTAAGCGTTCGATGCTGGCGATCTCCACCGCGGTTGCCGCCGGAGCGCTGCTGGCCGCCGGACTGACCACCGGCGCCTCCGCCCAGCCCGCCGGGCCCTCCGGCGCGCCGGTCGCCCTCTCGTCGACGGCTCGCGCCGGGCTCCTCCAGGACGCCAACGCGGACAAGGCCGCCACCGCCGAGAAGATCGGCCTGGGCGCCAAGGAGAAGCTGGTCGTCCGCGACGTCGTCAAGGACGCCGACGGCACCACCCACACCCGCTACGAGCGCACCTACGAGGGCCTGCCCGTCCTCGGCGGCGACCTCGTCGTGCACACCGCCAAGAGCGGCAAGGTGAAGAGCGTCACGAAGGCCACCAAGGCCACGGTGAAGGTCGCCTCCACCGACGCGAAGCTCGGCAAGTCCTCGGTCGCCAAGTCCGCCGAGTCGACCGCCGCCAAGGCCAAGACCAGCAAGGCCGACGCGCAGTCGCCGCGCAAGGTGATCTGGGCCGCCGAGGGCAAGCCCGTCCTCGCGTTCGAGACCGTCGTGACCGGCATGCAGAAGGACGGCACGCCGAGCCGACTGCGCGTCGTCACGGACGCCGCCACCGGCAAGAAGCTCTTCCAGCAGCAGGAGATCGAGAACGCCACCGGCAACAGCCAGTACAGCGGCAAGGTCGAGATCGGCTCGAAGAAGGGCTCCAACGGCTTCGACCTGACCGACGACTCGCGCGGCGGCCACTCCACGTTCAACCTGGAGAACGGCGAGGGCGAAGGCAAGATCTTCACGGACGACGACGACACGTGGGGCAACGGCAAGCCGGACGACGCCCAGACCGCCGGTGTCGACGCCGCCTACGGCGCCCAGGTCACCTGGGACTACTACAAGACCGTCCACGGCCGTGAGGGCATCAAGGGCGACGGCAAGGGTGCGACCTCGCGCGTCCACTACGGCGACTCGTACGTCAACGCCTTCTGGGACGACAGCTGCTTCTGCATGACGTACGGCGACGGCGAGGGCAACAAGAAGCCCCTCACCTCGATCGACGTCGCGGCCCACGAGATGTCGCACGGCGTCACCTCGGCGACCGGCAACATGGAGTACAGCGGTGAGTCGGGCGGCCTGAACGAGGCCACCTCCGACATCTTCGGCTCCTCCGTGGAGTTCAACTCCAAGAGCCCCGAGGACATCGGCGACTACCTCATCGGCGAAGAGATCGACATCAACGGTGACGGCTCGCCGCTGCGCTACATGGACAAGCCCTCCAAGGACGGCCAGTCCCTGGACAGCTGGAGCGCCGACGCGGGCAACGTCGACGTCCACTACTCCTCGGGCATCGCCAACCACTTCTTCTACCTGCTGTCCGAGGGCAGCGGCGCGAAGGAGATCAACGGCGTCAAGTACGACTCGCCGACCGCCGACGGCTCCAAGGTCGAGGGCATCGGCCGTGACAAGGCCGAGAAGATCTGGTTCAAGGCGCTGACGTCGTACTTCACGACGACCACGGACTACAAGGCGGCCCGTGAGGGCACCCTGAAGGCTGCGACGGACCTCTACGGTGCGGACTCGGCCGAGGCCAAGGCCGTGGGCGCCGCCTGGACCGGCGTCGCGGTCAAGTAACACCTCGCGACTAGCGGTTCCTGCCGCTCAGTTGCACCCGCTCCACCCCAATGGGCGGCACCCGGAGGCACCTTCCTCCCTCCGGGTGCCGCCTCATTGCGTTCTCAGCCCGCGGCTGCCGGTCCGGTTCTGCGCGATGTTCCGTGTCTTCCTGGTCCGGGCCGCCCCGGCGACCACGGCGAGCACCTCCGGCGACGCCGACACCTCGGCGAGGAAGCGCTGCATCCAGTCGGTGACCTCCGCCAACTCGACCGGTGTCGGCACGTGACCGCCCTTGACGGACAGGTACAACAGCCAGTCGTGGACGCGACGGCGGATGAACTCGCGGAACGACTCCACCGTGAGCCGCTCGGTCTCCTGCAGCACTCCGGCCGACCACTGCCGGAACTCCGCAGGTCCGGCCGCCTGCATCGCGATCTCGTCCACGAGGGCGACCACCGCTGTCTTGGCCGCGCTCTCGTCGGGGTCACGCAGGATCGTGGCCACGAGCGCGCGGTCCCGGTCACGGCCCGGCGAGGCCGCGACCGCCGAGACGAGGCGCAGGTACGCGGCCAACCGGACGTGATCGTCCGCCATGGCATCGTCCATGTCCACGTCGACGATGCCTGCCTCCCCCAGCAACTCGGCCACATCGGAACGCAAGGTCATCGCATCATCCTGCCGTAACAGGGTGCGCGTGCCTCACCGCATCAGAACCCCCGCCTCCTCCCCCGTCGCCTCGGAAGGAACCGCCACGAGCCCCAGCTCCGCGGCCCTGCCGCCCAGCAGGCGGTGGGCCGGAAGGATCCGGACCGTGTAGCCGAACGGTCCCGTACGGTCCAGCGCGAGCGGTCCCTCGTACACCCGCCGTCCCTCCCCGTCGGGCCCGCTGACCGGCTTCAGCGGCATCGGGGAGGGGTCGGTGAGGTGGTCCTCCGGGTCGACGCGGCCCGCTACGGCCTGCACTTCCACGTCGTCCGGGGTCAGGTCGCCCAGGTGCACCCGCACCCGCAGGGAGAGCGTCGCGCCCAGTTCGGCGGTGGTGCCGCTCGCCGATGCCTCGACGTGGTCGACGGCGACCCGCGGCCAGGCGGACCGGACCCTGGCCTTCCAGGAGGCGAGCTCGGCGGCGGCCGTGATGTCCAGGGCGCGGTGGGCCCGCGCGGCGGGGGCGTACAGCTTCTCGACGTACTCGCGCACCATGCGGCCCGCGAGGACCTTCGGGCCGAGCCGGGTCAGGGTCCTGCGGACCATCTCGATCCAGCGGTCGGGGAGGCCGCCTGGGCCCTGTTCGTAGAAGCGGGGTGCGATGCGGCGCTCCAGGAGGTCGTAGAGCGCGGCGGCCTCCAGGTCGTCTCGGCGGTCGTCGTCGGTGGCGGAGCCATCCGCCGTGGGGATGGCCCAGCCGAAGTCCGGCTCGAACCATTCGTCCCACCAGCCGTCCAGGACCGAGAGGTTGAGGCAGCCGTTCAGGGCCGCCTTCATCCCGGAGGTCCCGCACGCCTCCAGGGGCCTGAGCGGATTGTTCAGCCACACGTCACAGCCGGGGTAGAGCTTCTGCGCCATCGCCATGCCGTAGTCCGGCAGGAACACGATGTGCCTGCGCACCCGCGGGTCGTCGGTGAACCTGACCAGCTCCTGGATGAGCCGCTTGCCGCCGTCGTCCGCCGGGTGCGCCTTGCCCGCGACGACGATCTGCACGGGCCGCTCGGGGTGGCGCAGCAGCTCCATCAGCCGGTCGCGGTCGCGCAGCATCAGCGTGAGGCGTTTGTACGAGGGGACGCGGCGGGCGAAGCCGATGGTGAGGACGTCCGGGTCGAGCACGCCGTCGATCCAGCCCAGCTCCGCCGTCGCGGCACCGCGCTGGCGCCACGAGTCGTGCAGGCGCCGCCTGACCTCGTGGACGAGCTGCTCGCGCAGGGTGCGGCGGAGCTCCCAGATGTCGGCGTCCTGGATGTCGGCCACCGCGTCCCACCGGTCGGAGCCGCCGACGGAGAGCGCGTCCTCGGTGCGCCGCTCGCCGATCTGCCGCGCGCCGAGCCGGAAGACCTCGGGGGCCACCCAGGTCGGGGCGTGCACGCCGTTGGTGACGGAGGTGATCGGGACCTCCTGGGCGTCGAAGCCCGGCCACAGGCCCGCGAACATCTCGCGGCTCACGGTGCCGTGCAGGGTGCTGACGCCGTTGGCGCGGCTGCCGAGCCGTAAGCCCATCACCGCCATGTTGAAGAGGTTGGGCTCGCCTCCCGGATACGTCTCCATGCCGAGCCGCAGGACGTCCCCCACGTCGATGCGGGGCAGCTCGGCGCCTGCGCCGAAGTGGTGGGCGACCAGCTCGCGGTCGAAGCGGTCGATGCCCGCGGGCACGGGCGTGTGGGTGGTGAAGACGGTCCCGGCGCGCACGGCTTCGAGCGCGGCGTCGAAGCCGACGCCCTGGTGGGCGAGTTCGTGGATGCGCTCCAGGCCGAGGAATCCGGCGTGGCCCTCGTTCGTGTGGAAGACCTCGGGTTCGGGGTGGCCGGTCAGTCGGCAGTACGCACGGACGGCGCGCACTCCGCCGATGCCGAGCAGCATCTCCTGGAGCAGCCGGTGCTCGCTGCCGCCGCCGTAGAGCCGGTCGGTGACGTCGCGCTCGCCGGGGTCGTTCTCCTCGACGTCGGAGTCGAGCATCAGCAGCGGGACGCGGCCGACCTGCGCCTGCCAGACGTGGGCGCGCAGCCACCGCCCGCCGGGCAGCGCGAGCGCCACGATGGCGGGGGCGCCGTCGGCCTCGCGCAGCAGGGCGAGGGGCAGCTCGTTGGGGTCGAGGACCGGATAGTGCTCCTGCTGCCAGGCGTCGTGGGACAGCGACTGGCGGAAGTAGCCGTGCCGGTAGAGCAGTCCGACGCCGATGAGGGGGACGCCGAGGTCGCTCGCGGCCTTCAGGTGGTCCCCGGCGAGGATGCCGAGGCCGCCGGAGTACTGGGGCAGGGCGGCCGTGATGCCGAACTCGGGCGAGAAGTAGGCGACGGAGCCCGGCAGGTGGCCGTCGCCGCGGGACTGCTCCTGGTACCAGCGCTCCCCCTCGACGTACTCGCGCAGGTCGTCGGCGGCCGCGCCGAGCCGCTGCAGGAAGTCGGCGTCGCCCGCGAGCTCGTCGAGCCGGGCGGGCGGCACCTCGCCGAGGAGCCGCACGGGGTCGCAGCCGGATGCCTCCCAGAGCCGTGGGTCGACGGACGCGAACAGGTCACGGGTGCGCGGATGCCAGGACCAGCGCAGATTGCGGGCCAACTCGGAGAGCAGGCCGAGGGGTTCGGGCAGGACGGGACGTACGGTGAATCGACGGATGGCCTTCACAGCGACTCCACCTCTACGGGGAATACGTTACGAATCGACCTACGCGTCGACGGTAGCGGCGACCGGCCCCCGACAACTACGGCGCGCGGGCGGGCGCAAAGGACGCGGGCTCGGCAGGGGCGTGGCGCGGCCAGGTGTCGCCCGGGTCGAGGTCGCGGACGAAGGCGACCCAGGCGGCGTGCATCGCGTCGGCCAGGGACTGGGGCGGGGCGTCGCCCGCGGCGGCGGTGACGCCTTCCGCGTCGAGCAGGTCGAAGACGAAGGGCAGGTCGAGGCAGTGGAAGGCCAGCCCTTGTCGGCTCCCCGGCACGGGTGAGGGCCATGCGAACTCGTAGAGCCACGTGGGGTGTTCGCGTGCGGCGCGGGCCCGTGCCACCGCGAGGGCGGGGTCCCGGAAGACGAGGTCGGTCAGCTCCTGGCCGCCGAACTCGTGGAACTCGTGCCGGGTGTACCCGAGGAGCAGCGGCACCCCGGCCGCCAGATCGCCCTCGGTGAGCTCCGTGAGCACGGGGCGCGGGACCAGCTCCCCGTCGGAGACCGGCCCGAGCAGCGGGCCGGGCAGCCGCTCGCGGCCGGGTCCCGGCGCGCTCAGCGCGTCCTGGAGCTCCAGCAGGCGCCCGTCCGGGAGGTCGCGGAGCGCCGCCGCCGTGGCGGGCAGCCCCGTGCGCCGTGTGAACAGCTCGGCCACGGCCGGGCCGACCCAGTGCTCCTGCGGCTCGATCAGCGAGCCGGACATGGATATCGCCGCCCGGAAGAGACCGCGGGCGCCCGGTGTCGCGAGCAGCGCCTGGACGGCGCCGCCGCCCGCCGACTGCCCGGCGACCGTGACCTTGGCCGGGTCGCCGCCGAACGCCGCGATGTTGTCCCGCACCCACTCCAGGGCGGCGATCCAGTCGCGTACGCCGCGGTTGTCAAGGGCGTCGGTCAGGTGCAGGAAGCCCTCGATGCCGAGCCGGTAGCCCACCGACACGAGGACGACGCCGTCCCGGTTGAACGCGGCCCCGTCGTACCAGGGGCTGGCCGCGGACCCTCCGACGTAGCCGCCGCCGTGGATCCAGAACAGGACGGGGAGCGCCGCGTCCCGGTCCGGGGCGGGCGTGAAGACGTTCAGGTTGAGGATGCCCTCGCCGGGGACCGAGTGCTCCGGAATCGTGGCTCCGTCGCCCAGGCCGCGGCGCTGCGCGGTGGGCCCGTACGCGGTGGCGTCCAGCGGCGCGGTCCACGGCTCCGGCGGGACGGGCGGCGCGAAACGGAGGGGGCCGACGGGCGGCGCGGCGTAGGGGATGCCGAGGAACCGGGTCCCGGTGGCGCGGTGTTCGCCGCGGACGGGGCCGTGGGTGGTGGTGACGGTCGGGTGCGGACGGTCTGCGTCGGCCATGGCCCCACTCGACACCACATTCGGCCCGCCGGGCAACGCCCGCGACTCTCCGGCCGCCCCGCCGCACTCGCTGTAACCTGCAACCTGCCGTGCAGCCACGGCACTTGACGGTCGACAACTGCGACAACCACGGCAACTGCGGCAACGGGGGCGGACGGATGATCGGGCAGCTGCGGGATTCCTCCCCGCCGCGGACAGGGCCGTACGAGACGCTCGCCCGGCTCGGCGCGGGCGGCATGGGCGAGGTCTTCCTGGCGGCGCCCGGACCGCACGACCCCGGCCGCCCCTACGATCCGGACACGCTCGTCGCCGTCAAGGCGATCCGCAAGGACCTCGCGGGCGACGCCGCCTTCCGCGCCCGGTTCCGGCGCGAGATATCCGTCGCGAAGTCCGTGGACAGCCCCTTCGTGGCCCGGCTCGTCGCGGGCGACGCGGACGCCGGACAGCCCTGGCTCGCCACGGAGTACGTCGCCGGGCCGAACCTCGCCGACGCGGTGCGGCGGCACGGGCCGCTGCCGGTCGCCTCCGTCGCGGCGCTCGGCGCGGGAACGGCCCGCGCGCTGGCCGCCGTGCACGCCGCGGGGGCCCTGCACCGCGACCTCAAGCCCGCGAACGTCCTGCTCGGCGCGGACGGGCCCAAGCTCATCGACTTCGGTGTGGCGCGGGCGCTCGGCGCGACCACGATGACCTCGACGGGCCTGCTGGTGGGCACGCCCGGCTTCATGTCCCCCGAGCACGTGGCGGGCGGCCGCCATGTGGTGGCCGCCTCCGACGTGTTCTGCCTGGCGTCGGTCCTCGCCTATGCGGCGTCGGGCGACGATCCGTTCGGGGAAGGACCGGTGGCGGCGGTCCTGTACCGCGTGTCCCGTGCCGAGGCCCGGCTGGAGGGCGTCCCCGAGGAGCTGCGCGAGCTGCTCGCCGCCTGCTTGTCGCGCGATCCGGGCGAGCGGCCGGGACCCGAGGAGGTGGCGGCGGGGTTGGAGGCGCTGCGGGGGGACGGTGGCGGTGGCGGCGCTGGCGATCGGCGTGGAGGAGAAGACCTCGACGGTCCGCGTACCGCCGGGCGTGAGGCGGCGCCGCGCGGCGGCCGAGACGGGAGCGGAGGCGGCGCTGGCGGTGACGGTGGCGGCGCTGGCGGTGGCAGTAGTGACGGCAGCCCTGGCGTGTCCGGGAGCGACTGGCCCGACGGCGTCCTCGGCCTCATCGCCGAAATCCAGCGCGACGTAACGCAGTTGTGCGCCTCGGGGCGCCCGCTGCTGCCCCTGCCTCCGATGCCGACAGGACCCGCGCACCCGGCGACGCAGACCCCCACGCGCACCCCGACGGCGCTCGACGCCTCGGCGCCCACCCCGGCACCCGCCCCGGAACGGTCCGGCCTGCCCGCCCACGGCCTCCCCACCATGAGCTCGGCCGCGCCCGTCGCGCCGCCCCGCCGCGGCATCAGCCGTCGCGGCGCCGTGCTGACCGTGGCCGCCGTGGCCGTGGCGGGGGCAGTCGTCGGCGGCCTGCTCGCCGTGCTGGGCCCCGACTCCGGGGCGGACTCCGGCTCCGGCTCCGAGGCGGGCGGCGGCAAGCCGGGCGGCGACGCCACGGGCGGGCCCGCGGTCCCAGGGGCCGCGAAGCCGTCCCTCTCCCCCGCCCGGCTGGTCGCCACCGCCGGGGTCGACGCGGGAGGCACCGACGACCGCAGCGGCCAGGTACCGCAGTACAAGGCGCAGCGCCCCAAGGGCTGGCAGCCGTGGCGGGCCAGGTTCGGGCATGCGCCGATGAGCTGCGCGGCCGACACCGAGGCGGTCGTGTGCCTGCTGACGAACGGCACGTACGAGGCACGCAGCGCCGTCGACGGCCACCGCCTGTGGACCTCGGACGGCCGCTCGGCACAGGACGCCGAGGTGGGCGGCGAGGCCTACATCAGCCCGTCCGGCGCGCTCTTCATGCCGGGCGACGAACAGGCTCCCGCGGTGCGCGGCGGGACGGCCGTCATCGCGTACAAGGGGCGCGTGCAGGTCCGCGACTCCCGCAGCGGCGACGTGCGGTGGACGGCCGATGCCCCGGCGGGGAAGAAGGCCACGTCCGCCCTGCTCACCGACGACCACCTGATCGTCTCCTCCGAGGGCACCATGGACGGCACGGACGGCCCGACGGGCGCCACGGTCCAGGCGTTCCCCGTGCGGCGCGGGGGCGATCCCGTGTGGACGTACGACCTCAGCGACAAGACCCTCTCCATGGCCGAGGAGGGCAACTACACCGCCTCCCTCGTCCACAACGGCCTGGTCTACGCCGACTCCCGGGACGGCGTCGTCGCGATCGACGAGAAGAAGGGCGACCGCGTGGGCGGCACCTTCGACGACGGCCAGTGCCGCTCCCTCATGGCGGACACGCGCGCCACCGCGGACCCTGACGACGACCAGATCCTCTGCACCCATGTGCTCGGCGACGCCGGGGACCTCGACGATCCGACCGCCGACCCGCAGACCCGGGTGACCCGCATGAACCCCCGCACGCTCGCCGTCGAGGGCAAGTTCGGCTTCAAGGCCCCGCCGGTCGGCTCCGACGGACACCCCGGTCAGGACATCGTGGTGAGCGCGGTCTCCCCCGGCGCGGCGCTCGCCTACGACACGACGGGCGGGAAGCTGCTCGTGGCCGACCCGAAGAACGGCAGGCTCACCCGCAGGGAGCCGCTCTCCGTGGTCGACTACGACATCGAGCGCCCCGTGTCCTCCGGCGCCCTCGTCATCGGCGGCCGCGCCCTGACCGCCGACAACTCCACGCTGCGGACGGTGCCGTTGACGGCGAGGGGCAAGGTCCGCACCGTCCGGGTCCCCGGCGCCCCCGGCAACCGCGTCGCGAAGCCGTCCGAGGACAACGGCACGGTGATCGCCGACCAGCCGAAGCCGCCGACGGTGCTGCCGCTGGGCGGGGTCGCGACGATCGTGTACGACCAGGGGACGGTCGTCTCGGTCAGGCTCCCTTCCTGACCCCCGCCCCACGTTCCTGCCCCCCACCGCCCTACCGACTCTCCCCCTGTCTTCAACTTCCTTACACAGGGCGCCCCTTGGAGGACTCGTGCTCGACCCCCTGCCCGGTCCGCCGCGCCAGGTCGGCCCGTACCGGCTGCTCGCTCTCATCGGCACGGGCGGCATGGGCGAGGTCTACCTGGCCCGCGAGCCGCGGACCGGCGCGCCGCTCGTCGCGGTCAAGACCGTCCGGCCGGACCTGGACATCGACCGGGAGTTCCGGATCCGGTTCCGCCGGGAGATCGCGGCGGCGCGTGCGGTCTCGGGCGAGGGCACGGCGGCCCTGCTCGACGGGGACGCGGACACCGAGGTGCCGTGGCTGGCCACCGAGTACGTCGCCGGGCCTTCGCTCGCGGACGCGGTGCGCCGCTGCGGGCCGCTGCCGACGGAGGCGGTGCGCGCGCTGGGCGCCGGGCTCGCCCGCGCGCTGGCCGCCGTGCACGCGGCCGAGGTCCTGCACCGTGACCTCAAACCCGGCAACGTACTCCTCACCCCCGATGGCCCCACCCTCATCGACTTCGGCATCGCGCAGGCCTTCGACGCGACGGCGCTGACGACGGCCGGGATGGTGGTGGGCACGCCCGGGTTCATGGCGCCCGAGCAGTTGGAGGGCAGCCATGCGGTGGTGCCCGCGTCGGACGTCTTCACGCTGGGCGCGGTGCTCTGCTTCGCGGCCACGGGGCGCGGTCCCTTCGACGACCAGGAACTGGCCTCGGTGATCTTCCGCATCGCGCAGGGCGACGCGGACCTCTCCGCGGTCCCCGACGACCTGCGCGAGGTCATCGCCGACTGCCTGCGCCCGGCGCCCGACGAGCGGCCCACGGCGGCGGGGCTCGCCGAGCGCCTGACGGACGGTGCCGGGCCCGCCGTGCCGTGGCCCCCGCCGGTGCTCTCGCTCTTCGCCGAGCACCGGGAGGCGGTGGCGCGCCGCGAACGGGCGGCGGACCGGGAGTCGTTGGCGAACGCGGCCACGGCGTCCGGGGCCACCCCCTCTCCGCCCCCTCTGGCTCCTCCGACCCCATCGACCCCACCCG
The DNA here is from genome assembly GCF_056437465.1 of Streptomyces sp. NPDC042371. Taxonomy (NCBI): domain Bacteria; kingdom Bacillati; phylum Actinomycetota; class Actinomycetes; order Kitasatosporales; family Streptomycetaceae; genus Streptomyces; species Streptomyces sp. NPDC042371. Next base: position 3,523 of record NZ_JBWKAP010000010.1, on the reverse strand, counting down.
ACTCACCGGCCCCCCGGCGCCGCGCATGGTGGTTCATCGCCGCCGCGGCGGTGGCGGCCGCGGTGACCGTGGCGGCGGTGCTGATACCCGGGGACGGCGAAAAGGAAGGCACAGGCGGGGGCCCGTCGGCCTCCGACGGCAGCGCCCCCGCCAGCCCCACGGCCCCTACCGCCCGCATCGTCACGGAGTACGGAAACCGGGCCCACTCCGGCGAGTTCGGCGCGGCGAAGAAGCCCGCGTCCGCCCGGCCCAAGGGCTGGAAGCCCTGGTCGGTGAAGCGCCCGAAGGGCCTGGACGACCGGGGCAACGGCTGCCTGCTGGCCGCATCGACGCTCGTGTGCCGGGACGGCAAGGGCGCCGCCACCGCCCTCGACGCGGCGACCGGCGCCCACCACTGGACGTCCCGCGGCTTCCCGGTCACGGCCGACGGCCTCCAGGGCATCCAGGAGCTGCCGCCCGAGAGCGACAGCAAGCGCGTGTACGTGCCGAGCGAACGCGGCGTGATCGCGGTGGACCTGTCCTCAGGCGCCGAGCGCTGGCGCAAGCCGACGGCGCCCGACACGGTCGTGATGGCCCTGACGTACGCGAACGGGGTGGTCTACACCGCCGAGTTCGGCTTCGCGGACGAGACGACGGGCCCGAGCCACGCCCAGGTGCGCGCCCGCCGCGCGAAGGACGGCCGCGAACTGTGGAAGTCGCCTCCGCTGTCCACCAAGGTGCAGTCCTCGCTCCTCGTCGAGGACGGCAAGGTGTACGCGGCCGTCGAGGGCAAGGGCGTCCTGGCCCTCTCCACCGCGAACGGCAAGGTCACCCGCCGCGCGCCCGGCCAGTCCTGCTACGGACTCCTGGCCCACCGCGGGTCGATCCTGTGCTGGGACCACGGCACGCCGGGCGTCCGCGAACTGAACCCCGGAACCCTCGCCACGCGCCGCACCCTGGCACCCGGCCTGGAACCCGCGCTGCCACCGGTCGTCGGCGACGCGGACGTCCTCGTGGTGGCCACCGGGAACCCCGACCCCGACGACCCGGTCACCCACACCATGACGGCCTTCGACTGGCGCACCGGCAAGCGCCTGTGGCGGTACGGCGGCCCGCAGGACACCGTGTCCCTCGCCCTGACGGGCCACCGGGTCCTCGCCGTCGGGCTGTACGAGATGTGGGGCCGCTCCACCGAGGACGACATCAACTCCTACCGCAGGAAGGACATCCCCCTGGCGGACGGACAGACGGAGTACGACGACCCGCCGTCCCTGCGCTTCCCGCTGTACGTGGGCGGCACCCTGTTCACCGCAACGGACGACGGCAGAATCCTCTCCGGCTACGCCCCTTAGGCGTACCGGCTGCCCGGCTCACCCCTCCGCACGGGCGGGGACGTTCAACAAGCCATACGGCATATGCGAATTCGGTCCGCTCTTGCCATTCATGGTGAGGCCGGTCTTGCATGCGCCCTTACGCACTAGTAGTTAACAAAGCGCCGGATTGCTCACCCGAAGGGCGTGGGAAGGCTCTTCCGGTAGGCAATTCGGCCCACAGGCCGACACGCACCGCGGAACCCTCCACACCCCCGTATCCGTGCAGCGGACAGGAGCGGTCAGACATGCCTCTAGGCTCAACCCCGCCGGGCTCGCCCTCGCAGCCCACCATCCCCGTCCTGGATGTGCGGCCCGCCGTCCACGGCGGGCGAAAACCGGCGAAGGCGGTGCCGGGAGAGACGTTCCAGGTCACGGCCACGGTCTTCCGCGAGGGACACGAAGCGGTCGCCGCCAACGTCGTCCTGCGCGACCCCGGGGGGCGCCCCGGCCCGTGGACCCCCATGCGGGAGCTCGCGCCGGGCACCGACCGGTGGGGCGCCGACGTGACGCCGGACGCCGAAGGGCGCTGGACCTACGCCGTGGAGGCGTGGGGCGATCCGGTCACGACCTGGCGCCACCACGCGCAGATCAAGATACCCGCGGGTATCGACACCGATCTGGTCCTGGAGGAGGGCGCGAGGCTCCACGAGCGCGCCGCCACCGGGATACCCCGCACCGACCGGGCCGCCGTCCTCGACGCGGTCCGGGCACTGCGCGATACGGGCCGCTCACCGGCGGCCCGTCTTGCTGCCGCCCTCACCCCGGAAGTGCAGGACACGCTGGCCCGTCATCCGCTGCGTGAACTCGTCACGTCCTCGGAGGAGTTGCCGCTCCTCGTCGAGCGGCGCCGGGCGCTCTTCGGGTCCTGGTACGAGTTCTTCCCGCGGTCGGAGGGCGCCCGCGTGGAGGAGGGGGCACCGCCCGTTCCGGGGACCTTCCGCACCGCGGCCGCGCGGCTGCCCGCCATCGCCGAGATGGGCTTCGACGTCGTCTATCTGCCGCCGATCCACCCGATCGGCACCACCTTCCGCAAAGGGCCGGACAACTCCCTCTCGGTGGGGCCGAACGATGTCGGCGTGCCCTGGGCGATCGGCTCGCCGGAGGGCGGCCACGACGCCGTGCACCCGGATCTGGGGACGCTCGACGACTTCGACGCGTTCGTGCGCCGCGCCGCCGACCTCGGCCTCGAAGTCGCCCTGGACTTCGCGCTGCAGTGCTCGCCGGACCACCCGTGGGTGGAGAAGCACCCCGACTGGTTCCGTCACCGGGCGGACGGCACCATCGCGTACGCGGAGAATCCGCCGAAGAAGTACCAGGACATCTATCCGCTCGCCTTCGACAAGGATCTGCCGGGGCTGATCGCGGAGACCGTGCGGCTGCTGCGCTTCTGGATGGGGCACGGCGTACGCGTCTTCCGCGTCGACAATCCGCACACCAAGCCCGTCGTGTTCTGGGAGCGGGTGCTCGCGGACATCAACGGCACGGACCCCGACGTCATCTTCCTCGCCGAGGCGTTCACCCGCCCCGCGATGATGCAGACCCTCGCGGCCGTCGGCTTCCAGCAGTCCTACACGTACTTCACCTGGCGGAACGGGAAGGACGAACTCACCGACTACCTCACTGAGTTGTCGCGGGACACCGCGCACTTCCTGCGTCCCAACTTCTTCGTGAACACCCCCGACATCCTGCACGCCTACCTCCAGGAGGGTGGCCGTCCCGCCTTCGAGGTGCGGGCCGTGCTCGCCGCCACGCTGTCGCCGACGTGGGGCGTCTACAGCGGATTCGAGCTGTGCGAGAACACCGCGGTACGGCGAGGGAGCGAGGAGTACCTGCATTCGGAGAAGTACCAACTGCGGCCACGCGACTGGGCGTCGGCCGCACAAAGAGGCGACACGATCGCCCCGCTGATCACCGCGCTCAACCGCATCCGGCGCGCGAGCCCCGCGCTCCGGCAACTGCGCGACCTGCACTTCCACCAGACGGATCAGGAAGCGGTGATCGCGTACTCGAAGACGGCCGTCGGCGAGCACGGCTCGAACATTGTTCTCGTCGTCGCCAACCTCGACCCTCACCACACCCAGGAGGCCACGGTCTCGTTGGACATGCCGCAACTCGGCCTGGAATGGCACGAGTCCGTGCCGGTGCGCGACGAGCTCACCGGCGAGACCTAC
>NZ_JBWKAP010000009.1:0-457956 GCF_056437465.1 Streptomyces sp. NPDC042371 | reverse complement strand
GGGTGGCGGCGCTTCAGCTCGCGGATCGCCTCGATGGTGGCAATGCCATCACCGCGGGATTCCTCCTGGCCGGTGCAGATGGTGAAGGTCAACGTATCGATCAGAAGGTCCGACTCGTGGATGCCCCAGTTGGTCGTCAGATCGGCGATCAGCCGCTGGGCGATGGCGACCTTGGTTTCGACGGTGCGGGCCTGGCCCTCCTCATCGATGGTCAGCGCGATCAGCGCCGCGCCGTGCTCCTTGGCCAGCGCCGTCACCTTCGTGAACCGCGACTCGGGCCCATCCCCGTCCTCGTAGTTGACCGAGTTGATGACCGCCCGGCCGCCCAGCTTCTCCAGCCCGGCCTGCAGCACCGGCAGCTCGGTGGAGTCCAGCACGATCGGCAGCGTCGAGGCGGTCGCGAACCGCCCCGCCAGCTCCGCCATGTCGGCCACCCCGTCACGGCCCACATAGTCCACACACAGATCCAGCATGTGCGCGCCCTCACGGATCTGGTCCCGGGCCATCTCCACACAGTCGTCCCAGCGGCCCTCCAGCATGGCCTCCCGGAACTTCTTGCTGCCGTTGGCGTTGGTGCGCTCCCCGATCGCCATATAGGCGGTGTCCTGCCGGAACGGCACCGTCTGGTAGAGCGAGGCGGCCCCCGGCTCCGGCCGCGGCGTACGCGCGGGCGTCTCCACACCCCGGACCCGCTCGACGACCTGACGCAGGTGCTCGGGCGTGGTGCCGCAGCAGCCGCCCACCAGCGACAGGCCGTAGTCGCGCACGAAGTTCTCCTGCGCGTCGGCCAGTCCGTCCGGGCCCAGGGGGAAGTGCGCGCCGTGTTTGGTCAGCACCGGCAGGCCCGCGTTGGGCATGCACAGCAGCGGGATGCGGGAGTGGCGGGCCAGGTAGCGCAGGTGCTCGGTCATCTCGGCCGGGCCGGTGGAGCAGTTCAGGCCGATCATGTCGATGCCGAGCGGTTCCAGCACGGTCAGCGCGGCGCCGATCTCGGAGCCCAGGAGCATGGTGCCGGTGGTCTCGAAGGCCAGGGAGCACACCAGCGGCAGGTCCAGGCCGGAGGCGTCCAGGGCGCGGCGGGCGCCGAGCACCGAGGCCTTGGTCTGCAGCAGGTCCTGGGTGGTCTCCACGATCAGCAGGTCGGCGCCGCCGGCGATGAGGCCTTCGGCGTTGGCCTGGAAGCCGTCGCGCAGGGTGGCGAAGTCGGTGTGGCCGAGCGTGGGCAGTTTGGTGCCGGGGCCGATCGAGCCGAGGACCCAGCGCTGGCGGCCGTCGCCGGTGTCGAACTCGTCGGCGACCTCGCGGGCGATGCGGGCCCCGGCCTGGGAGAGTTCGAAGATCCGCTCGGGGATGTCGTACTCCCCCAGGGCGGCGTGGTTGGCGCCGAAGGTGTTGGTCTCCACGCAGTCCACACCGGCCGCGAAGTACTCCTGGTGCACGGAGCGGACGATGTCGGGGCGGGTGACGTTCAGGATCTCGTTGCAGCCCTCGAGCTGCTGGAAGTCCTCCAGGGTGGGGTCCTGGTCCTGGAGCATGGTGCCCATCGCGCCGTCGGCCACCACCACCCGGGTGGCCAGGGCCTGGCGCAGGGCGGCGGCGCGCTGGTGCGGTGCGGTGCTCACGAGGCCCCCGCGATCCGCGCCTCCAGGACGCGGGCCGCGCTCGCCCCGTAGGTCTGGTCGATGCGGGCGATCAGGTCGGCGGGGATGAGTTTGTACTCCTGGGTGCCGACCGATTCCAGGACGGTGGTGGCCAGGGCGCAGCCGAGCTGGGCGGCGCGTTCGTGGGGCAGTTCCCACAGGGTGCCGGCCAGGAAGCCGGAGCGGAAGGCGTCGCCGGCCCCGGTGGGGTCGGCGATCTTGTCGGTGGGGACGGCGGGCACGGGCAGCGGCGGGCAGCCGGCGCGGGCCAGGGAGACGCCGCCGGCGCCCAGGGTGGTGATCCAGGTGCCGACCCGCTCCAGGAGCTGCTGTTCGCTCCAGCCGGTGCGTTCCAGCAGCAGGGCGGCCTCGTACTCGTTGGTGAACAGCCAGCGGGCGCCGTCGACGAGCTGGCGGGCCTGTTCGCCGTCGAGGCGGGCCAGTTGCTGGGAGGGGTCGGCGGCGACGGGGATGCCCAGGCGGTGGGCGGTGGCGGTGTGCCGCAGCATGGCGGCGGGGTCGTCCGCGCCGATCAGGACGAGGGCGGGGGTGCCGGTGCGGGCGGTGACGGCGGCCAGGTCGATGTGGGCGGCCTCGGCCATGGCGCCGGCGTAGAAGGTGGCGATCTGGTTCTGGTCCTGGTCGGTGGTGCACACGAAGCGGGCGGTGTGCAGGGTGTCGCTGACCTGGACGGCGGTGGTGTCCACGCCGTGCTCGCGCAGCCAGGTGGCGTACTCGGCGAAGTCCAGGCCGGCCGCGCCGATCAGGATCGGGTCCAGGTCCAGCAGGCCCAGGCCGAAGGCGATGTTGGCGGCGACGCCGCCGCGGCGCACCTCCAGGCGGTCGGCGAGGAAGGACAAGGAGACCCGCTCCAGCTGTTCCTTGAGCAGCTGTTCGGCGAAGCGTCCGGGAAAGACCATCAGGTGGTCGGTCGCTATCGATCCGGTCACGGCGATACGCACGGAAAGGCACTCCTTGAAGCTGGGGTTCGGCGGTGGGGCGGCGCGCGGGAAGGGGGCCGGGGCCCGCCGGGCGGCGGGCGGGGCGGCGCGGGCGCCGGGGGCCCGCCGCCGGCCGGTGCCGGCGGGCGGCGGGCGGGGCGGCGGGCGGGGCGGCCGGGGGTCAGCCCGCTTCGACGGCCTTGCGCAGGGCGTCGGCGCGGTCGGTGCGCTCCCAGGTGAGGTCGGGCAGTTCGCGGCCGAAGTGGCCATAGGCGGCGGTCTGCGCGTAGATGGGGCGCAGCAGGTCCAGGTCGCGGATGAGGGCGGCCGGGCGCAGGTCGAAGACGTCGGTGACGGCGGCTTCGATGGCGGCCTGCGGGACGGTGGCGGTGCCGAACGTCTCGATGAACAGGCCGACCGGTTCGGCCTTGCCGATGGCGTAGGCGACCTGGACCTCGCAGCGGGTGGCCAGCCCGGCGGCGACGACGTTCTTGGCGACCCAGCGCATCGCGTACGCCGCGGAGCGGTCCACCTTGGAGGGGTCCTTGCCGGAGAAGGCGCCGCCGCCGTGGCGGGCCATGCCGCCGTAGGTGTCGACGATGATCTTGCGGCCGGTCAGGCCGGCGTCGCCCATCGGGCCGCCGATCTCGAAGCGGCCGGTGGGGTTGACGAAGAGGCGGTAGTCGTCGGTGTCCAGCTTGATGCCGTCGTCGGCGAGCTGGGCCAGGACGTGTTCGACGACGTGGGTGCGCACGTCGGGGGTGAGCTGGTCGGTGAGGTCGATGTCGGCGGCGTGCTGGGAGGAGACCACGATGGTGTCCAGGCGCACGGGGCGGCTGCCCTGGTATTCGATGGTGACCTGGGTCTTGCCGTCGGGGCGCAGGTAGGGGACGGTGCCGTCCTTGCGGACCGCGGTCAGGCGGTGCGAGAGGCGGTGGGCCAGCTCGATGGGCAGCGGCATCAGGGCGGGCGTCTCGTCGCTCGCGTAGCCGAACATCAGGCCCTGGTCGCCGGCGCCCTGCCGGTCGAGCTCGTCCTCATCGCCCTCGACCCGGTTCTCGTAGGCGGTGTCGACGCCCTGGGCGATGTCGGGCGACTGGGCGCCGATGGACACCGAGACGCCGCAGGAGGCGCCGTCGAAGCCCTTGGCCGAGGAGTCGTAGCCGATGTCGAGGATCTTCTGGCGGACCAGGGTGGCGATGTCGGCGTAGGCGGTGGTGGTCACCTCGCCCGCGATGTGCACCTGGCCGGTGGTGATGAGGGTTTCGACCGCGACGCGGGAGGCGGGGTCCTGGCTGAGCAGGGCGTCCAGGACGGTGTCGCTGATCTGGTCGGCGATCTTGTCGGGGTGGCCCTCGGTGACGGACTCCGAGGTGAACAGGCGGCGGGACATGGCTCTCCAGGGCGAAAGGGGGCGGGTGGCATGGGTGGCGGGGGTGGGGCGGGGCGGGCGGGCCGCGCCTCCGCTCCCCCGCCACGGCCGCGGACCGGCACAGACCGGCGGGCGGCGTGGGCGGGGCCGGGTCAGGCGGGGTCGGCCAGGCGTTGCTGGAGCTGGTGGGCCAGGGCGATGCGCTGGACCTTGAGCGTGGCGGTGCGCGGCAGTTCGGCCTGGGGGATCTGGACGGGGTCGGCCAGCTGGGGGAAGTCGGTGACGGCGGCGCGCCAGCGGGCCGGGTCCAGCGGGGCGTCGTCGGTGGTGCAGATGACCGGGACGGGGGTGTCGTCGGGGCCGGGCACCACGACCAGTTCACTCAGTTCCGCGAGCCGTCCCAGCACGACGTCCTCGACCTCCAGGGAGCTGCGCACTCCGTCGATCATGTCGACTTCCCGGTCGAGCATGTGCAGGCAGCCCAGCCGGGTGCGGTAGCCGACGTCGCCGGTGCGCCACCAGTCGCCGTTGCGGTTGGTGTCGTAGCGGTCCTGCTCGGCGTAGTAGGTCTTGGCCAGGCCGGGCCAGGCGACCTCGATGAAGCCGGGGTTCTTCGCCGAGGGGGTCTTGCCGTTGCGGCTGACCACGCGGACCTTGGCGGCGCCGGCGGGCATCGCCCAGCCCACGCAGCGCCCGTTGGCCTTGTGGGCGGAGTTGCGGAAGTAGGCGCGGCCGACGGCGGGGCCGACCTCGCTCTGTCCGTAGATCTGGAAGAACAGGGCGCCGGGCCGGTCGGAGGAGTTCAGCAGGCGGCTCATCGTGCGCGGGTGGATGGCGTCGAAGGTGCTGCTGAAGATCTTCACCGAGGCGAAGGGGCGGCGCGGGTCGCCGGCCAGGTCCTCCCAGTCCATCAGGGAGTTGGGCAGGGCCTCGACGAAGCCGGGCCGGTGGGCCAGGAACTGCTCGGCGACCGTGTCGGGGTCGGATTCGTTCATGAGCAGGATCGGCAGCTGCTTGAGCAGGGCCAGGGACATCGCCGCGACCATGCGGGAGTGCACGAAGGGGATGTGGATGGCGACGGTGTCCTTGCGGCGCATCAGGCCGAGCAGGCGCCACTGGGGCAGCAGGCGGATGCCCTGGGTGCGGGGGGTGTGCACGACGAGTTTGGGCAGGCCGGTGGTGCCGGAGGTGTGGGTGATGACGGCGGCCTCGTCGATGGGCCGGACCACCGGGCTGACGCGGGGGGCGCCGGCGAGGTCGGCCAGGGACTGGGTGCCCTCGCGGTCCCCGGCCGTGATGAGGACGCGCCGGGTGAGGTCGGCCAGCGGCTCCTTGGCCAGCCCGGCGTCGAGTTTGGCCAGGTCGGTCAGGAGGCTGGGGCGCGCGACGCGCTGGATGAGGGCGGCCACGGTGGCGGCGTCCAGGGCGGGCGAGAGCATCACCGGGACGGCGCCGATGCGGGAGGCGGCGGCGCCGAGCATCCAGATGTCGGCGTTGGCGCTCTTGTGGATGACCAGGTGTTCGTCGGGGCGTACGCCGGCCGCCCACAGGCGTCCCGCCAGGTCGTCGATGGCCGCGGCGAACTCGGCGACACTCAGGCGCCGTCCGGCCCGGGGCAGGACGTGCAGGTCGTGGTCGAGGGTGATGGGCGTGGAGCCGTTGACGGCGGCCGCCATCTCCGGCAGGAGACCGAGGTGCAGACCGCGTTTTTGTATCGATGCGTAGACCGTGGAGCCCTTCATCGGGGCTGTCTCCTTAGGTGGGTTCGGTGGCCGGGCCGGGACGGCGGGGCGGGCGGAAGGAACAGGCAGCAGGGCGAGAAGGGGAAAAGGCGGCCCGGGGAAGGAAGTCGGGGGCCGGGCCTCACATTGCGCGGGGCTGTGTCGTCGAAGGGGGGAGGCGGACGAGGCGGACGCCGCCGGCCGCGCCCCCCCTTGGGGGGGCAGCCGGGCGGGTCGCTGCCCCGGGCCGCACCGGGGTGCCGGGGGCGCCCCCTCGGGCCGGTTCTGTCGACCGGCTGCGTCCCCGGCCCCGCCCTTGGGCCACCGGCCGGGCCCGCGCGGCTCTGACCGAAGCCGCGCGGGCCCGGCCGGGCTCCACAACGCCGCATCCCCTGGGGGGGGTCAGCCGGCGGCGCGGCCGATCTTCAGCGCGGCGGCGGTGTCCACGACGCGGCGTGCCTGGTGGCGGGCGGCCTGCAGGGCCACCTCGCCGGGGGCGCCGTCCCCGGCGACGTGCGAGGTGCCGTAGGGGTTGCCGGACTGGAACTGGATGGGGTCGGTGTAGCCGGGGGGCACGATGATGCCGCCCCAGTGGTAGAAGGTGTTGGACAGGGCGAGGATGGTTGATTCCTGGCCGCCGTGGGCGGTGTTGCTGGCGGTGAAGGCGGAGAACACCTTTCCGGCGATCTTGCCTTCGAACCAGAGCGGGCCGGTGGTGTCGATGAACGCCCGCAGCTGGCTGGCCGGGTTGCCGAACCGGCTGGGGGTGCCGAACAGGACGGCGTCCGCCCAGGACAGGTCGTCGTGGGTGGCCTGTTCGGTGTCGGCGGTGGCGGTGCGGTGCTCGGCCCAGGCCGGGTTGGAGTTGATCGCCGCCTCGGGGGCGGTCTCGGCGACCTGGCGCAGCCGCACCTGGGCGCCGGCCTTCTCCGCGCCCTCGGCCACCGCCTGGGCCAGGGCGTGCACGGTGCCGGTGGCGCTGTAGTAGATGATTGCCACGTTCACAGGGTCCACAGCTGTTTCCTTCATGTCGTGCGTTCCTTGTTCGCGTTTCCTTGGCGCGCGCGGGGTGGCGCTAGCGGGCGATGACCAGGGTGGCGGGCGGGGCGGCGTGGAAGGTGATGTCGCTGAAGCCGGCCTTGGTGAGCCAGGCGTGGTAGTCGGCGCGCCGCCAGGTGCCGCCCTGCTGGCTCTTGAGGAGCATTTCGGAGGCGAACAGCAGCGGGAAGGCGGGGCCGCTGCGGTCGTCGTCGACGACGTAGTCGCAGACCACCAGGGCGCCGCCGGGCTTGAGGGCGTCCTTGAGGCGGGTGAAGACCGCCACGTTGTCCTCGGGCCCTTCCTGGTGGGCGATGTGCGAGTAGAGCGCGACGTCGTAGGCGGCGGTGCCGAAGTCGGTGGTGTGGAAGTCGCCGTCGATGCAGGTGAAGCGGTCGGCGACGCCGCGGTCGGCGAGCAGTTGGCGGGCGATGGCGTTGATGGGTTCCCAGTCGAGCTGGGTGGCGCGGGCGGCGGGGTTGCGCTCCAGCCAGGTGGCGGAGTAGATGCCGGAGCCGCCGCCGACGTCCAGGATGGAGACGGCGCCGGCCTCGTCCAGGCCCAGCACGTCGGCGGCGACCGCGGCGGCGGGCACCGACTGGGCGGCGATGGCCGGGACGACCTCGCCCCAGTGCGGGTTGTCGGCGACCTCGGTGGTGGGGTCGCTGATGGGGCCGCCGGCGCGGACCACCTCGGGCAGCGCGGCCAGCTTGCCCATGTGGGTGAGCTTGAGGCGGGCCATCGCGGACAGGTCGGCGGGGCGGCCCTTGACCAGGTAGGTGGAGGCGGCGGCGGTGTTGCGGTAGCGGCCGCCGGTCAGCTCGGTGAGGCCGATGCTGACCAGGCCGTCCAGCAGGGTCTGGGCGCCGCGTTCGGAGATCTGGGCGCGCTGGGCGAGCTGGGCGGCGCTGTCCGCGCCGTTGTCCAGGTGGGTGAACACCTGGTGCTCGGCGGCGGCGCCCAGCAGGCCGGTGGACCAGTAGCCGTTGATGAGCCGCAGGATGGTGTCCGGGGTGGGCTGGTTGTCGCTCATGCGGTTCCTCCCCGGCCCGCGGGGGCCGCGTGGGTTCGAAGTGCGGTGCGCAGGGCTGTCACGACCCGGTCGACCTGGTCGGTGCTCAGCTCGGCGTGCATGGGAATGGCCAGGTGGCGGGCGAACAGGTCGGCGGAGACCGGGCAGGCCTGCTTGCCGGCGAAGACCGGCTGCAGGTGGGTGGCCCAGGTGCCGTGGCCGCAGCCGATGCCCTGGCCGCGCAGGTCGCCGGCCAGCGCCGCGCGGTCCACCCGGGGATCCAGGGCGACCAGGTAGGACTGCCAGGCGTGGGTGCGGTCGGCGGGCACCGTCGGCAGCGTCAGGAGGTCCTCGTCGGCCAGGAGCTGGGCGTACTGGTCGGCCACCGCGGCCCGCCGCTCGAGGAGTTCGCCGATCCGGCCGATCTGGACCTGCAGGATGGCCGCGGCGATGTCGGAGAGTTTGAAGTTGTAGCCGACCTCGGTGAATTCCGGGATGGGCAGGCCGACGATCTTCGACTGGTCGAAGATGCTGCCGATGCCGAAGGAGGAGCGCAGCCGGGCGTCGGCGGCGATGGCCGGATCAGTGGCCAGCAGGGCGCCGCCCTCGCCGCTGCTGGCGCCCTTGCGGCCGTGGAAGGACAGGCAGGCGATGGGGGCCAGCGCGCCGGCCTGGCGGCCCTGGTAGGTGGCGCCGACCGCGCAGGCGGCGTCCTCGATGAGGAACAGGCCGTGCCGGTCGGCCAGGGCCTGCAGTTCGCTGTAGTCGGCGGGCAGGCCCACGGTGTCCACCGCGATGATGCCGGTGGTGCGCGGGGTGATGAGGTCGGCGACCGCCTGGGGGTCCACGGTGTGGGTGTCGGGGCGCACGTCGGCGAAGACGGGCACCGCGTCCAGGTAGCGGACCGCGTGGGCGGGGGCGGGGAAGGTGTAGTCGGCGACGATGACTTCGTCGCCGGGCTTGACGCCCAGTGCGAGCAGCGCCAGGTGCAGGGCGGCGCCGCAGTTGCTGACCGCGACCGCGTCCATGGCGTAGCGCTGGGCCAGCTGGGCCTCCAGGGCCTTGCCCTTGGGGCCTTGGCCGGCCGGCCAGCCGGAGGCGAACACCTCGGCGACGGCGGCCAGTTCCTGCTCGCCCAGGCTGGCGTGGACCAGGGGGATGGGAGGGGTCATGGGGCTCACTTCCCGGGGCCGGCGGTGGCGGCGGTGGCGGTGGCGGGCGGCTGGTAGCGCAGGGGGGTGAGTTCCTCGACGTCGTAGCGCTTGCGCATCTCCTCGACGGCCGAGGGGTCCACCGTGGTGCCGCGCGCCCAGATCTCCGCGATCTCTTCGAAGTAGTGCTCGTGGTCGGGCGAGGGGTAGCTCTGGAAGAGCATCTTGACCGGCTTGTCGGTGGCGTTGCGGAAGGCGTGCGGGGTGCCGGGCGGCACGAACATGCAGCCGCCCTCGGCGGCGCGGATGACCCGTTCGCCGCTGGCGGACTGCCAGTGGTGCCAGGTGTCCTTGGTGCGCTCGGTCGGCTCGAAGCACAGCAGGTCCAGCTCGCCCTCCAGGACGTAGAAGAACTCCTGGGATTCGTGGTGCACGTGGGCTCCGACGTCGAAGCCGGGCGGCACGATCACCTCGAAGACGGAGATGACCGAGCCCTGCGCGTGGGTGGCCTTGAAGGTCACCTCCTGCGCCGGAGTGATCAGCTTGCGTCCCTCACCGGGCGGGACGATCAGGCCAGTCATGTGATGGATTTCCTTCGTTCGTACGGACAACTCGCTCGGCGCGAAGGGCCCCGGTGAGGGGCGCTCGTGGCCACGGTCAGCCGGTGGCGGCGTCGCTGTTCCAGCGGCCCAGGGCCATCTCGGCGGTGATGCCGGGGCCGAAGCCGGCGATCAGGCCGGTGGCGTCGTGCATCGGGGTGTCCTCTTCGAACAGGCGCAGGGCGGCGTCCAGGACGACCGCGCTGGCGATGTTGCCGTACTCGGTCAGCGTCGACCAGCTGTGCCTGAACACCTTGCGGTCCACGTCGAGGAACTTGGCGAGGTCGTTGAGGATCCGCGGGCCGCCGGCGTGGACGATGTAGAAGTCCAGGTTGCTGGCGTCCCACTGGTGGCCGGCGGCGAACTCGCGCAGCACCGGGGCGAGCGGCTCCATGGTGCCGGGCACCCGGCGGTCCAGCTGGAAGTGGAAGCCGGTGTCGCGCACCGAGTAGGAGATCCAGTCCTCGGTGTTGGGGATGAGGTAGGAGGAGTTGCGCTCCAGTTCGATGCCGGTGCCGCCGGTGCCGCGCACCACGGCGGCCGCGACGGCGTCGCCGAACAGGCCGTCGGAGAGCAGCGAGCCGATGTCGTCCATGTCGGGCTGGTAGCACAGCGAGCACAGCTCGCAGGAGACGATCAGGACGTTGCTGCCGGGGTGGGCCACGCAGAAGTCGTGGGCCCGGTTGATCGCGGCGCCGCCCGCGGCGCAGCCCAGCTGGGAGATGGGGATCTGCCGGGTGTCGGAGCGGAAGCCCATCTTGTTGATGAGCCAGGCGGTCAGCGAGGGCATGAGGAACCCGGTGCACGACACGTAGATGATCGCGTCGATGTCCCGGGCGTTGACCTCGGCGTTGGCCAGGGCCTCCTCGACGACCTGGGGGGTGCGCTTCTTGGACTCCGCCTCGTAGATGCGGTTGCGTTCGGTCAGGCCCGGGTGCTCGAGGGTCTTCTCGATGGGCTGGACGATATGCCGCTTCAGCACCCCCGTGTTGCGGATCAGTCGAAGCGCCAAGGGAAGCTGCGGCTTTCCGGCGTGGACCCTCTCGGCAAATTCCAGCGTCTCTTCCGCTGTGATGACGTATTCCGGCACACGCACTGACGGCTTGCATAGCCTAGGCATATCGGGAATCCACTTTCTCTAGAGTCTGCCTTCTGCACGTGAAAGAGCTTTCGCGCACTCCCGGTGCCGCCCGGTTCGGGCGGCGGCGGGGGCAGCTGGGACGGCGTCTGCCGCGCCGCCTTCGCCGGGCCCGGACAACCGGCCCCGGCCGGACCGGGGGGTTGCCCGGGCGCCGGGGAAGGCGGCACGGGAGGGTGCACCGGCGCGGGGGCCGGGTGGTGCGGGAACGCGGAAGTGCGGGAACGCGGAAGTGCGGGCGTGCGGGGCCCCGCGGGCATGCGGGGCCGCGGGAGTGCGGGGGCCCGCGGGCATGCGGGAACGGGCCCCCGGCGGGGCGGGGGCGGCGGGGGTGGGGCTGGAGCTGGGCTGAAGCTGGGCTCGGGCTGGGGCTTGGCGTGCGGCCGGGGTGCGTCAGCGGGGGCGCGCCGCACGCGGGATGCGGGATGCGGGGCCGCCGCGGAGGGGCGGGCCCCGGCGGTGCGCGAGGGGTTCGGGGGTGCTGGATGCCTGGCCCGGCGGTGCCGGGAGGGTGCCGACTTCCTTGGCCCGGCGGTGCCGGAGCGGTGCCAACGCCCCTGGCCTGGCGGTGCCGGAGAGGTGCTGGCTCCTTGATCCGACGGTGCCGGAGAGGTGCTGGCTCCTTGGCCCGGCGGTGCCGGAGCGGTGCCAACTCCCTTGGCCCGGCGGTGCCGGACGGATGCTGGCTCCATGGTCGGGCGGTACCGGAGAGGCGCCGACTCCCCTGCCCCGGCGGTACCGAAGAGGTGCTGGCTCCTTGGCCCGGCGGTACCCAAGAGGTACCAACTCCCCTGGCCCGACGATGCCGAGGGGCGCCAGTTCCTCGGCCCGGCGGTACCGGAGCGGTGCGGACTCCCCCTGGCCCGGCGGTGCCGAGGGGCGCCAGTTCCTCGGCCCGGCGGTACCGGAGCGGTGCGGACTCCCCCTGGCCCGGCGGTGCCAAGGGGCGCCAGTTCCTTGGCCCGGCGGTACGGGAGAGGTGCCGACCCCCTTGGCCCAGCGGTGCCGAAGAGGTGCCAACTCCCCAGGCCCGGCGGTACCGGAAAGGTGCGGGCTCCCTGCTCCGGCGGTACCGGAGCGGTTCCGACCCCCTTGGCCCAGCGGTGCCGAAGAGGTACCAACACCCCTGGCCCGGCGGGTGCCGGAAAGGTGCTAACTCCCCAGGCCCGGCGGCGCCGGAAGAGTGCCAGTTCCTTGGTCGGGCGGCGTCCACCGCCCGTGGCCCGCACCGGTCAGGGTGCGGGCGGGCGGTGCGCGGGCTGCGTACCGGCCGTGCGGGGTACGGGAGTCGGCCCGGTGCGCGCGAGGTGCGGGCGGCGCGGGCCGGGTGACGGGCGTAGAGCAGGACGGCGGGCGGGCCCCGGCGGGCCCGGCCGGGCGGACGGGGCGGCTGGAGGGCCGGGGCGGACGGGCGGTCCGGACGGTGGGGCCGGGCCGGTCGGGGTGCGGGAGAACGGGCCGCGCCCCGCCCCCCTTTCCGGCGCGCCTCTCCCCTTCTTATCGGCGTGCCTCTCCCCTGCTGCCCGTGGTCCGGGCCCGCCCGCCCGGGGGCGCTCACGGGCAGCGGCCCCGGGGGGAAGAACGGGGCAGGGCTGGGGCTGGGGACGTGCCGGGCGGGCCGGGCCGCGGCGCACCGTGGCCCGCGCGGGGCGGGGCCCGGCGCCGTGCGGAGGGGACGGCGCCGCGTGCACCCCGCCTTTTCACCGATACCTTTCCCGGCCCGGATTTCGTATCGGCCGAAAAGAGGAGGGAGATGTCCCCGCCGGGGGCCCGCGGCTGCCGACGCAGGGCGTCACGGCATACGGGCGGAGGAATTCGATGGGGGGAAGCGGCGCCGCGGGGGCATGAACTCGGCATGGCCCGTACAAGGCGGCGGATACGACACTCAACCCACCGCCTCAGAACCGGCTTTGGGCAGGGAAGTCGTGCGGAAATAGTGACACGGATGCCGTCCCCGCACCAAGGGACTCCGAAAGTGACGTAGGTCACTGAGTGGGGTGTTGTGCGGCCCGGGATTCCGGGGCCGGCGCCGGGCCGCGTACGGAGTGTCCGGGTCCGTATCTGCCGCCCGGCCGGGGCGGGCTGGCCGCGGCGGCGCCGGGGCGGGGGTGCGCAACGGGGTGGCGGACGGGGCGGTCGGGGCGGACGGGCGGTGCCGCGCCCGGTGCCGCCTGGGCCCGGCTCCCCGCAGCGCACAGCGCCGGGGCCGGGGCGCGCGGGGCCGTCCCGGCGCTTCCCGTCCGGGCGGGGCGGCCCGGCCTGCCCCTCCCCCGGCGTGTTTCCGGCCCGGCGGCGCCGCAACGGCCGGGCGGCGGCGCGCGGTTGCCACCGCGGGGAGAGGGCGGGGCGCAGGCCCGGCCGGAGGGCGGCGGCCCGGCGTGTCGCCCCGGCGTGTCGCGGGCGGCCGGGCCCGGCGGGTGCGGCCCGGCGGACGGGCCGCCGGGGGCGGTGGGGTGCCGGGGCCCGGCTGCGGGGCCGGGCGGGGGCCGGGCTGGGCTGCCGGGGCGGGAGCGCCGGGGGCGGGGTGGGGTCAAAGGACGCGGATGGCGGATTCGGCGTGGCGGCGGGCCAGTTGCAGGGTCTGGCGGCTGTCGCGGGCGAGGTCGGCGCGGATGCGGCGGCGGGCCTCGGCGAGGCCGGTGCCGGGGCCCAGGATCTGTTCGATGCGGTCCTCGCGCAGCAGGGCGTGGTGCTGGGCGACGACCGTGACGCCGCGTTCGTCGGGCAGGACCGACCATTCGCCGCAGTGCGCGGCGAGCAGCGGGCGGGGCACGGTCGCCTTGTGCACGATGCGTCCGGCGTGCGGGAAGCAGATGCGGATGCCGGCCACGCTGGGGGCGGCGCTGCCGTCGGCGGCGGTGAGGTCCAGGGCGACCTTCTGGATGCCGAGGTGGGGTTCTTCCAGGGCGGCCCCGCGCACGTGCGGGAGCTGGCCGGGCCAGTCGGCGACGTCGTAGAGGAAGCCGTAGACCAGTTCGGCGGGCCCGTTGACGCGGATCGACTCGGCGAAGGAGAGGGCCAGTTCGTCCAGGCGGGGCCAGCGTTCGGCCAGGAACTGCAGGCTGTGCAGGGTGGAGCGGCTGTTGTCGGCGGTGACCTGGGCGAGCCAGTCGGCGTCCTGGGGCCGGTCGGGGGCGGCGGTGAACTCGTGTTCCAGGGTCAGCCGGCAGCGGCCGGGCCCCAGCGGCTGCACGCTCCAGTGGCCGGCCATCGAGGTGGCGGGCTCCACGAGCAGGTCCTGGCGGAAGGTGATGCGGCGGTGCACGGGGTCCTGGACGCGGCGGGCGGTCCAGGAGACGATCTGGCCCTGGGCCAGCGCCCAGGCCCGGATCCGCTCGTGGACGCCGTCGAAGTCCAGGCGCTGGGCGTAGATGTTGCGCGGCAGGTAGAGCGGCCAGCGCTCGGGGTCGGCGATCAGCGCGTAGACGGTGGGGGCGGGCGCGGCCACCTCCAGCGTGTGCGACAGCCGGTGGATGCGCTCGCGCTTGCCGGGCACCGGGCCCCCCTTTCTCTTCGCTTTTCTCTGCGCTCGCGCCGTGTGCGCGTCCGCCGTATCGGGCCGGGCCGGGCCGGGTCGGGTGGCCGGGTCCGGGCGTGAGGGGCGGGTCCGGGGTGGGGCCGGTGGTGTGTGCAGTGTGCCCGCTGCGGCTCGACGCGTGCCCGGAGACGGCTCGAGTCCGCCTCGTCCCCCGGCGGGCGGGGAAGGAGGCGGACCCGGGACGGTTGCGGCGGTGCGGGTGGTTCAGGCCCTGCGGGTGGCCCCGGCAGGGCACGTGGTGCGGGCACTACAGGTGATGCGGGTGGTGCACGCGGTGCGGGTAATACGGGTGGTGCGGGTGGTTCAGGCGGCGTAGAGGTCGAAGGTGGAGGTGCGCCGGGGTCCGGCCGTCACGTCCAGCTGGGGGTCGACGGCCAGCATGGCCTGGTGCAGCCGCTGGACCTGCGGGGAGGGCTCCACCCCCAGTCCTTCGATCATGCGGATGCGCAGCTTGCGGTAGATCTCCAGGGCCGAGGCCTGCCGTCCCGAGCGGTAGAGCGCCACCATGGCCTGCGAGTGCAGTCCTTCGTGCTGGGGGTAGCGCGCGGTCAGTTCGGTGAGTTCGGCGATGAGTTCGGAGTGGCGGCCCAGGCGCAGGTCGGCGTCGATGCGCCGCTCCACGGTGCCCAGGCGGGACTCCTCCAGGCGCATGACCTCGATCTCCAGGATGGGTCCGACCCGCACGTCGACCAGGGCGGGCCCGCGCCACAGGGCCAGGGCCCGGCGGAAGCGGTCGGCGGCGGTGGCGTCGTCGCCGGTCTCGAAGGCGGTGCGGCCCTCGGTGGCCAGGCGGTCGTACTCGTGTACGTCCACGCCCTCGGCCGGTATCTGCATCAGGTAGCCGCCGTGCCGGGTGGCCAGGACTTCCTTGGCCGTGCCGGGGGTGCCGGGTCCCAGGGCGGTGCCCAGGTGCCGGCGCAGCTGGAGGATGTAGGTCTGCAGGGTGGTGAGTGCGCTCTGGGGCGGCTCGGTGCCCCAGAGTTCCTCCATGAGCGTGGGGACAGGCATCACCTGTCCGGGGTAGAGGGCAAAAAGGGACAGAATCTGCCGCGGCTTGCGTGCCGTCGGAACAATCGATCCCCCGTTGACCTCGGCGCTCAACGGACCCAGAACCTGAATCTTCATGGGGTTTCTCCGTACTTCGTCGAGTTCTTTTCTTGACTGCATTCCGTCGCCGCGGGCGGTCGCATGCCGTTCGTGGGGCGTCCTCCTTTCGCCGTGCCGGGTGGGTGAGACGGTGTCAGGCGCCCGGTGGGGCAGGCCTGTTGGGCCGGTGGCGCGGGCGGGGCCGGTTCTGCACGCTAGGCGGCGCGGACCAGGTGCGCATGGGCCGGGGTGAAGTCCGTGCGGACGGCGGGCAAACGTTGGGCTGCACGGCTCTTTTCCCCCTCGGGTCCTCGGGTGCCGGTTTCACGGGCGGGTCCGGTCCGCGGCGCTCTCGCGGCGGGCGCGGTGGTGCGCGGTGGGGCGTGGCCGGTGGGGGGCGGCGCACGCGGGACAGAACGCGGCTCGCCCGCCGCAGATCTCGCGGCGGGCGAGTGCGTGGGAGGGGACAGGCAGTCAACAGGCGGGCCGGGGCGGGGCGTCAGCGGTGTCCCGGGCCGGGGCGGCGGCTCACCCGGTGGGCACCAGCCGCTCCCCGGCCGCGGTGGCCGCGGCCACCGCCGCGGCCGCGGGTGCCGTGGGGGGCACCGGGGGCACGGGGTGGGCGGGAGGCTGGGCCGCCAGGTCGTGGCCGGCGGTCAGGATGGAGCGCTGCAGGCGCCGCAGCCGGGCCGAGGGCTCCAGGCCCAGCTCCTGCACCAGGGTGGTGCGCAGCCGCTGGTAGGCGTCCAGCGCCTCGCCGCGCCGGCCCGAGCGGTGCAGCGCGAGCATGTACTGGGCGTGCAGGCTCTCGTGGGTGCGGTAGCCGTTGACCAGCACGGTCAGTTCGGCCAGCAGTTCGCGGTGGCGGCCCAGGCGCAGGTCGGCCTCGATGCGCCGGTCCAGCGCGCACAGCCGGCTCTCGTCCAGCCGCTTGATCTCCATCTGCAGCTGCGGGCCGGCCTGTACGTCGGCGAAGGCGGTGCCCGACCACAGGGCCAGCGCCTCGCGCAGCTGGCGGGCGGCGCCGGTGCAGTCCCCGGCGTCCATCGCCCGGTAGCCGGCGCCCGCCAGCCGCTCGAAGGTGCGCACGTCGCTCGCGCCGCCCCCGCCGCACAGCAGATAGCCGCCGGGCATCGTCACCAGCACGTCCTTGGCGCTGCGGGGCGGCTCGCCCGCCCCGCCAGCGGCGGCG
Organism: Streptomyces sp. NPDC042371; assembly: GCF_056437465.1. Classification (NCBI taxonomy): domain Bacteria; kingdom Bacillati; phylum Actinomycetota; class Actinomycetes; order Kitasatosporales; family Streptomycetaceae; genus Streptomyces; species Streptomyces sp. NPDC042371. Next base: position 441,528 of record NZ_JBWKAP010000009.1, on the reverse strand, counting down.
TCCCGGTCCAGCGCGGCGGCGATCAGCTCGCGCAGCTGCAGCACATAGGTCTGCAGGGTGGTGCGGGCGCTGCGCGGCGGCGCCGCGCCCCACAGCTCCTCGGTCAGGGCGGACACCGGCACCATCCGGTCGGCGTGCAGCGCCAGCAGCGCCAGCACCTGCCGGGGCTTGGGGGCCGTGGGCGTGATCGACCGGCCGTTCTCCCGCACCGCCAGCGCACCGAGTACCTCGATGTCCACAGCGTCCCCCTGAAGGTGGTTGATGCCGCTCGCGCCGTCTGCCGCTCGCGGGTCCGATCCCCTTACCGCACCCAGATTCAAATAGATTCGCGGAGCCCTGTCAATACAAAACCGCGTAGCTGGTTTCTAGCAGTGCTGCACCTGACCTCAGGCGATCTACCTGCCATTTCTTGAGTGGATCTTGAGGAAGGGGCAGGTCACACGGGTGCAGACCGGCTGGTTTTGGCCGCGGGTGGCCGGTCCGGTAGGGGTGCGGGCGGGTGCGGAACCCGGTCTTAACGTAAAAACAGCAGGTGTTCGCTGTTTTACGTTGGGTCTAACAGGGGTTGAAATCGCGGGGCGGGGCGGGGCTTTGGGCGGGGCCGGGGCCGGGGGCCTCCCGGGGCCCGGCGCCTCCCCGGGAGCCTCTGGGGGGCCGGGGGCCGGGGGCCTCGGGGTGGGCCGGGTTGGGCCCGAGGGCCTCCCTAGGGGCCCCGGGGGGCCTGGGTGCTTCTGGGGCCTGGCCCGGGGGCCTTCGGGTGGCCTGGGTGCCCCGGGGAGGGGCAGGGGCGCGGGGGCAGGCGGTTTCTGGGGGCGGGGGCCAGGGTTCCGGGGTTTCGGGGTTCCGGGGTTCCGGGGGGCGAGATCTGGGGGCACGGGCCAGGACCTGGGGGCGGGGCCTGGGTCTGGGGTCGGGGCCTGGGTCTGGGGTCGGGGCCTGGGTCTGGGGTCGGGGCCTGGGTCTGGGGTCGGGGCCGGGGTTTTCGAGGGGACCGGGACCCGGGGGCCCGGGGTCCGGGGTCCGGGCCGGAGGTCGAGGCCGGGGTCCGGGCCTGGGGTCAAGGCCGGGGCCTGGTCCGGGGTCCGGGGTCCGGGTTCCCGGGGGTCCTGGCGGTGCCGTTACGGGGCCGGGGCGGGCGGACTGCCCGGAGTGTCCGGGGAGTTCGGGGCGGGCGGACGGCCGGGAGGGGGCGGGGGCTGCGGGCGGCTGGGGGCGGTGGGGCTGTCTGGGGGGTTGTGGGTGAGGCGGGGCAGCATGAGGTCCCAGTACTGGGACAGGGTGCGGTGGGAGAGCCATCGGGGGTCGCTGAGGCCCAGGACGGCGAAGCCGACGGTGGCTGCGACGACGGCGGCCGCGGCCCGGGCCGGGCTCACCCCGGCGGCCAGGGTGCCCTCGCGGCGGGCGGTGTGCAGCAGCGCCTCGACCCAGCGCTGCCAGGCGTCGCGCAGGTCCAGCGGGCCGGTGCGCCAGGCGGCGGGGCCCACCAGCTGGAACCCGGCGCGCACCACCACGTCCTGTTCCAGGGCGTGCAGCAGGGCGTCACCGGCGGCGATCAGGCGCGGCAGCGCGCCGGGGTGGCGTTCCTCGGCCTCCCGGGTGATCTGGTGCAGGGTGACCAGGGAGGCCGCCTCCACGGCGCGGGCCAGGGCGTGTTTGTTCTCGAAGTGGAAGTGCAGCGCCCCGGCGCTGACCCCGGCCCGCCGGCTGATGGTGCCGAGGGTGGCCGGGACGAAGCCGTCCTCGGCGAACACCTCGGCGGCCGCCCGCATCAGTGACTCCCGCGTGCGCGCGGCACGCTCCTGCTGCACCATTGGTGGCTCTCCTGGACTGGGCGGGGCCCGGCCCCGCCGCCGGTGGCACGGGCGGGCGGCGGGGCGGTTCTCCCGGCCCGGGGCCGGGGCGGCGGGCAGGGCGGCGGGGCCGTGCGGGGCCGTGCGCGGCCGTGCGGGGCCGTGCGGGGCGGCGGCGTATTCGCCGCGGGCGGGTGCGGGCGGGCGCCGCGGGCGGATGCCGGGCCGGGGATGGCGGGCGGGCCGGGGGTTACTGCGGGGGGTTGCCGTGTTTGCGGGAGGGCAGGTCGGCGTGTTTGGTGCGGAGCATGGCGAGGGATTTGATGAGGATCTCGCGGGTGTCGGCGGGGTCGATGACGTCGTCGACCAGGCCGCGTTCGGCGGCGTAGTAGGGGTGCATCAGCTCGGCCTTGTACTCCTTGGCCACCCGGGCGCGCATCGCCTGGGGGTCCTGGGCGGCGGCGATCTGCTTGCGGAAGATGACGTTGGCGGCGCCCTCGGCGCCCATCACGGCGATCTCGTTGGTGGGCCAGGCGTAGGTGAGGTCGGCGCCGATGGACTGGCTGTCCATGACGATGTAGGCGCCGCCGTAGGCCTTGCGCAGCACCAGGGAGATGCGGGGCACGGTGGCGTTGCAGTACGCGTACAGGAGTTTGGCGCCGTGGCGGATGATGCCGCCGTGTTCCTGGTCGACGCCGGGCAGGAAGCCGGGGACATCCAGCAGGGTGAGGATGGGGATGTTGAAGGCGTCGCACATCTGCACGAAACGGGCGGCCTTCTCGGAGGCCTCGATGTCCAGGACCCCGGCCAGCGTCTGGGGCTGGTTGGCGACGATGCCCACGACCTGGCCGTCCAGCCGGGCCAGGGCGCAGATGATGTTGCGCGCCCAGCGCTCGTGGACCTCCAGGAACTCGCCGTCGTCGACGAGTTCGTCCAGGACCCGGTGCATGTCGTAGGGGCGGCTGCCGTCGGCGGGCACCACCTGGGCCAGGGCGCCGGTGGCGCGGTCGGCGGGGTCGCCGGCCGGTGCGGCGGGCGGGGTCTGGCGGTTGTTGGCGGGCAGCAGTGAGAGCAGGTAGCGGACCTCGGCCAGGCAGGTCTCCTCGTCGTCGTAGGCGAAGTGGCACACCCCGGAGGTCTCGGCGTGCACGTCGGCGCCGCCGAGCCCGTTCTGGCTGACCTCCTCGCCGGTGACCGCCTTGACCACGTCCGGGCCGGTGATGAACATCTGGGAGGTCTCGCGGACCATGAACACGAAGTCGGTCAGCGCCGGGCTGTAGGCGGCGCCGCCCGCGCACGGGCCGAGCATCACACTGATCTGCGGGATGACGCCGGAGGCCTTCGCGTTGCGCTGGAAGATGCCGCCGTATCCGGCCAGCGCCGCCACGCCCTCCTGGATGCGGGCGCCCGCGCCGTCGTTGAGCGAGACCAGCGGCGCTCCGGCCGCGATGGCCATGTCCATGATCTTGTGGATCTTGGTGGCGTGCGCCTCGCCGAGCGCGCCGCCGAAAATCCGGAAGTCGTGCGCGTAGACGAAGACCGTGCGGCCCTCCACCGTGCCCCAGCCGGTGATCACACCGTCCGTGTACGGCTTCTTGGCCTCCAGGCCGAAGCCCGTGGCCCGGTGCCGGCGCAGCTGCTCGACCTCCTGGAAGGAGTCCGCGTCCAGGAGCAGGCCGATCCGCTCGCGGGCGGTCAGCTTGCCCTTGGCGTGCTGGGCCGCGGTCGCCCGCTCGCCCGGTCCGGCCAGTGCCTGCGCGCGGATCGCGGCCAGTTCGGCCAGCCGGCCCCGTGTCTCGGCCGATGCCGCATCCAGCGCGGAGGGCTCCGTCACCGTCGCCACGACGGTCCCCTTTCTCCTCGGTCGGCCCGGCGGGCGCGGCCGCGGCCGCGCCCGCCGGATTGCTGCCGTGGTGTTCCTGCTCGGGAGTTGTGCGGTGTGGCCGGTGCGCGCCTGGCGCCCGCCGGCCGGTGCGGCGCCTCAGCGCCAGCTGTGCGGCGCCCGGTAGGCCCGGGCGTGCTCCGGCGGGCGCCAGGCATCGGCCGGGCGCCCGGCGCGGGCGGCGTCCTGGCCGCCCGGCGGGCGGCCGGCGGCCAGCGAGAACAGCGTCACGGCGAGCGCGGCGAGCTCTTCGTCGCTGGCCTGCCCGCGCTCGATCCTGAGCAGGGCAGCCCTGCTGTCGACAGCGTCCACGACCCCACCTCCCCTTTAGGGGCCAACGGTCGACCGCCGGGCTCAAAACAGGCTCGGGTCTGCCTGGAGCTCCCCCACGGCGGCACCCAGGAGGCCTTGCCCAGCGGGCCGCTCCCGGGGGCGCCCCGCACGGAAGGCGGGCGGGCACGGAAGGCGGGCGGGCACGGGGAGCGGGGTGAGCCCGGGGTGCGGCGCCGGGGCCGGACCCCGGGCCCCGGGCCCCGGGTCCACGGCCGGGGCCGGACCGGCCCGGACCGCACCGCACCGGGCACAGCGGGCCGGACCACCGCACCGGCGCACCGCACCGGCGCACCGCGCTGCACCATCCGGGCCGGGCCGTCCGGGCCTCACCGTCCGGGCCGGGCCGTCCGGGCCTCACCGTCCGGGCCGGGCTGTCCGGGCGGGGCCGGCCGGGCAGCGGCGGGGTCACCCGGGGGTGTCCGGAAGGGGCAGAGGTGACACACGGTTTGATTAAAAACCGCTTGTACGGTTTTTAATGGGGCTAATGTCACGGGCATGTTCCCCGCAGACAGCTCCGCGCCCCGGCCCGCGGGCGGCCGGAGCGGAACCCCCGGCTTCCGGCCAAAGCGCCGGCGCTGCCCCCGGGCCCGCCCCGTGGACACCTGCCGAGGTGGCCCCCCTGGCGGGCCCGGCGGGCAGGGAAGCGGAATGCGTCACGCCGGGCGGTCCTGGGGGCCGGGTTGCGCCTGCCTCTGGAGATCAAACCGGCAAGTTGGTTTTATACGCCGCCTGGAAACCATTCTTGACGGGAGTCACCAGTGAGCAAGCAGGAACGGGCCACCCGTACCCGCACCGCCCTCATCCTCTCGGCCGCCGACCTGTTCGAGCGGTACGGCTATGTGCGGGCCAGCCTGGATGAGATCAGCTCGGGCGCCGGGGTGAGCCGCGGCGCCCTGCACTTCCACTTCGAGAACAAGGCCGCGGTGGCCGACGCCGTGGAGCAGGCCGCCGCCCAGACGCTGCGGGGGGCCGCGGACGGGGTGCCGCTGGGCCAGGTGAGTGCGGTGCAGTCGCTGATGGACCTCTCGCACCGCATGGTCCACCTGCTGCACGGGGACGTGGTGGTGCGGGCCGGGTTCCGGCTGAACTGCGACACCGGGCCGCGGACCCCGCTGGACCTGCGCCAGGAGTGGCAGGCCTGCGTGCACCGGCTGGTGGCCCGGGCCGCGGACGAACGGGCCCTGGCCGCGGGCGTCTCCCCCGAAGGCCTGGTGGCCACGGTGGTGGCCACCACGGTGGGCCTGGAGGTGCTCAGCCGCGCCAACCGGGGCTGGCTGTCCGCCTCCTCCCTCACCAGCTTCTGGCAGCTCCTGCTGCCCTCGGTGGCCAGCCCGCCGACCCTGGCCGCCCTGCAGCCGGGCGGCACCGGCTCCCCCGCCTTCCCCGATCCCGGCCTGCAGCACACCCACGACACCCCCGCCCGCTGACCCACCCCGCCCCCGCAGTTCGGCCAAGCCCCCGCCGACCCGCCCCGCCCCGGCCGGCGCTCCCCGCCAGAGCCCGCCCCGCACAACCCGCCCCGCAGGCCCCTCCCCCGGACTCCTCCCGCCGGACCCGGCGCGCCCCGGGCCAACGCGCCAACGCCCCGCCCCGCGGCCGGACTCGGCGGGCCGCTGCTGCGGCCCGCAGCAGCGGCCGGGAGCGGGCCCTGGACCGCGGGAACAGGGGGCAGCGCCCGGAAGGCGGGGCGGCCCCGACGGGAGCGCGGAGGGAAAACGGCACCGGGGCAAGGCGATCCCAGGAGGCCGGACGCGATACCCGGAGGGGGACAGCGCCCGCTGGTGCGGGGCGAGTCGGCGCCCCGGGCCGGATCCTGCGCGCACCGCGCCGGGCGGGCACCGGCCCAAGGACGGGCACCACGGCCCCTGTTATCGAACGTGCACGCTAGGCTACCGGCAGGCCCTCCCGTCCCGGCGCGAGCGGGCACCCCGTGCGGCATGCGCCGCCCCAGGCAAGGAGATACGCGGCAGATGACGCAGCAGCAGGGCTCGCTCGCCGGGCAGGTCGCCCTCATCACCGGGGCGAGCAGCGGGATCGGCGCGGCCGCGGCCCGGGTCTTCACCCGGGAAGGCGCCCGGGTGATGCTGGTCGCCCGGCGCGAGGACCGGCTGCAGGCCCTGGTCAAGGAACTGCGCGCCGAGGGCGCCGAGGCCGCCTGCTGCACCGCGGACGTCCAGGTCGCCGCCGACATGCGGCGGGCCGTGCAGCAGACGGTGGACACCTACGGGCGGCTGGACGCGGCCTTCAACAACGCGGGCGCCGCGGTGGAGAAGAGCCCGCTGCACCTGATGGACGACACCGCCTACGACCTGATCATGGAAACCAACGTGCGCGGCGTGTGGAACTGCCTGCGCCCCGAGATCGGCGCCATGCTCACCACCGGCGGCGGCGCCATCGTCAACACCAGCAGCGTGGCCGGCCTGGTCGCCACCTCCGTGGCCGCCCCCTACATCGCCGCCAAGCACGCCGTGGTCGGCCTCACCAAGGTCGCCGCCGTCGAGTACGCCCCCCACCACATCCGCGTCAACGCCATCGCCCCCGGCCTGGCCCGCTCCGAAATGGTCGAGGACTGGTTCGCCCGCTTCCCCGCCCAGGAAGCCAAGAGCAAAGCCTCCTCCCCCCAGAACCGCATGGCCGAACCCGAAGAAATCGCCGAAGCCGCCGCCTGGCTCTGCAGCGACCGCGCCTCCTTCGTCACCGGCGCCACCCTCCCCGTCGACGGCGGCGCCACCACCTGGTAACCCCACCCCGGCCCGGGGACACCACCCCCCTCAGCCCCGGCACGCCGCACCGGCACACGCCCCCGGCCAGCCGCACACCGATCAACCGCCCTCGCACAGCAGGCAGGCAGGGGCAGGCACCCGCAGCGCGGGGCACCGGGCGGACAGGCGCAGCCACACGGGCAGGAGCGGACACCGCACCGCGGCAGGGAGCAGGAGCGGGCCCCGCACCGCGGGCGAACGCAGCGGGCGGGTGCGGTGCGGACCAGGCCGCAGGCGGCACCGCGCCACCGGCACGGCACGGGTGTTGGGGGTGGGAAGACGCCGGACCCGGCCAGCTCCCACCGGGGCACGGGACCGGCGTGCCGGGCGAGAACGGACCGGGCGCCCCACCCAAGTGCAGGCCCCGGGGGGGGGACCCGAGCGGACCGGGCCACACCGAAGTGCCGTGCGGCGGGCGGGGACCGTGCGGTGCGGTGCGCGGCCGGGTGCACCGCACCGGACACGGTGCCCGGCGCGACCGGGATGCGCTCGGCGCTTCCGCCGCCCGGACCGCGGCGCGGCGCGGACACCGCACCGCGGGGCAGGGACCGGAGCGGGCCCGCACCCCGGACGGGCACGGCAGGCAGGCGGGTGCGGCGGGCGGGTGCTGCGGCAGGCAGGCGGGTGCGGCGGGCGGGTGCGGTGCGGACCGCGGCGTACGCGGCACCGCGCCGCCGGCCCGGCACGGGCCCGGAGATGCGGCGGGCCCGGCCACGCCGGGGTACGCGGCCGGGGCGGAAGCGGACCGCGCTACGCCGGAATGCGGCGGTCGGCGGCGCCCGGGGCGCCGCGGCACACCCCGGGACCGGCAAGGACGAACGGACACACCCCCCGGGGGGGGTGGTGGTCCGGCGCCCGGCGCCGCCGGGCCTGGGAGGCGGCACCCACCCGGGCACCGGGCGCGGCCCGCACCCGAGCGCGGCCCGCGGTCCGCGGCCCGCGGTAGCGACACCGGCCGCCCCCGGGGGGGGCGGGCCGGAGGGTGCGGGGCCGCGGCCGGCGGTGCCGCCAGGCGGAGCCCAGCCGGGGCACGCCGCGACGGGCAGCAGCCCGGCGGGTCAGCCGGTGGTGGGGACCAGGGCGGGCGGCGGGACGGACACCGCCTGCGCATACAGCCGCGCCCCCCGGTCCGGGGCCAGGTCCAGCCGGGCCAGCACGGCCGGCACCGTGATCGCCGGTATCACGTGGTCATACAGCACCGAGATGCGCCGCTCGACGTCCGCCAGCCCGCACTCCAGCTGGGAGAACAGCTGCACCCCGTGAAACGAGGACACAATCAGCTCCGCGGTCTGCCGCGGCACCACATGGGAGAGGATCTCCCCGCGCTCCTTGGCCTCGGCCAGCGTCTGCGCCGACAGCTCGATCCAGGCCGGCCACGCACTGCCGTAGTGCTCCCGGCCCTGCGGATCCGAGGACAGCACCGCCCCCGCCCGCACCACCGGATCCCGCGGCAGCCGGTGCGCCAGCAACAGCCCCGCATCCACCCACTCCTGGACCTTCAGCTCCTGGGGCGGCCCCGCATACGCCACCTGCGCCTGCAGCACCCCTCGCGCCAAGGCCTCCTTGGAATCGAAATGGAAATACAGGGCGCCCTTGGTCACCCCCGCCGCCTGCAGAATGTCCGACACCGTCGCCGCCGAATACCCATGCTCGGCAAACACCGCAGCGGCCGCCTCCAGCACCGCACGCCGCGTACGGACAGCACGCTCCTGCTGCGCCACGTGACCTCCCCTGCACCAAGTGCCCCGATCGGGTATGCAGCGGACCCGAAAAAGAAACCGTCGTGGACGTACCTTACCCACACCACCCCCCACCGACCCCGCCAGGGATCTTGACCCACCCCGCCCCGCCCCACCCCCCGCCCGACATATCCCCACCCACACCCCACACCCCGCACACCCCCCACCAGAAACACCATCCACCCCCCACCACCCCACCCCAACCCGCCAACACCCCACACCCCGCACACAACTGACGACCCCTCACCTGACACCCCCTCACCCACCCCCGCACCAACAGGCACACACCCCAGCCCCCGCAGCCGCACCGCACAGGCGAGAGAGACCACCCCGGGCCAGCCCCCACCCGCACACACGACACCCACGAGTGAAACCCGGCCACGAAACACCCCGCCCCCCCCTGCACCACAAAACCCCGGCCACCACCCACCCCTACCGGGCGCATGGCCGCTCGCCCACCACACAAGCCCCCCCCCGCCGCAGGCCCCACGAGCCCGGCAGAACCGCCCCGGGAGGCAAGGGCACCGGCACACCGGAAGGCAAGACCCCCACCACGGGCCACACAGCCGACCGGCAGACACACAGACACGCAGACACGCAGGCGGGCAGGCGGGTAGGCGAGGGGGAGGCGCCGGCGGGCGGGACACCGGCGCGGGCGGCCGACGTGCCCGCACAGCAGGCGGACTTCCACCCACCGAGCCCACCCACCACGCCGCCCGGACACGACCGCCCACCGGCACCCGAGAAGACAGGCCTCACCCGCCAACCCACCGAAAACAGCAACGCCCCACCCCAGCCGCCCCCCACAACGCAGCACCCACGACACCGCAGGGCACGGCGGACACCGGCCCGATGCGCAGGGCGCGGCAGGCACCCGCCCGACGAGGCACCACACCACGCACAGGACCACCGGCACGGCACAACCGAGTACGGCCACCGGCAGGGCGCGGCAGGCACCGGCCCGACCGGGCACCACAGGCCACCGCCACCGGCACGACCGGCAGGGGCCCGGCGGGCCACCACCACCGGCAGGGCGCGGCCACCGGCACGAACGGGCAGGCGGATCACCGGGCGCCGCGGGGGTGAAACACCCGTGCAGCAGGCGCACTTGGGGACAGACCCGCCGACCCCACCACCCCGGCCGGCCCCGCCGCACGGGAGCCCCCCGACACCCCGGGAGGGGAAGGTCTGGCCAACCGGCCGCATCAACGAAAGAGCCAAGCCGCAACCAGCACAACGGAACACGGCCGGGCCAACCCGCCCGCACGGCGCCCCCCACCCCCCCCGCCCACCACCACCAGGCACACCCCCAGCCCCCGGATGACAGACCCCTCACCCGACGCCCCCAGACCACGCCGACAACAACAGGCGGCCCCGGGGGGAAAGGGGGGAGAACCGGCAGAGGACAGCACCGGCAGGGGGGCAGCACCAGCAGGGGGCAGGGGCACCCGGGGCGATCGACCGACCGAAGGCAGGGCCACCCGGGACGATCGGCCGACCCGGGGAGGGGCAGGGAAACCTGCGGCGATAGAGCCAACCGGCGGCAGGAGCGCCCGGAGACAGGGCCGGGCCGAGGGGTGGGGCACTGCTCACCCGGCAGCGGGACCGGCAAGACCACCCGGAGCGCCCGCGCCAGCAGAGCCAGCAGGGCCACCCCGGGGGCACCGGCAGCGGCCAGGCCGCCCGCAGGGCCGGGCAGGCCGCCCCGGGGTGGCAGGACCGCGGAGGCCGGCGCGGCCACCCGGGGACAGGACCGGGCAGGCCCGCGCGGGCACCCGGGGCGGCAGCACCGGCAGGGCCCGCGCACCCCGCAGCCGAAAAGCCCGCCCCACACCCCCGCCACCCACCCGGCAGGGGCAAGTTGGCCCCGGCCCCGGCGGCGTCTACGGCCGCCCGCTACGCCCCCGGCCCGGGCCAGCTGCGCCCGGCCGCCGCCTCCGCATCCACCCGCCGCAGCAGCTCCTCATCGATCTCCCCCAGCGAACGCACCACATGCCGCGCCCCCGCCCGCTCCATCAACGGCCGCTGGAACCCGTTGTCGTAATCACTGGGATGCCCGATGAACGCCACCCCCAGCTCCCGCGCCGCCTGCGCCACCCGCGCCACATCATCAATGAACACCGCCTGGTCCAGCCGCAGCCCGAACACCTCCTCGGTGATCTCCCGGAGCCCCGGCCGGAAATCATTCGTGCACACATACCCCGGCGCATCGAACAACCCCGCCACATCCCCCAGATACCGGTCGAAATGCGCCCGCTCCAACCCCCCGTAACACACCACCGACACCCCCAGCCCCCGCAACCGCTCCAACAACTCATGCGCCCCCGCAAGCACCCGCACCGGATGCTCCACCAGATACCGCTCCCGCTCCTCGAAATACGCCGCCAGCAACTCCTGCGCACTGCCCCCCAACACCTCCGCCGCCGCCCGCGCCGCCACCCCCTGCGACTGCGACAGCAACGCCTGCTCCAACTCCGCCCCGTACACCCCGCCCCGCGACTCCACCAACCGCCGGATCACCGGACCAAAACTGTCATTCAACAACACACCATCAATATTCACCCCCACCAACCGCACATGCCCCAACCCACCCGCACCCGCACCCGCACCCGCACCGGACCCGACCACACCTTCACGACCCGCCATCACAAACCCACCCCTCACGATCAACAACACCCGACACAAACCGAATAAACCCAGCCGGCCAGCCGGCCATCCGCCCGCCCGGCCCTCCACCGAACCGACACCAGACCCCGGCCATCCAACAAACCACACCACCAGACCCGACAACCGACCCGACCACCCGCCCCAAACCCGCAACCCCGACCCAACCCGACACCCCGACCCAACCCGACACCCGGCCCAGCCCGACCCGACCGCCGACCCGAACCAACGGCCGACCCAAACCCGCAGCCCGGCCCAACCCGACCCGGACCGGACCGGACCGGCCCCGACAGCCGACCCGGACCCGCGGCCCGGCCCAAGCCCGATGAACCAGACCCAACCAAACCCGACGCCCCAACCCGGCCCGGCCCGACAGCCAACCCGGCCCCGGCCCGGCGACCAGCCCGACCCGGCACCCCGGCCCGACGGCCGCCCCACCCGAGGGCCAGACCCGACCCGACGACCAGAACCAGCCCAACGACCCAACCCGACACCATCCGGCAGACAGACCCGCGCCGACCCCACAGCCAGCCCGGACCGACCACCAGCCCCCCCACCGGCCGGCCGCCCGCCCCGGCCATCAAGCCCGCACCCACCCCACAGCCAGCCCCGGCCCGACCCGAGCCCCCACCCAGACCCGGCCCAACGACCAGACCCAACCAGCCCGAGGCCAGCGGCCCAACCAGCCCCGCACCCCGGACCGCCCACCCGCCCACACCCGGCCACACCCCGAACCAACCACCCGGACCAGCCACTTGCCCCGACCGCCCCGACCAGCCACCCAGACCAGCCGCTCCCCCGACCGCACACGCCGGACAGCCGGACCACCACCCCGGACCAGCCACCCGCCCGCACCCGGCCGCACCCCGAACCAACCACCCGGACCAGCCACTTGCCCCGCCCCCCCCGACCAGCCGCTCCCACCGACCGCACACCGGGCGGCCGGACCACCACCCCGGACCAACCAACCACCCACCCCGACCGCACACGCCGGACGCCCCAACCAACACCCCGGACCGGCCACGCGCACCAGCCGCCCGCACCGGCCACCGAACGACGACACCCGCCAACCCAACCCGGACCGGACCGGGCCGCCCCGGGCCAACAGCCAGACCAGGCCCGACCCAACCGGCCCCAACCGAACCGACCGCCCAAACCGAACCGAACCAACCGGCCCGAACCGACCGCCCAGGCCGCACAACCACCCGCCCCGCACCGCCGTCATCCCCGCCGACGGCGCGAAAGCATAACAAGGGAACCGGACGCCCGGTTTTCCACCGCAATAAACGGACTACAGAATTCCCCTTAACCCGGGAAACCGGCCCGGCACCCCTTGCCCGCACACCCCCCACACCCCCCGATTTCCCCCCGGCTTCCCCTCCCACCAGGAAGGCAACTACCCAGCGTCACAGAAACCGGAAACCCCGCCCGGAAACCGGAAACCAGCCCGCCCGAACACCCCCCGCCGAAAACCCCCGCACCACTGCATGTAATCACCACCAACCCTTGAAAAGGAAACCGGTGGGTATGTATGTTATGGCGTCACTTTCATTCACCTCCAGGGGGAGAGGTTCATGAGCAGCAGTCTCGTACTGCCCCAGTCGAAAGACACCCAGGGCACCCGCACCACCACCCGCACCACCACCGACGGCACGCCGGCCCCGCCCCGGCTCACCACCACCGTCCCCGCCGAATACGTCCACCGCGCCGCCCTGGCCGAGGTCTTCCTCACCGGCTGCGAAAAAACCGGCCCCGACACCTACACCCTCACCGGCCAATGGCCCCGCGCCCACACCTTCTTCACCACCCCCGACGGACGCCACGACCACCTCCAGGCCTGCGAAACCCTCCGCCAGACCGGCATCTACCTCGCCCACGCCGAACACGCCATACCGCTGGGCCACCACTTCGTCATGCAGGACATGACCGTCACCACCCACCCCGAACACCTCACCATCGGCACCACCCCCACCCACCTCACCCTCCACACCACCCTCACCCGCCCCCGCCGCAGCCCCCAATTCACCATCACCCTCACCATCACCAACCCCCACCACCACACCCTCGCCACCGGCCACGGCCACTTCACCTGCATCTCACCCGCCGCCTACCACCGCATGCGCACCACCAACAACCCCCACACCGACCCCACCACCCACACCCTCCAACACCTCCACCACACCCCCACCCACCAAAACCCCACCACCTACGGCCGCACCCACCCCCACGACCTCGTCCTCAACCCCACCCACCAACCCCACACCTACACACTCAACCCCCACCCCCACCACCCCATCCTCTTCGACCACGACGGCGACCACCTCCCCGGCATGGTCCTCATCGAAGCCGCCCGCCAAGCCACCCACCCCCACCCCCCCACCACCCACCTCACCCACACCCACACCACCTTCCACCACTACGCCGAACTCACCACCCCCACCACCCTCACCACCACCCCACCCACCCACACCCACAACACCACCACCCACACCATCACCACCCACCAAAACAACACCCCCACCCACACCACCACCCTCACCCACACCCACCACCCCTAACCACACGCACACGCACAGGGACAGGGACAGGGAAGCGCACAACACCAGCAACCAGCACACGAGCACACGAGCACACGAGCACACGAGCACACGAGCACAGGCAACCAACACCACCTATGCGCGCACCCGGGCGGGCAAGCACGCGACACAAGCGGACAGCGCGAACAAAACGCAACCCCCTCACACCCACCAACCAACCCGACCCCTCACCCCCACCCACCCCCAGCCACCGAAACCGAACCCGAACCCGAACCCGAAAAAGAACCACACCCCAGACAGCAGAGACAGAGAAGACACAACACTTCACCACCACAATTCCCCCCACCCACCCCGGCCCGGAGCAAAACATTCCGGAACCAGCCGAACACACAAACAACACCCCCCCCCACACCCCGAACCACGAACCCCACACCACAGAAAAAGAAAGAACAGACCGACACCCCCCACCAACCAAACACCCACCCCCACACACCCACCCACACCAACAATTCAATAACCCGCCACTACTGCCCCCCCCTCCGACGAGCTGATACAACCCCAACACAACCACCACCGGCACTCAGCGTTTGCGAGCCAGCGTGATGCCGTCCGCCATCGTCAGCAGCGAGAGGTCCACGCGCTCGTCCTGGGTGAGTGCCGAGTTGAGTTCGCGGATGGCCGAGGTGTCTGCGTCGTCGGCCTCCAGGTCGGCCACTCGGCCCGAGAAGAGCGTGTTGTCGATGACTATGAGGCCCCCGGAACGGATCAGGGCGAGGGTCTTTTCGTAGTAGGAGAGGTAGTTGGACTTGTCCGCGTCGATGAACGCGAGGTCGAAGGAGTGCGGGCCACGCTCGGCGAGCAGGCCGTCCAGCGTGTCCGTCGCCTCCCCCACGCGCAGGTCGATGCGTTCTTCGACGCCGTCGCGCTTCCAGTACTCGACGCCGACGGAGGGCCACCGGTCAGTGATGTCGCAGGTCACCAGCGTGCCGTCGGCGGGCAGTGCGCGGGCCATGCACAGCGTGCTGTAACCGGTGAAGGTGCCGACCTCCAGCACGGCCCTGGCTCCGGTCAGCCTGACGAGCAGGGCCAGTAACTGTCCTTCCTCCGCCATGACTTGCATCGCGACGCCGCCGGGCAGCTGCGCCGTCTCCGTCCGGAGTTCCAGCAGGGTGGCATCGTCACGCAGGGATACGTCCCTGACGTAGGAAAGGAGGTCGGGGGTGAAAGCAACCTGGTTCGCCATGGGGTCGTTTCCTTGTCCATATGAGGGATTACATACTGTTACGTCCGCGGTGCGGCCAGAGGCACTGCCACCACCCGCGTCGTCGTGGAGTGCGGGCGGCGTGCCGGTACCAGGTGCAGGCGTTGCAGGTCGGCGGTCGGTGGCTCGGGGAGCGCTCCGGTGCAGGGGCACGCGCTCTGTTCGAAGCCCGCAAAACGGTAGGCGATCTCCATCATCCGGTTGCGGTCGGTCGGCCTGAAGTCCGCTGCCAGGTGGACTCCCGCGCCTGCCGCCTCGTCGATGAGCCAGTTCAGGATGGTGGCCCCCGCGCCGAAGGACACCACGCGGCACGAGGTGGCCAGGAGTTTGAGGTGCCACAGGTCCCGGTGGCGTTCCAGGAGCAGCACGCCGACGGCGCCGTGCGGGCCGAAGCGGTCGGTGAGGGTGACCACCAGGACCTCGTGGGCGGGGTCGGTGCGGAGGTGGCGCAGGTCGGAGTCCGAGTAGTGCACGCCCGTGGCATTCATCTGGCTGGTCCGCAGGGTGAGTTCCTCGACGCGGGACAGCTCCTCATCGGTGGCCCGGCCGATGCGCATGTTCAGTTCGAGGGTGCGCAGGAAGTCCTCGTCCGGTCCACTCGTCTCGGCCCTGGCGGCCTCGCGGCGGAAGCCCGCCTGGTACATCTCGCGGCGCCGCCGGGAGTCCACGGTCTGGACGGGCGGGGTGAACTCGGGCAGCCGTTGCAGGCCGGTCGCGGTCTCGGCCGGGTAGCAGCGGACCTCGGGGTGGTGGTAGGTGACCTCCGCGCGTTCGGTCGGCTGGTCGTCGATGAACGCGATGGCGCCGAGCGCGAAGTTGAGGGTGTCCGCGATGCGGCGTACCGACTCCGACTTGGGGCCCCAGCCGATCTCCGGCAGGACGAAGTAGTCGGCGACGCCGAGTTTCTCCAGGCGTGCCCAGGCCGCCTCATGGTCGTTCTTGCTGGCCACCGACTGCAGGATGCCTCGGGAGTCCAGCTCCACGATGACGTCCCGGATGGTGTCGGGCAGGGAGACGTCGCCGTCCTCGATGAGGGTGCCCTGCCAGAGGGTGTTGTCCAGGTCCCAGACCAGGCACTTGACGAGCTGCGCCGGGGGCGGGGCGGGGGCCTCGGTCATTCCTGTTCCTTTCTTCCCGTGTACTTCACGCGGTTCTTCCCGTGTACTTCACGCGGTGCCGGTGTGCTTCACGCCGTGCTGGTGTGCTTCACGCCGTGCCTGTGTGCTTCACGCCGTGCTGGCCAGGACGTGCCGCGCCAGCATCAGTTGGCACATTTCGTTGCTGCCTTCGATGAGTTCCATCAGCTTGGTGTCGCGGTAGGCGCGGGCCACGACATGCCCGTCCTGGGCGCCCGCGGACGCCAGGACCTGGACAGCGGTGGCCGCGCCGCGGGCCGCGTGGCCCGCGCTGACGTGTTTGGCCAGGACGGTGGCTGTGACTTGGTCCGGCGACCCGTCGTCCCAGCACCGGGAGGCGTGTTCACAGGCCCGGGTCGCGGTCTGCTCGGCGACGTACAGTTCGGCGAGGTGGCGGGCGACCAGCTGGTGCTCGGCGAGGGGCACGCCGAACTGGCGGCGCACCGAAGCGTGTTGGGCGGCAGCGGTCAGACAGCCGCGCAGGATCCCCGCGCAGCCCCAGGCCACGGACATGCGGCCGTAGGCGAGTGCCGTGGTGACCAGGAGCGGCAGCGGCAGACCCGCACCGCCGAGGAGGTTCTCGGCCGGTACGCGTACGCCGTCGAGGGTGATGTTGGCGTGTCCGGCAGCCCGGCAGCCGAGCGGGTCGGGGATGCGTTCGATGGTGACGCCGGGGGTGGCTGCGGGGACCACCACGGCCGCCGCCTCGGCGCCGGGTGCCGCAACGCCCGGCTCCGACTGCCCGTCCGCATCCTCGTACGACTCCTCGTACGACTCCTCGAGTGTCCCGAACAGGATCAGCTGGTCGGCGTAGTGAGCAGCTGTCACCCAGGCCTTGTGTCCGTCCAGGACGACCCCGTCGCCGTCGCGGCGGATGCGGGTCGTCATGGCGGACAGGTCGCTTCCGGCGCCGCGTTCGCTGAATCCGGTCGCCGCGAGGGCGCCGCCGGTGAGCTGCGGCAGGAAGGCGGCCTGCTGCTCCGGGGTGCCGAAGCGCTCGATGGTCCAGGCGGCCATGCCCTGTGAGGTCATGACGCTGCGCACGGAGCTGCAGAGGCTGCCGACGTGGGCGGTGAACTCGCCGTTGGCGGCGCTGGTCAGGTCCCGGCCGCCGTACGCTGCCGGGACCTGCGCGCACAGCAGTCCGTCGGCGCTCAGTTTGCGCAGCAGGTCCACGGGCAGCAGGCCCGCGCGGTCCCAGGCGTCGGCATCGTCCGCGATGAGGTCGGTGAGCAGGGCGGAGATTGCCGGGACTGCGGAGGTGTGGGTGGTGGCCCCGGGCGAGGGTTGGTCACGCACCGGTTCCTCCGGGGGTGGTCCGGAGGCGGCCCACGAGTGCCGTCATCGAGGTGACGGTGCGGAAGTTGTCGAGCCGGAGGTCGGCGCCGCGGATCGAGACGTTGAAGGATTTCTCCAGGTGCACCACGAGTTCCATCGCGAACAGCGAGGACAGGCCGCCCGAGGCGAAGAGATCCTGGTCGGTGGTCCAGGAACGCTTGGTCCGGGTCTCCAGGAAGCGCAGGATCTCCTTCTCGGTGGCTGCGGAAGCGTCGTTCGTGGCCTGGTTGTCGTGGGTGTCCATCAGTTCTCCTCCTGGTAGTCGTAGAAGCCGCGGCCGCTCTTGCGGCCGAGCTCGCCCTTCTGGACCTTTTCGAGCAGCAGGTCGCACGGGGAGCAGCCGTCGTCGCCGGTGTGCTGGTGCAGCACGTTGAGCGAGTCGACGAGGTTGTCGATGCCGATGAGGTCGGCGGTGCGCAGGGGGCCGGTGGGGTGGCCGAGGCAGCCCTCCATGAGGGCGTCGACGGCTTCGGCGGTGGCGGTTCCTTCCTGTACCACCCGGGCCGCGTCATTGATCATGGGGTGCAGTACGCGGCTGGTGACGAAGCCCGGGGCGTCCCGCACGACGACCTGACGCCGATGGAGCGCCGTGAGCAGCGAGCCGACCGCGGCCATGGTGTCCTCGCCGGTCCGTGCGCCCCGGATGACCTCGACGGTCGGGATGAGGTACGGCGGGTTCATGAAGTGGGTGCCGACCACGTCCGAGGGGCGTATCGCGTGGCCCGCGAGTTGATCGATGGGGATCGACGAGGTGTTGGAGATCAACGGCGTGCCGGGGCGCACCCGCGCCGAGACGTCCGCGAGGGCTTCGGCCTTGAGTTCGGTGATCTCGGTGATGGCCTCGATGACTGCGGTGACGTCGCCGACCACGGCGGTCGTCGTGGCCGTCTCCAGGCTTCCGGGGGTGGTCCCCGTCGGCAGCCGACCCATCAGCTGCGCCATGCGCAGTTCCTGATCGATGCCGGTCTTCGCCCGGTCGAGCTGCTGGTCGTCGGTGTCGACCAGGAGGACCGGCACGCCGTGCCCGACGGCCAGCGCGGCGATACCCGTGCCCATGACTCCGGCGCCGAGGACGGCGATGCGGTGGGAGGTGTGCTGGTGCGGAGGTGTGTCCTGGCGCGGTGCTGGTGTCATGCGTCTCTCCTTGATTGCCCGGGTGTTCGGTCGTTGGTTGCCCGGGTGTTCGGTCGTTCCGGTCCGGGTCGTGCGGGGCTCGTCAAGGGCGTGCCTCACGAGGGGGTCGGGTCGGCGAGGATGTCGGTGAGCCAGCCGGAGATGGTCCGGGCCGTGGTACCGACGTGTTCCTCCATGAGGGAGAAGTGGTCGCCCGGCACGTCCACGACCGTGTGGGCGGTGGGCCAGGCGGCGCGCCAGTCGCCCGCGTCGGGGGCCGGTTCGCCGAGCGGCTCACCGGCGCGGACCAGGAGTGTCGGGGCGTGGACGGCGGGCGGCGTCCAGTCGTCCAGGAGGCGGAAGTAGCGGCCCATCGCGGTGAGGCGGGTGCCGTCCATGGGGGCGGCGCGGCCTTCGCGGGCGAACATCCCGCCGATCAGTACGTCGTTGAACTGGGTCATCCCTTGGTTGTCCGACAGGAAGGTGTCGACCAGGACGACCGCGGCGGGCCCGGCGTCCAGTGCTTCGAGGCGGGCCGCCACGCCATGGGCGAGGGTGCCGCCCGATGAGGAGCCGAGGAGGACCAGGGGCCGCTCCCCCAGGCCCGCCCGCAGGGTTGCGGCCTGGAAGTCCAGGAGCGCGTTCATGTCGGCCGGTACCGGCTCGCCGGGCAGGAAGCCGGGGGCTGCCAGGGCGCTGACTCCGTAGCGGCCGCGGAAGTGTGCGGCGAACCGGGCGTACTGCTGTGCGCCGCCGATGGCGACGACGGAGCCGAAGCAGACCAGGTGCGGGGCGTTGTCGTGCCGGGCCAGGTGCAGCAGTTCGGGGCGGGCGGTGCCGGTGGTCAGGAGGTCGGCTGCGGTGGTGAACTCGGCGCGCAGGGCGGCGGCGTTCTTCAGGAGCGCGATGCCCTCGTCGGTCTTGCCCTGTTCGCATGCCTGGCGGAAGAGGGCTGCGACCGGGTCGGCGGCGGCGCTCGTCGCGGGCTCGTCGCCGCCGGTATCAGTGGTGCTGATTCCGGTTGCGGGGGCACGGTCCTGGGAGGAGGCTGCTTCGGCGGTCAGTTCGTTGCTCAGCAGCTTGGTACTCACTAGTTCATTGCTCAGCAGTTCGGCGAGGCGGGCCGGGGTTCCGCTGTCCAGGACGCTGGTGGGCCGCAGGCGCAGTCCGGTGCGGGCGGTGAGCCGGTTGCGGAGTTCGACCGCGGTCAGTGAGTCGAAGCCGACCGAGAGGAACGCGTCGTCGCCGTTCAGGGCCTCCGCGTCGGCGTGACCGAGCGTGTCGGCCGCCTGGGTGAGGACGAGGTCCAGCAGGATCGCGGCACGCTCGTCCTCGCCGGTGGCAGCGAGGCGTCGGCGCAGTGCCGCGCTGTCGGCCGCTGCCGTGCGGGGGCGGGCAGCGGGGGCCGGGGCCAGTGCGCGCAACAGCGGCGGGACGGCCCCGTCCCGGTAGGCGGTGAGGTCGAGGTGGACGGGGACGAGGGCGGGCTCGTCCAGGGTGAGCGCGGTGTCGAACAGGGCCATACCGTCCTGCGCGCTCAGAGCACGTACACCGCTGCGCGCCATGCGCCGCAGGTCGGTGCCGGTCAGGTCGGCGGTGAGGCCGCTGCGGTCCTCCCACAGGCCCCAGGCCAGCGCGGTGCCGGGCAGCCCGGCGCGGTGCCTGGCCGTCATGAGGGCGTCGGTGGAGGCGTTGGCCGCGGCGTAGGTGGACTGGCCGGGGCTGCCGAAGACCGCGGCCGCGGACGAGTAGACGACGAAGGCCGTCAGGTCGGCGTCGCGGGTCAGCTCGTGGAGGTGCCAGGCACCGTCGGTCTTGGGCCGCAGGACGGCGCTCATCCGCTGCGGTGTCTGGGCTTCCAGGAGCCCGTCGTCGAGGACGCCCGCGGTGTGTACGACGGCACGCAGCGGGTGCTGTGCGGGAATGCCCTCGATGACCGAGGCGAGAGCGGCGCGGTCGGCCACGTCGCAGGCCGCGACGGTGACGCGAGCACCCAACTCGTCCAGTTCCGCGACCAGTTCGCGGGTGCCGGGTGCCCCGGCGCCCCGGCGGCCCAGGAGGAGCAGGTGTCGGGCGCCGTGCCGGGTGACCAGGTGGCGGGCGAGGATTCCGGCGAGGAGGCCGCCTCCGCCGGTGAGCAGGACGGTGCCGTCCGGGTCGATGGGCACGGCGGGGCGTGCGGGGCTCGTCTCCGCTCCAAGGAGTCTCGGCGCGTACAACGTGCCGTCGCGCAGGGCGAGCTGGGGCTCCTCCGCGGCCAGGGCGTCGGCCAGGGCCTGCGGTGTGGCGTCGGCGTCGTCGGTGTCCAGGAGGATGAAGCGGCCCGGGTGTTCGAGCTGGGCGGAGCGCAGCAGGCCCCAGACGGCGGCGCCCGCCAGGTCGACGGGTTCCTCGCCGGGTCCTGCCGCGCCGCGGGTGAGGACGATCAGTGGCAGGGGCGCATCGGCGGTGTCCGTGAGCCAGGTCTGGAGTCGGCCGAGGACGGCCGCGGCCGTGGCGTGGACGGCCTCGGGTCCGGTGGTGCCGGTCGGCGGGCAGGGCAGCAGCACGGCGGCGCTGCCCGGGGGCAGATCGCGGGTGCCGCCCGGCAGCGGCTCGGCGAGGCCTTCGGGCAGCAGACGTGCGTCCGCTTCCCCGAGCAGTGCCCAACTGCCGATGACGGGCCGGGCCTGTACGGATGCGAGCGGGGTCCAGCCGACGCGGTACAGGGAGCGGTTCACGGAGCGCAGCGAGTCGAACGACGCGGTACGCATCACCAGCGAGCCGATGTCCGCGACCGGCCGTCCGTCCTCGTCGGTGATCTGCACGGTCACCGCGTCCGACGGCCCGTCCTGCCCGTCGGACCCGTCGGCTGCGTCGGAGCGCAGGGCCACGCGCAGGGTCCGGGCCGGGGCGGTGGCGGTCAGGCTGACCCGGTGCCAGGAGAACGGCAGGGGTGCCCCGGCGGGGTCCCGTTCCTCGCCGCCGGGCGTGGCTCGCAGGCCCGCCGTCTGCAGGGCGGCGTCGAGGAGTGCGGGGTGCACGGCGAATCCGCCGGGCACGCCCTCGGGCAGGGACACTTCCGCGAGGATCTCCACCCCGTGCCGCCAGGCGGCGCGCAGGCCCTGGAAGGCGGGGCCGTACGCGATGCCGCGGGCATCCATGACGCGGTACAGGTCCTCGATGTCCAGAGGGGTGGCACCGGTCGGCGGCCAGGGGCGCGGCTCGGCGCGGGCGTCCGTCGGCTGCGGGCCGGGGGCGAGGTGTCCGGTGGCGTGCCGCGTCCAGGGTTGCTGCCCGCTGTCGGCGTGCTCGGGCCGGGAGTGGAAGTCGACGGTGCGCCTGCCCGTCTCGTCCGGCACGCCCACGGTCAGGCGCAGATGGACGGCGGCGCCTTGCCCGCCGCGTGCGGACGGCACTTCCGCGGGCAGGACCAGGGGTGCGGCGAGGGTGAGTTCCTCGATCAACGCGCTGCCGAGGCGGGCGCCCGCGTGGGCCGCCATCTCCAGGAAGGCCACGCCTGGGAGCAGGACGGTGCCGGAGACGGCGTGGTCGGCGAGCCAGGGGTGGGTGGCGGTGGAGAGGCGTCCGGTGAACAGGGCCGAGCCGTCCGGAAGTTCGATCGCGGCGGCGAGCAGGGGGTGGCCGGGGTCGCTCTGTCCCGTCGAAGCCGGGTCGCCGCCCGCGGGGGGCGCGGCGAGCCAGTAACGCTGCCGCTGGAAGGCGTAGGTGGGCAGGTCGACGCGGCGGGCGTGGGAACTCTCGTACGTCTTCGCCCAGTTGACGGACAGCCCGGCGGCGTCGGCCTCGGCCAGGGATGCCAGGACGCGCCGCGGTCCGCCCTCCTCGCGGCGCAGGGTGCCGATCACCTCGATGTCGTCGGCGCCCGCGTCGGCCGCCGAGTCCGCGATGCCGTAGGTGAGCGTGGGATGCGGGCTCACCTCGACGAACGTACGGTGGCCCGCGTCGATGAGGCGGCGCACGGCCGCGTGGAAGCGGACGGGTTCGCGCAGGTTGCGGTACCAGTACGCAGGGGTGAGCCCGGCCGGGGTCAGCCACTCGGCGTCGACCGCGGACAGGAGCGGGACGGCGGGTTCCTGCGGGGTGATGCCCGCGAGCGCGGTGTGCAGTTCCTCGCGCAGGGACGCCACGTCGCCGCAGTGCGAGGCGTAGTCGACGGGGATGTTCCAGGCCATCAGGCCCTGTGCGGACAGGTCGGCGACGAGGTCGCGTACGGCCGCCGCACGGCCCGCGACGACCACGACGCGCGGGCCGTTGACCGCCGCGACCGACACCTCGCCGCCGCGTGCCGCAAGGAGGGCGGTGGCTTCGTCCTGCGACATCATCAAGGTCGCCATTCCGCCGCCGCCCGCGAGGGTGGACAGGGCGCGGCTGCGCAGGGCGGTGACGCGGGCGGCGTCCTCCAGGGTCAGGGCACCGGCCACGCAGGCGGCCGCCACCTCGCCCTGGCTGTGCCCGACGACCGCGGCGGGTTCCACTCCGTGGGCGCGCCACACGGCCGCGAGGGAGACCATCACGGTGAACAGGGCGGGCTGCAGGACCTCGACCCGCTCCAGCGGGGCCGCTCCCGGCTCGCCCCGCAGGGTCGCGGTCAGCGACCAGTCGAGGTGCGGGGCGAAGGCCTTCTCGCAGTCGGCGACGCGGGTGGCGAACTCCGGGCAGGAGTCGAGGAGTCCGGCCGCCATGCGCGGCCACTGGGCGCCGAGGCCGGGAAAGACGAACACGGCTCTGCGGGTCCCGCGCGGGGCCGTGCCGCGGGCGCCGTCGGCGGGCGTGTCGCCGTTTGCGAGGGCGGCCAGTCCGTCGAGGAGCTCGGTGCGGTCCGCGCCGACGACGACGGCGCGTTCGGAGAAGCGGGAGCGCCCGGTGGCCAGGGAGAGTCCGATGTCGGCGGGGCGCAGTTCCGGGTCGGCGGCCACGTGGGCGTGGAGTGCGCCTGCCTGGGCCCGGAGTGCCGCCGCGGTTTTGGCCGACAGCGGCCAGGCGAAGGGGCCTTCGTGCTCCCCGCCCCCTTCGTCGGGCTCCTCGGTGGGCACATCGGGGGCGGATTCCACGATGACGTGGGCGTTGGTGCCGCTGGCCCCGAAGGAGGACACCCCGGCGCGGCGCGGCTGTCCCGTCCCGGGCCAGGGCGCGGCGGCGGTCAGGAGCGACACCGCGCCCTCGCTCCAGTCGACCTGCGGGGTGGGCCGGTCGATGTGCAGGGTGCGGGGCAGCAGGCCGTTGCGCAGGGCGAGGACCGTCTTGATGACGCCGCCGACGCCTGCGGCGGCCTGGGTGTGGGTGAGGTTGGACTTGAGCGAGCCGACCCGCAGCGGCCGTTCCGTGGGCCGGTGGCGGCCGTAGGTGGCGAGCAGGGCCTGCGCTTCGATGGGGTCGCCGAGGACGGTGCCGGTGCCGTGCGCCTCGACGTAGTCGACATCGGCCGAACCGAGAGCGGCGCTGTCGAGGGCCTGCCGGATGACGCGCTCCTGTGCGGGCCCGTTCGGGGCGGTCAGGCCGTTGCTCGCGCCGTCCTGGTTGACGGCGGAGCCGCGGATGACCGCGAGGACCGGATGGCCGTTGCGGCGGGCGTCGCCGAGCCGCTCCAGGAGCAGCAGACCGGCGCCCTCCCCGAACCCGGCGCCGTCGGCGGCGGCCGCGAAGGACTTGCTGCGTCCGTCGGGTGCCAGGCCGCGCTGGCGGCTGAAGCCCACGTAGAGGCCGGGCGTGGCCATCACGGTGACGCCGCCCGCGAGGGCCAGCGTGGCGTCGCCCGCGCGCAGGGCCTGGCAGGCCAGGTGGAGGGCGACGAGGGAGGAGGAGCAGGCGGTGTCCAGCGTGACCGCGGGTCCTTCGAGGCCCAGGGTGTAGGCGACGCGTCCGGAGGCGACGCTGGGGATGCTGCCGGTGCCCAGAAAGCCCTCGACCTCTTCGGGCACGCGGGCCAACCGGGACCCGTACTCGCTGTAGATGACGCCCGCGTACACGCCCGTGCGGCTGCCCCTGAGGGTGTGCGGGTCGATGCCCGCACGCTCGACGGCCTCCCACGCGGTCTCCAGGAGCAGCCGCTGCTGGGGGTCCATGGCGAGCGCCTCGCGGGGCGAGATCCCGAAGAAGCCAGGGTCGAATTCGCAGGCGTCGTGGAGGAATCCGCCCTGGCGGGTGTACGAGGTGCCGGGCGCGTCGGGGTCGGCGTCGTAGACGCCGTCGAGGTCCCAGCCGCGGTCGGCGGGGAAGCCCGTGACGGCGTCGCGCTCCTTGACCAGCAGTTCCCACAGGTCCTCCGGTGAGCGAATGCCGCCGGGGTAGCGGCAGCTCATCGCGACGATCGCCACCGGCTCGCGGGGTTCGTCGGCGAGCCTGCGGTTCTCCTGCCGCAGGCGCTGGTTGTCGAGGAGCGAGGCGCGCAGGGCCTCGACGACCTGGTCGCTGGACATGTGGTTCTTCCCTTCCTGCCGTGCCGGTTCGGGCACGTTCGGGTGCGGTGCCGGATCAGCCACGGTTGCCGTCTCCGTTGTGGGGGGCCGGGTCGGGGGCCGGGTCGCCGTCGGTGTTGCCGAGGGCCATGCGGATCAGGCCGTCCACTTCCATCTCCCGGATCGCGTCGGTGTCCTCCGCGGGGTTCTCGGGGGCGCCGGGATCCGTCAGGCGCAGCAGTGCGTCCAGGAGACCGGCGTCGCGCAGGCGGGCGACCGGGATCGCGGCCAGGCGGCGGTGCAGCTCGCGGTCCCCGTGGGTGCCGCCCGGGCCACCGGTGCCGTTGGTGCCGGGCGCGGCCGGGGGTTCGGAGGCGGGTGCCAGGCGCGCGGCCACCAGGGCGGCCACGGCGGCCGGTGTCGGATGGTCGAAAACCAGGGTGGCGGGCAGCCGCAGGCCGGTCGCCGCGTTCAGCCGGTTGCGCAGGTCGACGGCGGTCAGCGAGTCGAATCCGAGGTCCTTGAAGGCCCGTTCGGGATCGATCGCGTCGGCGCCGCCGTGCCCGAGGACGTCCGCCACGCGGGCCCGCACCAGCTCCCCGACGCGCTCCGTGCGCTCCTCGGCGCCCAGGACCGCGAGGTGTTCCCGCAACGACGCGGCCCGGCCCGCGTCGGCCGAGGCTGCCGTGCGCCGGGGCGCGCCGCGGACGAGTCCCCGCAGCAGCGGCGGCAGGGACGCTGCCTCGGTCTGTGTCCGCAGCCGGGCGGGGTCGAGGCGCAGGGGGACCAGGTGCGCGTCGTCGAGGCGCAGGGCGGTGTCGAAGAGGGCGAGGCCCTCGGCGTCGGTGAGCGCGCTCACGCCGCCGCGGGTCATGCGGCGCAGCCCGGTCGGGGCGAGTGTGTCCGTCATCTCGCCGCGCCGCTCCCACAGCCCCCAGGCCAGTGCGGTGGCGGGCAGTCCGAGGCTGCGGCGGTGCTGTGCCAGGGCGTCGAGGAAGGCGTTGCCCGCCGCGTAGTTGCCCTGGCCCGCGTTGCCGATCACGGCCGACGCGGAGGAGAAGAGGATGAAGGCGGCGAGGTCCAGGTCCTTGGTGAGTTCGTGCAGGTGAAGGGCCGCGTCGACCTTGGGGCGCAGCACGGGGTCGAGCCGCTCGGGCGTGAGCGAGGTGACGACGCCGTCGTCGAGGACACCGGCGGCGTGCACGACGGCGGTCAGGGGATGCTCAGCGGGAACGCCCGCGACGAGCTGCTGCACGGCGGTCCGGTCGGCGACGTCGCACGCGGTGAACTCGGCGTGGACGCCGCTCTCTTGGAGGTCGGCGAGCAGCTCGGCGGCGCCGGGCACCGCTCCGCCCCGGCGTCCGGCCAGGAGCAGTCGGCGCGCGCCGTGCCGGGCGGCGAGGTGGCGGGCCACGAGGGCGCCGAGTGCCCCGCCCGCGCCGGTGATGAGGACCGTGCCGTTCGGGTCGAGGGACGCGGAGGGCTCGGAAGGCTCGGAGGCGGGCCCGGGAACCGTGGTGTCCGGCGCGGTGGCTGCCGCGCCGGGCGAGGCCGTCTCCGTGACCGGCATGGCGCCCGGGTCGTCCGCCACGGGCACGCGGGCCAGCCGGGCGGCGAGCATCTGACCTTCTCGTACGGCTAGTTGGGGCTCTTCGAGGTCGAGCCCCGCCGACAGCAGTGCGAGCAGTGTGTCGTGGTCCGTCCCGTCGGTGTCCACCAGGAGGAAGCGGCCGGGGTGCTCGGACTGGGCCGAGCGGACCAGGCCTCGGGCCGCCGCGGCCGCCGGGTCGGGCACGTCCTCGCCCTCGACCGCCGCGACGGCTCCCCGGGTGAGGAACACCAGGCGGGCATCGGCGAACCGGTCGTCGGAGAGCCAGGCCTGCAGCAGCGTCAGTGTGGCGCGTACTGCGGCCCGTACGGCCTCGGCGTCCTGCCCTGCCGTGTCGCACGGCACGAGTACGGCGTCGGGCACGGGCCCGCCCTGAGTGACGGCGGCGGCGAGAGCGTCGAGGTCCGGATGAGTGTCGGGCAGCAGGCCCTCGGCACCGAGCGCGGCCCAGCGCGCGCGGTGCGGCCGGGCGGTGGGCGCGGCGGCGGGCACGGGGTTCCACTCCAGCCGGAAGAGGGAGTCGTGCGCCGGGGCCGGGGCGGTGGCGGTTGCCGAGCGCAGTGTGTCGGTGTGGACAGGCCGGACCACCAGTTCCTCCACGGTGACCACCGGGCGCCCCAGCGAGTCGCTGGCGTGCAGCGAGACGGGGTGGCGGGGATCACAGGACAGGCGTACCCGCAGGTCGGTGGCGCCCGACGCGTGCAGGGTCACGCCGGTCCACGAGAACGGCAGGCGCGCGGTGCCCGGTTCGAGCTCCGCCCCTGCGCCGTCGCCCGGCCCCAGCCACAGGCCCTGGAGCGCCGCGTCGAGGAGCGCGGGGTGGACTCCGAAGGCGGCGGCCGCCGGGTGCTGGCCCTGGGGCAGCCGTACGTCGGTGAACAGCTCGTCGCCCCGTCGCCAGGCGGCGCGCAGCCCCTGGAACGCCGATCCGTAGCCGTACCCGGAGGCGGCGAAGCGCTCGTACAGGTCCTCGATGTCGACCGGTACGGCTCCGGGCGGGGGCCAGCTCGCGTGCTCCGACTGCTCCGACAGCGCATCCGGGGCGGCCTGTCCCCCGTGTTTCGGCTGTTCCGCGACGATGCCCGTGGCGTGCGGTGTCCATCCCGCTTCGGGGGTGTCCTCAGGGCAGGAGAAGACGTCCAGGGTGCGGCGGCCCGAGTCGTCCGGGGCGCCGACCCTCAGTTGGAGCCGCACTCCCCCGCTCTCGGGCAGCACCAGGGGTGCCTGCAGGGTCAGTTCCTCCAGGATGGGGCAGCCCGTCTCGTCGCCCGCCCGCACCGCCAGTTCCACGAACGCGGCGCCGGGCAGCAGGACGACGCCCGATACGGCGTGGTCGGCGAGCCAGGGGTGGGTGTGCAGCGAGAGACGTCCGCTGAGCAGCGTCTCGCCGGTACCGGCGACCTCGAAGGACGCGCCGAGGAGCGGGTGGGCCGGGGAGCCGAGTCCCGCGGCCGTGACATCGCCCGCCCCGGCCGCGGGGTCGGGAACGGCCCAGTAGGGCCGGTGCTGGAAGGCATAGGTGGGCAGGTCGATGCGGACGGCCGCGGTGTCCGCGAACAGCCGCGGCCAGTCGACGGGGCTGCCGTGCGCCCAGGCGGTGGCGAGGGACAGGAGCAGACGCTCCATGCCGCCCTCGTCGCGCCGCAGTGTGCCGAGGACGGCCGCTTCGGTGTCCGTCGACTGCACGGTCTCCTCGACGGCCGGGGTCAGGACGGGGTGCGGGCTCACTTCGATGTACGTGGTGAAGCCCGCACCTGCCAGCACGCGGATCGCGGGCTCGAAGTCCACCGTGCGGCGGAGGTTGGCGTACCAGTAGCCCGCGTCCATCGTCGTGGTGTCGAGCCAGTCGCCGGTCACCGTGGAGTAAAGGGGGATGTCGCCCGCGACGGGCTCGATGTCCTTGAGCGCCGTGCGCAGCTCGGCTTCGAGGCTCTCCATGTGGGCGGAGTGGGAGGCGTAGTCCACGTCGATCCTGCGGGCGCGTACGCCTTCGTCCTCGCAGGCGGCGAGCAGCTTCTCCAGGGCATCGGCATCACCGGAGACCACGACCGAGGACGGTCCGTTGACTGCAGCGAGGGACAGCCGCTCGCCCCACGCGGCGATGCGTGCGCGCGCTTCCTGGGCCGAGACGGCGAGGGACACCATCCCACCCCGCCCGCCCAGTCGGGCGATGGCCCGGCTGCGCAGCGCGACCACCTTCGCCCCGTCCTCCAGCGAGAGGGCGCCCGCCACCACCGCGGCGGCGATCTCCCCCTGCGAATGCCCCACCACCGCGTCGGGCAGCACCCCGAAGGCCTCCCACAGCCGGGCCAGGGACACCATCACCGCGAACAGCACCGGCTGCACCACGTCCACCCGGTCGAGCCCTTCGCCGGACCGGACCACGTCGAGCAGCGACCACGGCGCGTGGGGCGCGAGCGCGGCCTCACACTGCTGCATGGACTCCGCGAACTCCGCTGACTCCGTGAGCAGTTGACGCGCCATGCCCGCCCACTGCGAGCCCTGGCCCGGGAAGATCAGCACGGTGCGCCCTTCGCCGTCCCGCACGCCGCTCACGGAGCAGGCCGGGGTGGCACCCGCGGCCCATTCCGCCAAGGCGGGCAGGAGCAGGGACCGGTCGGCCACGAGGGCGGCCCGGTGCTCGAAGGCGGTGCGGGAAGCCAGGGAGAGCGCGACGTCCGCGACGTCACAGGTGGTAGTGGAGCCCCCGTGCGTCAAGTGGTCCAGGAGCCGGGCGGCTTGGGCCTGGAGCGCTTCGGCAGACCTCGCCGACAGGAGCCAGGGCACGATCGGGGCGGGCAGGGGTGCCGCCGGTTCGGGGCTCGTCTCCCCCGGGGCCTGTTCCAGGACGACCGGAGCCTGCTCCAGGATGACGTGGGCGTTGGTGCCGCTCAGGCCGAAGGAGGAGACGCCCGCACGGCGCGGCCGGTCCCGGTCGGGCCAGGGGGTGGTGTCGGTGGCGAGGGCCACGGCGCCCTGGGTCCAGTCGACGTGGGTGGTGGGCCGGTCGACGTGGAGGGTCGCGGGGACGGTGCCGTGGCCGAGGGCCAGGACCGTCTTCATGACGCCCGCGACGCCCGACAGGGCCTGGGTGTGGCCGATGTTGGACTTCAGGGAGCCGATGAGCAGGGGGTGTTCGGCGGGCCGTTCCTGTCCGTAGGTGGCCAGGAGGGCCTGGGCCTCGATGGGGTCACCGAGGGTGGTGCCGGTGCCGTGGGCCTCGACCACGTCGACGTCGGCGGGCGTCAGGCCCGCGTCGGTGAGTGCGGCCCGGATGACGCGCTGCTGGCTCGGCCCGTTGGGGGCCGCGAGGCCGTTGCTCGCGCCGTCCTGGTTGACGGCGGAGCCGCGTACGACGGCGAGGACGGGGTGCCCGTTGCGGCGGGCGTCCGAGAGCCGTTCGACGAGCAGTACGCCCGCGCCCTCGCCCATCCCCATGCCGTCGGCGCTGTCGGAGAAGGCCTTGCACCGGCCGTCGGCGGCGAGCCCCCGCTGGCGGGAGAAGCTGACGAGGGCACCGGGTGTGGACATCACGGCGACGCCGCCGACCAGGGCGAGGGAGCAGTCGCCCGCGCGCAGGGCGCGGGCTGCCAGGTGCAGGGCGACGAGGGAGGACGAGCAGGCGGTGTCGACGGTGATCGCCGGGCCTTCGAGGCCGAGGGTGTAGGCGACCCGTCCGGAGACCACGCTGGGCGCGCTGCCGGTGAGCAGGTGTCCTTCGCCTTCGGTGGAGCGGGCCACGGCGGAGGCGTAGTCGCTGTAGTTGACGCCGGTGAAGACGCCGGTGCGGCTGCCGCGCAGGGCCTCGGGGTCGAGACCCGCGCGTTCGAGGGCTTCCCAGGAGGTTTCAAGCAGGAGGCGCTGCTGGGGGTCCATGGCGAGGGCCTCGCGCGGGGAGATCCCGAAGAAGCCTGCGTCGAACTCGGCGGCTTCGTGGAGGAATCCGCCGTGCCGGGTGGTGGAGGTGCCAGGGTGGTCGGGGTCGGGGTCGTAGAGCTCCGCCAGGTCCCAGCCCCGGTCGGCGGGGAACGCGGAGACGGCGTCGCCGCGTCCGGTGAGCAGCCGCCACAGGTCGTCCGGGGTGCTGATTCCGCCCGGCAGGCGGCACCCCAGGGAGACGATCGCGAGGGGTTCGTCGGAGGCTGCCGTGGCCTTCTCCTCCGCTGCTGTCCCGTCCGCTGTCCCCTCCACGCCTGCACCCAGCAGGCAGCTCCTGAGGTGGGCGGCGAGCGCGGCCGCCGAGGGATGGTCGAAGACGAGGGTCGAGGGCAGGCGCAGGCCGGTGGCGGTGTTCAGCCTGTTGCGCAGCTCGACGGCGGTCAGGGAGGCGAACCCCAGGTCCTGGAAGGCCCGCCCTGGGGGTACGGCATCGGTGGTGTCGTGGCCGAGGACGGCGGCGGCGTGGGTGCGGACGAGGTCGAGCAGGAGGCGGGACTGTTCGGCGGGCCGTCGGGCGGCAAGGCTTCGGCGGAGTTCCTTGGCGACGGGCGCCGTTGTGGTGCCGGTCTCCTGGGCGTCCAGGGCCTGCCGGGCATCGGCGACGCCTTGGAGCAGCGGACTGGGGCGGCTCGCGGTGAAGACAGGGGCGAACCGTTCCCAGTCGACGTCGGCGACGGTGACCAGCGTCTCGTCGTCGTCGAGGATCTGCTGGAGGACGGCGAGCGCACGGTCGGGGTCGATCCGCGGGAGGCCGTGCTCTTCGAGGTTGAACAGGTCCGCGTCGGCCGCCTCGGCCGCGGGCGCCCAGGGGTTCTCGGCCTGCCAGATGCCCCAGTCGACGGTGGTGGCGGTCAGCCCGCGGGCGCGCCGGTGCTGTGCCAGCGCGTCGAGGTAGGCGTTGGCGGCCGAGTAGGCGCCGTGGTCGCCGCTGCCCCAGACGCCCGCGATGGAGGAGAACAGGACGAAGGCGTCGAGCTCACGGTCCAGGAGGGCGTCGAGGTGTCCGGCTCCCGCGGCCTTGGCGGCGACGACGTGTTCGTACGCCTCGACGGGGATCGTGTCGAGGGGTGCGAGGGCGATGTAGGCGGCGGCGTGCACGACGGCGGTGGGCGGTGTGCCCGCGGCGTCGAGGGCGGACAGGAGCGCTTCGACCTGGGCTCGGTCGGCCAGGTCGCACTCGGGGAAGGTGACGCGGGTGCCTGACTCGGCGAGTTCCGCGGCCAGTGCGGCCGTGCCGGGGGCGTCCGTGCCGCGGCGGCCCGGCATGACGAGGTGGTCGGCGCCGCTACGGGCCAGCCAGCGGGCCAGGTGCGGGCCGAGGGCGCCGGTGCCGCCGGTCAGGAGCACGGTGCCGCGGGGCTTCCAGGTGCGGGCGGGGCGGGCGGGGCGGGGGGCGCGGGCGAGTCGGCGGGCGAACAGGCCGGAGGGGCGGACCGCGAGCTGGTCCTCGCCGGTCGCGTGCAGCGCGGCGCACAGCCGTTCGCGGGCGCGGACGTCGAGCACGGCGGGCAGGTCGATCAGTCCGCCCCAGCGGGCGGGGTGTTCGAGGGCGGCGACCATGCCGGTGCCCCATGCCATGGCCTGGGCGGGGGCGGTGAGCGGGTCGTCCGGCCCGGTGGACACGGCCCCGGAGGTGGCGCACCACAGGGGGGCGGTGGCGCCCAGGTCGCCGAGCGCCTGGACCAGGGCCAGGGTGAGGGCGGTGCCGGTGGGCAGGGCCGGGTGGCCGGGGTGGGGTCCCTCGGCGAGGGCGAGCAGCGACAGGACGCCGGTGAGGGGTACGTCGCCGGATGCGGCGGCCAAGGTGGCGGCGATGCGGGTGCGGTCGCTGCCGTTGCCCTGGACGAGGGAACCGTCGAACTCGGCGGTCACGACGTCCGCGCCGTGCTCGGCCAGGGCCTGAACGGCCGCGTGGGCCACGTCCGTTGCGGGGCCTTCGGTCGGCAGGACCACCAGCCAGCGGCCGGTGAGCGCGGCGGCGGGCGGTTCGGGCACGGGTTGCCAGGTGACGCGGTAGCGCCAGGCGTCGGTGACGGCGGCCTCGCTCCGGCGTCGACGCCAGTCGCCCAGGGCGGGCAGGACCTGGCCGAGCGCCTCGGGGGCGACGGCGAGCGCGTCGGCGGCCTCGGTCACGTCGCCGCGCTCGACGAGCTGCCAGAAGTCGCCGTCGTGCGCGGTCGGCGTCTCGCCGGAGGCGGCGGGCTGCAGCCAGTGGCGGCGCTGCTGGAAGGGGTAGGTGGGCAGGTCCACCCGCCGGGCGCCGGAATCCTCGTACACCGCATGCCAGTTGACGGCCACTCCGCGCACCCACAGCTGTGCGGCGGAGGCGAGGGCCCGGCGCAGTCCGCCCTCGTCGCGGCGGAGGGTGCCGGTGACCACGGTGTCGATGGCGCCCGTGTCCTCGGCGATGTCCTGGACGGGCATGGTCAGGACGGGGTGCGGCGACACCTCCAGGAACACACTGTGGCCCTGCTCGGCCAGGGTGTGGACCGCGCTTTCGAAGCGCACGGTGTGGCGCAGGTTCCGGTACCAGTACGCGGCGTCCATCGTGGTGGTGTCAAGCCGGTCGCCGGTGACCGTGGAGATCAGCGGCACGTGCGATGCGCGCGGGGTGAGGTCGGCGAGGGCGTGCAGCACCTCGTCCCGGACGCGTTCGACGTGCGCCGAGTGCGACGCGTAGTCGACGGGTACGGTGCGGGCCCGGACGTCGCGCTCCTGGCAGGCGGCGACCAGTTCGGCCAGGGCGTCGCGGTCGCCGGAGACCACCACGGCGGCGGGGCCGTTGACGGCGGCGACCGAGATCCGCTCCCCCCAGGGGGCGATCTCCCGCTCGGCCCGGGCGAGGGGCAGGGCGAGGGAGACCATGCCGCCGTCGGCATCGAGGGCGGCGATGGCGCGGCTGCGCAGCGCGACGACCTTCGCGCCGTCCTCCAGGGACAGCGCCCCGGCGACCACCGCGGCGGCGATCTCGCCCTGGCTGTGTCCGACGACGGCGTCGGGTTCGACGCCCCAGGAGCGCCACAGGTCGGCGAGCGAGACCATCATGGCGAACAGGGCGGGCTGGACGACGTCGACCCGGTTCAGGGAGGCGGCTCCGGGTGCGCCGCGCACGACGTCGCGCAGGGACCAGTCGACCAGGCCGGTCAGGGCTTCCTCGCAGGCGGCCATGGACCGGGCGAACGCCGGTGCGGTGTCGAGGAGTTCGCGGCCCATGCCGGGCCACTGGGCGCCTTGGCCGGGGAAGACCAGGGCGACGCGGCCCGGCGGTGGTTCGGCGCAGCCGGTGACGGCGGCCGTGGTCGCCGTCTCGTCGCGGGCCAGTGCGGCGAGGCCGTCGGCCAGTTCCGCCCGGTCTCCCGCCGTCACGACGGCACGGTGCTCGAAGGCGGTGCGGGTGGCGGCCAGCGAGTATCCGATGTCTTCCGGGCGGGCCTGGGGGTCGGCGGCGAGCCGGGCGCCCAGACGTGCGGCCTGGTCGCGCAGGGCGGCGGCGGTGCGCCCGCTGACCACGCAGGGAACGACGGCGGGGGCCGCCGGGCCGGGCTCCGCGGCCGCCGTCCGCTCGTCTTCGGGGGCCTGTTCGAGGATGACGTGGGCGTTGGTGCCGCTCATCCCGAACGAGGAGACGCCCGCGCGGCGCGGCCTGCCGGTACGAGGCCACTCCTGGGCCTCGGCCAGCAGGGCGACCGCGCCCGACGTCCAGTCCACGTGCGGGGTCGGCTCGGTGAGGTGCAGGGTGCGCGGCAGCAGTCCGGCGCGCAGGGCCAGGACGGTCTTGATGACGCCCGCGACACCGGCGGCGGCCTGCGTGTGGCCGATGTTGGACTTCAGCGAGCCGAGCCACAACGGCTGCTCTGCCGACCGGTGCCGACCATAGGTGGCGAGCAGCGCGTCGGCCTCGATGGGGTCGCCGAGGGTAGTGCCGGTGCCGTGCGCCTCCACGGTGTCGATGTCGGCAGCGGTCAGGCCCGCGTCGGCGAGGGCGGCGCGGATGACGCGTTCCTGCGAGGGGCCGTTGGGAGCGGTCAGGCCGTTGCTCGCGCCGTCCTGGTTGACGGCGGAGCCGCGCAGCACGGCGAGGACCGGATGGCCGTTGCGCCGGGCGTCGCAGAGCCGTTCGAGCAGGAGCATGCCCACGCCCTCGCCCCAGCCGGTGCCGTCGGCGGTGGCGGAGAAGGGCTTGCAGCGGCCGTCGCCGGACATGGCGCCCTGGCGGCTGAACTCGGTGAAGACGGACGGCCGTGACATCACCGTCACGCCCCCGGCCAGCGCGAGCGTGCACTCTTCATTGCGCAGGGCCGACGCCGCCTGGTGCAGGGCCACCAGGGAGGAGGAGCAGGCGGTGTCGACGGTGACGGCGGGGCCTTCGAGTCCCAGGGCGTAGGCGACGCGCCCGGACATGACGCTCATCGAGTTGCCGGTCATCAGGAAGCCCTGGACGGTCTCGGGGGCTCCGGCGCCCAGTTGGGCGTATCCCTGGTCGATGGCCGCGGCGAACACGCCGGTGCGGGTGGCGCGCAGGGACGCCGGGTCGATGCCGCCGCGCTCGATCGCCTCCCAGGCGCTCTGGAGCAGCAGGCGCTGCTGCGGGTCCATGGCGAGGGCCTCGTGCGGGGAGACGGCGAAGAACTCGGCGTCGAAGTCGGCGGCCCCGTCGATGAACGCGCCCTGGCACGGCACCCCGTCGGCGCCAAGGCCTGCGGTGTCCCAGCCGCGGTCGCCGGGGATGCCGGTGACGGTGTCGCGGCCCGCGACGAGCAGCTCCCACAGCTCCTCGGGGGTGCGGGCACCGCCGGGGAAGCGGCAGCTCATCGAGACGACGGCGATCGGCTCCTGGTTCCTGGCCTCGGACTCGCGCAGCCTGCGGCGGGTCTCCTTCAGGTCGATGGTGACGCGGTTGAGGTAGTCGCGCAGTTTCTGCTCGCTCACCGGGCTCCTCCGTCCGTCCGCACGGCGGTCACGTTCTGTACGGGACTCACGAGATGCCCAGCTCCTTGTCGATGAGGTCGAAGATCTCTTCGTTGGTGGCGGACTCGATGGCGTCCGGGCCGTCGGCCCCGCCCTCCTTGTCGTCGCCGCCCTCCCCCTCGGCGAGCCGGTCGAGGGCGCCGCGCAGTCGGCGGGCGAGCTCGGACCGGATCTCCCCACCGGCCGCGCCGCCGCGCGCCGCCTCGGCCACGAGCGCGTCGAGCCGGTCCAGTTCGGCGAGGGCCGCGGGAACACCGGTCGCGTCGCCGGGCAGGACCGTGGCGGCGAGGTGGCGAGCGAGGGCCTCGGAGGTGGGGTGGTCGAAGACGAGCGCGGCGGGCAGGCGCTGTCCGGTAGCGGCCATCAGGCGGTTGCGGAGCTCGACGCCGGTCAGGGAGTCGAAGCCCAGCTCCTTGAACGGGCGGACCGGGCTGATCAGTTCGGCGGAGGTATGGCCGAGCACGGCGGCGGCGTGGCCGCGTACGAGATCGAGCAGGACACGGTGTGCCTCGGCGGAGGGCAGTCCGGCCAGCCGGTCGGCGAGCGAGGGGCCCGCCGGGGCGGCGGTCGCGGTGCGCCGCCGTGGGGCGCGGACCAGGGTGCTGAGCAGTGCGGGCACGGGCGTGCCGCTCGCCGCTGCCGCCCTGAGCGCGGCCGTGTCGACGTCGGCCGCGAAGGCGTACGGCGCTTCGGCGCGCAACGCCGCGTCGAAGAGCCGCAGGGCCGCCGCGGTGCTCAGGGCGCCCACACCGCCACGGGCCATCTTGCGCACGTCGGCGTCCGTGAGGTGCGCGGTCAGGGTGCTGCGCTCCTCCCACATGCCCCAGCCGATGGACACGGCGGGCAGTCCTTCGGCGCGGCGCCGGGCCGCCAGGGCGTCCAGGGCGGCGTTGGCGGCGGCGTAGCCCGCCTGGCCCGCGCCGCCGAGGAGGGCGGCGCCGGAGGAGAAGAGCACGAACGCCGCGAGGTCGCTGCCGCGGGTCGCCTCGTGCAGGGCGAGTGCGGCATCCGCCTTGGGCCGCATGACGTGGTCCAGCCGGTCGGGCGTCAGAGCGGTCAGGACGCCGTCGTCGAGGACACCCGCGGCGTGCACGACCCCGGTGAGCGGGTGCTGTGGGTGCACACCGGACAGCAGGTCCGCGAGGGCGGCCGGATCGGTGAGGTCGCATGCCACGACGCGGGCCTCGGCGCCCGCCGCGGCGAGTTCGCCCTGGAGTTCCGTGGCGCCGGGTGCTTCGACTCCTCTGCGCCCGGTGAGCAGGAGATGGCGTACGCCGTGTGCGGTGGCCAGGTGGCGGGCCACGCGGGAGCCGAGGGTGCCGGTGCCGCCGGTGATCAGGACGGTGCCGTCCGGGTCGAGGGGCGCGGGCAGGGTCAGGACGTTCTTGCCGATGTGCCGCGCCTGGCCGAGGTGACGGAACGCCTCGGGGGCCTGCCGCAGGTCCCAGCAGGTGAGGGGCAGCGGGGTGAGGACGCCCTGTTCGAAGAGGGAGAGCACTTCGGCGAGCATGGCGCCGATGCGTTCGGGGCCCGCCTCCATCAGGTCGAAGGCCCGGTAGTGCACGCCGGGGTGCTCGCGTGCCACCGTGTCGGCGTCGCGCACGTCGGTCTTGCCCATCTCCACGAAGCGTCCGCCGCGCGGCAGCAGGGTCAGGGACGCGTCGACGAACTCCCTTGCCAGGCAGTCCAGTACGACGTCGACTCCCCTGCCGTCGGTGGCGTCGAGGAAGTGCTCGGCGAAGTCCAGGGTGCGGGTGGATGCGGTGTGCGGGGCGTCGAGTCCGGCTGCCCGCAGGACGTCCCACTTGGCGGGGCTCGCCGTGGCGTAGACCTCGGCTCCGGCGTGCCGGGCCAGTTGCACGGCGGCCGTGCCGACCCCGCCGGTGGCGGCGTGCACCAGGACCGACTGGCCGCGCTTGAGGCCGCCGAGGTCGAACATGCCGTAGTAGGCGGTGAGGAAAGCGATGGGCACCGCCGCGGCCTGCGCGTAGGTCCATCCGGCGGGGATGCGGGCCAGGGTGCGCCGGTCGGCGACGGCGACGGGTCCGAACGCCCCGCCGAACACGCCCATCACCCGGTCGCCGGGCGCCAAGTCGTCGACTCCGGAACCCACTTCGAGGACGGTGCCCGCGCCTTCGCTGCCGAGCACCGGCTGGTCGGGGTCGAGGCCGAGCGAGACGACCACGTCGTGGAAGTTGAGTCCGGCGGCGCGCACGGCGACGCGGACCTGGCCTGCTTCGAGCGGCGCCTGGACGGTGGTTGCGGGGACGACGGTGAGCCCGTCCACCGCGCCCTGCCCCGCGAGCCCGATCTGCCAGGGCTCGTCCGGCGGCGGCACGAGGGTGCCCTTGGGTGCGTCGGCGGCCAAGCGCGGTACGAGTACCTCGCCTGCGCGCACGGCCAGTTGGTCCTCACCCGCCGCGCGGGCCGCGGCGAGCGCCTCGGTGACGGCGGCGTGCGACTCGGGCCGGTCGTCGAGGTCCACCAGGACGAATCGTCCGGGGTGCTCGCTCTGCGCACTCCGCAGCAGACCCCACACCCCGGACTGCGCCCAGGCGCCCGCCGCTGTCCGGTCACCGGGGTCGGTGCGTACGGCGCCGTGGGTGAGGACGGCCAGGGTGGTGTCCGCGCACCGCTCGTCCGCCAGCCATTCCTGTACGAGAGCCAGGCACGCGGCGGTGGTGGCGCGCAGCAGCCTGGCCGGGTCGCCATCGCCGTCGCCAGTGGAGCTCGGGCAGTCCGTGACGATGAGGGCGGGAGCAGTGGTGTCCGTGTCGGCTCGGAAGGCGGTGAGCGAGGGCCAGCGGGTGGCGTCGTCCGGGGCGACCTCGGGAAGCACGTCGCCGATCAGCCCCCAACTCTCGTACCCCTCGGTGCCATTGGCGGGGGCGGGCACCCACTCCAGGCGGTGCAGTCCGTCCTGGCCGGGTCGTGTCGGGGTCAGGGCGTCGGCCTCGACGGGGCGCAGGTCGAGGGAGGCGGCCGCGAGGATCTCCTGGCCCGCGAGGTCGTACACGGTCAGGGCGACGGCCGCCGGACCGTCGGCGGTGACCCGGGCCCGCAGGCTGGTGGCCCCGGTGCCGTGGACAGTGACGTCGTTCCAGCTGAACGGGAGGCGTGCGGCACCGTCCTGGCCGGGCAGGAGCGCGGCGCTCTGCAGGGCGGCGTCCAGGAGCGCCGGATGCAGGAGGTATCCGGCGGCGTCCGCGTGCTGGCGCTCGTCGAGGACGAGGTCGGCGAAGATCTCACCCTCGCGGTGCCAGGCGGCGCGGATGCCCTGGAACGTGGGCCCGTAGGCGTATCCGGCGGCGGCGAAGCGGTCGTAGAGGTCCGCGGTGTCGACGGGTTCGGCGCCGGGGGGCGGCCAGGCGATCAGGGCGGGGCCCGGCTCCCTGGCCGCGGTGGCGACGGTGCCGGTGGCGTGGAGGGTCCAGGGGGCTCCGGACGCGGCGTCTCCTTCCCTGCGGGAGAAGAGGCTCAGCGCCCGGCTGCCGTCCGCGTCGGCGGCCGTGACCCGGACCTGGACGAGGACGGCGCCCTCCTCGGGCAGGACGAGCGGCGCTTGGAGGGTGAGCTCGTCCACGCCCGTGCCGTCGGCGCCGGTGGCGGCGCGCAGAGCGAACTCCAGGAAGGCGGTGCCGGGCAGCAGCGCAACGTCCTGGACGGTGTGCTCGGCCAGCCAGGGGTGGGTGCGCAGCGAGAGCCTGCCGCTGAACAGCAGCTCTCCGGAGTCGGCGAGTTCGACGGCGGCGCCGAGCAGGGGGTGTCCTGTCGCGCCGAGTCCGGCGGAGGCGACGTCCCAGCTCGTGGCCGGTACGTCGAGCCAGAGGCGTTGCTCCTGGAAGGGGTAGGTGGGCAGCGCGACGCGGGCGGCTCCGGTGCGCGCGAAGACGGGCGTGAAGTCCACCTCGACGCCGTTGGCATGTGCCTGGCCGAGGGAGAGGAGCACGCGGTCCATGCCGCCCTCCTCGCGCCGCAGCGTCCCGGACACCGCGCCGGGTGCGTGCACCGCCTCCAGCGTCTCCTCGACCGCCATGGCCAGTACGGGATGCGGGCTGATCTCGACGTAGGCGGCGAAGCCTTCCGCGGCCAGGGCGCGTACGGCGTCTTCGAAGCGCACCGTGCCCCGGAGGTTGGTGTACCAGTAGCGGGCGTCCATGGCGGAGGTGTCCAGCCAGTCGCCCGTGACCGTGGAGAACAGCGGGATCCTGCCGGTGGCCGGGGCGAGGCCGTCCAGCGCCGTGTGCAGTTCCGTCTCGATCCGCTCCACGTGCGCGGAGTGCGAGGCGTAGTCGACGTCGATGCGGCGGGCCCGGACCCCGTCGCTCTCGCAGCGGGCGAGGAGTTCGTCCAGGGCTTGTGGGTCGCCGGAGACGACGACCGTGGAGGGGCCGTTGACGGCCGCCACGGACAGGCGCTCGCCCCAGGCCGCGATGCGTTCCCCGGCCGCCGCCTCCGTCAGGGCGAGGGACGCCATTCCGCCGTCCCCGGCCAGTCGGGCGGCGATGGCCCGGCTGCGCAGCGCCACGACCCGCGCGCCGTCCTCCAGGGTCAGCGCACCGGCCACCACCGCGGCGGCGATCTCGCCCTGGCTGTGGCCCACCACGGCGTCCGGCACGACCCCGAACGTCTCCCAGAGCCGGGCCAGGGACACCAGGACGGCGAAGAGGGCGGGCTGTACCACGTCGACCCGGTCGAGTCCGGTGCCGTCACGTACGGCACCGGTCAGCGACCAGCCGTCGACGTAGGGCGCGAGCGCGGCCTCGCAGCGGCGCATGGACGCGGCGAACTCCGCGGATTCTGAGAGGAGTTGCCGGGCCATGCCCGCCCACTGCGAGCCCTGCCCCGGGAACACGAACACGGTACGGCCACCGGCGGCCGTGGCGGTGCCCGTCACGACGGGCGCGTCCGGCTCGCCCGCGGCCAATGCCCGCAGGCCCGCCAGGAGTTGCTCACGGCCGCCGACCAGCACGGCGCGGTGCTGGTGGCGGGCGCGGGTGACGGCGAGGGAGAGGCCGATGTCGTCGGTGCGGAGGCCTTCCGCGCGGAGGGTTTCCGCGTCGAGGCCTTCCGTGCCGTCAGTTTCCGTTTCCGTGTGCGGGCTTTCGGTGCACTGGGCCAGCAGTTGGGCGGCCTGGGCGCGCAGGGCTTCGGGGGTCTTGGCCGACAGCGTCCAGGGCATCGGCGTACGGGGGTCGGGGGCCTGGCGCGCGGGCGGCCGCGCCTCGGCGGCCCCTTCCAGGATGACGTGGGCGTTCGTGCCGCTGACGCCGAAGGAGGAGACACCGGCCCGGCGCGTCCCGTCGCCGCCAGGACCGCCGTCCCAGGGGCGTGCCTCGGTGAGCAGCCGTACGTTGCCCGCGTCCCAGTCCACCTGGGGTGTCGGCTCGTCCAGGTGCAGCGTCTTGGGCAGCAGGCCGTGCCGCATCGCGAGGACCATCTTCATGACGCCGCCGACACCGGCGGCCGCCGAGGTGTGCCCGATGTTGGACTTCAGGGAGCCGAGCCACAACGGCCGCTCCTCGGGACGCTGTTGGCCGTACGTGGCGAGCAGGGCCTGCGCCTCAATGGGGTCACCGAGTGTGGTGCCCGTGCCGTGCGCCTCCACGGCGTCGACGTCCCGGGCGCCGAGCCCGGCGTCGTCGAGGGCCGCGCGGATGACGCGCTGCTGGGAGGGCCCGTGGGGTGCGGTCAGGCCGTTGCTCGCACCGTCCTGGTTCACCGCGGAGCCGCGGACGACCGCGAGGACGGGGTGGCCGTTGCGCCGTGCGTCGGAGAGGCGCTCCAGGACCAGCATGCCCGCGCCCTCGCCGAACGCGGTGCCGTCGGCGGCCGCCGCGAACGACTTGCAGCGCCCGTCGGCCGCGAGGCCGCCCTGTCGGCTGAACTCCACGAACAGTTCGGGGCTCGACATCACCGTGACGCCGCCCGCCAGGGCCAGCTCGCACTCCCCGCGGCGCAGCGACTGCACCGCGGTGTGCAGCGCCACCAGCGAGGAGGAGCAGGCGGTGTCGATGGTCAGAGCGGGGCCTTCGAGACCGAAGGTGTAGGCGATGCGGCCGGAGACGATGCTGCCGGAGTTGCCGGTGCCGAGGAAGCCTTCGACGTCCTCGGGGATGTGGGGCAGGAGCCGTACCGCGTAATCCTGCTGCATGAGCCCGACGAAGACCCCGGCGGCCGTGCCGCGCAGCGCGGCCGGGTCGATCCCGGCGCGCTCGATCGCCTCCCAGGTGATCTCGAGGAGCAGGCGTTGCTGCGGGTCCATCGCGATGGCCTCGCGCGGGGAGATGCCGAAGAAGTCGGCGTCGAAGTCCCCAGGGCCGCCGAGGAAGCCGCCCTCGCGGACATAGGAGGTGCCGGTGTGGGCGGGGTCGGGGTCGTAGAGCGCGTCGAGGTCCCAGCCGCGGTCGGCGGGGAAGGGCCCGATGCCGTCGGTGCCGGAGGCGATGAGCCGCCACAGGTCGTCCGGTGTGCGCACGCCGCCGGGGAAGCGGCAGCCCATCGCGACGATGGCGACCGGTTCGTCGGCGCCGGGGGCGGGGGCCGCGCCTGCGCTGTGCGGCGCGCTCGCAGGCGCATCGCTGCCTGCCAGTTCATCGCGCAGCTGGGCGGCGAGCGCGGAGGGTGAGGGGTGGTCGAACACGAGCGTGGCGGGCAGGCGCAGTCCGGTGGCGGCGGTGAGCCGGTTGCGCAGCTCCACCGAGGCGAGCGAGTCGAAGCCGAGGTCGCGGAAGGCGCGTGCCGGGTCGACGGTGTCGCCGGGGGCGTGCCCGAGGACGGCGGCGGCCTGCGCGCAGACCAGTTGCACCAGGGTGCGCAGGCGTTCGGCTTCCGGCTGCGCGGCGAGGCGCTCGGTCAGCGAACCGGCACCGGGCGTGGCGGGTCCGGCCGCCACGGCGCGCCGGACGGGGACCCGCACCAGGCCCCTCAGCAGCACGGGCACCGGCTCGCCCGCCGCGGCCCGGGCGCGCAGGGCCCGGGTGTCGAGCCGGAGCGGCACGAGCGCCGGGGTCTCGACGGTCAGGGCGGTGTCGAAGAGGGCGAGGCCCTCTTCGGTGGTGAGCGGCGGCATGCCCGAGCGGGCCAGGCGGCGCACGTCGGCGTCGCCGATGTGCCCGGTGAGCGCGGAGCGCTGCTCCCACAGGGGCCAGGCCAGGGAGTGCGCGGGCAGGCCGAGCGCGTGCCGTCGCTGGGCCAGGGCGTCGAGGAAGGCGTTGGCGGCGGCGTAGTTGCCCTGGCCGGGTCCGCCGAAGGTGCCCGCGGCGGAGGAGAAGAGGACGAACGCCGCGAGGTTCGACTCCCGTGTCAGCTCGTGCAGATGGAGCGCGGCGTCGGCCTTGGGGCGCAGCACGGTGTCCACCCGCTCGGGGGTCAGCGAGGTGAGGACGCCGTCGTCGAGGGTGCCCGCGGCGTGCACGACGGCCGTCAGCGGGTGCTCGGCGGGGATGTTGTCGAGGAGGGTGGCGAGCGCGGCACGGTCGGCCGCGTCGCAGGCGGCGACGGTGACCTGGGCGCCGAGCGCGGTGAGTTCCTCCGCGATCCCGGCGGCGCCGGGGGCGGCGGGCCCGCTGCGGCTGGTCAGGAGCAGTTGGCGGACGCCGTGCCGGGTCACCAGGTGCCGGGCGACGTGGGAGCCGAGGAGTCCGGTGCCTCCGGTGACCAGGACCGTGCCCTCCGGGTCGAGGGCGGCCGGGACCGGGTCGGCGGCCGGGACCCTGGCCAGGCGGGGAGCGCGCACGATGCCGCCGCGCTGGGCGAGTTGGGGCTCTTCGGCGGCCAGGGCCGCGGCGACGGCCGCGCCCCGCGCCCCGCCGGGCTCCCCGTCGACCGACTGCGGGTCCGGGTCCAGGTCCAGGAGGCCGAAGCGCCCGGGGTGTTCCGACTGGGCCGAGCGCACCAGGCCCCACACGGCGCAGCGGGCCGGGTCGGCGGGGCTCCGGCCGGGGTCGGTGGACACCGCGCCCCGGGTGACGAGGACGAGGCGGGTGCCGGAGAGGCGTTCGTCGGCGAGCCAGGTCTGCAGGGTGTCCAGGGCCTGGTGGACGGCCGCGTGCACGTCTCGCAGTTCATCCGGTACGTCGTCGGGGGCGCCGCCGGGCATGGACGGCACCGGCAGGAGGGCAACGTCCGGGGCGGCGGCACCGGCGTCGAGTGCGGCGAGGAGAGCGGTGATGTCGGCGTGAGCCGTCGGGGCCGCCGCAGCACCTTCCGGTATGGCCCAGTCGCCTTCGGGGTCTTCGGGGTCTTCGGCGCCGATCACCGCCCAGACGGTGTCCGGGCGCACCGCCGGGCAGCTGGCCTCCACCCACTCCACACGGAACAGCGCGTCATGGTGCGCCGGTTGCCCGGCAGGCACCGCGGCGGGCCGCAGCCGCAGGGAGGCGACGGAGGCGACGGGGCTGCCAGTGGCGTCGGCGGCTTCGAGCGCAAGGGTGTCCTCGCCCGTGCGGGTGAGGCGGATGCGCAGGGCGGCGGCGCCGGAGGCATGCAGCGTCGTGCCGCTCCACACGAACGGCATGCGCCCGCCGCCGCTCCCCTCGTCCGCCGCGTCGTCGGCGGTCAGCCCGCTGGCGTGCAGGGCGGCGTCGAGCAGCGCCGGGTGCAGGGCGAACGCCGTGGCGTCCTGGCGCGTTTCGGCGGGGAGCACGGCCTCGGCGAACAGCTCGTCGCCGAGCCGCCAGGCCGCCGTCAGGCCCTGGAAGGCGGGGCCGTAGGCGAAGCCCCCCTCGGCGTAGCGCTCGTACATGCCGTCGAGGTCGAGAGGGGTGGCGCCGGGCGGGGGCCATGCGGTGAGGTCCGCGCTCGTGTCCCGCGCGGGGGTCGGTGCGGTGGGGGTGAGGACGCCGGTCGCGTGGCGCGTCCAGTCCTCGTCGGTTTCGGGGTCGTCGGGCCGCGAGTGCAGGGTGAGGGCCCGGCTGCCGTCGGGGCCGGGGGCGTCTACGGACAGGCGCAGCATGACTCCGCCGAGGGGCGGCAGCACCAGAGGTGCTTCGAGGGTGAGTTCGTCGACGTGGGCGCAGCCGGTGCGGTCCCCGGCCAGGACGGCCAGTTCGAGGAAGGCGGTGCCGGGAAGCAGGGCACTGCCCTGCACGGCGTGGTCGGCGAGCCAGGGGTGGGTGCGCAGCGAGAGCCTGCCGGTGAGCAGGAGACCGTCGCTGTCGGCGAGGGTGACGACCGCGCCGAGGAGGGGGTGGCCGGAGGGGACGAGTCCGACCGAGGCCGCGTCTCCCGTGGGGCCTGCGCCGTCCTCCAGCCAGTAGCGCTGCCGTTGGAAGGCGTAGGTGGGCAGGTCGACCCTGCGGGGGTGCAGCCCGCCGAAGACGGCCTGCCAGTCGACGGGGACGCCGCGCGCGTGCAGTTCACCGAGGGAGGTGAGGAAGCGTCGCGGGCCGCCTTCGCCGCGGCGCAGGGTGCCGGTGG
Source organism: Streptomyces sp. NPDC042371 (assembly GCF_056437465.1). NCBI lineage: Bacteria > Bacillati > Actinomycetota > Actinomycetes > Kitasatosporales > Streptomycetaceae > Streptomyces > Streptomyces sp. NPDC042371. The sequence continues at coordinate 396,639 of NZ_JBWKAP010000009.1, read as the reverse complement.
CCAGGGCGTCGGTGGCGGCGGCTGCGGCGGTGTCCTGGAGGGCGCCGGTCAGCACGGGGTGCGGGCTGACTTCGAGCAGGACGCGGTGGCCGTCGGCGAGCAGGGCGCGTGTGGTCTGCTCGAACTGCACGGTGTGGCGCAGGTTGGTGAACCAGTACGCGGCGTCGAGTGCGGTGGTGTCGAGGAGGCCGCCGGTGACCGTCGAGTAGAAGGGCACGTCGGCGGTCCGGGGCGTGATGTCCCGTAAGTCGGTGTGCAGTTGGTCGCGGATCGCCTCGACCTGGGGGCCGTGCGAGGCGTAGTCGACGTCTACGGAGCGGGCTCGTACGCCCTCCGCGTCCAGGGCGGCGAGCAGGGCGTCGAGCGCTTCGGGGGCGCCGGAGACGACCACGGATTCGGGGCCGTTGACGGCGGCGACCGCCAGCCGCTCGCCCCAGGGCGCGATGCGTTCGCGTACGCGGTCCACGGGCAGGGACACCGAGGCCATGCCGCCGTCTCCGGCCAGCGCGCGGAGCGCCTTGGCGCGCAGCGCGACGACCTTGGCCGCGTCGTCGAGGGTCAGCGCCCCGGCCACGCAGGCCGCGGCGATCTCGCCCTGGCTGTGCCCGGCCACGGCGTCGGGCTCGACGCCGTGCGCGCGCCACATCGCGGCGAGGGAGACCATCACCGCGAACAGGGCGGGCTGGACGACGTCCACGCGGTCCAGGCCGGGCGCGCCGGGTGCCTCGCGGATGACGTCGGTCAGGGACCAGTCGACGTGCGGGGCGAGGGCGTCGGCGCAGGCGTTCATGCGGGCGGCGAACTCGGTGGAGCTGTCGAGGAGTTCACGGGCCATGCCGGGCCACTGGGCGCCCTGGCCGGGGAAGACGAAGGCGACCGCCTCGCCCGGCCGGGCGGCCCGGTGCGCCCCAGCGTCCGCGTCGGCGTCGGTTCCGTCGGCCAGTGCGTGCAGCCGGTCGAGCAGGGCGTGCCGGTCGTCGCCGACCAGGACGGCCCGGTGCTCGTGTGCCGCGCGGCGCGTCGCCAGGGTGTGGCCGACGTCCACGGGGTCGAGGCCGGGCGTACTCTCCAGGTGGGCGTGGAGGAGGGCCGCTTGGGCGCGCAGTGCATCGACGCTGCGGGCCGAGAGCACCCAGGGCAGCGGGCCGGTGTGCCGGGGGCGGTCGGTGGGCTCTTCGGCGGCGGGTGCCTCGTCGGCGGCTTCGGCCTGTTCCAGCAGGACGTGGCCGTTGGTGCCGCTGACCCCAAAGGACGACACGGCGGCACGGCGGGGACGCCCGGTCGCGGGCCACGGGACGGTCTCCGTGACGAGCCGTACGGTCCCCGGGGACCAGTCGACCTGTGGTGTCGGGTCCTGGGCGTGCAACGAGGGCGGCACCACCCCGTGCCGCATGGCGAGGACCATCTTGATGACACCGCCCACTCCGGCGGCGGCCTGGGTGTGGCCGATGTTCGACTTCAGGGAGCCGAGCAGCAGCGGCTGCCCTGCCGAGTGCGCGCGGCCGTAGGTGGCCAGCAGCGCCTGGGCTTCGATGGGGTCGCCGAGCGGGGTGCCGGTGCCGTGTGCCTCGACGACGTCGATGTCGGCTGGGGCGAGGCGGGCGTTCTCCAGGGCCTGCCGGATGACGCGCTGCTGGGAGGGGCCGTTGGGGGCGGTGAGGCGGCTGCTCGCGCCGTCCTGGTTGACGGCGGAGCCGCGGACGACGGCGAGGACGGGGTGGTTGTTGCGCCGCGCGTCACTGAGGCGCTCCAAGAGGAGCATGCCGACGCCCTCGCCCCAGCCGGTGCCGTCGGCGGTGGCCGCGAAGGACTTGGAGCGGCCGTCGGAGGCCAGACCGTTCTGGCGGCTCATCTCGACGAAGGGCACGGGGGTCGACATCACCATGGCGCCGCCGGCGAGGGCGAGCGCGCAGTCGCCGTGCCGCAGCGCCTGGCAGGCCAGGTGCAGGGCGACGAGCGAGGAGGAGCAGGCCGTGTCGACGGAGACGGCGGGCCCTTCGAGGCCGAAGGTGTAGGCGATGCGGCCCGAGGCGACGCTGTCGGAGCTGCCGTTGCCGAGGTAACCCTGGATGTCGTCGGGCACCTGGCCGAGGCGGGCGGCGTAGTCCTGGTACATCACTCCGGCGAAGACACCGGTGCGGCTGCCGCGCAGGGTGTGCGGGTCGATCCCGGCGCGCTCGAAGGTCTCCCAGGTGGTCTCGAGGAACAGCCGCTGCTGCGGGTCCATGGCGAGCGCCTCGCGCGGGGAGATCCCGAAGAAGGCCGGGTCGAACGCGGCGACATCGTCGAGGAAGCCGCCTTCGGCGCTGTAGGTGGTGCCGGGGCGCTCCCCCGCCGGGTCGTGCAGGGCGTCGAGGTCCCAGCCGCGGTCGGCGGGGAATCCGGTGATCGCGTCGGTGCCCGAGGCGACGAGCCGCCACAGGTCCTCGGGGGTGCGTACGCCGCCGGGGTAGCGGCAGCCCATCGCCACGACGGCGACCGGTTCGCGGTTCCTTGCCTCGGCCTCGCCGAGGCGCTGCTTGGTGCGGTGCAGGTCGGCTGCCGCCCGCTTGAGGTAGTCCCGGAGCTTGTCGTCATTCACCGTGCATCGTCACCTTTGTGTGCGCGGGGTCAGGGGGCGGGGCGTGGGGCGGTGTCACGGCCTGCCGATTTCCTTGTCGATGAAGTCGAAGAGCTCGTCGTCGGTGGCGGATCCCATCCGCTGTTCGACCTCGCCGCCTTCCGGGGTCGCGCCCGCTCGCACGGCTTCCAGGAGGCTCTGGAGGCGGTCGGTGACGGCGGTGCGTGCGTCGTCGGGCATGCCGCCCCGCAACGCGGCCTCCATGCGGTCGAGTTCGGAAAGGAGTACCGGTGTCGACCTGGCGTCTTCGGGCCCCCCGGGCTGCTCGGGGACGATCTCCTCGGCGAGGTGCCGGGCCATGGCTTGTGCCGTGGGGTGGTCGAAGAGCAGCGTGGCGGGCAGGTGCAGGCCGGTCGCGCCGCGCAGCCTGTTGCGCAGTTCGACGGCGGTCAGCGAGTCGAAGCCCAGGTCCAGCAGGGCCTGTTCGGTGTTGACTGCGGTGGCGTCGGGGAAGCCGAGGACCAGGGCCGCGTGGGTGCGGACCAGGTCCAGGAGGATCCGCTCGCGCGGCGGCCCGGTCAGGCCGGACAGGCGGCGGCGCAGCGCCTCGGCGGCGTCGGGTCCCGGCCCTTCGCCCGCGGCGGCCCTGCGCGCCGGGGTGCGGACCAGACCGCGCAGGAAGGCGGGGACGCCGCCCGCCCCCGCCTGTGCGGCGAGCGCAGCGGTGTCCAGGCGCAGCGGCAGCAGTACGGGGGCGTCAAGGCCGGTGGCGGCGTCGAAGAGGGCGACGCCCTCGGCGGGTGCGAAGGCGACGATGCCGCCCCGGGCGATGCGGGCGAGGTCGGCCTCCCCGAGGTGTCCGGTCATGCCGCCACCGGTCGCCCACAGGCCCCAGGCCAGCGAGGTGCCGGGCAGGCCCTGGGCGCGGCGCCGGTGGGCGAGGGCGTCCAGGAAGGCGTTGGCCGCCGCGTAGTTGGCCTGCCCCATGCCGCCGAAGACACCGGCGATGGAGGAGAACACCACGAACGCGGACAGGGGCCTGTCGGCGGTCAGCTCGTGCAGGTTCACCGCCGCGTCGACCTTGGGCCGCAGGACGTTGTGCAGCTGTTCGGGGGTCATGTCGGCCACGACGCCGTCGTCGATGACGCCCGCCGCGTGCACGACGCCGGTCAGCGGCCGCTTCAGGCCGCGCAGGAGTTCGTGCAGGGCCTGCCGGTCGGCGGCGTCGCAGGCGGCGATGTCCACGTCGGCGCCGAGCGCGGCGAGTTCGGCGCGCAGCCCGTCCGCGCCGACGGCGGCCGGGCCGCTGCGGCTGGTGAGCAGCAGGTGCCGTACGCCGTGGGCGCTCACCAGGTGCCGGGCGATCAGGGCGCCGATGGAGCCGGTGCCGCCGGTGATCAGGACGGTGCCCTCGGTGTTCCAGCAGGGCTCGGCGGCGGGGACGGTGCCGGGGACGTGGGTGAGCCGGGCCGCATGCACCTGGTCGCCTCGCAGGGCGAGTTGGGGCTCGCCTGCCGTGAGGGCGGTGTCCAGGGCGGCGGCGAGGAAGTCCGGGCCGTGCCGGTCACCCTGTTCGCCTGCGCCGTCCGCGGTGTCGAGGAGCACGAACCGGTCGGGGTTCTCGGTCTGCGCGGAGCGGATCATGCCCCAGACGGCGGCGTGTGCGGGATCCGGTACGTCGTCGCCCTCGTCGACGGGCACGGCGCCGGTGGTGACCAGCACCAGCTTCGCGTTCTCGAAGCGGTCGTCGGCGAGCCAGGACCGCACCAACTCCAGCGTACGGGCCGTGTGTACGTGCACCGCTTCGGCCAGGTCACCCGCATCGGTCGGGGGCAGCGCGGTCACCACGACGTCGGGCACTGATGCGCCCGCGTCGAGCGCGGCGCCCAGGGCGGCCAGGTCCGCGTGGACCGGGCCGAGCCCGGAGGTGATGGCCGCGGTGCCGAGGACGGCCCGGAGAGCCGCGGCTGCCGGTGACGGCGCCTGTGTCTGTGTCTGTGCCTGTGCGAGGACCGGCCATTCCAGGCGGTACAGCTCCTCGTACGAGGACGTACGGGCCTGCTGGATGCGGTCCGCCGTCACCGGCCGCAGCACCAGGGAACGGGCGGTGGCGACGGGCCGCCCGGCCGGATCGGCCACGGTCAGGGCGACGGCATCGCGTGCCGTGGGCGTCATGTGCAGACGTACGGCCGAGGCACCCGACGCGTGCAGCCGCACGCCGTTCCAGGCGAAGGGCAGCCAGCCCTGGTCACTGCCTTCCAGGACCCCGAAGGCCAGGGAATGCAGCACGCTGTCCAGGAGCGCCGGGTGGAGGCCGAACTGCGGGGCGTCGGCGTGCTGCTCCTCGGGGAGCCCCGCTTCCGCGTAGACGTCGTCGCCGAGGCGCCACACCGCGCGCAGGCCCTGGAAGGCGGGTCCGTAGGCGAAGCCGCCGTCGGCGAGGCGCTCGTAGAGGCCCTCGATGTCGACGGGTTCGGCCCCCGGGGGCGGCCAGGCGCCGAGGTCGTCCGGGGCGTCGTGCACCGCGGTGGTGAGCCTGCCGCTGGCGTGCCGGGTCCAGTCCTCGCCGGGCGGGGCGTGCTCGGGCCGCGAGTGGACGGCGAAGGCCCGGGTGCCGTCCGTATCCGGTGCCTGGAGGGTGAGTTGCAGGGTCACCGCGCCCTGGTCGGCGAGGGTGAGGGGCGCCTCCAGGGTGAGTTCTTCGACCTCGTCGCAGCCCACCTGGTCGCCCGCGTGGACGGCGAGTTCGAGGAAGGCGGTGGCGGGGAAGAGCGCACCGCCGAGCACGGCGTGGTCGGCGAGCCAGGGGTGGGCGGACACCGACAGCCTGCCGGTGAACAGGAATCCCCCGGTGTCGGCGAGCGGGGATCCCGCGCCCAGCAGCGGATGCCCGCCGGGCAGCAGACCGGCCGCGGGCATGTCCCCGGCGGGCGGGGTGGGCGCGAGCCAGTAACGCTTGCGCTGGAAGGCGTAGGTGGGCAGCTCAGCCGCGACCCCGACAGCACCGCGCCCGGCATCGGCATCGGTGTCGGCTCCGGCTCCGGCTCCGGCTCCGGCTCCGGCTCCGGCTCCGGCGAACAGCCGCGCCCAATCCACCGTTACGCCGTGCACGTGCAGCCGGGCCAGCGCCCCGATGGCCGCGGGCGCTTCCGCCTCGTCCCTGCGCAGCAGGGGCAGCGCGGTGGCGTGGTCGGGAGCGGTGAGGCAGTCCTGGCCGAGCGCGGTCAGGGCCCCGTCGGGCCCGAGCTCGAGGAAGGCGGTGACGCCCTCGGCCTCCAGTGCGCGCACGGCGTCCTGGAAGCGGACGGTCCCGCGCACGTGGCGTACCCAGTGTCCGGGGTCGCGCAGTTCGTTGGCGGTGGCCAGGGCTCCGGTCAGGTCGGAGACGACGGGGATCGTCGGCTCCTGGAAGGTGAGCTGCTCGGCGACCTTGCGGAAGTCGTCCAGCATGCCGTCCATGTGCGGGGAGTGGAAGGCATGGCTGACGTTCAGCCGCTTGGTCTTGCGGCCCTCGGCCCGCCAGTGGTCGGCGATCTCCTGGACAGCGCCTTCGTCGCCGGACAGCACGGTGACGGCGGGCCCGTTGACGGCCGCGACGGCGAGCTCGGCCTCCCTGCCCGCCAGTTGGGGCAGCACCTCGGCTTCGGGGACGGTCAGGGAGACCATCGCCCCGCCGGTGGGCATCGCCTGCATCAGCCTGCCGCGCGCGGCCACCAGGCAGGCAGCGTCGGGCAGGGTGAGGACACCAGCGACGTGCGCGGCGGCCACCTGTCCGATGGAGTGCCCGGTGACGAAGTCGGGCCGCACCCCGTACGACTCCACCAAGCGGTACAGGGCCACTCCGACGGCGAACAGCGCGGGCTGGGTGAAGGCCGTGCTGTCGAGCAGCGCTGCCTCGTGCGTCCCGGGGGCCGCGTGCACGATGTCGCGCAGGGGCCGGTCCAGGTACGGGTCGAGCTCCGCGCACGCCGCGTCGAAGGCGTCGGCGAATACGGGGAAGCGCTCGTAGAGCCCGGCGCCCATGCCCGGGCGCTGGCTGCCCTGCCCGGGGAAGAGGAAGGCGGTCTTGCCCCGGCCCGCCGCCGTGCCGGTGATGACGGCGGCGGAGGGCTCCTCGGCGGCGAGCGCGCCCAGTGCGGCGAGGAGTGCGGCGCGGTCCTCGCCCATGAGCACGGCACGGTGCTCGAAGGTGCTGCGGCCGGTGGCCAGGGCCTCGCCGATGGCGTCGGCGGGCAGGGAGGGGTCGGTGCCGACTCGGTCCAGGAGGCGCTCGGCCTGGGCGCGCAGGGCGTCCTCACCACGTGCGGAGAGCAGCCAGGGCAGCGCGTGCGTGGCGGGTTCGGGCGAGGCGGGCACAGAAGGCGTGGTCGGCGTGGTCGGCGCCTCCTCGCGCAGCCCGTCCCGCACGCCCCCTCGTACGCGTTCTCGTACGCCCTCTCGTAGGCCGTCCGGCGCGGCATCGGGCACGTCGTCCCGTACGTCATCCGGAACGTGTTCCAGGATCGTGTGCGCATTGGTGCCGCTGACGCCGAAGGACGAGATTCCGGCGCGCCGCGGGTGGTCGCCGTCCGGCCAGGCGGTGTTCTCGGTCAGGAGCCGCACGGTGCCCGCCGACCAGTCCACGAACGGGGTCGGCTCGTCGACGTGCAGAGTGCGCGGGAGCGTCCCGTGCCGCATCGCGAGGACCATCTTGATGATGCCCGCGATGCCCGCGGCGGCTTGACTGTGGCCGATGTTGGACTTCAACGAGCCGAGCAGCAGAGGCCGTTCGGCGGGGCGGCCCTGCCCGTAGGCGGCGAGCAGTGCCTGCGCCTCGATGGGGTCGCCCAGCTTGGTGCCGGTGCCGTGGGCCTCGACGGCGTCGACGTCGCCGGGGGCGAGCCCGGCCCCGGCGAGGGCCTGGCGGATGACGCGCTGCTGGCTGGGCCCGTTCGGTGCGGTCAGACCGTTGCTGGCGCCGTCCTGGTTGACTGCGGAGCCGCGCACCAGTGCGAGGACGGGGTGGCCGTTGCGCCGCGCGTCGGAGAGGCGCTCGAGGAGCACCATGCCCGCGCCCTCGGCCCAGGCGGTGCCGTCCGCGGCCGCCGCGAAGGGTTTGCAGCGGCCGTCGGGGGCGAGGCCCCGCTGGCGGCTGAACTCGATGAACGCCCCCGGTGTCGCCATCACGGTCACGCCGCCCGCGAGCGCGAGCGAGCACTCGCCGCCGCGCAGCGCCTGAGCGGCCAGGTGGACGGCGACCAGCGAGGACGAGCAGGCCGTGTCCACGGTGACGGCGGGCCCTTCGAGGCCGAAGGTGTACGCGATGCGGCCGGAGGCGACGCTGCCCGCGCTGCCGATGCCCAGATAGCCCTCGAACTCCTCGGAGGGTTCGGTGACCCGGGAGCCGTAGTCGCGGTAGCTGGAGCCGACGAAGACGCCGCCGCCGCCGCCCCGCACGGAGTGCGGGTCGAGGCCCGCCCGTTCGAAGGCCTCCCAGGCCAGTTCCAGGAGGAGACGCTGCTGCGGGTCGATGGCCAGGGCCTCGCGGGGCGAGATGCCGAAGAAGGCGGGGTCGAAGTGGTCGGCGTCGTAGAGGAATCCGCCTTCGCGGGCGTAGGTGTGGCCCACCCGCCCGGGGTCGGGGTCGTAGAGGCCCGCCAGGTCCCAGCCTCGGTCGGTGGGGAACCCGTCGATGGCGTCGCCGCCGTCGCGGAGCAGCTTCCAGAACTCCTCGGGGGTGCGCACGCCGCCGGGGAAGCGGCAGCTCATGGCGACGATCGCGATGGGGTCGTCGTCGACGGCGGCGACCGGCGCGCGAGGCGCTGCGACGGCGGGGGCGGTGGTGCCGAGCAGCTCTTCGTGGAGGTGGTCCACGAGGGCGACGGTGGTGGGGTGGTCGAAGACGAGCGTGACGGACAGGCGCAGGCCGGTGGCCTGGGCGACCTGGTTGCGCAGTTCCACGGCGGTCAGCGAGTCGAAGCCGAGGTCCTTGAACACCCGCTCGGGGCCGATCGCGGACGGGTCGTCGTGGCCGAGGACGGCGGCGGCCCGCTCCCGCACCACAAGGGCGAGGTGCTCCTTGCGTTCGGCGGCGGAGAGCCCGGCGAGCCGCTGGGCGAGGGTGTCCTCGCCCGGGCCGGTGCCGGGTGCGGACGCGCTGTCGGCGAGGGCGCGCCGCGCCTCGGGCACGTCACGGAGCAGGGGGCTCGGCCGCAGCGCGGTGTAGGCGCGCACGAAGCGGTCCCAGGCGAAGTCGGCGACGGTCAGGCGGGTTTCGTCGTCCGCCAGGGACTGCCACAGGGCGTCGACGGCGAGTTCGGGGTCCATGGCCGGGAGGCCGTTGCGCACCAGCCGTTCGCCGACCGCGCCCGATGCGAGGCTGTCACCGCCCCACAGTCCCCAGGCCAGGGAGGTGGCGGGCAGGCCGCGGTCGCGGCGCGCCTGGGCCAGCGCGTCGAGGAAGGCGTTGGCCGCGGCGTAACTGCCCTGTCCGGTACCGCCGAGGGTCCCGGCGAGGGAGGAGAACAGGACGAACGCCGTGAGGTCCTTGTCCCGCGTCAGGGCGTCGAGGTGCAGCGCGGCGTCGGTCTTGGGGCGCAGCACCCCGGCGGCGCGCTCGGGCGTGAGGGAGTCGAGGACTCCGTCGTCCAGGACGCCCGCGGCGTGGAACACCGCGCGCAGCGGCCGGTGCGCGGGGATGGCGTCGAGGAGGCGGGCCAGGTCGTCACGGTCTGCGGCGTCGCAGGCGGCGATGGTGCACTCGGCGCCCAGTGCGGTGAGTTCGGCGGCCAGGGCCTGGGCGCCCGGTGCGTCCGGGCCGCGCCGTCCGGTCAGCAGCAGATGTGCGGCGCCACCGCGGGCGAGCCTGCGGGCGATGTGGGCGCCGACACCGCCGGTGCCGCCGGTGACCAGGACGGTGCCATCGGGCGTCCAGGCGGTGGCGGTGGGTTCGGGGCGGGCGGCGGCACGGGTGAGGCGCCTGGCGAACAGCCCGGAGGCGCGCAGGGCGAGCTGGTCCTCTCCCCCGCCTCCGTCGCCTCCGTTCGGAGCGCCGCTGCCCTGGGCCAGCGCGTCGGCGAACCGGGCGCGGGCCCGGGCATCCAGGTGTGCGGGCAGGTCGAGGAGACCGGCCCAGCGCTCGGGGTACTCGACGGCGGCGACCCCGCCGAGGCCCCAGGCGAGTGCCTGGAGCGGCGCGTCGAGCGGGTCGGAGCGGCCCACCGAGACCGCTCCGCGGGTCACGCACCACAGGGGCGCCTTCACCTCGGCGTCGCCGAGGCCCTGGAGCAGGGCCGTGGTGAGCACGAGACCGACGGGCAGCGCGCTTCCTTGGTCGTACGGGGCCTCGTCGAGGGCGAGCAGCGACACCACGTTCTGCGCGGGCTCCTGTCGGGCAAGGTCGCGCAGCCGGTCGGCGAGCACCGCGCGGTCGGCGTCCCGGGACCCGACTTCGACGACGACCGGACTGGCCCCGTGTTCCCTCAGGGCCTGCACGCAGCCTTCGACCGCCGGGTCCTGTGCGGCCTCGGCGGGCACGGCCACCCACCAGGTGCCGGCGAGGGCGGGTGTGCCGTCCTGGGGCAGCGCCTTCCAGGTCACGCGGTGGCGCCAGGCGTCCAGAGTGGTGCGGCCGCGGCGCTCGCGCCGATAGGTGGCCAGCGCGGGCGCGAGGGCGTTCATCGCGTCCCGTATGCCGTCCTGTTCGCCGCCGAGGTGGAGCGCCGAGGCGAGCGCGTCGAGGTCCTGTCCTTCGACGGCTGTCCAGAAGCGCTCGTCGGCCGCGTCCGTGCCCGCAGGCGCGGGTGCCGCGTCGGCGGTCGGCGCCAGCCAGAAGTGGCGCTGCTGGAAGGCGTACGTGGGCAGTTCGCAGCGGCGAGCGCCGGTGCCGTCGAAGACCGCATCCCAGTCCAGCGGGTGGCCCAGGGTGTGGAGTTCGGCGAGCGAGGTGAGCAGCCGCCCACGGCCGCCCTCGCCCCGGTACAGGGTGCCGACGACTCCCCCGGCTCCCCCGGCCGCCTCCAGGCCTTCCTGGAGCCAGACGGTGAGTGCGGGGTGGGTGCTCGTCTCGACGAACAGGCGGTGCCCGGCGTCGATGAGGGAGCTCAGCGCCCCGTGGAAGTCGACGGGTCGGCGCAGGTTGCGGTACCAGTACTCGGCGTCGAGCCCGGTCGTGTCGGCCTTGGTGCCGGTCACGGTCGAGTAGAAGGGGATGCGCGAGGGGCGTGGTGCGATGTCGGCGAGGAGGCCGAGGAGTTCCTCGTGGATCTCCTCGACCTGCGGCGAGTGGCCCGCGAAGTCCACGCCGGGGATGGGCCAGCACAGCACGCCGTCGTCGGCGAGCGCGCGCTGCAGCTCGTCCAGGGCCGCGGGGTCCCCGGAGACGGTCACGGTGGTGGGGCCGTTGACGGCGGCGATGCTCAGCCGGTCGGGCCAGGTGGCGAGGCGGGCTGCCACGTCGCCGGGCGCGAGGGGGACGTAGAGCATGCCGCCCCGTCCGGTCAGGGCGCACAGGGCCTTGCTGCGCAGGGCGACGATCCGGGCGGCGTCCTCCAGGGAGAGCGCCCCGGCCACGCAGGCGGCGGCGATCTCGCCCTGGGAGTGGCCGACGACCGCGGCGGGCTCGACGCCGTGGGCGCGCCAGACCTCGGCGAGCGACACCATGACGGCGAACAGGACCGGCTGGACGACGTCGACGCGGTCCAGCGGTGGCGCGCCGGGGTCCTCGCGGAGGACGTCGAGCAGCGACCAGTCGGTGTGCGGGGCGAGCGCGGCGGCGCAGTCGGCGATGCGGGCCGCGAACACCGGGGAGGTGTCGAGGAGTTCACGGGCCATGCCGGGCCACTGGGAGCCCTGCCCGGGGAAGACGAACACCGGGCGCGGGTCAGGGACCGCCGTGCCCCGTACGGCCGCCGGGCCGCCGCGGCCCTCGATCAGCAGGTCGAGCCCGGCGACGAGCGTGTCCCGGTCGGTGCCGACGACGGCGGCGCGGTGCTCGAAGGGAGAGCGGGTGGTGGCCAGTGAGTGTCCGACGTCGACGGGGCGCAGCCCGGGGTGGTCCTGGAGGTGGGCGCGCAGTCGCAGTGCCTGGTCGCGCACGGCGTCGGCGGTCCTGCCGTAGAGCACCCACGGAACGGCGGCGGACTCCTGTGCCGGGCCGGGCTCCGCCAGGAGGTCCTCGGCGGGCGGCTGTTCGATGATGACGTGGGCGTTGGTGCCGCTGAGGCCGAAGGAGGAGACTCCGGCGCGCCGGGGGTGGCCGTTCGCGGGCCACGGCACGGCTTCGGTGAGCAGGGACACCTCGCCCGTGGACCAGTCGACGTTCGGTGACGGCTCGTCCACGTGCAAGGTCGCGGGGAGCAGTTCGTGGCGCATGGCCAGGACCATCTTCATGATGCCCGCGACACCGGCTGCGGCCTGGCTGTGCCCGATGTTGGACTTCAACGAGCCGAGCCGCAGCGGCCGTTCGGCGGGCCGGCCCTGTCCGTAGGTGGCGAGGATGGCCTGGGCCTCGATGGGGTCGCCGAGGGTGGTGCCGGTGCCGTGGGCCTCGACCGCGTCGACGTCGGCGCCGCTCAGGCGGGCGTCGGCGAGCGCCTCGGTGATGACGCGCTGCTGGGCCGGTCCGCTGGGTGCGGTGAGGCCGTTGCTGGCGCCGTCCTGGTTGACGGCGGAGCCGCGCAGGACGGCGAGGACGGGGTGACCGTTGCGGCGGGCGTCGGAGAGGCGTTCCAGGAGCAGCAGGCCGACGCCCTCGGCCATGCCGAAGCCGTCCGCGCCCGCGGCGAAGGACTTGCACCGGCCGTCGGCGGCGAGCCCCCGCTGGCGGGAGAAGCCGGTGAAGGTCAGCGGGGTGCCGATGACCGTCGCGCCGCCCGCGAGGGCCAGGGAGCACTCGCCGCGGCGCAGCGCCTGGGCTGCCGTGTGGACGGCGACCAGCGAGGACGAGCAGGCGGTGTCGACGGTCACGGCCGGGCCTTCGAGGCCCAGGGTGTAGGCGATGCGGCCGGTGAGGACGCTGGTGGAGATACCCGCGACGAAGAGGCCTTCGAGCTCGTCGGGTACGTCCTTCATGCTGCCGCCGTAGCCCTGGTAGGCGGCTCCTGCGAAGACCCCGGTGCGGCTGCCGCGCAGTGTCGCGGGGTCGATCCCGGCCCGTTCCAGGGCCTCCCAGGAGGTCTCGAGGAGGAGGCGCTGCTGCGGGTCCATGGCGCGGGCCTCGCGAGGCGAGATGCCGAAGAATCCCGCGTCGAAGCGGCCCGCGTCGTAGACGAAGCCGCCCGCTGCCGCGTAGCTCTTGCCGGGCCGGTCGGGGTCGTTGTCGTAGAGGTCGTCGAGGTCCCAGCCGCGGTCGGCGGGCAGCCCGGCGATCACGTCGCGGCCCTCGGCGACGATCCGCCACAGCTCTTCGGGGGTGGCGGCGCCGCCCGGGTAGCGGCAGCTCATCGACACGATGACGACGGGGTCGTCGTCGGCGGCTGTGGCGGGAAGTGTCGGCGCGGACTGCGTGGGCGCGGCCTGTTCGCCGAGGAGTTCGGTGTGCAGGTGGCGGGCGAGGGCGCCGGGCGACGAGTAGTCGAAGACGACAGTGACGGGCAGCCGGAGCCCGGTCGCCGTGTTGAGGCGGTTGCGCATCTCCACGGCGGTCAGCGAGTCGAAGCCGAGGTCGCGGAAGGCGCGCCCGGGTGCGATCTCGTCGTGCGCGTCATGGCCGAGGACACCGGCGGCCTCGGTGCGCACGAGGTCCGTCAGATGGCGTTCGCGCTCGGCTTCGCTCAGTTCCCGCAACCGGTCGCGGAGCGTGTCCGCGGTCGGGTCGCGGTCGTCCTGTGCCGTCCGGTCCCGGTCCGGGGCGAGTTCGGCGCGTACTTCGGGGATCGATCCGATCAGGGGGCTCGGTCGGCCGGTGGTGAAGACGGTGGCGAAGCGGCTCCAGTCGATATCGGCGACCAGGACGAGCGTCTCGTCGTGGTCGAGGACCTGTTGGAGGGCGCTCACGCAGGTGGCGGGCGGCATGAAGACGATGCCCTGGGCGCGCAGTTGGTCCTCGACGAGGTTGGCCGCCATGCCTGCGCCGTTCTCGGGGCTCCAGATGCCCCACACCACGGAGGTGGCGGCGAGGCCGCGGGCGCGGCGGTTCTCGGCGAGGCCGTCCAGGTAGGCGTTGGCGGCGGCGTAGGCGCCGTGGATGGCGCTGCCCCACACGCCGGAGATGGAGGAGAAGAGCACGAAGGCGTCGAGGGAGTCCCGGTCGAAGAGTGCGTCCAGGTGCGCGGCGCCGCCCGCCTTGGCGTGCAGGGTGTCGGCGAACTCGGGCAGGTCCGTGTCGGCGAGGGGCACCAGGGATCCGGCGCCCGCGGCGTGCATGACGGAGCGGATCTCGCAGCCGTCGGCCTCCAGCGCCGCGACCAGCGCGGCCAGGGCGTCGCGGTCCGCGATGTCGCAGGCGGCCACGGTGGTGCGGGTGCCCAGGGCGGTGAGTTCTTCGGCGAGTTCCGCGGCGCCGGGCGCGTCGGGCCCGCGGCGGCTGACCAGGACGAGGTGCTCGGCTCCGCCGCGCGCGAGCCAGCGGGCGACGTACGCGCCGAGGCCGCCCGTGCCGCCGGTGATCAGGGTGGTGCCGCGCGGGCTCCAGGTGCGGCGCGGCACGGCGCCTGCCAGCGGGGCCCTGACGAGTCGGCGGGCGTGCACGGCGGAGCCGCGTATCGCCACCTGGTCCTCGTCGGCGAGCCCGCCGAGCCCGGCGAGCACGGTGCGCAGCCGGGCCGCGGTGCGGTCGTCGAGCGCCGGGGGCAGGTCGACGAGGCCGCCCCAGCGCTGCGGGTACTCGAGGGCGGCGACCCGGCCGAACCCCCAGCCGACGTGCTGGGCGGGGCTGACGATCCCGTCGCCGCGGCCGACGGAGACCGCGCCGCGGGTCGCCCACCACAGCGGCGCGTCGATGCCCGCGTCGCCGAGGGCCTGCACCAGGGCGAGGCCGAGCGCGGTGCCTACGGGCACCGACGGGTGGTGCGGGTGGGGCCGTTCGTCGGTGCCGAGGAGGGAGAGGACTCCGCTGACCGGTTCGGCCGCGTCGGCCAGCGCCTCGGTGAGGCGGTCGGCGAGCGGCGCTCGGCCGGTGTCTCCGTCATCGAGTACGAGGGTCAGCACGGCCGCTCCGCCGTCTTCGAGGGCGCGGACGCAGGCCCGGGTCTCGGCGTCGTCGGCGAGGGGCCCGGGCAGCAGGACGAGCCAGCTCCCCGACAGCCGCGCCGCGGATGCGTCGGGCAGCGGCTGCCAGGTCAGGCGGTAGCGCCAGGATTCGACGGCGGCGAGCTCCGCGCGCCGTTCGCGCCAGGTGGCCAGGGCGGGCAGGACGGCGCTGAGCGGGTCCTCGGGGCCGACGCCGAGGGTCGCGGTCAGCTCCGGCAGGTCACCGGTGCGCACGGCCTCCCAGAACCGGTCCTCGACGGGGTCCACCGGTGCGGCCGGGGCTCGGTCCGCGGTGGGTGTGGACTCCAGCCAGTACGGGCGGCGCCGGAAGGCGTAGGTGGGCAGCTCCGCGGCCGCGCCGTGCCCGGTGAACACCCGGGCCCAGTCGGGCGAAAGGCCGCGCGCATGGGCCTGGCCCAGGGCGAGCAGGAAGCGGTCGAGGCCGCCCTCGTCGCGGCGCAGCGTGGCGAGCACGGCGACGGGCTGCTCCGGCGCGGCGTCCTCGGCGGTCTGTGTCACGCCGGGGGTGAGCACGGGGTGGGCGCTGGCCTCGACGAAGAAGCCGTAACCCTGGTCGATGAGGTCGCGCACGGCTTCCTCGAAGCGCACGGTGCGGCGCAGATTGCGGTACCAGTACGCGGGGTCGAGTGCGGTGGTCTCCAGCCAGCCGCCGTCGACGGTGGAGTAGAAGGGGACGGTGGCGGCCTGGGGTGTGATGCCCGCGAGGGCGCTGTGCAGCTTGTCCTCGATCTCTTCGACGTGCGCGGAGTGCGAGGCGTAGTCGACGGGGAGGACCCGCGCTTGGACGTCGCGCGCCACCAGCTCGGCCACGATCCCCTCGATGGCGTCGACGTCACCGGAGAGCACGGTCGCGGCCGGGCCGTTGACCGCGGCCACCGACAGCCGGCCGCCCCACGCGGCCAGGTGGGCCTCCACGTCGGTCACGGGCAGCGCGACCGAGGCCATGCCGCCGCGCCCGGCCAGGTCCGCGAGGGCGCGGCTGCGCAGCGCGACGACCTTCGCCGCGTCGTCGAGGGACAGGGCGCCCGCCACGCACGCGGCGGCGATCTCCCCCTGCGAGTGTCCGATCACCGCGTCCGGTTCGATGCCGTACGCGCGCCACAGCTCCGCAAGGGACACCATCACCGCGAACAGCGCGGGCTGCACGACGTCCACGCGCTCCGGCGGCGGCGCCCCCGCGCCGCCGCGCAGCACGGCGTCGAGCGACCAGTCCACGTATGCGGAGAGGGCTCGCTCGCAGGCGGCCATGCGGGCGGCGAACACCGGGGAGGAGTCGAGCAGTTCGACGGCCATGCCGGTCCACTGCGAGCCCTGCCCGGGAAAGACGAACACGGTCTTGCCGACGGGCCCTGTGGTGCCCTGGGCCAGGCGCGGGGCGGGAGTTCCGGCGGCCAGGGCGGCCAGGCCCTCGGTGAATCCGGTGCGCTCGTCGGCCACGACGACCGCGCGGTGCTCGAAGGCCGCGCGCGTGGTGGCCAGGGCGCGGCCGATCTCCCCGTCGGTGGCTGTGGCGTCGCCGAGGTGGGCGAGCAGCCGGGCGGCCTGGGCGCGCAGGGCGTCCTCGCTGCGGGCTGAGAGCACCCAGGGCACCCATCCCGCGGCGGGTGCGGTCAGGCCGTTCTCCGCAGCCTGCGGAGTCCCGGTCCCGTCCTCCGGCCCGGCTGCGTCGCCTTCGTCCTCTTCGAGGATGAGATGGGCGTTGGTGCCGCTGACCCCGAACGCGGAGACTCCGGCCCGCCGCGGCCGCCCGTCGGCCTCCCAGGGCCGGGCCTCGGTCAGGACGCGTACGTTGCCCTCGGACCAGTCCACGAACGGCGTCGGCTCGTCTACGTGAAGGGTCTTGGGCAGCCGTCCGTGACGCAGCGCCAGGACCATCTTCATGACGCCGCCGACGCCCGCGGCCCCGGAGGTGTGGCCCACGTTGGACTTCAGGGAGCCGAGCCACAACGGCCGCTCGGTGGAACGCCGCTGCCCGTACGTGGCGAGCAGGGCCTGCGCCTCGATGGGGTCGCCGAGGCGGGTGCCGGTGCCGTGCGCCTCCACGGCGTCGATGTCGCCGGGGGCCAGCCGGGCGTCGGCCAGGGCGTCGGTGATGACGCGCTGCTGGGAGGGGCCGTTGGGTGCGGTGAGGCCGTTGCTCGCGCCGTCCTGGTTGACGGCGGAGCCGCGGATGACGGCGAGGACCTGGTGGCCGTTGCGGCGGGCGTCGGCGAGGCGTTCCAGGACCAGGACGCCGACGCCCTCGGACCAGCCGGTGCCGTCCGCGGCGGCCGCGAACGCCTTGCAGCGCGCGTCCGCCGACAGGGCCCGCTGGCGGCTGAAGGCGACGAATGCGTCGGGGGTCGCCATGACCGCGACGCCTCCCGCGAGGGCCATCGTGCACTCGCCGCCGCGCAGCGCCCCGACCGCGAGGTGCAGGGCGACCAGGGAGGACGAGCAGGCGGTGTCGACGGTGAGCGCGGGGCCTTCCAGACCCAGGGTGTAGGCGACTCGGCCGGAGATCACGCTGCCGGCCGTGCCGGTGTCCAGCAGGCCCTGGATCTCGGGGAGGTGGCGTGCGTCGCTGCCGTAGTCGTTGCGCATGGCGCCGATGAACACGCCGGTCCGGGTGGAGCGCAGCGCGGTCGGGTCGATGGCCGCCCGTTCGACGGCCTCCCAGGCGGCCTCCAGGACGAGGCGCTGCTGCGGGTCCATGGCGAGCGCCTCGCGGGGCGAGATGCCGAAGAAGCCCGCGTCGAAGTCGGCGGCGTCGTGCAGGAATCCGCCGTGCCGGGTGAAGGAGGTGCCCGGGTGGTCGGGGTCGGGGTGGTAGAGGGCCTCGGTGTCCCAGCCGCGGCCCGTGGGCCATTCGGTGATGGCGTCGTGCCCGCTGTCCAGGAGGTCCCACAGCCGCTCAGGGGTGTCCACGCCGCCGGGATAGCGGCAGCTCATGGACACGATCGCGATGGGGTCGTGGCGGGCGTCCTCCGCCTCGCGCAGGCGCCGCCTGGCGTCTCCCAGGTCGGCGGTGGCGCGCCTGAGGTATTCGAGGAGCTTCTCGTTCTCCGGCATGTTTCTCGGCTCTCCCTCAGGCCCCGTAATTGTTGTCGAGCAGTTCGAAGAGTTCGTCGGCCGTCGCGGTGTCGACCGCGTCCGCGCCGTCGGCCCGTGGGCCGTCGGGCGGCACTCGTTCACTCCAGGCCCGCAGCAGGTTCCGCAGCCGGGTGCCGATCTCGTCGGCGTCCTGTGTGCCGGTCCCGGTGGTGGCGAGGGCCTCGGCGAGACGGTCGAGCTGGGCGAGCACCGGCTCGGCGGGCCCGGGGGCCGCGCGCAGCTGCCGGTAGAGGTGGTCGGCGAGGGCCGCGGGCGTGGGGTGGTCGAAGACGGCGGTGGGCGGGATGCGCAGCCCGGTGGCCTCGCAGAGTTGGTTGCGGAAGGACACGGCGAGCATGGAGTCGAATCCGGAGCCCACGAAGGGCCGTTCGGGCTCGACGGCGGAGCCCCCGGAGTGGCCGAGGACGGCGGCGGCGTGCGCGGTGACCAGACCGAGCACGGCACGTCGGCCGTCGGTCTCGTCCAGCGCGGCGAGCCGGGCGGTGAGTTGCGCGGCGGGATCGGCCTGTGTGCCGTTGGCGCCACCGGTGCCGTCCGTCGCGTCCGCGCCACCGGTGCCGTCCTTGGCAGGCTGCCCGGGGCGGGCGGGTGCGGGCGGGGCGGCATGGCCGGACCGGC
Source organism: Streptomyces sp. NPDC042371 (assembly GCF_056437465.1). NCBI lineage: Bacteria > Bacillati > Actinomycetota > Actinomycetes > Kitasatosporales > Streptomycetaceae > Streptomyces > Streptomyces sp. NPDC042371. The sequence goes on along the minus strand of NZ_JBWKAP010000009.1, from coordinate 378,179 downwards.
CCGGGGTGGGCAGCCAGTAGCGCTCCCGCTGGAAGGCGTAGGTGGGCAGGTCCGGGTGTGCGGTCACCGGGCGGGGCAGGGCCGCCGCCCAGGCCACGGGAGCGCCGTGCGTCCACGCCTCGGCGAGCGCGGTGAGGATCCGTCCGGCGCCGCCGTCCTCGCGCCGCAGGGTGGCGACGGTGGCGGCGGACGCCCCGGCGCGCTCGGCGGTGCCTGCTGTCGCGGCGGTGAGGACCGGGTGGGGGCTGATCTCCAGGAACAGCTCGTGCCCGGCGGCGAGCAGGGTCTCGGTGGTACGGGCGAACTCGACCGGCTCGCGCAGGTTGCGGTACCAGTAACCGGCGTCGAGGAACGTGCCGTCGACGGCCTCCCCGGTCACGGTGGAGAACAGCGGGATGTCCGCGGACCGCGGCCGCACCCCGGCCAGGGCGGTACGCAACTCCTCAGCCACTTCAGCGACTTGGGCGGAGTGGGCGGCGTAGTCGACGGGGATCCGGCGGGCCCGCACGCCCCCGTTCGCGCAGTCGGACTGCAGGGCGTCGAGGGCGGCGGGCTCCCCGGCGACGACGACGGCCTCCGGGCCGTTGACGGCAGCCACCGCGATCCGCTCCCCGTAGGGCAGGAGAAGTTCGCGGGCCCGGTCCTCGGAGGCGGCGAGTGAGACCATGCCGCCGCGGCCCGCGAGGCGGGTCAGTTCCCTGCTGCGCAGCGCCACGACCATGGCGGCGTCGTCGAGGGTGAGTGCCCCGGTGACGCAGGCGGCGGCGATCTCTCCCTGGCTGTGTCCGACGACCGCGTCGGGTGTCACGCCGTACGCGCGCCAGACCTCGGCCAGGGCGACCATGACGGCGAAGAGCACCGGCTGCACCACGTCGACGCGGTCCACGGGCGGCGCGCCGGGCTCCGCGCGCAGCACGGCGCGCAGTGACCAGTCGGTGTGGGGTGCCAGGGCCCGCTCGCACTCGGCGATGCGGTCGGCGAACACCGGGGAGGTGTCGAGGAGCTCGCGGGCCATGCCGGTCCATTGGGAGCCCTGGCCGGGGAAGACGAACACGGTGCGCGTGCGCCGCGCCCGGCCCGAGGTGACGCCGGGCGCGGGCGTGCCGTCGGCGAGGCCCGTCAGCGAGGCGAGCAGTTCGTCACGGGTGGTGCCCGTGACGGCGGCGCGGTGCGGGAAGGCGGTGCGGGTGGTGGCCAGCGCGTGGGCGACGTCCCCCGGCGGCACGTCCGGGGCGGCTTCGAGGTGGTCCAGGAGGCGGCGGGCCTGGGCGCGCAGCGCGGGCGCCGATGCGGCGGACAGGACCAGGGCGTGCGAGTCGGTGGTCAGCGGTCGGGCCGCGGGGACGTCGGCAGAGACCTGTTCGGGAACCGGAGCCTGTTCGGGCACCGGGCCCTGTTCGAGCACCGGAGCCTGTTCGAGCACCACATGGGCGTTGGTGCCGCTCATGCCGAACGACGAGACCCCGGCCCGGCGCGGGCGCCCCGCACCGTCCCAGGGGCGGGCCTCGTCGAGCAGCCGCACCGCGCCGGTGGACCAGTCCACCTTGGTGGTCGGCTCCGCCGCGTGCAGAGTGCGCGGCAGCACGCCGTGCCGCAGCGCCATGACGGTCTTGATGACCCCGGCGACGCCTGCGGCGGCCTGGGTGTGCCCGATGTTGGACTTCAGCGACCCCAGCCACAACGGCCGTTCTGTGGGCCGCTGTTGACCGTAGACGGCCAGCAGGGCCTGCGCCTCGATGGGGTCACCGAGGGTGGTGCCCGTGCCGTGCGCCTCCACCAGGTCGACGTCCGCGCCGGTGAGTCCCGCGGCGTCGAGCGCACGGCGCAGCACGCGCTGCTGCGCGGGACCGCTCGGCGCGGTCAGGCCGTTGCTCGCACCGTCCTGGTTGACGGCGGAGCCGCGGATGACGGCGAGGACCTGGTGGCCGTTGCCGAGCGCCCGCGAGAGCGGTTCGACGACCAGGACGCCGACGCCCTCTCCCCAGCCGGTGCCGTCGGCGGTGTCAGCGAAGGAGCGGCAGCGGCCGTCGGCGGACAGGCCGCGCTGGCGGCTGAACTCGACGAACACGTCCGGCGATGCCATGACGGCGGCGCCGCCGACCAAGGCGAAGTCGCACTCCCCCGCGCGCAGCGCCTGTCCCGCGAGGTGGAGGGCGACGAGCGAGGAGGAGCAGGCGGTCTCGACGGTGACGGCCGGGCCCTCGGTGCCCAGGGTGTAGGCGATGCGGCCGGAGGCGACGCTGGTCACCGTGCCGCTGAGCAGGTGTCCTTCGACGTCGGCCGCCGGGTCCCGCGGCCCGGTGCCGTACCCCTGGGAGGCGACGCCCAGGTAGACGCCGCCCTGGCTGCCGCGCACCGCACCGGGATCGATGCCCGCGCGTTCGAGCGCTTCCCAGGACGTTTCCAGGAGCAGCCGTTGCTGCGGGTCCATGGCCAGCGCCTCGCGCGGGGAGATCCCGAAGAATTCCGCGTCGAAGTCCCCTGCCGCGTCGAGGAATCCGCCGCCGCTGGTGTAGAAGGTGCCCTCGCGCTCGGGGTCGGCGTCGTAGAGGGAGTCGAGGGGCCAGCCGCGGTCCGTGGGCAGCGCGCCGATGGCGTCCCGCTCGCCGACGACGAGGTCCCACAGGTCTTCCGGCGAGCGGACGCCGCCGGGGAAGCGGCAGGCCATCCCGATCACGGCGAGCGGCTCGTCGGCGGCCGCCCGCGCGCTCGGCCCCGTGGCGGGGAGGCGGGTGGCGGCGGAGCCGGTCAGCTCGGCGTGGAGTCGGGTGGCGAGGGAAGCAGCCGTGGGGTGGTCGAAGGCGATGCTGGCGGCCAGGTTCAGTCCGGTGGCCGCGGCGAGGCGCCCCCGCAGTTCGACGGCCATGAGCGAGTCGAACCCGAGGTCGTGGAAGGGCCGTTCGGCTTCCAGGGCCGCCGCCGAATCGTGGCCGAGCACGACCGAGGCCTCGGTGCGCACGAAGTCGGTCAGGGTGCGGTGCTGTTCCGCTTCCGGCAGGGCGGCGAGCCGGTCGCGCCAGCGGGCGGTGACGTCGGAGCTGTCGCCGCGAGCATCCGCGGAGTCCTGCGGGCCCCGGGACCCGTCAGGCACGTCGTCCGGGCCGAAGGTCCCGGATCCGGCACGGTCGGCCACGAAGTCCGGCTGGTCGTCCGGCAGTTCACTCAACAGCGCACTGTGGCGCCGTGCCGTGAAGGCGGACGCGAAGCGGGCCCAGTCCATGTCGGCGACGACGGCGTGGCCCTGGTCCCGGTCAAGTACGCCCTGGAGCGCGGCCAGCGCCGTTGCGGGGGGCATGGGGACGAGGCCGAGGCGGCGCAGGGCCGTGCCGACCTCGCCGCGCGCCATGCCCGCCCCGGCCCAGGGTCCCCACGCCACGGATGTGGCGGCAAGGCCGCGGGCGCGCCGCCGGTCGGCGAGGGCGTCCAGGTAGGCGTTGGCGGCCGCATAGGTGGCCTGTCCCGCGCTGCCCCACGTCCCGGAGACGGAGGAGAACAGCACGAAGGCGTCGAGGTCCTCGTCTTCGCCGAAAAGGGCGTCGAGATGGGCGGCGCCGTCTGCCTTGGCCGCCGTCTCCTCGGCGAGTCGGCCGGGGGTGCAGTCCTCGATCCGGGTGTCCGAGGTGACCCCGGCGGCATGGAAGACCGCGCGTACGGTGTCGCCGTCGGCCTCGAGCCGGTCCCGCAGGCCTTCCAGCGCGGCCCGGTCGCTCACGTCGCAGGCCGACAGGGTGACGCGGGCACCCAGTCGGTCCAGCTCGGCGGCGAGCGCGTCGCCGCCCGGGGCGTCCGGGCCCCGGCGGCTGGTCAGCACGAGGTGCCCGGCACCCTGCCGGGCGAGGTGGCGGGCCACGTGAGCGCCGAGGCCCCCGGTGCCGCCGGTGATCAGGACGGTGCCACGCGGTGTCCAGCCGTCCGCGCCCGACGACGACGCGCCCGCATCCCTGAGGAGCCGTCGTCCGTACAGGCCGTCGGGCCGGACGGCCAGCTGGTCCTCGGTGCAGCCGTCCTCGGCGGCCCGCACTTCCCCTGCCAGGGCGGCACACAGTCGGCGCAGCACACCGGCGTCGAGTCGACCAGACCCCACGGAATCCCCCAACCCCGCGGGCAGGTCCACCAGTCCGCCCCAGCGGTCGGAGTGTTCGAGTGCGGCGACCCGTCCGAGCCCCCATACCTGCGCCTGCTCCGGATGGGCCGGACCCTGGTCCGCCGCGCCCGTGCCCACGGCTCCGCTGGTGACGCACCACAGCGGAGCGCGCAGCCCGGCGTCACCGAGGGCCTGCACGAGGAGCAGGGTGGCCCGGGTCCCGCCGTCAGAACCCGTGCCCGGGGCGAGCAGCGACAGCACGCCGTCGCCGTCCCCCCGCACCAGCGCCGCGAGCCGGTCCCTCGTCACGTCTGCCGGAACGGAGACGGTGCGCACCTGGGCGCCGTGCTCGGTCAGGGCCCGGACGCAGGCCTGCGCCAGCGGCGTCCGCTCGGCCCCGGCGGGCATGACGAGCAGCCACGTCCCGTTGAGCCGGGCCTCGCGGGGCTCGGGCAGGGCGCGCCACTCGACGCGGTAGGTCCGGCCCCGAACGGCCTCGGCCGTGGGCAGGCCGGGCACGGCGGGCCAGAACCGCCGGTGCTGGAAGGGGTAGGTGGGCAGGGTCACCCGGGGCGCGTGGGCGGGCAGTCCGGCGGTCCAGTCGACGGGCACGCCCCGCACGTGCAGGCTCGCGAGCGCGACAGTGAGCGACTCCGCCTCGGGCCGCCCGTCGCGCAGCAGGGGCAGGGCACGGCAGTCGGCGTCGGCGGGCAGGCACTCCTGCACCAGTGCGGACAGGACGCCGCCAGGACCGAGTTCGAGGCAGCTGGTGGTGTTCTCGGCGTGCAGCTGCCGGGCGCCGTCGAGGAAGCGGACGGTGTCGCGGACGTGCCGCACCCAGTACTCCGGGTCGCACAGCTCGTAGGCGGTGGCCCGTTCCCCGGTGAGGTTGGAGATCACCGGGATGCGGGGCGCCGCGTAGGTCAATTGCTTGGCCACGGAGCGGAATTCCTCCAGCATGGCGTCCATGCGCGCCGAGTGGAAGGCGTGGCTGACCTTGAGTTCCTTGGCCCGGCGGCCTCGGGCGCGGAACGCCTCGGCCACGCTCAGGACGGCCTCGCGGGCGCCGGACAGGACAGTGGAGCGTGGGCTGTTGAGGGCCGCGATGCTCACCCCGTCGGCGCCGTCCGGCAGGGCGGCGAGGATCTCTCGTACCTCTGACTCGTCGCCTTCCACGGCTGCCATGGCCCCGCCCCCGGGCAGCACGTCCATCAGGCGGCCGCGGGCGGCCACCAGCGCGCAGGCGTCCGGCAGGTCGAGGACTCCGGCGGTGTGGGCGGCGGCCAGTTCGCCGATGGAGTGCCCGATCAGCAAATCGGGCCGCACGCCCCAGTGCTCCATCAGCCGGAACAGCGCCACTTGGAGGGCGAACAGGGCGGGCTGGGTGCAGCGGGTGCGGTGCAGCAGCGCTTCGTGGTCCGTCCCGGGCTCGGCGAACATGACGTCGCGCAGCGGTACGTCCAGGTGCGGGGCGAGGTGGCTGAGCACATCGTCCAAGGCATCGGCGAAGACCGGCTCGGTCCGGTACAACTCGGCGCCCGCGCCTGCGCGTTGGCTGCCCTGGCCGGGAAAGAGGAAGGCGGTCCTGCCGGGGTTGCCCGCGTGGCCGGTGAGTACTTGGCCCACGGAGGTGCCGTCGGCCAGTGCCCGCAGGGCCGCGTCCAACGCGGTGCCGTCCCGGCCGAGGACCGCCGCGCGGTGGTCCAGGGCGGTGCGCCGGGTGGCCAGGGCGTGGGCGACGTCGGCCGGGCTGCGGGTCTCCTGCCCCTCACCGCACTCGTTCAGGGCACGGCGGCCCTCGGAGTCGCCGAGGCAGGCGCGCAGTTGCCCGGCCTGCTCGCGCAGCGCTTCGGGGGTGTGGGCGGACAGCAGCAGCGGGACGGTGACGGCGGTGTCCGGCGGGCCGTCGTCCGGGGCGGCAGCGGCCTCCCGCTCCTCGCTCCCGGCGGCCTGTTCGAGGATGACGTGGGCGTTGGTGCCGCTGATGCCGAACGAGGAGACGCCCGCCCGGCGCGGCTCGTGCGTCGCGGGCCAGACGGTGTGGCCGGTCAGCAGCCGAACGCCGCCCGCGGTCCAGTCGACGTGCGGGTTCGGCTCGTCGGCGTGCAGCGTGCCGGGCAGTTCACCGGCCCGCAGCGCGAGGACCATCTTCATGACCCCGGCGACGCCCGCGGCGGCCTGGGTGTGCCCGATGTTGGACTTGACGGAGCCGAGCCACAGGGGCCGGTCGTCGGGGCGGTGGCCGTGGACGGCCTGGAGCGCCTGGGCCTCGATGGGGTCGCCGAGCCGGGTGCCGGTGCCGTGCGCCTCCACGGCGTCGATGTCGTCGGGGGTGAGCCGGGCGTCGGTGAGGGCCGCGCGGATCACCTGTTCCTGGGCGGGGCCGTTGGGGGCGGTGAGTCCGTTGCTGGCGCCGTCCTGGTTGATCGCGGAGCCGCGTACGACGGCGAGGACGGGGTGGCCGCGGCGGCGGGCGTCGGAGAGCCGCTCCAGGAGGAGGACTCCGGCGCCCTCGCCCCAGCCGGTGCCGTCCGCGCCCGCGCCGAACGCCTTGCAGCGGCCGTCGGCGGCCAGGCCGCGCTGGCGGCTGAACTCGACGAACAGACGTGGGGTGCTCATGACCGTGACGCCTCCGGCGAACGCCTGGTCGCAGTCGCCGCGGCGCAGGGCCTGGGCGGCAAGGTGCAGCGCCACCAGGGACGACGAGCAGGCGGTGTCCACCGTGAGGGAGGGGCCGCGCAGGCCGAGGACGTAGGAGATGCGGCCGGAGAGCACGCTGGCGGTGTTGCCGGTGAGGAGATGGCCCTCGGAGATCTCACGGTCGGCTGCCGCGAGGTTCGGGTAGTCCTGGCCGTTGGTTCCGACGAACACGCCGACGCGGCCGCCGCGCATCGTGCCGGGGTCCAGCTCCGCGCTCTCGGCGGCCTCCCAGGCGGTCTCCAGGAGCAGCCTCTGCTGGGGGTCCATGGCGAGCGCTTCACGGGGCGAGATGCCGAAGAACTCGGCGTCGAACCCCGCGGCGTCGTCGAGGAAGCCGCCTCGTGTGCAGTAGGTGGTGCCGGTGCGGTCGGGGTCGGGGTCGTAGAGCCCGGCCGTGTCCCAGCCGCGGTCGGTGGGCCACTCCCCCACCGCGTCCCGGCCCTCGGCGAGCAGCCGCCACAGGTCGGCGGGGCGTCGCACCCCGCCGGGGAAGCGACAGCCCATGCCGACGATCGCGATCGGTTCGTCGTACGTGACCGGGGCGGGGCCCGCCGCCGCGCCGTCCGCGCCCGCGTCGGCGGGCGCGAGGTCGCCGAGCCCGTCCAGGAGGTGGGCGGCGAGCGCCGTGGGTGTGGGCCGGTCGAAGAGGACGGTGGCGGGCAGCCGCACCCCGGTGGCGGTGGCCAGGCGGTTGCGGAGCTCCACGGCGGTCAGCGAGTCGAAGCCCAGCTCCGAGAACGCCCGGTCGGGGCGGACCGCGTCGGGCGTCGTGTGCCGCAGGACCGTCGCCGCGTGGGTGCGCACCAGGTCGATGACGAACCGTTCCCGCTCGGCGCCGGGCACCGCCGCGAGCTGTCCGCGCAGCGCACCGCCTGCGGCAGCCGTGTCCGGCCCGGCGGGTGCGGCACTGCCGACGAGCGTGCTCAGCAGGGCGGTTGCGCGCAGGCCCGTCGTGTCGGCGAAGCGCCGCCAGTCCGCGTCGGCGACGACCACGAGGGAGTCGTCCTCGGCGAGGGCGCGGCCGATCGCGCCGACGGCGGCGGCCGGCGCCATGGAGGGCAGTCCCCGCTCCCGGAGCCGGTCGGCGACCCCGTCGTCGAGCATGCCCTCCCCGGCTGCCCAGGCGCCCCAGGCGATGGCGGTGCCGGGCAGGCCCGCGCCGCGCCGCTCGGCGACGAGGGACTCCAACGCGGCGTTGGCGGCCGCGTAGTTGGCCTGCCCCGCGTTGCCCACGACCCCCATCAGGGAGGTGAAGACGACGAAGGCCGCCAGCTCCTGCCCCGCGGTCGCCGCGTGCAGGACGCGGGCCGCGGTCAGCTTGGCCCGCAGCGAGGTGGCCAGGCGTGCGGGCGTCAGGGAGTCCAGCATGCCGTCGTCGAGGACGCCCGCCGCATGGATGACGGCGCTCAGCGGCCGGTCCTCGGGCAGCGCGGCGAGCAGTCGGGCCGTCTGCCCGGCGTCCGCCGCGTCGCAGGCCGCGATCGTCACGGCCGCGCCGAGTCCTTCCAGTTCGGTCCGCAGCGCGTCCGCGCCGGGTGCGTCGGGGCCGCGGCGGCTGACGAGGAGAAGGTGCGGGGCGCCGTGTGCGGTGTGCTGTGCGGCCAGTGTGCGCGCCACGTGGGCGCCGACACCGCCGGTGCCGCCGGTGATCAGCACGGTGCCGTGCCCGAGCGCGTCGCCCAAGGCCGCGGGGGCGGCGCCGTTGCGGCGTACGGGCGCGGGCAGCAGACGGCGGCCGTGCACGCCGGTCGGGCGCACCGCGACCTGGTCCTCGTCCCGTACGGAGGCCAGCACGGCGGCCAGCCGTCGCAGGGTCCGCTCGTCCGGGCCCGCCCCGGGCACCACCGGCAGGTCGATCAACCCGCCCCAGCGGTCGGGATGTTCGAGGGCCGCGGTACGGCCGAGCCCGGCGACGGCCGCGTACGGCGCGGGCCCGGGCCGCTCTCCGGCCCCCAGCACCGCCGTCCCGCGGGTGACGCACCACAGCGGGGCGTCGACCCCCGCGTCCCCCAGGGCCTGGACGAGGGCGAGGGTGAGGGCGAGGCCGCCGGGCAGGTCGGGGTGGTCCGGGTGCGGGCGCGGCTCGTCCGCGAGGAGGGAGAGGACGCCGTGGACGGGCCGGTCCTCGGCTGCGGCGGCCAGCGCGCCCGCGAGGGAGGCGCGGCTCTGGCCCGGCCCGTCGGCGGAGACGACGGTCAGGTCGAGCCCGAGCGCGACAAGGCCGCGTACGACGTCGGCACTTGCGGCGTGCCCGGCGGCGGAGACGTCGTCGACCGGCGCGGTCTCCGGCCCCGCGGCGCCCGGCCGCTCCGCCCGGGGGCAGACGACGAGCCAGCGGCCCGTCGGGGCCTGGGCGGGCGGCAGGCTCAGCTGCTGCCAGGCCACGCGGTGGCGCCAGGAGTCGGCGCGCCGGGCACGGTCCTGCTCGGTGCGCCAGGCCGTCAGCGCGGGCAGCACTTCACCCAGGGCTTCGGGTGTCACCCGCAGCGTCTGCGCGAGGCGGGCCGGGTCCTCGCGTTCGAGCGCCTCCCACAGCCCGTCATGTCCCGCACCCGGGTCGGCAGTTGTCGGCTCGTGCCAGTAGCGCTCGCGCTGGAACGGGTAGGTCGGAAGGTCGACGCGGGTGGCTCCGGTGCCCGCGAACACGGGCGAGAAGTCGACCGCGAGTCCCCGTACGTGCGCCTCTCCCGCGGACAGCAGCATGCGCGCCAGGCCGCCCTCGCCCCGGCGCAGCGTGCTGAGGACCGTGACGTCGCGCTCCTGGCTCTGCACGGTCTCTTCGACCGCCAAGGCGAGGACGGGATGCGGCGCCACTTCGACGAACGCGCCGTAGCCCTGGTCCGCGAGGGCCCGCACGGCCGGTTCGAAGCCCACGGTGCGGCGGAGGTTGGTGTACCAGTAACCGGCGTCCATGGCGGACGTGTCCAGCCAGTCGCCGGTCACCGTCGAGTACAGCGGGACCGTGCCGGAGCGGGGCGTGATCCCTTCGAGGGAGGCCAGGATCTCGCTCTCGATGGGCTCCATGTGGGCGGAGTGCGAGGCGTAGTCGACATCGACGCGCCGAGCCCGTGCGCCTTCGGTCTCGCAGGTGGCGAGGAGCTCGTCCAGGGCGTCGGTGTCCCCCGACACCACGACCGCCGACGGTCCGTTGACCGCCGCGACCGACAGCCGTTCGCCCCAGGCCGCGATGCGCTCCCGCACCTCGTCCGCGGGCAGCGCGAGGGAGACCATGCCGCCGTGTCCGGCGAGCGCGGCGAGCGCCCGGCTCCGCAGCGCGACGACCTTCGCCCCGTCCTCCAGGGACAGTCCGCCCGCCACGACGGCGGCGGCGATCTCGCCCTGCGAGTGGCCGAGCACGGCGTCGGGCTCGACGCCGAGGGAGCGCCAGAGTGCCGCGAGGGAGACCATCACGGCGAACAGGGCGGGCTGGACGACGTCGACCCGGTCGAGGTCCGCGCCGGACCGCAGCACATCGAGCAGGGACCACCGCGTGTGCGGCGCCAGGGCGGCGTCGCACCGCGCCATCTGGTCGGTGAACTCGGCCGACTGGTCGAGGAGTTCCCTGGCCATGCCCGGCCACTGCGAGCCCTGCCCGGGGAACACGAACACGGTCCCCCGGAGCTTGTCGGCTGTGCCGGTGACCACCGAAGGGCGCGGCTCGCCGGCGGCCAGCGCTGCCAACCCCGACCGCAGCTCCCCCGGGTCGCCGACGATCACCGCCCGGTGCTCAAGGGCCGCCCGGCCGGTGGACAGGGAGAGGGCCAGGTCGGCCGCGGAAAGTCCCGGGGCGTCCGCCAGCCGGTCCACGAGGCGGCAGGCGCTCTCCCGCAGCGCTGCCTCGGTGCGGGCGGAGAGCCGCCATGCGAGGGCCGCGGGCGGGGCGGTCCGGTCGGGGGCGGGGTCGCAGGCCTGGCCGAGGGCGGCAGCGGCGGGAGCCTGTTCCACGATGACGTGGGCGTTGGTGCCGCTGATGCCGAATCCGGAGACGCCCGCCCTGCGCGGCCGCCCGTGGTCCGGCCAGGGCGCCTCTTCGCCGAGCAGCCGCACCCGTCCGGCGCTCCAGTCCACGTACGGACTGGGCTCGTCGACGTGCAGCGTCCTGGGCAGCAGCCCGTGCCGGATGGCGAGGACCATCTTCATGACGCCGCCCACCCCGGCCGCCGCCTGGGTGTGCCCGATGTTGGACTTCAGCGAGCCCAGCAACAACGGGCGCTCCGCCGGGCGCTGTTGGCCGTACGTGGCGAGCAGGGCCTGCGCCTCGATGGGATCGCCAAGCCGCGTGCCGGTGCCGTGCGCCTCCACGGCGTCCACGTCGGCGCCGCGCAGCCCGGAGTTGGCCAGGGCCTGGCGGATGACGCGCTGCTGGCTCGGCCCGCTCGGCGCGGTCAGGCCGTTGCTCGCGCCGTCCTGGTTGACGGCGGAGCCGCGGATGACGGCGAGGACGGGGTGACCGTTGGCGCGGGCGTCGGAGAGCCGCTCGAGCAGCAGCACACCGGCGCCCTCGGCAAGCCCGAATCCGTCGGCGGCCGCGGAGAACGCCTTGCAGCGTCCGTCGGCGGCAAGACCGCCCTGGCTGCTGAACTCGACGAACATGCCCGGCGTCGGCATCACCGTCGCGCCGCCCGCGACGGCGAGCGTGCACTCGCCCTGGCGCAGCGCCTGGACCGCGAGGTGCAGGGCCACCAGGGAGGACGAGCAGGCCGTGTCGACGGTGACGGCGGCGCCCTCGAACCCGAAGGTGTAGGCGATGCGGCCGGAGGCTACGCTGCCGGTGGTGCCGGTGAGGAGATGGCCGTTGCCGTCCTTCGCCTCGTGCAGCCGGGGCCCGTAGTCCATGGTCATCGCACCCATGTAGACGCCGGTGCGGCTGCCGCGCAGGGTGGTGGGGTCGATGCCCGCGCGCTCGAAGGCCTCCCAGGAGATCTCCAGGAGCAGCCGCTGCTGCGGGTCCATGGCGAGCGCCTCGCGCGGGGAGATGCCGAAGAACCCGGCGTCGAAGCGGTCGGCTTCGTGCAGGAATCCGGCCGCGCGCTGGTAGTAGCGGCCCGGACCGATGTCGTCCGGCGCGTCGGGTCCCGCGCCGCTCCAGCCGCGGTTGACGGGGAACTCCGAGAGCGCGTCGGTCCCCTCGGTGAGCAGGTGCCACAGCTCTTCGGGGCTGTCGGCGCCGCCCGGGTAGCGGCAGCCCATCGCCACGATCGCCACCGGGTCGTCGTCTGCGGTCCGTTCGGGCGCGGGGCCGCTGTCCGCACCGGCTCCGGTCTCGTCCGGCTCGTCCAGGATCCGGGTGCGGAGCAGTTCGGCGAGCGCCCGCGGGGTGGGGTGGTCGAAGAGGACCGTCGCGGGCAGCGCGACCGCGGTGGACGCGACGAGCCGGTTTCGGATCTCCACCGCCGTCACGGAGTCGAGGCCGAGGCCGAGGAAGGTCGCGTCGGGGTCGATGGGGCCGGGGCCGCCGAGCACGGCGTCGACCTCCTGGCGTACCAGTTGCATCGCCCGCTCGCGCCGCCCCGCCGGGCTGAGCGCCGCAAGCTCCGTGCGGAGGGCGGCGGCCCGAGCCTCGTCCGTGCCCGAATCGGGCCCTTCGGCACCGCAGTCGGCGTCGAAGAGGTCATGGGGCAAATTGGCGGGCGGCACGTCGAGGTCGGCGAAGACCGCGTCCGTGGAGGGTGTGGCGCCGTGGACACAGAGCTCGCCCAGCGAGGTGAGGAACCGGGTCCGGCCGCCGTGCCCGCGGCGGAGCGTCACCCCGATGCGGGCGGGGACGCCGTGGACGTCGGCGCTCGCCTGGAGGGCAGCGGTGAGGACCGGATGCGGACTGACTTCGAGGAGTACGTGGTGTCCGTCCCGCAGCAGAGCCGCGGTGGCCTGGTCGAAGCGGACGGTCCGGCGCAGATTGCGAGCCCAGTAGTCGGCATCGAGCACCGGGTCGGCGAGGAGGCCGCCGGTCAGGCCGGAGTAGTAGGGGAGCCGGGCGGGCAGCGGCCTGATGCCGACCAGGTCGGTCTGCAGGCGGGGCACGATGGCGTCGATGTGCGGTGAGTGCGCGGCAAGTCCGACGGCGATCTTCCGTGCGTGCAGGCCCGCCGTGGTCAGCCGTGCCGCCAGGTCGGCGGCGGCATCGGCGTCGCCGGACACGATCACGGACTGCGGGCCGTTGACCGCGGCGATCCCCAACCGCCCGTCGTAGGCCGCCAGATGCGGTTCGAGCTCGCCGGGTGACGCCATGACGGAGACCATGTCGCCGCGTCCGCTCAACGTCGCCTGCGCCTGGCTCCACAGGGCGACCACGCGGGCGCTGTCGTCGAGGGAGAGGGCGCCGCAGACGGCGGCGGCAGAGATCTCGCCGCAGCTGTGTCCGAGCACGGCGCCCGGCTGCACCCCGTGCTCGCTCCAGAGTGCGGCGAGAGAGACCCCCACCGCGAACAGGACCGGCTGGACGACGTCCGGCCGCTCCAGGCTCGGCGCCCGGCCGACCGCGCGCAGGACGTCCATGAGCGACCAGTCGATGAAGGGTTCGAGGGCTTGGGCGCAGTCGTCCATCCGGGCACGGAACCCCGGCGCGGTGTCCAGGAGTTCCCTCGCCATGGCGGGCCACTGCGCACCCTGGCCGGGGAAGACGAACGCGGTACTGGTGTCGTGCGGCAGCCCGCGCCCCTCGGCGAGTCCGGCCGCGCTGTGCCCGTCGACGAGCGCGTCCAGCCGCTCCAGGAAGCCTTCCCGGTCCTCCGCCACGAGGGCCGCACGCCATCCGACGGGGGCGTCCGATCCCGCACCGCCGCGGGCGAGCGCGAGCCCGACGCCCGCCGGGTCCCACTCGCCCGCGGCGTTCAGATGGTCGCGCAGCCTTCGCGCCCGCGCCTTCAGCTGAGTCTTGCCGGTGGCGGACAGGACCCACAGGACGGGCACCCCGGTGGGGGGCTTCGGCAGCTTCATGCCACAACTCCTTTGCGGGGACGGCGATTTCGTCACTGCACGGCGGTGGGGAGTGACGTCGACCGAAGGGCCGGGGCCCCGGGAAGGGGACGCACGGCGGCCGGGCAGGGCCGCGTCAGTACAGGCCCTCGGGAGCGGAGTTCGTCACTTGGAGCGGCCGGACATCGGCGACGCCGTCGCAGGGCCAGTCATCGTCGACATGGCGCGCCGCCTGGTCGCGTTCCAGGACGTTCGGGAGGAAGAGGTCGTCGTGCAGCACCGTCAGGCGTACCTGCCCGGAAGCACCGGGGGCGACCACGGAGGTCCAGTCGTCTTTGCGCACGACCTGCATGGTGACCTGTGGGTAGTTCGGCATGTACGGGATCGTGGCGCTGCCCTGCCGTACGCCGAGGAAGGCGGCGTTGCCGAGGGTGTTCCCGTAGCTGATGCCGCAGATTCCGCCGTCGAGCGCGCCGAGGAAGTCCCGGTACATCGTGGCGTTGATCTGGGTGCCGCTCAGGCGCACTCCGTCCAGCGCCGCGACGTGCTCGGGAAAGCGCTGTTTGAGTGCTTGGAAGAGGGCCGGGGTGGTGTTGAGGTAGTGGATTCTCCCCTGACCGAGAGCATCAGTGATCTGGTCGAGGAGGTGCGTCGTGTAGTGGCCGACGTCCGCGAGGCGTCCTTCACGGATGAGCCGTTTGATCCAGCGGGGGTCCATGTCGATCGCGTACACCTGCCCGTCGTGCAGGTCGGCGGCTTCCCACACGCCGTGCCCGATCAGGTGCGGCCCGGTGGGAGTCGCCTGCAGCCAGGTCCGTCCGGGAAGGAACCCTTCCTGCACGAAGGACCAGCGGCGCCAGACGGCCCGATGACGGAGCATGTCCGGTGTGTAGAAGACACGGCACGGGGTGCCGGTGGTGCCGCCGGTGTCCCACACGCGTCCGGCCAGCGGCCGGGGCACGGCCCGTGGTACGAGTTCGGCGGGGTCGGTCGTCCGGAGGTCGGCCAGGGGAAAGGGCCCGAACGCGGAAAGCTCCTCGTAGCGCGCGATGTCGAAGGGATCGAAATCAAGACGGTGCAGCTGCCGCAGCCAGTAGGGGCTTCCGAAGTCCGGGTCGAAGGTCCGCCGGACGACTTGACGGGTCCATCGGTCGATATCGACGTCCAGCCATTCCTTGACCAGGGCACCGGGGTCGGCCGGAGTCGCTGCTCCCCACATGTCGGCCAACACGTCACCGGCCCTGCGCGTCGGATAAGTCGATGCCCAGATCGTAGGCGGTGGTGAGGGCGAGTTGAATGTGCTCGGGCCGCTCCACGTGCACGACGGGGAACGGGAAGTCCAGAATTCCTTCGGGAATGGAAGGACCCATCACGAGGCCGAGGCGGACACCGTGGTCCCGCATCCCCTCGTACACGTCGACCAGGCTGATCGGGTCGGTGGAGTTCCGCTCGAACAGGTCCCGCACATCGTCCGCGGTCTTCAGCGACCCGCGCTCCAGACAGGACAGCAGTTCCTTGTCGGGCGCGGTGAAAGGCATGGTGGCGATGTACGGGGCCATGAACTCCCTGAACCGTCTGCGCAGCGGGGAATGGACCGCGATGGTGCGGCCCGGCAGCGGCACGATCGTGCCGGGGGCCGCGTCGGCAGCCAGCCGCTGCAGCGCGGCCTCGTGTCCGGCGAGCATCAGGATGCGCTGGGAACCGTCGGCGGTGGGGCCGAAGTCGCCGGCGCGGTAAACGCCTTCCCTCCCTCGCCACGGCGGTGGGGAGTCCGCGGACTCCCCGGAGTTCGCTGGTTGGAACGCCAGGGCCACGCCCTGCCGCGGATCGTCGGGCCCGGGGCCCGGCGCGTCTCCGGCGTGCGCCAGCATCGTGAACAGGGATTCCCTGTCCAGGGCCCCGGCCAGGGAGCTGGCCGTCATCGCTCCGAGGCTCAGACCGCCGATCACCGACGGCCGCAGGCCCGCTTCGGCGAGCAGATCGTGCACGGACAGGGCGAGCGCCGCTTCGCGGATCGTGCCGACGCTCTGGCGCCGCTCCTGCTCCTCGGGCAGTTCCGCCCTGAGGATCTGCTCAGCCGTCAGGCCCGTCCACCCGGATATCTGCTCGTACAGCTCCCGCATCAAGGGAGATGACTCATAGAGCTCTATGCCATGGGGCTCGCTGCCCACTCCGCCACCGAACAGATACCCCAGAGACATTCAACACTCCCGTCAAACCGTTCGACACGTGTAGCCGTGCGGGACTTTCCTGCCACCCGAAACGTGAGCTCGGCATCGCGAATGCCGGGCGCGTTCAACACGGGGACAGGGGGCAGAAGTTGAGCAACAAGAAAGCTACGGCCGAGGAGCCGTATGGATCTTCGGCGAGCCTAACACCGTCACTACGGCGGCAAATCCGAAACCTAGTAATCCGGCCACGCCCGCGAAAACACGGCCAACATTTCAGGACCGCACATATAAGCCAATCCACAGACCCGCGGGCAATTGATTTCATATTTGACCAAACAATAAACCTCTTTCACCCGCACCGCGGGGAAAACCGCATGGCCCCTTTGACCTCGGGCGATGCGAACCTCCGCCACTGCCCGAACCACAGGACGAAGGAGGGCCGCCGAGCTCCCCTCAGCGGTGCCGCTCGAGGACGAGTGGAGCCGTTCCCGGGACGGGGCAATGGGGTGAAGTGTCCTGAACCACGAGGAACTTCACGCCGCGACAGCAGGCAACCGGACAGGGCCACTCTGTGTAGGTTCGCCGCATGAGCAGTGACTGGAAGAGGGACCGGATCGGGAGCGCGCTGAAGGGTGAGAACCCCTCCGTGCTGCGGAGGTTGCGGGCGGGATTCGCGGTGATCGGGGACGTTCAGTTCCTGCCGGGGTACTCGGTGCTCCTCGCCGACGATCCCGCCGTGCAGCGCCTGTCGGACATGCCCGAGGAGCGGCGGCTTCGGTTCCTGTCCGACATGGATCAACTCGGGGAGGCGGTCGAGCGGGCCTGCCGCCGGATGGATCCGGCCTTCCGCCGCGTGAACCTGGAGATCCTCGGCAATACGGACCCGTTCCTGCACGCGCACGTCTGGCCGCGGTTCGAGTGGGAGCCCGCCGAGATCGTCCGCGGGCCGGTGTGGCTCTACCCGCGGGAACGGTGGAGTGACGACCGGTTCGCGCTCGGGCCGCAGCACGACGCACTGCGGAAGGCCATCGGCTCCGAACTCGACCGGTTGACGGCGGGTCGCTGACCTACGGGGTTCAACAGGACCCTGACCTGCGGCTACGAGACGGCACCGACAGCCCGTAGCCGTATCTCCTGTCCCCAGTCCTCCCGTCGCGGCCGATCGGCCCGCCCCACCCGTCCGCTCCTGCTCCCGCTTCCTCGCGGGCTGGGCCGCCTCGTACGCCCGCTCCGGAACGCCCCGCTACCCCGCGTACTGGTGGTGACCCGGCCTCGCAGGTACGCCTGATACCGCCGCTTCGGTCGTACCCCGACTGTCAGAGGTGCGCAGTACGGTCCCTCCATGACAGCCAGAATCGACCTGACCCTTGATGGTGCGGACGTACAGGCTCTTGCCGTCTTCTGGAAGACGGCCCTCGGCTATGTCGATGAGCCACCGCCTGCTCCCTTCAAGACACGCGAGGAGTGGTTCGCGCAGTTCGACCTGCCGGAGGACGACTCCGTGGACGACGGCGCGTGGCTCTGTGATCCCGAGGGCGTTGGCCCGCGCCTCAGCATCCTCAAGGTTCCCGAGCCCAAGACAGCGAAGAACCGGCTCCACATCGACGTCCGAGTGCCAGGACACGGCAGCCCTGACGAGCGATGGGCACGGATCAAGGCCGAGTCCGAACGATTGGTGCGAGCGGGCGCGACCGTCCTGGAGAAGTTCGAAGGACACCATGTCCAGCTGGCCGACCCGGAGGGCAACGAGTTCTGTGTCTGCGCAGCCCCTACGTGAGCCGCCAACCACCAGCCGCCGCGGATAATCACGTGCCCTTCCCCGCCGGGCTCGTTATCCTCGGCCACATGAACGTCACAGGCCCGAGCACCAACGCAACCGCGCGAGCGACCAGCTCGCCGGTTGCCGCCGCCTGACGTCCTTCCCACTCCATCGGCGACCGGAAACGGACCGCCGATGATGTTCCGTGGCTCACCCCCACACTCCACCCTTCGTGCGGACCCGTTGTCCGGTGCCTCCCCCGCTTGTGCACGCGAAGGAGCCACCTCATGAACACCGACCAGGTCATCCGTACGTTCGTCGACTATTTCCAGGAGCGCGGACACCGCCGCATCACCGGGTCGACCCTGCTGCCGCCGCCCGGCGACCCCGTGCTGTTCACCACCTCGGGCATGCACCCCCTCACCCCGTACCTGGAAGGACGCCCGCACCCGCTCGGCGACCGGCTCGTCAGTGTGCAGCGTTGTCTGCGCACCACCGACCTAGAAGAGGTCGGCGATCCCACGCATCTCACCGTCTTCGAGATGCTCGGCACCTGGTCACTCGGTGACTACGAAGGGCCGCAAAGCCTGCGTTGGGGGTACGAGCTCCTCACCGAGGGCCTCGGTGTCGATCCCCGCATGATGTACGCCACCGTCTTCGGCGGTGACGAGCGCACCGGTCCTGACACCGCTTCCCAGGAGGTGTGGGGGGAGCTCGGGGTTCCCGTGGAGCTGACCGTGGAGGACAACTGGTGGTCCAACGGGCCGACCGGCCCCTGCGGACCCGACTCGGAGATCTTCCTGTGGACAGGCGACAGGAACGGCGACACCCCGCCGCAGTCGACGCCCACCCAGGACGACCGTTGGGTGGAAATGTGGAACCACGTGACGATGCGGTACCGCAAGCTCGACGACGGTTCGCTCGTGCCGCTCCCCCAGCGCAATGTCGACACCGGGCTCGGCCTCGAACGGCTGGTCTCGACCCTGCAGGGCAAGTCGTCGGTGTTCGAGTGCGATGTGTTCGACCCCTGGCGTTCGCTGGTGCCGGGGTTGTGGCCGCTGGACGAACCGTCGCTGCGGCTCGTCTGCGACCATCTGCGTTCGGCCGTGGTGGTCATCGGCGACGGGGTGCGCCCCGGCAACACCGGTCGCGGCTACGTGTTGCGTCGGCTGGTGCGGCGCCTCCTCACCGTTCTCTGGCGTGACGATCCCGAGCCCGGGTCGCGCGGCCTCGGAGAGCTGCCGGACGACCTGATCCGGCACACCCTGGACCACTTCCGTCAGGACATCGACCCCGTCGACGTACGCGTGATCCTGCTCGACGAGGAGCAGCGGTTCCGTCGGCTCCTGGAGCGAGGCCGCCGGATCCTCGCCCAGCCCCGCTTCCGAGGACCGCTGGACGAGGAGCACCTGCATTACCTCCACGACACGCACGGCCTGCCCCGTGATCTCGTCCTGAGCCTGCGCCCGGAGTAAGGGCCCGGGCGGGTGCGGGCCGGGGTGGCTCTCCCGTCAGTCTCCTGTCAGAGAACCATCCTTTGCCTGCCGTCGATGAGTTCACGGACGGCGTCCAAGTGGCCCGCGTGGGTGGCCGTCTCGGTGATCACGTGCAGGACGACCTCGCGCAGGTTGTCGAGGCGCCAGTCACCGAAGAAGTCCGGCCACCAGCTCGGGGCGGCTTCCAGGTCGGCACCGGCCAGGAAGGCGTCGGCGAGCTCCCCTTCCTTGCGGTAGAGAGCGAAGATCTCCTCGGCCGTCTTCTCCGGGGCGGGCTGCCACGCGTCCTCCCCGGAGCCGAGGATCTCTTCGATCGTCGCTTGCTCCCCCGCGGCAACCGCACGGAACCAGAACTTCTCGTCGTCCAGGGCGAGATGGTGCACCAGTCCGAGGCATGTCCAGCCGGACGGCAGAACCGGGCGCCGCAGCGCCTCCTCGTCCAAGCCTTCCAGGATGCCAAGGACGTGCTCACGCTTGCTCTTCAGAACGCCGAGCAGCGTCGTCAGTTCAGTGTCAGCCATGGGCGTGACCCTATGCGGCCCCACTGACATCCGGCTCGCCGAGCGTCGTGAACAGGCCGGACGAAGGCCCGGCTCTCAGACCGCCGCGTCGGCGATCAGTTTGAGAGCCAGCGCCTCCGTCTCGGCGTCGGCCTTCTCCGGGCTGCCGGTGTCGTAGGGCGGATCGGGGTCGTACTCGACCGCGAGCTGCATCGCCTGCGCCACCTTGGTGCTGGAGAGGCGGGCGGCGAGGTGGAGTCCCATGTCGATGCCCGCGGAAACGCCCGCGGCCGTGATGATCTTTCCGGCCTCGACGAATCGTCCGGGCTTGTACGTCGCGCCGACCTTCTCCAGATAGAACCGCGACGCCCAGTACGTCGTCGCGGGCAGGCCGCGCAGCAGGCCCGCCGACCCCAGAATCAGCGAGCCCGTGCACACCGACGTCGTCCACACCGAGCGGCGGTGGATGCGGCGGATCCACTCGTGGGCCGCGGTGTCGCCCATCATCGCCGTCATCCCCCGATCCCCTCCCCCGGGGACCAGCAGGACGTCGGCAGCGTGTACGTCCCGCATGGCGCGCTCCGCCACCAGGCTCAGCTCCCCCGTGTCCGTACGCACCGGACCCACCTCGCGGGCGACCATCGTCACCCGCACTCCCGGGACCCGGCAGAGCACCTCGTACGGCCCCACCGCGTCTAACGCCGTGAAGCCGTCGTAGAGCAGCACCGCGACGTCCAGCCGTCCGTCCCGTGACGCCGCCTGCGCCGAGCCGCTCACCCCTACGGCGGCCGCGGCTCCTGCTCCCACTGCCCCCGACACCGCGCCCCGCAGCACCCCACGCCGACTCGGCTGCGCCCGACGGATCTCGTCCCTGCCCATGACCACCGATTCCCTTCCTGGTACGGGCGTTGATGCCCGCGCGCTTCCACCCACTTCCACGTACGTCCAAGTAGTCGTGCGCAACCGTGTCCGAGTTCCCCGCCGCCCCCGCCGGAGTTCGCCCGCCGCAGTTCATGGGCGAGCGCCACACCCGCCCCGCCGCGCCCCGGCGGACACACCCTGGTCACCTAGACTCGGCCAATGGCCAAGTACTTCGACGTGCATCCCGACAACCCCCAGCGGCGCAGCATCAGCAGCGTGGTCGACGGGATCCGCTCCGGCGCCCTCGTCGCCTATCCGACGGACTCCTGCTACGCGCTGGGATGTCAGCTCGGCAGCCGTGACGGCATGGACCGCATCCGGTCGATCCGGCAGCTCGACGACCGTCACCACTTCACCCTCATGTGCGAGAGCTTCGCGCAGATGGGGCAGTTCGTTCATCTCGACAACGACGTGTTCCGCGCCATCAAGGCCGCCACGCCCGGTAGTTACACCTTCATCCTGCCCGCCACCAAAGAGGTGCCGCGCCAGATGATGCACCCGAAGAAGAAGACGGTCGGCGTGCGCATCCCCGACCACACGGTCACCCAGGCCCTCCTCGCCGAGCTCGGCGAGCCGCTGCTGTCCAGCACGCTGCTCCTGCCCGACCAGGAGGAGCCGCTGACCCAGGGCTGGGACATCAAGGAGCGGCTCGACCACCTCGTGGACTCGGTCATCGACTCCGGCGACTGCGGTACCGAGCCCACCACCGTCATCGACTTCTCGGACGGCGAGGCGGAGATCGTGCGCCGGGGCGCGGGCGACACCAGCCGCTTCGAGTAGCGGTCCCCCAGAGCGCCGGGCCGGTGTGCGGATCGGCTCAGCTCACCGGCTCAGCTGACCGGTGCGCAGCACCCGTCCCTGCGCATCAGGCGGCCCGCCTTCAGCCAGTACGCCTCGTCGTGTGCGGCGGCGGCACCGTGTCCGGCCCCGTTCTTCCGCTGCCGCCGTTCGAAGGCCGCCGTCAGGTCCGCCGTCCTGTACAGGGTTCCGCCCCGCAGCACCGACACGGTCCGCACCATCGTGTCGAAGTCCGTGAACGGGTCGCCGTCCACCACGGTCAGGTCGGCGACCTTGCCCGCCTCGACCGTGCCCAGCTCCCGGTCAAGACCGAACACCCGAGCTGGCAGCACGGTCGCGGTGCGCAGCGTCTGCGCCGGGGTCAGACCGCCCAGATGGAGGGCGCGCAGGCCCAGGTGGAGGGCGAGGCCCACCGGGACGATGGGCTGGTCGGTGCCGAGGGCCACCTGGCCTCCGGCGGCGAGGATGCGCCGGTAGATGTCGGTTTCCGTGCGGAGCGTGGCCAGCTGGGCCTCGCTCGGCGGGACGGCCGCGCCCGCCTTCACCGCGGCTGCGTCCCAGGGTGGCATCACCGCGGTGACGCGCGGGTCGTCCGCGAGCCCCGGGTCCGCGCCGAGCAGGGGCGCCGAGGTGAACGGTGTGGCGATGAGGGAGAAGGCCGCGCCCCGTGCGGTGTAGATCTCGACGACGTCGTCCCAGGCGCGGCCCGTGGCCGTGATGGCGTGCCCGAACTCCGCGCGCTGGGTGGCCTGCAGATGGGTCGTCAGATCCTGGCCGAGTTGGATGCCGGGCGAGAGCAGGTGGCCTCCCGAGCGCACGCCGAGCTTCTCGTGCGCGAACTGTGCCGCCTCCTCCATCACCCAACCCGGCGCCCGTACATAGGTTTTGACGAAGTCCCAGTCGAGTGCCGTGCCGCGCCGCAGCGAGCGCCGCAGTGCCGCCCGGCTCCGGTGGGCGCGGCCCATGCTGTACGCGACGCGGGAGCCGTCCATGAGTTCGCCCGTCGTGAGGAGGCGGGGGCCTGCCAGTTCGCCCGCGGTCACCGCCTCGCGGATGCGGGCCTGTTCGTAGGCGAAGCCGCCCAGCGACACCGCCGTGGTGATGCCGTACGTCAGTTGGCCTGCCGTCTGGCGTCCGCCGTAGGTCGTCTGCCAGGGGTGCGTGTGCGTGTCCCACAGTCCGGGGACGACCGTGTGGCGCGTGGCGTCGACGCGGCGGCCCGCGGGGCTGCCGGGACCGGCCGGGCGGTGCGCTCGTACGGAGGCGATGCGGCCGTCGCGGACGACGATGTCGACGTCGTCCCGTACCTCGTCCCCGGTGCCGTCCCACAGCCGGCCTGCGTGCACGACGACGTCGGCGGGCGAGGGCCTGCGCTGGTCCACCGGCACCCGTACCGTGCGCGGACGCTCCCCTCCGACACCGATGAGGCGCAGCCGCCCGCTGGAGAGGTAGAGGAGGGACTTCGAGTCGCCTGCCCACGAAGGGTGGTCGGCCGGTTCGTCGCAGAGCATGCGCAGTGCGCCGCGCGGCGTGCCGTCGGGCGTCACGGGCAACAGGCACAGGGCCGATTCGACGATCACCGCGAGCCATCGGCCGTCCGGTGACCAGACGGGGCCCGAGTCGTACCGGTCGGAGAGCGAGGCGTGCGGGGCCACGGCGTGCAGGCGGTCCGCGCCGGTGTCCGCGTCGACGATCCGGATGAGGTTGTAGCCCTCGCGGAAGCGCTGGTTGATGCGGTTGCGGTCGCACAGCGCGACGTACCGGCCGTCGGGCGACCAGCTCGGCCTGCCCGGCAGACCGCCCCCGCCGAGCGGTGTCACCAGCGCGCGTTCGGTGCCCGCCGCGAGGTCGCGCACGACGAGGCGACCGGTCATGTCCAGGCAGGCGAGGCGTTCGCCGTCGGGTGAGAGTGCCGGGTGGACCCGGCCGCCGGTCGCCAGCGCGGTCTCGGCTCCGGTGGCGAGGTCGCGGCGGTACGCGCCGAGCAGTCCGTCGCGGTCGTCGGCGTACACCAGGGACTTGCCGTCCGGTGCCCAGGTCGGGCCGAGCAGGTAGCCGGTGGCCGCTGCCCGGTGGAGTCGCCGGGGCGGTTTGCCGCCCGAAGTGTGCGCGAGCCAGAGCGAGTTGAGGGCGGCGAAGGCGATCCGGCGGCCGTCCGGCGAGAGCGCGGGCAGGTGGATGCCGCGCGTCGGTCGTGCCCGCCCGAGGCCCAGGTCGTACTCCTTGACCCGGTAGTGCGGGCGTGTCACCGGCAGGGTGGCGTCGAAGGGGATCACTTCGGGCTCGCCCGGGTCACCGGCGCCGCCCCGCGCTCCCGAGCGGTCGGGACGTACGAGTGTGAAGCGGCCGTCCACGGTCAGCAGGAGCTTCCCGTCCGCCGTCCAGCGCGGCGGCACCGGAGCCAGGTCGCCGTCGAGCGCGACGGGCCTGCCGTCGACGACGAGGGTGCAGGACGCCTTGGGCGCGGCCGTGGTCCGCAGGTAGGCGAGGCGTATGCCGTCCGGGGCCAGGGCGGGCGTCATGACCTGGGCGGTCGCCGTCTCGGTGTGCGCGACGGTGACGGGGCCCGCACCTCCCGCCGGGACGGACGCGATGGTGCGGGCTTCGAGGGCGGTGCTGCCCTGCGGGGTGGTGACCGGTTTGCCGCGGACGAAGAGCAGGTGTTCGCCGTCCGGCGACCAGGTGGGGTCGAAGTCTTCCCACGGCCCGTCCTGCAAGGGCCCTTCCTGGCCGGGTCGGCCGGTCACACGGGTGATTCGACCGCTCGCGAGCTCCAGGACCTGGATGCGGTACGAGCCGCCCCGCACCGGATCGCCGCCGCGCTCGGACGCGAAGGCGATGCGCGCTCCGTCGGGCGACCAGGCGGGGCCCCGGTCGTCCCAGGGCCCCTCGGTGCGCTGCCGCAGCCCCGTCCCGTCGGCATGCATCGTCCAGATGTGGAACCCGCCGTCCCGATACGCGCAGAACGCGACCGACGCCCCGTCCGGCGCGTACACGGGGCGGTTCGGTTCCAGCCCCGCCGGTGTCAGCGGCACCGCCTCGCCGCCTGTGCGGGGCAGGGACCAGAGCGTGGCCTGCGCCTCGACGACCAGCCGGTCCGCGGCCGGTGAGAGGGTCGCCGCGCCGTTCGTGACGCGGCTGAACGAGAGGGGGACCGTGGCGCGCGGCCGGGCCGGGGCGGGAGCGGCGGCCCCGAGGGCGGCGACCGCCCCGGACGCGCCGGCGGCGACGAACAGTTGACGTCGGGACAGAGGCAACACCGTGTTGTGCCGGTCACAGTCCATGACACAGAACACTCGCCCATCACCACCGCCGTGGACAACACCAAACGACGCCAACACGCCGGTGTTCTACGTCGCGAACTCGCCGAGCCAGCCACGCGTGAGGAAGTGCTTCGGCAGGTACGGCGACTTGTCGTCGACGGGGAAGTCCGAGTCGTACGCCAGGCAGGCCATCGCGAGCGGACCGAGGGCCACCCGGCTGTAGAGCGGCGTGGTCCCGGCCCCTGCCCTGCCGTTCCAGTACCGCTCGTGGTGGGCGAGCGCCTCGGCGAGGGCCTCGGTGAAGGCGTCCCGGTCGCCCGCGATCAGGCGGTGGAGGAGGGCGGCGGGCTGATAGTCGATCAGGTTGAGGAAGTCGGTCGGGGTGCGGGTCGCGACGTCGGGGTGGGAGGTCTCCATGGTGGCGATCAGGTGCTGGACGACGTCGTCCATGGGACGCCTGAGCCAGAACGCCCGCAGCGTCTCGATCCAGTGGAAGACGTACTCGTCGACGGGCGTGGCCCGGCGCAGGTCGTCCAGCGGCACGTCGCAGAGCAGGGTCAGCCGATCCCGTTCCCTGCAGACGAGGGCGAGGTAGAAGGCGTCCAGCCAGGCGTGGGCGTCCGCGCCCGGCACGGGTCCGGTGGCGGGCAGGTGCAGGGAGCGGTCGGCGATGCGGCACTCCACGGTGCCCTGGGCGGAGGCGGTCGTGCGGAACAGTGCCGAGCCGGTCTGCATCGCCCAGACCCACGCCTCCCAGGTCTCCAGGCGTGCGCCGTCGGGGTCGGCGGCGAAGCGTACGTCGCTCAGTCGCTTCGTGGCGGCGAAGGTGTGGGCGACGCCCGCGGAGCTCTGCGCAAGACGGGCGATGCCCTCGGCCGCGGCGGCGGGGTCGAGCTCGGCCGCGTCGGCTTCCGCGCCGACCGGTGCGGGCTGCGACTCGGGCTGGGCGGGCTGCGGTTCCGGCCGTGCGGCCGCGCTCTCGGCGTGCAGCTTCTTCATCACCTCCATCAGCTCGGGCGGCGGCACCACGGTGAAGGTGCGGGTCTCGTGGTCGAAGGCGGTGAGCGAGGTCAGCCGCCCCTGGTGCCACCAGTACAGCCGCGGCGACAGCGCGCCCGGCCCGTCCTCGTAGGCGCCGAGCGCGTACGCGGCCAGGTCGTTGACCGCGTCCACCACCGTGCCGTCCTCGATCGGGTGGAAGGCCAGCAGGTTGCGGCTGGGGAGGACGACGAGCGCGCCTGCCTCCGGCAGTTCACTGCCGGTGGTCGCGCGGGCCAGCTCGGGGAGCACGAGCGCTTTGCTCGCCACGAAAGGCGAGTCTCCGTAGACGGTCCACAGCCGCGCGCCCTGCGGTCCTGTCACCTCGTCGTGCTCGACGAGTTCACGGATGAGGTTGTTCCTGGCTGCCACCCAGAGCTGCTCAAGCCCGGCGCGTGCCACGTCGTGGTCGTCGAGGATGCGCACGGAGGTGGGGGCGTCGAGGGCGAGTGCTAGAAGGAGGCCCTCGGCGACCGGACGCGCGTACCGGAAGGCGTTCGCCATCTCGCCGGGGAAGGCGTCGTCGGGCAGGAGGCGCAGGACCGTTCTGTCGAGCAGTTCCTGCGCGCTCTCCCCGCCCTGCGAAGCGTTGTCCAGCGTCGTGAAGTGCTGTTCGACGAGGCGGGGCCAGTGCTCCTCGGCCGTGGCACGGCACTGGTGCGCCAGGTTGGGGAGCGGGCTGCGGTGCCCGTCGCCCCACAGCACGGCGTCACCCTCGACCCGCGGGCGTATCCCGCTGCGGGTGAGGAAGTGATCGGCTGTCAGGTTCCGCAGGTGTTCGGCCTGCGGGAGAGTCAGCATCGGCAGGTGGGGGTCGGGTGCGTGGTGTTCGTTCACCCGGCGACTCTACGAAGGGAGTGCCGGGCCGATGCAAGAAGGGTGGCTCTGTGTACACCGTAACGGGCTCACGCTCCGACGTGCAGATAGGCCGCCCACAAAGAGGGGAGACCCGGATAGCGGTCACGCACGTCCCTTACCGTGCGGTGCAGGGCGTCGGCGGCGGTGTCGGGCGCGAGACTTCCGTCCGGGCCGGTGGCCAGGTAGGCGTAGAAGGACTCCGCCACGTCGACGGCCAGACGGTCGTTGATCGGCCAGAGCGTCCCGATGACGTGGGTGAAACCGGCGAGTTGGCAAGCGCTGGTCAGGTGAATGGCCTCGTCGGTCAGCTGCCGGTCACCGGGGGCAGCGGTGCTGCAGGCAGAGAGGTAGGCCAGTTGCCCTCGGTCCAGGTTTAGCCGGGCGAGGGCCGACACGGTCAAGGGCCTGGTGGCGTGGTCGTACAGGAGCAGTCGGCTCTGTGAGGGGTCGGTGGCGTTGCTGACGCCATGGCAGGCGAAGTGGGCGATGGCACAGCGCGGGAGGTGCGAGAGCACGAGTTCCGTCGTGGGAGTGTCGGGGCACGCGGCCTCGTCAGGTCTCGGCCCGGTGAGTTGCACGGGGCGTGGCAGACGGGCCCGGACACGGCGGGTCTCCTCGTGTACATGGGGCAGGGGGGCGTCCAGGCCCGGGGTGTCCGGCATGGAAATGATCAGGGACCGCAGGGAATCGGGGGGCTGCTGTCTGCGGTGCTGACGGGTGTGGTGCAGCGTACGGATGGTGGGCGTGTACGAGGAGACCACCCGGTCCATGACAGTGGGGCGTCGGCTCCCGGCCCTGTCGTCGGCGGTGTGGTATCCGGCGGCGTGCAGGGGCAGAGCTCCGAGTGGACCGGCCAGCGTCCACCACAGGCGGGGAAGGCGTTCGCCGTCCGTGGAGGGGCGCAGCTCGCCCAGAGCCGTCAGCTCGGAGATGACAGGCTCGGCCGCTGCGTCCCAGAGCCATTCCAGGACGTGGCGCAGGGCCCGCTGGGCGGAGATCCGGTCGCCGGTGGGCGCGCTCGCCTCGTGCAGCGCCCGGTTGAAGGCGTCAATGCGCCCGAGGGTCTCGTTCTCGGTCAGTCGGGGCAGTGGGCAGGCGGATACTCCGTGGCGGGTCAGCAACAGGGCATCGCTGCGATGACGGTTGACATTGAACGTCACTACAGGACCGTCGACAGCTTCGGGCAGCAGGTCGTCGAGCGTCGGAGGGCGGCCGAAGGTGGCGAAGCCCTCACAGGCCCGGATGCGTTCCAGCAAGGCCTCGAACTCGACGGCGAGCCCGTGCCGCTCGTGACCTCCGCGATCCGCTCTGCCGACGCCGGTCGATATGACCGTCGCGGCATCCTGATCCAGGAGTTCACGCAGCTCAGTGAAGTGAGTGGCCAAGTCGGGGTGTCGGGACCGCAGTTCGCTCAGATCGCTGCGGGCGTCGAGAGTCTGGGAGAGGAGCACGGCACGTCCGGCCTCCGCAAGCCCGAGGGCGCGCATGGCCCGCTGCTGGGCTCCCGTTCGGCTGTCGGCGAGGACGTGAGCCATGGCGTCGGCGGCAAGCTGGCTGGTCGCGATCAGAGCCTGTTGCTGATCGCCACGCTTGAGCCGACGCGGTGCCACTTCAGGCAGCAGCATCACTGCACGCTCCAGGATGTCGGCGGCCCGGCGGGGATCCGTGGGCCCGGCCAGATTCCCGGCGGCGCGGGCGGCCTTGATCCTCGACGATGCCGGGGCGGCCGCCGTCCCGGCTGCCCTTTCCCAGGCTGACAAGGCCTCCGCCCGGTCCCGGGCCGCACCGGTGTGGGTGTATCGGTGCTTCAGGGCCTGGCCCAGACTGGACAGTGCGTTGCTGAAGAGCGGGTGGTCGGCGGGCGTGACGCGCACGGCGGTCCGTCCCACCTTGACTGCTTCGTCGAGCGCCTTCACCTGCCCGGTGTGCTCGAACCGCAACATCAGTGCCGCGCCGAGGAGACTCAGCAAGGACGACGATTCGGCGTGCTCGTCCGGCATGACGCGGACGGCGGACCGGCCCACGCGGATGGCTTCGTCCAGGTCCGACAGCTGCCACCCCAGCTCGAACCTCTCCCTCAGGGCCGCGCCCAGATTTCCCAGGCAGACGGCGCGCTCGAACGGGGCGGCAGGCGATGCCGTGACGGCGGCCCGGAGAAGTTCGATCGACTCGTCGAGAGCCTCGATGGTTCCCTGTTCCCCCAGGGCCCTCCCGAGTTGCATCAGTGAGATGTGACGGCCCGCGGTGTCGGCGGCTTCGTCATGGACGGCAGTACGAAGCAGGTCAACCGCCTCGTCCAGGTCTCCCCTGTCCCCCGTTGCCTCGAAACGGCACTTCAGGGCGGTTCCCAGGTTCGACACCCGTTTCACCCGGTTCGGGTCGTCGTCACCGAGGTCGACGGCAGCGGCCCGATAGGCGCTGATGGCTTCGTCCAGGTCCTCCAGGGCCCCTGCCCTGTCGAAGCGCCGCCACAACGAGTTGCCCAGGTTGTACATGAGCGTGGCACGGTGGGGGGCGCTTTCGGGCGTCGAGCGGACAGCGTCCCGAATCATGCCGGTCGCCTCATCGAGGGTCTCCAAGTTTCCCGTCCTGACGAACAGGGCCTCCAGTGCGAGGCTGAGGTTGGAGAGAACGTGCGCCCTGTAGGGATAGGACTCAGGGGCCGCGTGAAGAGCTGCGCGCCCGAGGCCGATCGCTTCCTCCAGAACCGCCAGCTCGCCGGTTTGTTCGAAGCGTTCAAGAACTTCCGTGCTCCGGTTGGAGAGATGGCCCGCACGCTCGTCATCGCTCGGGCTGCCGGATTCGGCTTCCTTCCCGGACGTCCTGCGCCACGCTCCGCGCAGAGCTGCCCACGGCTTCTTGCCCATGGCGGCCCCCTCCTTGCTCACCGGTCCCGCGGTCGATGCCGGAGTCGGCGAAGCGAATGCCCTTCACCCTCTGCGGAATCTCCGGAGTCCCCGGGGCCTGGGGTTCAGGCGCGCCGCAACGGCCCTCTCCAGCAGCATGGCAGACCACTTCATGCCGTGTTCGCGGAGCAGCTCACCGATGTCGGCAGCCGTGCTCGGCAGGTCCGCCGGGGAGTTGGTGTCACGGGCACGACGCATGCACTCGGCGTAGGCCTCCACGACATACCTCTTGGCTTCGGCCCTCCGTCCCACCTGCGCCAGGATCCTCCCGCAATTCCCCAGAGATGTGGCGTAGTTGAGAGTCGTTGGCCGCTCCGCGATCCTCGCTGCCTGTTTGTGCCAGGTGACAGCCTCCTCGGCAGGGGGCGCGGCGTCCGACCATCGGTCGTGCGCCACCAGCGCGGCAACGACGAAGTCGAGACCACCCGCCAACCGAGAGGCGGACGCATCCGACACGGCGCCCTCGGCGTGCAGGTGGCGCACCAGCCGCACCGACTCCTCGGCGAATGGCAGTGTTTCCCGCTGCCGGTCCGCGCTCTGCAGGACCAGACACAGCCCGTGCAGTGCGAGGGCCAGGTCCATCTCGTGCGCTCCGGGCGTTTCCCGGGTGAACTGTCGCCATCGTTCCACCGAGCCCTCGGCCGCGCGCAGCGCGCCAGAGAAGTCACCCGATTCTGCCAGCGCCTGACCGGCGAGCGAGAGTGCCCGGCAGAGATGGAACCCGTACTCGTCCGGCTCCCGGCGGTCCAACTGCCGGATCAGGTCCAGGCTTTCATCGAGCAGGGGACGGCCCTCGCCGGGCGGCCCCAGGGAGAGCCGGGCAACACCGAGCCAGCCGAGCAGGAAGGCGAGCTGCGGTGCGGAGGCAGGATCGGTGTGCAACAACCGACGGTGCAGTACGATGCCTTCTTCGCAGAGGTCGATGAAGGCCTGGGTGACGGGGCCTGGCCGGTTCATCATCTCGTGGCACAGGGCATAGAGGGCGAGACCGAGCTGGGACTCGTAAGTGAAGGGATCCTTCCGCGCCAGCTCGCGGAAGCGCACCACCCTTGCGTGCGCCACCTTCGTCTCGCGTTCCCCCACGCGTGTGCCTGTACCCGTCGACGGTGGTCACGAACCAGCGATTGCCGGGCCGAGAAGCACGGCTCCAGGGTGGAGTGAACCTCGACTGCCACGCGAAGGGTGGAAGGCATGGGACAGGCTCCTTCCACGGTGTTTCAACTCGCCGTCCTGGTCCTGTTCGTGCTGCCGGGGGCCGTCTATCAGTTCCTCCGCGAGCTCTGGCGCGGGCCGGTGCCCCAGGAGCGCGCGCTGAGTGAACGGGTGCTGCGCGCGCTGGTCGCCTCCGTCGTGCTGGACGCGGTGTACGCGGTTGCCGTCGGGCCCGAACTGCTGCGGCTGGTGCGGGCCGACGACGGCGGGCTCCTGCGAGGAAACGCAGCGGAGCAGCGGGTTCGCCTCGTGGGCCTGTGCGGTCTCGTCCTGTTCGTCGCCGTACCCGCGGCGGCCGCCGCCGCCGTGTCCGTCCTGCAGCGGCGTCGGCTGCGAGCCCGCTACCGCGGCACTCCTTCGGCCTGGGATCACATCTTCCGGGACCGTCGGCCGTGTTTCGTGAGGTTGCGCCTCAAGGACGGTACGTGGGTGGGAGGGTGGTACGGCAATGAGTCGTATGCCACGTCCTATCCTCAGCCACGCGAGCTGCATCTGGAGTCGGCCTGGCGGATGCGCGACGACGGCAGTTTCATCGAGCGGGTCGAAGGGACCGCCGGGCTGCATGTGCGTGGCGCCGATGTGGACATCTTGGAACTGATCGACGCGCCGACCGCCGGAGCCGACGCATGACGCCCGGGGCGAACGGCAGCCAGGAAAGGAGCCTCCCCATGGCCGATGAAATCAACGCTGAGGAACACGAGTTGAGCGTCGCCGAGCTAAGGGTTCTGGAGAGTATGAGCGAGGTGCGCGGCTACTCCCCGCGCGCCTCGGTGGCCGAGCCGACGCAGCCGCCCGTGGGACGGGCGAGCGCCTCGCCGGGGGCGGGACAGCTCGATGTTCCCGTTGCCGGAGACGACGAGGAGACGGAGTCGCCACCCGCGGACTGAGCGTCGCGCCCCGCAGGCGCCCATCCGTCGGGGGAAGTTGGCACAGAGGCACGCCGGGGCACCTCATACCAGGAGCTGACATCGCAGCCGCGCGTACCCCCAGAGTCTGGTCGCGCCGGATACCGTAGGCCGACGAGGCGTCGACCACCTCTCTTCTAGCGTTCTCGGCATGTCGGAAACTCGAACCACCCTGCGTAGACGTGTCCTTGTCACCGCCCTCACCACTTGCCTCGCCCTGCCTGTGGCGGGTGGAGCGACGGCCGTGGCCGCGGGGCCGAGCAGCACAGTCGGCCCCGCCGTCGCCGAGAAGTCCACAGCGGCACTCCACCTCCCCCGCCCCACCGGCCCCTACGCGGTCGGCCGCGACACCCTGCACCTCGTCGACAAGAGCCGCCCCGATCCCTGGGTGCCCTCGGCGGGTGCTCGTGAGCTGATGGCGTCCGTGTACTACCCCGGGCGGCACGGCGGCGGGCGTCCCACCGCGTACACGTCCGAGGAGGAGGCGCGGCTCCTGCTGGAGTGGTGGAAGCAGGACAAGGCGCTCTCCCCCGCCGAGTACAGCGCCACCCGCACCTACGCACGCACCGGGGTGCGCCCCGCGCCGGGGCGGTTCCCGCTGATCGTGCTCTCCCCCGGGTTCACCGCCCCGCGCTCCACGCTGACCCACCTCGCCGAGGACCTGGCGAGCCGGGGCTTTGTCGTGGCCACCGTCGACCACGCCTACGAGTCGCTCGGCACGGAGTTCCCCGGTGGCCGTGTCCTCACCTGCAAGGCCTGCGGACCCGTCGAGGAGCCCGGCGGGGGCGAGCTCGCCACCAAGGGGCGGGCCAAGGACCTCTCGTACGTCATCGACCGGCTGACGCGGACCGGCGGCAAGAACGGCTGGCGGTACGCCCACATGATCGACGACAAGCGGATCGGCGCGGGCGGGCACTCCATCGGCGGGTCCGCCGCGCTCGCCACGATGGCTGCCGACCGCCGCGTGCGGGCCGGTATGAACATGGACGGCCACTTCTACAACGCGCCCAACAGGATCGGCGGCCGCCCCTTCCTGATGATCGGCGCCGAGACGATACACACGCCCGGGGTCGAGGACGGCAAGAACTGGGACGAGACCTGGCCGGGTCTGAACGGCTGGAAGCGGTGGCTCACCGTCAAGGGGTCGGGGCACTTCACGTTCACCGACGTTCCCGTCCTCGCCGAGCAGGCGGGTGTGGCCGACCCCGAGGTGCCCCTGTCCGGTGAGCGCTCCGAGCGGATCACGCGCGCGTACATCGGCGCGTTCTACGAGCAGTGGCTGGGCGGCACCCCCCAGCCGCTGCTCGACGGACCGACGCCGGGGAATCCCGAGGTGACCTTCCAGCGACGCTGACCGGCCGGGCCGCCAGGAACCCCTCGCGGCCCGGCTAGCATGTAACACATGAATTACAATAGTGACCCTTACGAGCTGCGGGTGGAAGTGCCCTCCGTCGAGACCTTCCGCCGCCTGCGCACCGATGCCGGTCTCTCCGACCGGGCTCCCGAAGCCGTCGCGCTCGCCCTTCCGAACACTTGGCACGGCGTGGTGCTGCACCACGAGGGCGAGCCGATCGGCATGGGGCGGATCATCGGTGACGGCGGCACCGCGTTCCAGGTGGTCGACATCTGCGTACACCCCGCACACCAGGGACGCGGCCTCGGCAGGCGCATCATGGCCGCGCTCACCGAGGAGCTGGAGCGGCGCGCGCCCGCGACCGCGTACGTCTCGTTGATCGCCGACGGCCCCGCGCGCTTCCTCTACGAGAAGTTCGGCTTCGCCGACACGGCGACGCACGACTCGATCGGCATGTACCGCTCGATGACCGGTTGATGCCCGCCCGATCACCGTGTGCGGAGAGGTTGGTCCGCACCAACTCCTTGACGGGGCACTGGAGTCTGCCTTAAATCAAGTACTGAACGAAGTGAGCACGACGGATCATGCGCCGCGTTCACTTCTCGACACTCCTTTGTCATGCGCATGCCCCACCCGCCACCGCCCCCACGCGAAGCGATGTGATGACAGTGCCCACCTCACTCAGCCGCCGCACCAAGCTCTGCGCGCTAGCCCTGGCCTGCGGAGCCGCAAGCCTGAGCATGCTCCCCACCGCCTCGGCGGAGACCACGCCCACGACCGAGGCCCGTTCCTCCGCCCCGTCGGCGGCCGCCACCTTCACCGAGGACTTCAACGGCCCCGCCGGATCGGCCGTCGACGGCGGCAAGTGGCAGATCGAGACCGGCGACAACGTCAACAACCACGAGCGGCAGTACTACACGTCGGGCAACAAGAACGCGGCCCTCGACGGCCAGGGCAACCTGGTCATCACCGCCCGCAAGGAGAACCCCGGCAACTACCAGTGCTGGTACGGCCGTTGTGAGTACACCTCGGCCCGGCTCAACACCTCCGGCAAGTTCACGAGCACGTACGGGCACGTCGAGGCGCGGATGAAGGTGCCGCGCGGCCAGGGCATGTGGCCCGCGTTCTGGATGCTCGGCGCCGACATCGGCAACGTGGGCTGGCCCAACAGCGGCGAGATCGACGTGATGGAGAACGTCGGGTTCGAGCCGTCCACCGTCCACGGCACGCTGCACGGCCCCGGCTACTCCGGCTCGGGCGGGATCGGCGCGGGATACACGCTGCCCGGCGGGGAGGCGTTCGCGGACAAGTTCCACACCTTCGCGGTGGACTGGTCACCGAACAAGGTCACCTGGTCCGTGGACGGCAAGGTCTACCAGACCCGCACCCCGGCCGACCTCAACGGCAACAAGTGGGTCTTCGACAAGCCCTTCTTCCTCATCCTCAACCTCGCGGTCGGCGGGTACTGGCCCGGCGACCCGGACGGCGGCACGACCTTCCCCAAGCAGCTGGTCGTGGACTACGTCCACGTGACAGGGGGCAACGCGGCTCCGACCGGCAGCTGAGGCCCGCCGCGGCACGCTTTCCGGGCCCCGGCGGGCCCGGGAGGCGGTCGGCAGGGGCGTCCGGCGCCGCTCCCGCCGGCCGGCGCCCGGCAGGGCCCGCACACCGGTGACCCAGGCCACTTCGCGGGGCCGACGGCTGTGAGGCCACTCATAGGGGCCACGTCACATGCTAAGGACGGTAGTAGCGGCCCCGAGGCCCGGTACGGGGCCTGGGGCTCCGCGAGGGAGGGCTCCGACCAGAGCCTCTTCGTATCTCGGTAGTACGTCACATGATTGCGTCCGTCCCCGGGCGCCGCTAACCCTGGCTGAGTCTTCGGGACGCCGGGATCGCACAGCAGGCAC
Source organism: Streptomyces sp. NPDC042371 (assembly GCF_056437465.1). Lineage (NCBI taxonomy): Bacteria > Bacillati > Actinomycetota > Actinomycetes > Kitasatosporales > Streptomycetaceae > Streptomyces > Streptomyces sp. NPDC042371. The sequence goes on along the minus strand of NZ_JBWKAP010000009.1, from coordinate 343,392 downwards.
AGTCGCCCGCTCGATCCGGCTCCCCATCTCGTCCCCATCCAGGAGTTGCACCCGCATGTCTCTGACGCGTACCGCCCGGACCCGCAAGTTCTCCGTCGCCGGCATCGCCGCCGCCGGAGCCGCCGCAGCCGCCCTGACCCTCGTCCCCTCCCCCGCCCACGCCGCGGAGCCCGCTCAGGCCGCCGCAGCCGCGCCGCAGGCCGCCAAGGGCGACAAGAACTACCCCGAGAACCTCGACGGCTGGATCCGCGAGTCCCTGGACATCATGAAGTCCAAGGGCATCCCCGGCAGCTACGAGGGGCTCCACCGCAACATCATCCGTGAGTCCGCCGGTGACCCGAACGCCCAGAACGGCTGGGACGTGAACGCCCAGAACGGCACCCCGTCCAAGGGCCTGCTGCAGGTCATCCAGCCGACCTTCGACGCCTACCACGTCGACGGCACCCCCAATAACCTGACCGACCCGGTCGCCAACATCACCGCGGCCGCGAACTACGCCGCCGACAAGTACGGCTCCATCGACAACGTCGACTCCGCGTACTGAGCCCGGGACCTCCGTAACCACCTCCCGGTCCCCGAGCCCGACCCTCAACCCCGATCGATCCGCTGATCCGCTGATCTCCCGGTTCGCGAAGAGAGGCAGCGCATGCCGCACGAGAGCCATGACGAGCACCCGGCACCCCCGGTAGACGGCCCCTCGGTGCCCGGCTACGGGCCCGCCCGGGTCCGCGGCTCGCGGCGCAAGCCCAAGAAGAAGGCCCTGCGGTACGTCGCGTGGGGCGCCCTGGGCCTGACCCTGGTCGGTGGCGGAGGCGTCGCCTACGCCTGGCAGCACCTCAACGGCAACATCCAGGGCACGGACGTGAACGCCGCCCTTGGACACGACAGGCCCGCCGAACAGCGGGACGGATCGATGAACATCCTCCTGCTCGGCTCCGACTCGCGGGCAGGGACCCACGGCCGGTACGGCAGCGGTGTGAGCGGGGCCCGGGCCGACACGGCGATGGTCCTGCACGTCGACAAGTCCCACCAGAAGGCCTCGGTCGTCAGCATCCCGCGCGACACGATGGTCGAGCGGCCCCAGTGCACGCAGTCCCACGGCGGCGGCGCGGCGGGCGCCCAGCAGGCCATGTTCAACTCGTCGTACCAGGTGGGCGGGCCCGCGTGCACCGTGAAGACGGTCGAGAAGATGTCGGGCCTGCGCATGAACCACTACCTCGAAGTCGACTTCAAGGGGTTCCAGAAGCTCATCGACGAGCTCGGCGGCGTGGACATCACCACCCACAAGGTCATCAAGGACCCCAACAGCGGCCTCTCGCTGACCGCAGGCAAGCACACGCTCAAGGGCGAGGAGGCGCTGGCGCTCGTCCGCACCAGGCACGGTGTGGGTGACGGCAGCGACCTGGGCCGGATCCAGCTCCAGCAGGCCTTCATCAAGGCCCTGATCCACCGCGCCAACACCGTCGATCCGCTGAGCGACCCCGCCAAGTCGTACGGCCTCGCGGACACCGCGACCAAGACGATCAGCGCCGACTCCGACCTGGCATCGGCGGACAAGCTGATCGGCCTGGCCAAGGAGCTGAAGGGCATCAGCCCCGACCGCACCGACATGGTGACGATGCCGGTCACCTACGACGCACAGGACGCGGGCCGGGTCCTGCCGCTCGACAAGGCGTCGCACCGGGTCTGGACCGCGCTGCGCCACGACGAGCCGATCCCGAAGTCCGCCACCAAGGAGTCGGTGGGCGACCGGACGGACTCTCCAGTGTCGGCGGGTTCCTGAGCACTCAGGCGGAGGCAACGGCTGAGGCTGAGGCTGCCGCCAGGAAGAACGGAATGGCGACGAGGAAGCGGCCGGACTCGGCCCGTCGGCGCTGTTCGGCCAGCCACCCGTCCGCCCGGTCGCGGCCGACCGCCCCGGCGGCGCGGACCGGCTCGACGAGCCTTTCGAGCAGCGACAGCATCGCGGGTTCGGTGGACACGCTGGTGTGCACCTCGACCGTGCCCTCGTCGAAGCCACCGGCCAGGAGCAGGCCGCGGTACTGACGGCCCGCGCGGGGCATGTCCAGGAGGTCGGCGCGGGCGTGCACGATCGTGCGGGTGAGCGCCGCGTCGGCCGAGTCGATCATGATGGCGTCCCGGTCCTGACCGACCAGGACGATCCTGCCGCCCGGGCAGAGGATCCGGCGGGCCTCCGCCATCGCGCGCCCCGGCTCCCGAAGCAGGTGGAAGACCTTGTCGGCGCGGTAGCCGCGCACGCTTCCGTCGGCGAACGGCAGCTCCTCCGCCCCCGCCTCCCGGAACTCCGCCTCCGGCCACCGCTCCCGGGCCGCCGCCAGCATCGACCGACCGGGATCGACGCCCACCGCGTGGACGCCGCGCCCGGCCAGCTCGCCGACGGCTCGCCCGGCGCCGCAGCCGACGTCCACGACGGTCGAGCCCGGGACGAGGGAGAGCAGTTCGTAGGAGCGGTCCCGCAACCGGGTGGCGCTCGGCAGCCGGTCCGCGGCGTCGAGGACGGCCAACAGGGCTTCGGTGTCGCGGTGCTCTTCCACCGCTTTCCGATTCGTGGACATGGACGTGATGCTGCGACTTGATGTCGACATGAAGTCAAGCGACGACGACGGTGCAGGCACCGGCACCTTGAGCATCGGCGCCATCGCGGCACGGTTCGGCCTGGCCACGCACGTGCTGCGGCACTGGGAGTCGGTGAGCCTGCTGGCCCCCGGCCGGGACACCATCAGGAGCCTGTCCTCGACCGTCGACCGCGACACCCGGCACGAGAGCGGGTGAGCGAACTCTGACCCTCGACCTCATGTCGAGGGTCAGAGTCCACTCGATACGGTCAGCAGACCGGCTTCGACAGAAACCGAGCGGTTTCTGTTATCGCGGCGGGCGCAGGGCGTCTCCCCTGTGTCGGAGGAGACAGGCCCCCCACAAAGAGAGTGGACACAGCGTGAGCAGCGAACGCCAAATCGCGATGATCAGGGCAGCGCAGGACGGAAACCAGCGGGCGCAGGACGCGCTGGTGGCGGAGTACCTGCCGCTGGTCTACAACATCGTCGGACGGGCCCTGAACGGCCATGCGGACGTGGACGACGTGGTGCAGGAGACCATGCTCCGTGTCCTCGGCGGCCTGGACGGTCTGCGCAACCCGGAGACCTTCCGCAGCTGGCTGGTCGCCATCACGATGAACCAGATACGCGGCCACTGGCGGGAGCGCGCTTCGGGCGCGATACCCGCCGGTGGTGGCCTCGCCGACGCGTACGACGTGGTGGATCCCGGCGCGGACTTCGTCGATCTGACCATCACCCGGCTCGGGCTCTCGGGACAGCGCAGGGAGACCGCCGAGGCGACTCGCTGGCTGGACGAGGACGACCGGGCGCTGCTTTCGCTGTGGTGGCTGGAGTCCGCGGGCGAGCTCACGCGGGCGGAGGTCGCCGAGGCGCTGGAGCTGTCGTCGCAGCACGCGGCGGTGCGGGTGCAGCGCATGAAGGCCCAGCTGGAGACGGCGCGCGTCGTCGTGCGTGCCCTGTCCGCCAACCCTCCGTGCGCGGGTCTCCAGCAGATCACCGCAGGCTGGGACGGGGTGCCGTCGGCGCTGTGGCGCAAGCGGCTGGCCCGGCACGCCCGCGACTGCTCGGCCTGCGAGGGCCACTGGTCCAACCTGGTGCCCGCAGAGGGTCTGCTGGTGGGGCTGGGGCTCGTCCCGGTGGGCTCCGCGCTCGCCGGTCTGGTCGTGCCGCCGGACCTCGTCGAGGTCGGCTCGGCCTCCGCCACGTCCGTGCACGGTTCGGCGGCTCCGGTCTCCTCTCGGACGCAGGCCCGCCGTGATCGCGCCAGACGCCGTCGTCGTACGACCGCAGTGGCCGCCGCGGTCGTCGCGCTCGGCATCGGCGGTGGCGCGGTGCACCTCCTCACGGGCCCGGACTCGGACGAGGACACCCCGTCCACCGCCGCGGCCCCCGCCTCGCCCACCGACGCATCGCCCTCGAAGAGCGCCTCTCCCTCCGCCTCCCCCAAGCGCTCCGCGTCCCCCAGCGCAAAGCCCACCCCGAGCAAGACGAAGAAGAAGCCGAAGCCCAAGCCCAAGCCGACGCCGAGCCGCACCTCGGCCAGGCCGAAGCCGAAGCCGGAGGCGTCCGACCCCGCGCCGCCGAAGCCGAGCGGCACGGCCGCGCAGGTCGTCGCCCTGGTCAACACCGAGCGTTCGAAGGCGGGCTGCGGTCCGGTCAGCTCCAACGACAAGCTCGCCACGGCGGCCACCAACCACTCCGCCGACATGGCGGCCCGCGACTACTTCGACCACACGAGCCCGGACGGCAAGGACCCCGGCGACCGCATCACGGCGGCCGGTTACCGCTGGAGCACGTACGGCGAGAACATCGCCCGCGGTCAGCAGAGTCCGGCTTCGGTGATGGACGGGTGGATGAAGAGCCCCGGCCACCGCGCCAACATCCTCAACTGCGACTTCAAGGAACTGGGCGTGGGCATCCACAACGGCTCCGGTGGCCCCTGGTGGACACAGGCGTTCGGCACGGCGCTCTGAGCGGCCGCACTCAGTGCCCTGATCCGTGACGCTCGGCGAGCGAGAGGTTGCCTTTCGCCGCCGAGTGCCTGCCGCGAGTCCCCCGAGTCCCGCCGCGGGTTGAGCCGATCGACGGCACTTGGCAGGCTCGTGCCCCATGACTGATGACTTCGCCAAGGACTATCTGCACAGCGACCTGCGAGAGAGTCGCAAGGTGCTGCTCGGGAAGCTCGACGGGCTCGGTGAGTACGACATCCGTCGCCCGCTGACCTCGACAGGAACCAACCTTCTCGGCCTGGTCAAGCATCTGTCGCTCTGGGAATCCAGGTACTTCGGCGAGGTCTTCGGCCGACCGTACCCCGAACCTCTGCCCCGGTGGGACGACGAGGCCTCGCGGGGCGCCGACCTGTGGGTGACCGAGCACGAGACGCGCGAGGAGATCACCGACCGCTACCGTCGCGTATGGGCGCACTCGGACGCGACGATCACCGCCCTCCCCCTCGACTCCCCCGGCCACGTGCCCTGGTGGCCACGCCCCGACGTGAAGCTGTTCGACATCCTGGTCCACCTGCTCACCGAGACCAGTCGGCACGCCGGACACGCCGACATCCTGCGTGCACAGCTCAACGGTCCGACGGCAGGGATCAGCGCCAGCGGTTGTTGCTGACGTGGTCGCCTGCGAGCCAGCGGGCGAGGTCGGCGTGTGCCGTGGCGCGCCGCTCGGCGTCGATCTTCTCCACGTCGGGGTGGTCGACAGCAAACTCCAGGATCAGCCCGTTGGGATCCGTGATGTACAGCGAGACGCAGAATCCGTGGTCGATCACATGGGCGTCCACCTCCGTATCACCGGCATCACCGGCCGCGATGACGCGCTCCCGTATGGCTTCCTGGGTCGCCGCCTCGACCTTGAAGGCGATGTGGCGTAAGGGGGTGACATTGATCTCGGTCTTGAACTCCTCCTGGTGCTCGGGGTCGGCGAACTGGAAGAAGGCGAGTGCGCTGCCGTCGGCCAGGCCGTAGAGGGCGTGGCTGTACACGCGCTCGGCCCCGTGCAGCACCTCGCGCTCGGTCCACGTGGCCACCAGGGGCAGACCGATCACGTCCTCGTAGAAGCGCCGGTTGGCTTCCTGGTCGTCGGTGATCCAGGCGTGGTGGTGGAGGCGGAGCGGCAGGCTCTGGGGTTGGGCCTGGGGCTGGGTCTGAATCTGGGTCTGAGTCATCGCGAGTCAACTCCGTTGTTCAGAAGGGGCGTTGGGAGGGGTGTTGGGCCGGATACCTGGGTGGCCTCCGACGCTCTGCCCAGCATGCCGCCCGACACGGTTGAATGTTAAATCACTTTGAGCCATTGTTCGCGGGCAGCTCAGCTCCGTCGTGGGGAGAACCGGTCCCGTCCATCCGCCTCCAGGCCGGAAAGATCACCGGGCACAGCGTGGCGAGGAGATACGCGCCGCCAACCGTGAGCAGCGCGGCAGGCAGGCCGATCGAATCCACGAGAACGCCCGTCGCCAGTCCGCCCAGCGGAGTGCCCAGTTGGACCGAGGCGGTCGTCGCACTCAGCACACGGCTGCGGAGCTCCTCCGGCACCGCCTCATACGTCACCGTGGCCGTAACGGGGTTGAGCACTCCGCAGGCGAGACCCTCGACCGCCATGGTGAAGGCCAGCGGCGTGAAGCTGTCGGTGAAGGCGGCCACCACGAAGCGCGGCAGGCCCACGAAGAGAATCGCGACCGTGAACACCGGCCACCGCCGAAAACGGCTGCCCACCGCCCCATAGACCAGCGCCCCCACGAGCGCACAGGCACCGAACGCCGCGTTCAGCAGGCCGAGATCGACGGAACCAGCAAGCTCCTCACGGGCATGTACGGGGAGGAGTACGGCGCTCCAGCCCTGGTCGAGGCCCCTGGTGACCAACGTCATCAGGCACAGCCCAAGCAGCAACGGCGTGGCCGCCACGAAGCGGTAGCCTTCCGCGAGTTCACGGCGGTAGGCGCGCGGCGACGTCGGCCCGACCCGCCGCCCGGCCCGCGCCTCGGGCAGGCCCCGCACCCCGAACGCGAACAACGGCGCGGACACCGCGAAGGTCGCGGCGTCCACCAACAGGACGTACTCGGCGTCGAGTACGGCTATCAGCACGCCTCCGAGAGCGGATCCCGTCAGCGCCGCACAGCGCGCCGCGCCGTCGTACAACCCGGCAGCCCTGGACAGCGGTATTCCGGCGCGTTCGGCGAGCGTGGGCAACAGCACGCCGCGGGCATTTTCACCGGGCGAACGGAACAGCCCGGTCATCGCCATCAGCACGCACAGCATCCAGAAGTGCAGGATGCCGACGAACTGCAGCAACGGGATCGCCGCAACGACGACTCCGCAGGCGAGATCCGAGGCGACACTCACCCGCCGTCGCCCGATCCGGTCGATGACCGGACCACCGACGAGCGCGGCGAGCACTACCGGCAGCAGCGCGCAGAACTCGACGATCCCCACCTTGGCGGCGCTGCCCGTGCGCTGCAGCACGAACCACGGCACGGCCATGTACGTGAGGCAATTCCCGGTGATCGAAACGAGGTTGGCCGCAAGAACCGCTGCCAGAGGACGGCGATCAGCCGTCGCGAAGTCGGTCGAGAAGTCGTCGGACACGACGGTGGTCTCCCATAAGGGGCAGCGCCCACCGCGAACGGAGCAGGTCAGCCGGTGGGCGAGGCGAAGTGGTCAGCGTCTGGCGCGCAGGGCGAGGCGCACCGCGATGCGGTGTCCACGAGCAGCGCCTCCAACACTTCGCCGGGATGACCACCCGGCACCTCCACGCATCCTCCCCGCTGACACCGGTCCTCCGCAACGACGATGCCGTTCGGTACACCGGTGATTTCGCCGATGTCCGTACACCGTCGTCAGCGGCACGGTGAGACCGCCAACCAACACGGCGGTCTCCGCCGGGGCGCTCTCCTCTCCCCCGCACGCCGCCCCCGCGTGGTTCCGCCACGACGAGAGGACCCCTCCGTGCAGCTGCACGTCTTCTCCCGCCCAGTGGTGCGGGCCTGTCTGGCCGCCGCGGTCGCCACCGCGGGGCTTCTCGGCACCGGTCTCGCGCCGGGCGCCCAGGCCGCCGCGGACAACCCATACGAGCGCGGCCCCGACCCGACCGTCTCCAGCATCGAGGCGCCGCGCGGCTCCTACGCCGTCTCGCAGACCACGGTCTCCTCACTCGGGGTGTCCGGGTTCGGCGGCGGTACCGTCTACTACCCGACGTCCACGGCCGACGGCACGTTCGGCGCGGTCGTCATCTCGCCGGGCTTCACCGCCTACCAGTCGAGCATCGCCTGGCTCGGGCCGCGGCTCGCGTCGCAGGGCTTCGTGGTCTTCACGATCGACACCCTCACCACCCTCGACCAGCCCGCCAGCCGGGGCCGCCAACTCCTCGCAGCACTGGACTACTTGACGAAGTCGAGCTCAGTGCGCGGCCGGGTCGACGCGTCCCGGCTCGGCGTGATGGGGCACTCGATGGGCGGCGGTGGCTCCCTGGAGGCGGCCAAGAGCCGTACGTCGCTCAAGGCGGCGATTCCGCTGACCGGCTGGAACACCGACACGACCTGGCCCGAGGTGCGCACGCCGACGCTGGTGGTGGGTGCGGACGGTGACACCGTGGCCCCTGTCGCGAGCCACTCCGAGCCGTTCTACGAGTCGTTGCCTGGCTCCCTGGACAAGGCGTACCTGGAGCTCAACAACGCCACCCACTTCACGCCGAACTCGTCCAACACGACGATCGCGAAGTACAGCATTTCCTGGCTGAAGCGGTTCATCGACAACGACACCCGCTACGAGCAGTTCCTCTGCCCGCTGCCTCGGCCGAATCTCACGATCGAGGAGTACCGGGGCAACTGCCCGCACAACTCCTGACACTGACGAATCGTCAGGGAGTGGAGAGTCGTCGTCCGTCGCCGGGGAGCCGGTGGCGGGCGACGCCTGCGTGTCCGGCGCAGGCCCTCTCGTGTCCGCTGCACAGCTGTCGCTTGTGCTCGTGCACACCCTGGTGCGGACGCCGGTGGTGGCGTGCCCAGAGCCGCGGACTCGGGGCTTCCAGGCCGTGTTACGCGACAGTAACGTGCGGGCGTGACCCTTTCGACGTCGTCCGTATCGAGCGTGCTCGGGCCTCCCGGACTGTATGGCCGCCGCGAGGAGATCGCCGCCGTGGAGTCCCTGGTGGGGCGCGTACGGGACGGCCACGGCGGCGTGCTCGTGCTGGCCGCGCCTCCCGGCCTCGGCCGTACCGCCCTGGTGGAGCATGCGCGGGCGATCTGCGGCCCGGTACCGTCCGTACAGCCGACCGCACCAACCCTGCCGACAGAGCTTGCGCACGAGGGGCCGCAGCTCGTCTGTATCGACGACGTCCACCGCTGGGATGCCGCGTCACGGGGCGCCCTCTCGGCCGACCTGCGTCACGTGTCCGCCTCGGCCCCGGTGGCCGTACTTCTCACCCTCGCTGAACACCGCACCGGCGCGGACGAGTTCGCCGGGCCGACGACGTTGCGCCTGGGACCGCTCGACGACAGCGCGGCCGCCGCCCTGCTCGATCGGCTCACCCGGGGCGCCGCCGACCCCGTCGTCGGAGCCTGGCTGATCCGCGAGGCCGTGGGGAACCCCCGCCTGCTTACCGCGCTCGTCGCGGCCCTCACCCCGGGCCAGCTCACCGGACGTACCCCGCTGCCCGATCCGCTGCCCGGCGGCGAGAGCCTCCTCGGCGACTACGCGCTCCGCATCGACGAACTGCCCGGCGCCGCACGCGCGCTGCTGCTGCTCGCCGCGGCGACCGAGGAGCACGAGCCAGACGGGGCGGGCGCGGACCTCGCCCTGGTGCTGCGGGCCGGTGGCGACCCTGCGGCGCTCGCCCCCGCAGAGGCGGCCGGGATTGTCGTCAAGGCGGGCGGCCGGATCCACTTCACCCACACCCTGCTGCGCCGAGCGGTGCTCCGACGGGCCCCGCTCGCCCGCCGCAGAGCCACCCACCTCCGCCTCGCCCGGGTCTGCCGCGACCGTCTCCCCCGCCTGGTCCAGCTCGCCTGCGCGGCGGACGACCACGACGCGCGGCTCGCCGGATCCCTCGCCGCGGCGGCGACCGCGCACCCGCCGCACGCCGAGCGTTCCGCCGCACTGGCCCGCGCCGCGGCGCTCACCGCGGACCCGGAATCCCGTACCGACCGGCTCGCCGAGGCGGCGGAAGCGGCCCGGCTGGCCGGGGACCCCGTACGAGCCCGTGCCCTCCTCGCACGGACGGGCGCCGCCCCCGCGCACGGTGGCGTCCATCGGGTGCGCGGGCTGCTCGCCCTCGCCGACGGTCCTGCCGACGACGCCAGGGAGTCCCTGCTCACCGCCGCCGCGCTGCTCCCGCCCGCACGGGCCCGCCGCGCGCTGCTCGGCGCGGCGGAGGCGGCCTGGGCGATGGGCGACGCGGCCGCCTACCGGGAGGCGATGACGCGATTTCCCGCCTGCGACGACGACCCGGTGCTGGAGGCGTACCGCGCGGGGATGTGCGCGGTTCTCGCTGGCCGCAGCGCCGAGGGCCACGCTCTGCTGCGTCGCTGCCTGGCCGGGTTAGGCGGGTCGGGCAGGACTGGCGGGGTGGGTGGGGCGAGCGAACCCGGCGAGCTGTTGCGCGCCGGTGCCGCCGCCCTCGTGGTCGGCGAGGTCGAGACCGCCTGCGAGGCCGGGGCGAGGGCGCTCGCGGCCGTACGCGCCTACGGCCCCGAGGTCCTGCTGCCCCGCGCCCTGGAACAGCTGGCCTACGGGGAGTTGCGCGCGGGACGCCACACCGGCGCCCGGGCGCACGCCCTCGAAGGGCTCAGGGCCGCGCATCGCATCGGGCAGCCCAACGTAGCCGTCTCCCTGCACGCCGTCCTGGCGCTCGCCGCATCCGTCGAGGGCGGTGCCGAACCGTGCGCCTCGCACGCGGCGGCCGCGGCGGCGGGTGCCGGGCCACACGGACTGACGCAGGCGGCCACCCTCGCCGTCTGGGCCGTCGCCCGTACGGAACTCGCCGCGGGGCGCCCTGCCGACGCGGCAGCGCGGCTCGCCCCGCTGATCGCCCCCGGGCCGCGGCGCGGTCATTTCGCCGTCAGGATGCTGGCCGTCCCCTGCTTCGTGGAAGCCGCCGTCCAGGTGGGGCGCACGGCGGAGGCCCGGCACGCCACGGCGGAGTTCACCCGCTGGAGCGAGGCCACCGCTGACCGGCTCGCGTCGGCCCAACTGGCTCGCTGCCGAGCCCTGTTGTGCCCGCCGCAGCAAGCGGCCGCCGCGTACGAGAGCGCGCTCGCGCACCACGACCGCCTGCCGGGCGAGTTCGAGCGCGGCCGTACGCAACTCCTGTACGGCCAGTGGCTGCGCCGTCGGCGCCGCACCCGCGAGGCGCGCGGTCCGCTGCGTGACGCGCTGGTCTCCTTCGAGCGGTGCGGGGCACGGGCCTGGGCGGACCGCAGCCGCGCCGAACTGCGGGCCGCGGGCGAGGCGGTCGCGGGCGAGCCGAGCCCCGGGCCGCTGGCCACGCTGACTCCCCAGCAGCAACGCATCGCCCGGCATGTGGCGGAGGGCGCCACCAACCGGGAGGTCGCCGTGCGCCTCTCGGTCAGCCACCGGACGGTCGACCATCACCTGCGCAACGTGTTCGCCGCGCTGGGCGTACGTTCCCGCGTCGAGCTGTCGCGGCTGCTTGCCGGGGAGGGAGGAGTCACGGAAGTGCCGGGCAGCGGCGTCGTCAGCGTCGGATGAGGCCGAGTTGCGTGCCCGTGGCGACGGCGGCCGTGCGGGAATCGACGTCGAGCTTGGCGTAGATGCGGGCCAGGTGGGATTTCACGGTGCCTTCGGTGAGGTGCAGGCGGGCGCCGATGGCCTGGTTGGACAGGCCATCGGCGACGAGGGCGAGGACTTCGGTCTCGCGCCTGGTCAGGGCGGTGCCGGGGGTGCGCAGGCGGCTCATGAGTCGGTCGGCGACAGTGGCCGCGAGTGTGGTGCGGCCAGCGGCGGCGGTACGTACGGCGGCGGCCAGCTCCTCGGGCGGGGCGTCCTTGAGCAGGTAGCCGGTGGCGCCTGCCTCGATCGCGGGCAGGGTGTCCGCGTCGGTGTCGTACGTGGTGACGATCAGGACGCGCGGTGCCTGCGGGCGGGCGGTGATGGCGGCGGTGGCCTGCGCGCCGTTCATCCCCTTGCCGAACTGCAGGTCCATGAGGACGACGTCGATGTCGCCTTGGGCTGCGCGGGTGATGGCCTCCTCGGCGGTGGCCGACTCGGCCGCCACGGTGATGCCCTCCTCGGTCTCCAGGACGGCGCGCAATCCGGCCCTCACCACGGGGTGGTCGTCGGCCAGGAGCAGGCGGATGGGCGTGTCGGTCACGGGTGGGCCTCGTGTGTGGGGTTGGGGGCGGGTGTGGCGTCGGGGGCGGGTTCGGAGGGCGGTTGGGGTGGGTCCAGGGACAGTCGGACGGTCAGGGCCGTGCCGTCGCCGGGTGACGAGTCGACGGTGAGCGTGCCGCCGAGCGCGTGGACGCGGGCGCGCATCGCGGCAAGGCCGAATCCGCCCGCCTCGGGGTCGGGGGCGGGCAGACGGTCGGGGTCGAAGCCGCGTCCGTCGTCGACGATGTCCAGGGCCACGCGGTCACCGAGGTAGCGGAGGGTGAGGTCGGCGGTGCGGGCCTCGGCATGGCGGACGGTGTTGGCCAGGGCGGACTGGGCGATGCGCAGCAGTGCGACCTCGTGGGCGGTCGGCAGTGGTCCGGGCTCGCCGGTGAGGCGGAAGCGTGCGGTGACCTGGTGGCGGGTGCTGGTGGTGGCGCACAGGCGTTCCAGGGCACCGGCCAGGGTGGTGCCCTCCAGGGCGGGCGGGGCGAGGGCGACGACGAAGCGGCGGGCCTCTGCGAGGTTGTCGACGGCGGCTTGGCGGGCCTGGTCGACGTAGCGTGCGGCGTTGTCCGGGGCGGCGGGGAGGGCACGTTCGGCGGCGCGCAGCAGGAGCTGGATGCTGGACAGGCCCTGGGCGAGGGTGTCGTGGATCTCGCGGGCGAGTCGTTCGCGTTCGGCGAGGACCCCTGCGGTGTGCTGCGCCGCGGCGAGATCGGAGCGGGTGGCGGTGAGCTCTTCGATCAGGCGTCTGCGCTGGTCGCTCTCCCGGTACAGGGCTTGGTATCCCCACACCACCGCGACGGCGACGGCCGCGCCCAGGCCAGGGCCGATGGCCATGGCCACGTCGAAGGTGCCCTGGTGGGCGGCGTACCCGGCGATGGCCGCCACCGCGGTCGCCGCCACTGCGGCGATTCCGGCGCGCCGCGGCAGCAGGTGGAGCTGGAGGAAGTACAGCGGGAACGCCACCCACACCCCGTCACCCGACAGGGACAGGAGCACCAGCCAGACAGCGCCCACGGCAGCCAGCCACAGCGCGGCCGCCCGCCGCGAGCGGCTCACTCCCGGCAGCGCCGGGCCGACCGCGTAGACCAGACCGCACGCGGCGGCCGCGGCGATGACCCATCCGGCGTGCGGGCGGCCGTCGGCCACGGCCCGGCCCGCGGCCAGCGCGAGCAGCCCGACCACCAGGAGGTGCAGGCACCAGGCCGAGGCCCGGGTGGTGGGGGTCAACGCCGGGGCGGTCGGAGCGGTCGGTGCTCCCGGAGCGGTCGAGGAGGTGGGGCCGGTGGTGTTCACAGTCCTACCAGCCTAAGGAGAACACCCGCGCAAAGCCTCCATCGAAAGTTAGAACTCGCGTGCCGCCTTTGGATGCGCCGAATGCTGTCCTGCGCCAGATGCCCTGCCAGGGGGCCGGAGAGCACGGTGGAGACACACCGATTCCACCACCTCCACCTGCCAGATTCCACCCACACGTTCATCCCTGAATTCCACCCCGAATTCCACCCCTGAAAGAGCGGGCCCAAGCCGTGTTCGTCGCCTGGAGAGACCTGAAGTTCGCCAAGGGGCGCTTCGCCCTGATGGGCACCGTGATCGTGCTCATCACCCTGCTGGTCGGGCTGCTTTCCGGGCTGACCGCCGGGCTGGGCCGACAGAACATTTCGGCGATCACCGGTCTGCCCGCGGACCGGATCGCCTTCAATGCGCCCGACAGCGGTGAGGACTTGTCGTACGCCAATTCCACCGTCACCGAGCGGCAATGGCAGCGGTGGGCCGAGGCGCCCGGTGTGCGGAGCGCCGAACCGCTGGGCATCACCACGACCAAGGCGACCGCCGGAAACAAGAGCGTCGGCGTGTCCGCTTTCGGTGTCCTGCCAGGCTCCGTGCTCGCCCCGGACGGCGACGAGATCGACGAGCACTCCACGGTCCTTTCGAGCGAGGCCGCGGACCACCTCGATGTGGCCGCGGGCGACACCGTCGTCTTGGCCGGGCAGAAGCTGACCGTGGCCGCGGTGAGCGGTGACGCCTCCTTCAGCCACACCCCCGTCGTGTGGACCAGCCTCGACACCTGGCAGAAGACGGCACCCCCTGTCGGCGGCAGCGACGGACGGCCGACCGCGACCGTCATCGCCCTCGACACCGCCTCCGACCTCGGGGCCACCGATCAGGCCGCAGGCACGAAGACGGTCTCCAAGGACGACTCGCTCTCCGCGATCGGCTCCTACACCTCGGAGAACGGCTCCCTGCAACTGATGCGCGGCTTCCTGTTCGCCATCTCGGCCCTGGTCATCGGCGCCTTCTTCACGGTGTGGACCATCCAGCGCAGCGGTGACATCGCCGTACTCAAGGCGCTCGGCGCCTCCACCGCCACGCTGCTCAAGGACGCGCTGGGCCAGGCCCTCGTGCTGCTGACCGGGGGAACCGTGATCGGCACCGGCATCGCCGCCGGTATCGGGGCGCTCGTCGCAGGCTCCGCGGTGCCGTTCCTCCTCACCCCCGCCACCGTCGTCGTCCCGGCCGCCGTGATGATCGCGCTCGGTGCGCTCGGGGCCGTGCTGTCCGTCCGCCGCATCACGTCCGTCGACCCGCTGACCGCGCTGGGGAGCGTCCGATGAGCCTCAACCTGACCGACATCACCCTCACCTACCCCGACGGCGACACCCGTCTGACCGCCCTCGACCATGTCACCCTCGACGTGCCCAAGGGCAGCCTGACCGCCGTCCTCGGCCCCTCCGGTTCCGGCAAGTCCAGCCTCCTCGCGGTCGCCGCCACGCTCATCACCCCCGATACCGGCACCGTCACCATCGACGGCACGCCCACCGCCGGACTGCCCCGGAGTGAGCTCACCGCCCTGCGCCGCCACAAGATCGGCATCGTCTTCCAGCAGCCCAACCTGCTGCCTTCCCTCACCGCCGCCGAGCAGTTGCAGGTCATGGCAGAGATCGACGGCCGCAAGGCACGTACGGCGCGGAGCCGGGCCGCGGAGCTGCTCGGCGCTGTCGGCCTCGCCGACCAGGCCGGACGACGCCCCCACCAGCTCTCCGGCGGCCAGCGCCAGCGCATCAACATCGCCCGCGCCCTGATGAACGACCCCACAGTGCTCCTGGTCGACGAGCCCACCAGCGCCCTCGACCACGAGCGCGGCGCCAGCGTCATCGACCTGATCACGCGCCTCACCCATCAACGGGCCACCGCGACGGTCCTGGTGACCCACGACCGCACACACCTCACCGCGGTCGACCAGATCGCCGAGGTCCGCGACGGGCGGATGCGTGTCAGTGCCGATCCGGTGCGCCCGAGATGAGGTTGGCGCCACACCTGGGGCAGTCCGCGCTCTTCTTCATCTTGATCGGATCCACGAGGAGATCGCACACCCGGCAGATGTAGGCGTTGACCTCGGAGGGGCGCCTGCCCCGGGCCCCTTCCAGGAAGACCTGGCCGTCGAAACTCCTGACGCAGAAGCTTCCGCACTGGTCGCAGCTCCAGCGCTCGTCGAAGGTCGTGGACAAGGTCCGGCACACAGGGCATCCGGAATGCCGCTCCTCGGCGGTCCATGGCCGTTCGGCCACCGGGGATTCCGGATCACGTATCCCGGAGGTGAACTGCAGGAGCGCGTAGGCGCTGTTCTCGACGAGTGACTTCGGCATGGCCGTGCGAGGGCCCCCGGGCAAGACTGCGAGGCTCGGCATGTCCGCGAGCGGGACGGTGCCCTTGGAGGGGTCGAGCACCGCTTCGAGCCACTGATAGAGGAGGGCACCCACCTGGGCCATGACCACTCCAGGGTCGGCCTCCTGCTGTGCCTGCTCTGTCACGAACACCTTGGTCTGGGACAGGGCGCTTGCGATCGCCTCCGGACTCCGGAAACCCGCGAGCGTGCCGGACAGCGCACCCTCGGAGAGGTCCCGGCCCCGGGCGTCTTCCGGGTCGGTCTCCGCTTCACCCGCACGAGCCGGATCCTTGGCGGCGCCGCTTGGCGCCAAGGGCGGTGCGGCCGTGGGGGCGCCGGGCGTTTCCGCACGGGTGCGAAGGACCCTCCGGGCGGGGCCTGCCTTCTGCTCGGCACGCTTGACGTTCCGCCAGCGCTCGCGCCACTCCTGCAGCAACGCCGGGTCGTCGGGGCTCAGTTGCCGGACGAGTTCGACGATGAAGTCGAGCTTGGGCAGTCGGCGCCCCTGGAACACCTCGGTGAGCGACGAAGCGGGCAGCGAGCAACGCCCGGCAGCCTTCGCGCCTTTGGTGAGGTCGGACCGGGGCGGGGCCCCGCAGTCGATGTGCAGCAGGCCAAGTGCCTCGGCGAACTCTTGGAGGGACCGGTCGTGGGCTGCTATCAGCTCAGCCGCTTCCGTCTGGGCCAACGCGCGGTCGGGCAAGTCCGTGTCCCCTCCCCTGAGTAGGGGAAGCATAGGGGCCGCACATCGAATATTCCCGCCGTACCGCGAATTCCCTCGAACTTCCTCGAGGTTCGGTGCACTTCGGCGATTGCTCCGCGATTTCGGCGGCCGACCTGCGCTCTTCGGGTTCGTGCGGGTCCGGACCAATTCCTGGGTCGGCGGCAGGTACCCGCGGTGCCATGGAGCCAGCCGCACATCCTGCCCGGCGTCCGGGGCCTCCAGGCAGCGCGGAGAAGAGGAAGAGGGGCCGTGAGCGAGAACAAGAAGAACGAGCCGCCGACCTGGCAACTGAGTCTGGGGCGTCAGGGACTGCGGGTAGATGCCGGGAGGCACCTTCGGCTGTCGATGTCGCTGACCCTGATCGGCTGGTTCGCCAGCACGGGCGGCTTCGTGGGAGCGATCTCCCACTGGAATCTGTTCGTGTAGCGGGGCAGGTGATGGGCCCCGCGAGGTTTGCGGGGCCCATCAGGCTCTCAATGCGAGGAACTCCGTCCGGAGCGGTCGGTGATCAGCCAGCGGAACGGCATGCCGGTGCGGCGACGTTATGACTCGCCGGTGATCCTGGCCGACCCGATCGTCGCCGCGGCGATCTCCCTGGCGGCGGTCCGGGTCGACGAGTTGGAGTTCAGGTTGGTCAGCGAGGCCCGGTTGAGTGCGTAGACGACGAACTCGTAGGTGTTCACTGTCGAGGGCGAGCACGGTCCCTGGTAGCCGTAGAGGTTCGCGCTGCCACGGTAGTAGACCTGCCTGGCTCCCGCCGGGGTCGAGGGCCGGTATTCATGGTCGACGTTCTGGGGGAGCGAGGTCGTGCCAGCCGCGATGTCGTAGATGACCCAGTGGATGAGGCTGGCGTTGTCGAGATCCCGCATGACGATCGCGTAGCTCTTGGCGGCGGTCGGAGCCCCCGACCAGGCCAGGGCAGGGGATTCGTTCTTTTTGCCGGGGTCGCTTCCCCCGCCGCTGGTGCACTCGTGGACCTTGGGGATGACGCCGCCGTCGGCGAATGCGGTGCTGGACAGGGCGAACGCGCTCCGGGGTGCCGACGGCGCCGCCGAGTTCGGCGAAGCGGTGGCTGGCGAGAGGCCGACGGCCCCGGTGATGAGCAGAGCACAAAGCGCGATTCTTGCACTTCTCACTGGAGGCTCCCGAGATACGTGGGGTCGCTTAGGTTTCCTTGGTGTGAGAGTGGGGTGTGGTGCGTGCCTGCGGCGGAACCAGCGTATGTATCTTGGATTCTGACGTCATGTCACTTATCGATCCGATCGAGGTACTTTTCACTTTCGGCTTTGTCATCTCGGACGGGACTGTCAATTTGACGGCCCCAGAAGGCCGCGGAGACCGTGGCCAAGTCCTCGCGGGGATTCGGTCCGGGCAAGCGCATCAACGGCCGCAAACGGCACGTGGTCGGGGACCTGGAAGGGCTTCCGCTGCTGATCAGCATCACGCCCGCCGACGTCCACCACACCCGGGCGGCCCGCATGGCCCTGTCCCGGCCGCGCCGCCATCACGTCGGCCGGGAGTATGCGACCTCCCCAGCACCCAAGGGCCATGTCCACCCGAGATGCGGTCGAGGCAAGCGGCCGTGCCTCCTCTGCGGGCGAGAGCCGTCACGCTCCTCGCCCGCAGGCGTTTCTGGGCTGTGCCTCGTGCGGGAGGCTGGTCCGCCCGGCGAGGGTGCGGGGTCAGGAATCGCGGGATTCGGTCCTGCTGAGGCGCTGTGCATTCTCCAGATAGCGGTTCCGGGCGTCGCCGATCCGTTGGAAACGCTCCGCGTGATCCTTGATCGCCTGGTGTTGCAGGGCGGCGTCAGCGCGCCACCACACGGGTACGACGTGTGCCTTGAGCTTGCATGCGACGTCGTCCTGGGCTGTGGCGGTCTCTGCGTGGGTGGGGTGTTCTCCCGTCCACCGGGGATCGTCGTTCGGAGCCATCGGATCGAGGTAGTCATGGCCGCGGCTCCGCATGCAGGCCCGCCATGCGGCGAACACTTTCTGGACGGCGGGTGCTTGCTGGGACTCCTTGTATGCGGTCAGGGATGCTTCGTTGACCAGATCGGAGTTCACCTTCGGTACATCGCGCATCAACTCTTGCTGGGCGCGCGCCGCGCAGCCCGATTGGCCGTCGGCACCGTAGGCGGCCTTTTGCTGCTGTGTGGTGAGGCCTGCGTCCCGTCGTCCCATCAGCTTTTCTGCGGCCGCGGAAGCCGGGTCGGGGATGGGGCGGTAGCCGTAACGTGCCGCCACCGCAGGTTCAGCCAGGCCGTATCGGCCGCGGTTCGGCCATGTTTTCGTTGCCGGGTGCGGAATTTCAGGCCAGTCGAGTCCCTGACGCGCCATGCATGACGTGGTCAACTTCTCCTGCGCCGTGGCGATAAGGGCAGCATTGCGGCCGTCCAACTGGTAGGCGTCAAGGGGCAGGACGAGGGTGCGGACCTCCCGGCTGGGAGCGGGCGGCGGACCCGGTGGGCGGGCGCCTTCGCTCGCCGGGGGGCCGGCACAGCCCACGGCGATCAGCAGCGTGAAGACAGCCGCGGTCGTCCTACGCTTATGCATGGTCATCAGCTCCCGGTAAGGCGGGGGCGACAGATGGTGCCGTGCCCCCGCCGAACGTGTGGGTTCACCTCGTGCGATGCGGTCGCGCAGTTGGCTCTGGGGTCAGGGGCACGACTTGTACAGCGAGCTCGTCTTGTACTTCACGCGGGTGTCCTTCAGGTCGCTCGACCATGTCCAGGGGTGGAAGGTCCAATGGGATCCGCGGTTGTAGTAATTCGTCCACAGCGTCCAGTAGCAGCCCCGGGTGAGGTTCTTCACCGAGCGGAGGTTGTCGTTGACTTTGTGCCCGTTGTTGTACTTGTTGTCGGACAGCTTCATGTCCGACTTGCAGAACGCCTTGTATCCGCCTGTATAGCGACCGTACTCATACGTGTGCAGTGGATTCGGGCAGGCCGCCGCGGTCGGTCCCGCAGCGCTGTCCGCGACGGACGCGGGCTGCGGGCCCCTCGGCGCGGTGTGGGCCTGTGCGGTGGGCGCGGCCAAGGCCAGGCTGGCGCCCAGGGCTACCGCGGCGGTGGCCAGAGAGAGGCTCTTTCGTGGATTCATGGACTGACTTCCTTCGTGACTCTTGGTCTGGGGCCGGACTACTGTGCCGCGCCTCGCACGGGTACGAGGCGTGTGTCTGGCTGCGCCGGAGTGTGGTGCCCGCCTGGCCCGCGCCCTGGTTGGCCGCGTATCCGGGCTTGCTCCACGGATTTCAGTGACCGTGGCGTTGTTCCACGGCCCGGATTCGCACTGCGGGACAGAACAGTGGTGGCGCTCGGGGTGGCCGGTCGGAATCAGAGCGGAGGCTACGGGTGGGGTGTCGTGAGAAGCAGCTGGACCCGGACACCCGATCTGGGCAGGTCACCCACTTCGTCGTGCTGCGGGCGGTTGTGCCCCGGCGTGGTCAGCAACTTAGGGCGTTCGTAGCCAAAGAGCGTCAACCGGGCGGTGTAGTTGTGGCGTCAACTCTCGCGGTACAGCGGAAAACGGCTGCAACTCCCGACGTACCTCGCCAGTCGGGCGTCAGGGCCCTGGCGTGCCAGGTGTCCACATGGGCCTCGTTCTGACTGAAGCCGTGCGGTGTCGGCGTACACACGAATGTGGCCAGTGACGTACGGGGGCACGGGATCTTGGAAGATTTCCGTGAAGAGGTGACAGGGCGTCACGCCGGTGCCACCGTCGTTCGTGGGTGCTGACCTGCTGGGGATCGTGTTTCCGCATCTGGATGCGGTCTTGGTGGAGCGGGTGCGGGTGGAGGGTGGGGCGGTGCGTGTCGTTGCCCGTACCCGTGACGGAGTAGGGGTGGTCTGCCCGGACTGCGCGACCACCGCATCGGCCCCGCCCCCGACCACGCCCACGCACTAGTCCGGCTCCGCGCCGTCCAGACCGGCCTCTTAGGACCGGGTCGGAAACGTCACCCAGCAGGCCCGGCCCGGCCAGGATGCGACCGGTCGCAAGGGGCACCGGCAACCGGGTCCGCCGCATCCTGCACCGACCTGCACCGAACACTGCGGCCGCCGCCATCGTCACCGGCAGCGGATCACCACACTCCCGGCAATACCGCCGAGTCGTCCCGCCAGCCCCCACGCCACAGATCATCCAGCCGTCTCGGCCTCACGGCCAGAGTTCAAATACACCTACTCAGTTGCCGCCCATGCCGTCGTTGGAGGTAAGCGCGGTGGTGAATGCCTCGATCGTGCGGCGGCGCGCGGTGAGGAAGGCGAGCCAGCTGCCGTCCGCGTAGTGGAGCCGGAAACGAGCCATGAGCTGGAGGCGGGGGCGGCGCTCCACGCGGGCGGACCAGGTGCGGGGGATCTCCCAGACGGGGGTGCCGTCCATGTGTCGTACGAGGCCGACCCGCTGGTCGGTCACCCGCATCAGCAGCGCGCCGGACGTGGGCGGCATGGCCGCGGCGATGCTCTGCGCGCCGCCCGACTGGGCGCCATAGCGCTGCATCAAGTGGTCACCGAGCATCCCGCCCGCCTTGCCGTGCTTGATCTTGATGCCCTCGGCGCTCTTCACAGGGACGACGATTCCGTAGGCGAGAAGCTGCTCACCCGGCGCCAACTGGCTTTCGGCGGACTTCTGCTGGATGGACATGACTTCCGGCATGCAATGTTCCCCGTGATCGTTTCGGCTTCGACGGGGGATCGTATCGGCCGAGGGTGCCGCGGCGGACGGCGCCCCTTGCCGTGCCGTCCGCCAGTACCGGTGTGAAACTGGCGCCGTGACACACACCGAACGGCAGACAGAGCAGCGGCTGGAGCGCGCCATCCTGGACCTGCTGGATCGTCGTGGACCGACTGCCACCATCTGCCCCTCGGACGCCGCGCGGGCGGTCTACGAAGGAGATGACGGCGGCTGGCGTGCGCTCATGGAGCCCGCCCGCCGCGCGGCCCGGCACCTGGTGGCGACCGGCGAGGTGGACATCACCCAGGCCGGTCGGACCGTCGACCCGGCCGAGGCACGCGGTCCGATCCGCATCCGCCGCGCCCGCCGCATCCGCTGACCTTGTGCCCTGGGGTGACTGTCCCGACCGCCCTGGCCGTCCTGCCTGTCGGACCTGCCTGCCTGTCCGTCCCGGCTGGGCCCGTTCACACGGCGTTCAGCGCACAACCATCAGCCGTTTCCGCATGTCTCTCAGGTGAATCACATCCGCGCACACGCGTTTCGAGCCTCGTGCGCGCTCTAGGAGGAACCGTGGGCATCCGCCGACCCGCCATATCTACCGCCGTAGCCGCCGCTCTGATCGGCTCGTTCGGCGTGCCGCTCGTCGCGGGCACCGCGTCCGCGCAGGACGCCGCCGCCACCGTGCGCGAGGACTTCGACGGCGACGGCCACCAGGACGTCGCCGTCGCCGCCCCCGGCGGGACCGTCGGCGGTCATGCCTGGGCCGGGTACATCACCATCAGCTACGGCTCCGCGCACGGCATCGACCCCGCACGCACCACCGTCATCACCCAGGACACGCCCGGCGTGCCCGGCTCCTCCGGCGACGACCAGGCCTTCGGCTACGCGATGATCGCCCGCGACCTCGACGGCGACGGCCTGACCGACCTGGCGGTGACCGCCCGCGGCTACCTCCCGGAGAACAACGTCAGCGGATCGGTGATCGCCCTGTGGGGCCGGAAGGACGGCATCTCGGGTCAGGGCGCCGTCCGCGTCTCCGCACCGGCGAACGCCCAGGTCGGCGAGGACATCACCGCGGGCGACTTCAACGGCGACGGGCACCCGGACGTGTTCATGGGCAATGGCGAGGACCGCGACTACCACGACGTGCTCTACGGCCCCTTCACTCGTGACGGAGCTCCCGCCCGCGAGCAGCAGGTGCAGGTGTACAGCACCGACAACTTCATCAACTCGACCGCCGCGGGCGACTTCAACGGCGACGGCATCGAGGACCTCGCGACGTTCTACGTGTACGAGAACCACGCCGAGGGCGGCAAGCTGTGGCTCGGCGCCAAGGACGGCCTGTCCACTGTTCCGCAGCGCCTGAACTCCTCGTCCGGCACCGCCGTCGCCGATTTCGACCAGGACGGCCGCGCCGACCTCGCCACCCGGATCTTCCCGAACGGCGACACCGAGGGCACCGAGGACGACCCCGGCACCGTCAAGATCTACTACGGTTCGCCGTCCGGCCCGAGCCAGTCCCGTACGCAGACGATCACGCAGAACACCGCGGGCGTGCCCGGAGCCAGCGAGAAGGGCGACCAGTTCGGCGGGCGGCTGAGCGCGGGCGACGCGAACGGCGACGGGTACCCCGATTTGGCCGTCGGCGTCCCCGGCGAGGCGATCGGCACGAAGAAGAAAGCCGGTGCGGTCGTGCTGCTCAAGGGGGGCCGGGGCGGTCTCACCGGCCAGGGCGCGCAGGCGTTCCACCAGGACACGGCGGGCGTGCCGGGCGTCGCGGAGTCCGGCGACGTGTTCGGCGGGTCGGTACGGCTGCTCGACGTCACGGGTGACGGCAAGGCGGACTTGGTCGCGGGCGCCCCGGGCGAGAACCTGGGTGCCGTCGTGAACGGCGGCGCGGTGTGGCTGCTGCGCGGCGCCACCGCCGGTCTGACGGCCTCGAATTCGGTCGCGGAGAACCCGACGGACATCGGCGCACCCGCGGCGAAGGCGCTGTTCGGCGAGAACCTGAGCGGGGACAACGGCACCGGAGTGGTGATCCCTTAGCCCTCCCCTGGTCCCCCTGGTCCCCTTGGTCCGGTAGTCCGGCGGCTGCCGCGGCTGCCGCGGCTGCCGCCGGACGGGAGCACCAACCCGCTCGCCCGCCCGGCGGCCCTGCGGCCCACGCAGGTCAGGAGCGTGCTCGCCGCGAGTGACGGGCGGTGCCGTCCGGGTCCGGGTCCACCCGCTGGATGCGGGCGCGCTCCACGACCTTCGGTCCCACCTCGGCGGCCTTGCGTACCAGCGCGCGCCCGTCCCAGTCGGTGGGCCAGCCGTGCCACAGCCGCAGCTTGCCGTCCACGAAGACCGCGCTGATCTGGTCGCGGTCGGCCAGCCGGACCAGTTCCCACGACAGGTCGTAGGACGGGGTGAGTTCGGGGACTTGGAGGTCGACGAGCAAGAAGTCGGCGGCCTTGCCGACCGCGATCTCGCCCGTCACCTTGCCAAGCCCGACGGCGTCGGCGCTCCGGGCGGTGGCGTGGGTCAGCCACGTACGTCCTGCACCGCACGAGGAGTCACCGGAGTTCATGCCGTAGGTCAGGCGCTGCGCGCTCTCCGCGGCGTCGACCAGGCGGAAGCCGCCGCCGCGGGTGCCGTCGGTGCCGGTGCCGAAGCAGATGCCCATGGCCTGCCACATCAGGGCGTGCGCGACGGCGTTGCCCTTCCAGGCGCTGGCCACCGGGTTATAGCTGACCGCGGCGCCGGTGTCGGCGAGCATGCGCATCTCGTCGGGGGTGAGCAGGGTGGCGTGGGCGCCGAGGGTGTGTGCGTTGAGGGCGCCGATGTGGTGCAGGTAGGACACCGGGCGGCGGCCCACGCTCTTGAGCGAGCGTTCCACCGCGGCCAGGTGCTCGTTGACGTGGACCTGGAGGACCGCGTCGGCCTCCGCGCACAGGTCGGCGGTCTTCTTGAGCACCTCGGCTGTGGCGTCCTCGGGGACGGGTATCGCCAGCGAGGGGTGGACCAGCCGCGAGTCCTGGAAGCGTTCCAGGTGTTCCTTGCCGCCCTTGCCGTCGGAGACGACCTTCGACAGCACGCAGCGCAGCCCGGCCTCTTCGGCGGCCTTGGCGATGACACCCACGTCGATGGGCGCGCGGGTGCCCGCGTCGGCGGCGGTGGTGAACCCGCCGCGCAGCGACTCCAGGGCCGCGAGCTTCGCCGACAGGTGGGCGGTCTCCTCGTCCAGGGCGTGTTCCAGCGGCTCCCAGACGGTCTTGAAGATCTCCGAAGGCTGCCCGAACGCCTGGGCCTTGCCGAAGCTCTGCGTCAGGTGGTGGTGGGCGTCCACGAAGCCCGGCATGAGCAGGTGGCCCTTCAACCGCACCAGGTGGGCGTCCCTATGCGCCTGGGTGAGCTTGCCGACCGGCCCGACGGCCCGGAACGTGCCGTCCTGGACGAGTACCGCGCGGTCCTTGACCGGCCCTTCGGGCAGCAGGACGACGTCCGGTACGAGCAGCAGCCGCCGGGCGCGGAAGTCCTTCGGGCCGAAGGCGGCTCGGCCGTCGTGTCCGGCTGCGGCCGCCGGTGCCGCGGATGCCGGTGCCGCGGCCGCCGGTGCCGCAGCCGCCGGTGCTGCCCCGGCGGCGCCGAGCAGGCCGCCGGTGCCGACCAGTCCGGCCCCGACGACGAAGCTGCGACGCCCCACGCCCATGTCCGGCACCTGGCCTGCCTGGCCTGCACGTTCCTGGGGCTCCGCACTCGCGCCCCCGTCCCGTCCGCCGATGTCGTGCCCCTCGTCCTCGTCCTCGCCCGACGATCCGTCCAGCCACACCTGCCGCACCACCGCACGCTCCTTCGCGTTCGCACAGGGAAGGCCCGGCCGCGCGGGGCGGCCGGGCCGGGGGCGCCGACCCTAAGCGAGTCCGAAGGGCGGAACAAGGGTTTCGACAGCCGGAAATGGAGGGGGAGGTTCGGGTCAGAGTCCCGATCGGCCTCAGCCCACGGCACCGTCACGGCGGCCGGGGTGGCGCAACGGATCCACGCCTCCCACCAAACCGCACGTCACAACCGTCGCCGCAGGTCAGAACAGGTGGCGTAACTTCCCGGAAACGTTGGCGTCCTAGGTTTGGCGGATGCCGTACGGGCACGGCCCCGCCCCAAAAGGGGCCGTCCCGGCGGGACATGCTCGACGACGGCCGAACTCTCTTCACCATGGCCGGACGCGGCCGGTGGCGTACAGGCAAAGCCTGTCCCGCGCACCGAGCAAAGGCGCGCACGGGCACGGTCCCCGGCCCCGACGTCCCGCGGAGGTCCCATGAACGACGCCTCACCCACCGAGCCCACGCCCCCGGCCGACGGCGTGGATCCGGGTGGGCCCTGTACGCACGGTCCGGCGCCGCAGAGCCGACGGCGGATCCGCGCGGACCTGGCCCGGCAGGTCGCCGAGGTGCTGCGCCGTCAGATCGCCTCCGGGGCGTTCGCCTCGGGGCTGCTGCCGGACGAGCGGACGCTGATCGCCGACTTCGCGGTGTCGCGCAACACCGTCCGCGAGGCGCTGGGCGTGCTGCGCGACGAAGGCGTGGTCGAGCGGCGCCAGGGCGTGGGCACGGTGATCGTGCGACGGCCCTACGAGCACACCTTGGAGCGGCTGACCGGCCTCGCCGAAACGCTCGGCACGCATGGCGAGGTGATCAATCAGGTACGGGTCGCGGACCTGGTGCGCCCGCCCGGCGAGGTGGCACGCAAGCTGCACGTCCCCGACGGCGGGCGGGTGGTCCACATCGAACGGCTGCGGCTGCTGGACGGCGTACCGCTGTCCCTGGACCTGACCTACCTGGCCGCCGACATCGGGGAGCCGCTGCTCGCCGCCGACCTGGCCGGACAAGACCTGTTCGGGCTCATCGAGCAGTCCACCGGCGGCCCGCTGGGCTCCGCGAGCGTCACCGTGCACGCGGTGGGCGGTGACCCGCACACGTGCGCGCTGCTGGACATCCCGTCCGGCTCGGCACTGTTCACCGTCGAACGGCTGACCAGAATGCCCGACGGGCGCCCGGTGGACCTGGAGTTCCTCCGCATCCGCGGCGACCGGCTGGCATTCCGCGCCGAACTCGTCCGCGCCGCACCGCAGTCGCAGGCTCAGGACGACGGCGGCGCTCGCCGGACAGGAGGCGAACGGTGAGCCCCGACCACCCCACGCCCCCTTCCCCCACGAGCCCATCCCCCACAGCCCTCTCCCCCTTGACCCCCTCCCTCTTGACCCCCTCCCCCAAGCCCACGGACACCAACAGCACCCCACGCGGCCCCGGCCCACTCACCATCACCGTGATGTGCCTGTGCGTCACCTTGGTGGTGGGAATGGTCTCCGCCGTGAACCTCGCCGTCCCCTCGCTGTCGCGCAGCGCGCTGCGCCCTTCGGCCGAGTCGGTGATGTGGGTGGTCGACGGCTATGTCGTGTTCTTCGCCTGCCTGCTCATCCCGGGCGGCGCGCTCGCCGACCGGCTCGGCCGCAAGCGCGTACTGGCCGCGGGCATGGGCCTGTTCACCGCCGGATGCGCGCTGTGCGCCGTCGCGCCGGGCATCGGCACGGTGATCGCGGGCCGGGTCGTCAGCGGCGTGGGCGCGGCCGCGGTGCTGCCGACGACGCTGGCCCTGATGGTGGACGGCGCGCCGGAGCACCATCGGCCGCGGCTGGTCGCGGTGTGGGCGTCGATGACGGGCCTAGCGGCCGTGCTGGGCAATGTCGGTGGCGGCGCGGCGCTGCAACTCGGTTCGTGGCGGGCGCTGTTCTGGTGCGTGGTGCCGTTGGCTCTGGTGGCGCTCGTGCTGGTGGTGGCGTTCGCCCCGGCGCCCCCGCGGCACGACAGGCCGTTGTCGATGGTGTCCGCGGGTCTGCTGACGGCCGGGTTCCTCGCGCTGCTGTCGGGCATCGTCTCCGGCCCGGAGGCCGGTTGGGGCAGCGCGCGGGTGCTGGGCGGGTTCGGTGCGGCGGCGGTGCTTCTGACGGCCTGGGCCCGCTGGGAACTGCGGCGTGAGCATCCGATGCTGGACCCCCGGCTGTTCACCGTGCCGGTGGTGCGGGCCGGGGCGGTCGGCCTGGCGCTGGTGTTCCTCGGCATGTTCGGCCTGTTCTACGTCAACGGGCAGTATCTGCAGTACGCCAAGGGCTACTCGCCGCTGGGGGCGGGGGTGCGGCTGCTGCCGATGGCGGCAGCGCTGTTGCTCGCGCCGCGCTGCACGGTGGCGCTGGAGCGGCGCACCGGCCCGCGGCTGACGCTGGGGGCAGGGCTTGCGGTGCTGGCGGCCGGTCTCGGCACGGTCTCGCTGGTCGGCCCGAGCACCCCGTATTCCCTGTACGCGCTCGGGGCGACCCTCACCGCGACCGGGTGCGGCCTGGCCACGCCGCTGCTGTCGCACGGCATGATGTCCGCGCTCCCCGCGCACCGGGCCGGGGTGGGCTCGGGGTTGCAGGGTCTGGCGCGGGAGCTGGGCAGCGCGCTGGGCGTGGCGGTCAGCGGCAGCGTGGTGACCCAGGCCTTCACGGCTGGCCTCCCGGCGCCGCTGCAGGGCCCCGACGCGCCGACGACCGTCCCCGCCGCCGAACAGCGCCTGGTCGCGGAGCAGTTGACCGCCCCCGGTCTGCGGCACGCCGTCGTCACCGACTTCACGAACTCCCTGGACACCGCGATGCGGGTGCTGGCCGTCCTGGTGGTGGCACTCGGCGCGCTGGTGGTCGCCTGGTATCCGCGCCGCGAGCACCGGGCGCCGAGGCCGTAGCCATTTGTCACCCGGGTGGCTAGTCCCCCAACGCGTCGCTGGTTCACGGTGGTTGCTCCTAGCCGAGTGGAAGGAGCAAGCGGTGAGACGAAGACGATTTGTGGCGGGGACGATCGGCGCGCTCTCGGGGGGGGCGGTGGGCATGACCAGTACCGTGCCTGCCCCGCCGACCGAGGCGTACACGGAACGTCTCGACGCTTGACGCTGCGCCAGTCGCCCTTTCACCTGGCGGGGCCGCGCACGCTCGGCGCGGCCCCGTCAGGAGATTCCCCTTCCCGGCGCTCGGGCTCAGCGGTCCTGGGCCAGGGCGTACAGCTCGCCCAGCAGACTCCCCTCGGTCGCGACGAGTTCGTCGAACGTGCCCTCTTCCCGGACGGCCCCCTGGTCGAGGACGACGACGCGGTCTGCCATCCGTACGTTGTCCAGCCGGTGCGTCACGACCACGGTGATCCGGTCGGGGGCCATGGCCCGCAGTTCCTGGAAGATCGTGTGCTCGCCGCGGGCGTCCATCTCGCTGGTCGGCTCGTCCAGGACGAGCACGCCAGGTTCCCGGTACATGGCCCTGGCGCAGGCCAGACGCTGCCACTGCCCACCGGACAGCTCGTGGCCGCCCCACACCGACCGGGCGAGGAGCGTGTCCAGTTGGCCGGGCAGTTCGCGCAGCGCCTTGGTCATGCCGACCCGTTCCACCGCGTCCCAGATCCGCTCGTCACCGTACTCGCGGGGCTGTCCAAGAGTGATGTTCTCCCGGGCCGCCAGGGGCCAGTGGCCGTTCTTCTGCGGGACCAGGCCCACGTGCCGCCAGACCGACTCCGCGTCGGCGGTGGTCAGATCGGTGTCGTCCCACAGCACCTTGCCGCCGGTGGGCACGGTCAGCCCCGTCAGCATCCGGATCAGTGTCGACTTGCCCGCACCGTTCTCCCCGACCAGCGCGACGACCTCACCGCGGTTGAGCGTGAGAGTGATCGGGCGCACGGCCGAGGTGCCCTTGCTCGGGTACGTGTACGAGGCGCCCTCGAGACGGATCCGCCGCGGGGATCCGGCCTGCACGGTGCCGCGGGCCGTGGTCATGGCGCGGACCTCGTCGACGAACTCGTAGTAGTCGGAGAGGTAGAGGCCGTGGTGGAACATCACCGTGCTGTATCTGATGATCGAGTTCAAGGCGCGCCCGGCGGTCTGGGAAGCGACGACGGCGGTGCCCGCGATGGCCGTCGACATGGTGCCCGCGAGCACCAGCGCGGCCAGGGAGGCCCACATGCCGAGGGTGAACAGGCCGCCGAGGGAGGCGGCGAGCAACGTGATCAGGAGATAGGGACGGGCCCCCTCCAGCTCACGCCCCTCCACGCGGTCGCACATCGCCCGGTACCAGAAGTGCAGGTAGCCGCCCATCGTGTTGGCCCGCAGTTCGTCGGCGAGCTCGGCCGTGGTCAGCCACCAGCGCATCATCCCGCGAACATTGCGGGCCGAGACCGTCCGGTCGTGGACGCGGTAGTCGACCCGCGCCGCGATGACTCCGCCCAGGCCACGGGGTACGACGGACAGCAGCAGCACACCGAGCAGCAGCGGGTGCAGGGAGGTGAGGACGGTCGCCGCGGACACCAGCTGGACGAGGCCGTTGGTCAGGGTCTTGGCGTCGTCGGCGAGGTCGACGGCGCGCATGGCGCCGATTTCCGCCGCCTTGCTCCGGTCCCCGAAGCCCTCCGCGTCGTACGCGGCGAGCTCGGCCCGCATGTGCAGGTCGACCAGGGTGAGGTCCGCGGCCGAGGCGATCTTCGGGTTCAGCCGCCGGGTCGCCCAGTCCGCGAGGATCCACATCGCGGCACCGGTCGCCATCGCCACCACGGCGACGGCCAGCGCGGGCCACGCGTGGGTGAGGCCCGCGCGGGGGTCGGCGGCCGTCAGCTGCGGCAGGGCGCGGGCGACGGCGCCGAGCATCACGGCCGTGCCGAGGCCGGAGAGCAGCTGGCACACCACGACGGTGAGGGCCATACGTCGGTCGACCGTCCAGGCCAGCCGGGCCGTCTGGAGCAGCGCCGCGGGGATGCGGCGGGCCATGTCGCGCAGGGTGGCGTCGTCCATGGCACGACGGTGCTTGCGGCCGTTGTAGTCGAGCTCCGGCGGCTCGGACGGCTCCGGAACTGCGGTACGGGGAGCGGGGACGGAAGCGGGTGGGTTGGCGGCAGCCGCATCGATCGGCCCTTCGACCGCTTCCTTGGCAGTCTTCTCGTTGTCGCGCGGCGTCGTCATGCCCCCCACCCCGATGACGGTCGTGATGCGGAAGCGAACAGGACGCGACGTACATCGACCGGTCGCCGGAACGCGGTCGCCGCGACGGCCTGCGCGGGAGGATTCTCGAACACGGGGCGAAGGGCGGTAAGCACGCGGACGGGATTCACAAGGTCTCCTCGGTAGTGGTGAACGAACACGACACCGGGACAACGCTGCTGATCACAGGGCCGATACGGGCAGCCACGGGCGACGGATCGAGCGAAAGTTCGATGCCGGGCGGGCAGAGCAAGTGCCTGCGGCCCAGACGCCTGACACGTCCGCGTTCGATTCACTCTCACGGGGATAGCTGGAGAACGGCTGAAACTCGCTCAACCCACTTAAGGGCAGGCAACCTTCATAACAAGCCATCCGGTCCCTCAGCCTCGACGAACCCATCGATCAAGGGGGCAGGACATGTCAGGACGGACCGCTCTGGCGGGTGTGACCGCATTGGCGGCAGTGACAGCAGTGACGGCAGGGGCACTCGTAGCACCCGCCACGGCCTCCACCCACGACCGTCACTCCGCGACCCAGCAAGCCATGGACACCGCGGTCAAGGACGGCGTCCCCGGGGTGACGGGCCAGGCGAAGGACAAGTACGGCACCTGGAACGGCACTTCGGGTGTCGGCGACCTCACGACCGGCAGCCCGCGCGACTCACGCGACCACTACCGCATCGGCAGCATCACCAAGACCTTCGTGGCGACGGTTCTCCTGCAGCTCGCGGGAGAGGGGAAAATCGACCTGGACGACACGGTCGACCACTGGCTGCCCGGCCTCGTGCGCGGCAACGGCCACGACGGCAGGCACATCACGGTCCGCCAGGTCCTCAACCACACCAGCGGCATCTACGACTACTACGCGGACGACGACTTCGCAGCCTCCTTCAGGCTGCGGGACGGCTTCTTCGAGCACCGCTACGACACCTGGCGACCCGAGCAGCTGGTGGCGATAGCCATGCGGCACGAGCCGACCAGCTCCAAGCCGGGCAGATCGTGGCACTACTCCGACACCAACTACATCGTCGCCGGAATGATCGTGCAGAAGGTCACCGGGCAGTCGTACGCGCACGAGGTCCGCAAGCGCATCATCGAGCCATTGGGGCTGCGCGACACCACGGACCCAGGCACCGGCCCGGGCATGCCGCGGCCGAGCAGCCGCGCGCACTCCA
The DNA here is from genome assembly GCF_056437465.1 of Streptomyces sp. NPDC042371. Taxonomy (NCBI): domain Bacteria; kingdom Bacillati; phylum Actinomycetota; class Actinomycetes; order Kitasatosporales; family Streptomycetaceae; genus Streptomyces; species Streptomyces sp. NPDC042371. The sequence continues at coordinate 312,237 of NZ_JBWKAP010000009.1, read as the reverse complement.
AGCTCGCCGACGACAGCACGGGCCCGACGTACGACGTCACGGAGTTCAACCCGTCCGCCGCCTGGACGAGCGGCGGCATGATCTCCGATTCGGCCGATCTGAACCGCTTCCACGCCGCCCTCCTCGGCGGCAAGTTGCTGCCCAAGCGGCAGCTGGCCGAGATGATGACGACCGTCCCCATGGGCGAGGGGTTTCCCGGGGCCCGCTACGGTCTCGGCCTCGCCCAGCGCACCCTCAGCTGCGGCCAGGAGGTCTGGGGCCACCACGGCGGCATCCTCGGCTCCACCTCCGAGGCGGTGACGACCAAGGACGGCCGCCACTCGCTCGCCTTCAACTTCAACGGCGACTGGACCGGCAACAGCAACGCGGTGCTCGAAGCCGAGTTCTGCGGGCCGGGGACCGCGGGACAACGGATCAATAGGATGACCGCATGGGACGCTCGAAGCCGATAGAGCCACTGACTCAGCCGCTCGTGGACGGTGTGGTGGCCGTGCGGTCCCGACGCGCGTCGGATCTGCCCGCCATCGAGGCAGCGAGCCACGACCCCGAAACCCTCCGCTGGCTCGATGACGCGCCCATGGACGCAGCCGACCGCGACACGAACATGTCCCGGGCCGAGGAAGCCTGGCGAACCGGGCGGTCGGCGCCTCTGGTGATCGTGGACGCCGCGACGGACGAGCCCGTCGGGATCATCAATCTGCAGTTCAGGGATGATGCCGTGGCAACCGTCGCGTACAGCGTGTTCCCCGCGCAGCGCGGCCGCGGCATCGCCCCGAGGGCCGTGCGACTGCTCGCGGGCTGGGCTCTGGACGGACTCGGGCTGACGCAAGTGCTGCTCGAAGCCGCGGAGGACAACACGGCGTCGGTCAGGGTCGCCGAGAAGTGCGGGTTCGAGAGGATCGGCAGCCGGGTCGAGCCTGATGCGGAAGGTCCGTACACCAAGCTCGTGTTCGCGTGCACGAAGGGCTGAACGCCTCCAGGGCAGGGGGTTCCGGGCGGCTCTCACCGACCGGAACCCCCTGCGCGGTGCGCAGCGCGGCCAGGAACTGCTCGACCACGGACTCCTGCTCCGAGCGGCTCACCCGCATCCGGGGCTGCCGCGCCGCCACATGCTCACGTGCGCGCCGTGCGATCTGGCGCACCGCGACCGCGGATTTGCCGACGGCCTCGGCGATCTCGCCGTACGGCATCTCGAACACCTCGCGGAGCACGAACACGGCCCGCTCGGTCGGCCCGAGCGTTTCGAGCACCGTCAGCAGCGCGATCGAGACGCTCTCCGCCAGTTCGACGTTCTCGGGCACGGCGCCGAACCGCTGGATCATGTTCGCTGCGAGCTCGGCGGGGAGCTCGGCCTTCGGGAAGACACCGGCGCCCCCTCGGATGTGACAGCGGAGACCGTACGCCGCCCCATTGACTGTGCCCCGTCAAGACGGGAATCTATTGCACACTCGCGAACGGAGTTCATGTACATGAACCCTCTACATGAACCACAGGTTCTGCGTGAGCAGCTATGAGGAGGCAGCGGGACATGGGTGCATCGAGACGGTCCGTATTGGGTGCCGCGCTGGGCGGAGTCGCAGGGGCCGCGCTGCCAGGAGCCGCGGCGGCCCACACCGCAGCGCAGGGCGCGGCCGCCGCCGGGTGGCAGTTGCGGTGGTCGCCGACCGCGCGCGACGACGGCATGCGGGCCTGGGAGACCGTCGAGGACGACCGCGCCGGGTCGCACCCGGCGGCCAAGCCGCACATCCGCACCGACGGCGACAACTGGCGCTTCACCATGCACACGGTGGACCGGGACAGCTCGACCGACCGGCAGCGGCAGGAGGTCACCGGATGCCGTGACGGCGACACGTTCCTGCGCTGGCTGCCCGGCCAGACCTGGCGGCTGACGTACTCCATGTACATCCCGGACTCGCTGCGGGCGACCACCACGTTCACGCACATCATGCAGATGAAGCAGCCCGGCAACGGCACCTCACCGATCGTCGTGCAGTCGCTGCGGCGGGTGGACGGGGAGCAGACCATCGAGCTGAAGGTCTTCGAGTCGGACACGCTCGTCGGCCGCACCGCGCTGCCGCCGCTGCACAACAAGTGGACCGACGTGGACTTCCAGATCAAGATCGGCGACGGCTCTTCGGGTTCCGTGCGCTGGATCCTCAAGAGCGGCGGCAGCACGGTGATCGACAAGTCCAAGACCGGTGTCGACACGCTCCTCGCCGACCGGGTGCGGCCCAAGTGGGGCATCTACCGCTCCCTGGGCGACAGTTCGGGCTCCCTCAAGGACTGCCACCTGCTGCTCGCCAAGCCGCGCGCGTATCAGCTCGTCTGAGAGCCGGTCTGGCTGAGGTCGATGTGCGTCGAGGCGCAGGACGGGCACTTGTCCCGCACCGGCACGGTGATCGTCCTGCCCTGGTACGTCACCTGCTGACGAGGCACGGGAGGTCGGGGACCGACCGCCGCACACGCCCGTGACGCGCGGCCGGGAAAGGCGTGATGGCGGTGCACGGAGGTCGTCGAAGACCGGAGGGTGACCGCGTTACGCGCGGATCACCGCGACCCGCTCCGCAAGCGTCATGATGGGCCTGCGCTTGTACTTGGCCACGACCTCGTCCCTTCAGACGCGGTGGACGGTGTGCAGGGAGTCCGCGTAGATTCCCGGCCCGTCCAGGGTGGACGCACCCGAGACGTCGGCCATGGTGGGGCCGTCGGCGCTCTTGCGGCTGGAGAGGAAACGCCGCTTGCCCGCCCGGTCGGGGCCGAGGTAGATGCCCACGTGATCGACGTCGTACGCGTCCGGATCCTCGGGGTCCCCCGCCACGTCGTTGACGTCGAACAGGACCAGGTCACCCGGCTGCAACTGCCCCAGATCGGGCGTGGAACCGCCACTGCCCGCCCGCTGGGCGACGCGGACGCCGGGCGCGAAGTCCACCATCGCGCCGGACTTGCGGGGCAGTGTCTTCTTCGCCGGGTCCTTCAGCGCCACCATGCCCACGCCCAGGTGGAAGCCGTAGACCATCCGCACGTAGCCGGAGCAGTCCAGGTTTCCGCGCTGGCCGTCCTCCGGCCGCCTGGTCTGGTCGGGGAAGGTCCACGACCGTGCCATGTAGTCGTGGAAGTCCGCGCCGACGGGACGCAGCCCCTGACTGTCGGGCTTTCCGTACCCGGCCTCGCCCAGGACGTCCGCGCCCGCCACCCGCGGGTCCGCGCCCCGCACGCCCGGGGCGCCGGGCAGGAACATCATCGCGTACGAGAGGACGTCCGGGGCCATCGAACCTGCCCAGCCGCGCACGGAAGCCTCGACGGCCGGTGTCCACTCGCCGTCGAACGGCGCGTCCAGGAGCCGCACCCAGTCGCGATGGGTGACCGAGGGCGGCGCCTCCCAGGTCGCGGCGGTCACCTCGAAACGGCCGACGGTCAGGGTGACGGGCAGATTCGTGCAGCCGGGAGAGGCGAAGCCGCGGACGCCCACCCGCCCGCTGCGCAGCCCGGCCTCGGAGTCCTCGATCTCCGCGGTGGGCCGCGTGGGTTCCGCTCCGGCAGCGGGCCACGCCGTTACTTGCGCCTTCGCGCCCTTGCGGCGCACCCGGATCCGCCACGCGTCGCCCGCCCGCACATCCGTGGCGAGCGGTCCCGCCTCGGCCAGCAGCGTCGTCTCGCCGTTCAGCACCTTCTCGACGCGCAGGTCGACCTCCCCCTTCGTGGTGAAGGAGAGCCTGGCCCGGTAGTGGGCGCCGCCGCCCCGGTACCCGAAGAGCAGGGCGAAGGAACAGGCGTTGCCCGTGGGCACCTTGTCGAAAGCGGCCTCACAGGAGACGTCGGCGTCGGATATCCCGTCGTCGGCCAGGGTGGCGTAGCGGCCCGCCTCCGTGTCCTTGAGGAGCATGGTCGCCGCGCCCTTGGCGTGGACACCGAAGTCGGCATCACCGGCCGTCCCCCCGTACACGCTCCAGGTACCGCCGCCGGGCGAGGTGCCCCAACCGGGCTTCAGTTGCCTGGCGGGCAGGAGCGCCGGATCGGGGACCAGCCGGTCGAACACGTCGATGAAGGACTGCTTGTTCTCCGTGAACGTCCGCTCGGGCCCGGCCAGCAGGACGGTACGGGCCCCCTTGGTCAGCACGGCGACCCGCTGCTGCCCGTGCCGAATCTCCGTGCGCGCGGGCGCACCCGGCAGCACCGTCGCGCTCAGCTCCCCGAGAGAGGAACGGGCGAAGGCCGCCGTGTCGTACGGCGTGCCGGTGAAAGTCATCGAGGAGCGCGGGCCGGTCGTGGAAGCGGACGCCGGTACGGGCGACGCGGCGGGTGTGGAGGGAGTGGCGCGGGCCGGGGACGCGGTGGCGGCGGCCGGGGGAATCGCGGCCGAAACGGTGAGGGCCCCGAGGGCGCCGAGGAGACTGCGGCGGGAAGTGTCGGTCACGCGTCACATCATCACCACGGCTCCCCGGAAGGACCTCGTCCGGTACTACGGCCCCAGGACCCCCAGGACCCCCACCGCTGCCGCAGCTGTTAGAAGGCCTCGATCCGTACGCGCTCGCCCGCCTCGTGCGCCTCGCCCGCCTCGTCCGTGAGGAACGCCGCCATCGCCCGTCCTTCCTCCGCGACATCGGCGCGCTCCGCACGGGAGAAGCGCCGCAGCGGGGTCGCCACCACGCTGTCCTTCTCCACGGTCCAGGTCGCCGCGACCCGCCCGTCGACCAGCACGACACGTTCCCCGGCGACCGACAGGCCGCGGTGGTCGTCGTCGATGATCCGGCCGCGCTCCTGGTAGCCGAGGATCGCGTTGTCGAACGCGGGCAGGAAGCGCACGGGTGCGGGCGTATCGGGGTCCGGGCGCGGCGCGTCGGGGAGGTCGAGCAGTTCGCGGCCGCGCTCGTCGCGGAAGGAGACCAGTTCCGCGCGGGTGGCGGCGACCGCGGCCGGGAGCCCGGCGAGGCCGCTCCAGGCGCGCAGGTCGGCGGTGGCGGCGGGGCCGAACGCGGCCAGGTAGCGGCGCAGGAGGGCTTGGCCCACCAGGACCGGGTCAGCCGTGTCGGGCTCCCTGCCCAGCCAGGTGGCGAGCGGGAGGTTGCGTACGCCGCCCTTGGTGCGCCACAGGCCCCGCGGCGGCAGCTGAACCATCGGCACCAGGGCGGCGATCAGCATCTCCCCCAGCGCGCGCGGCGCCACCCCCGGCCAGCGCTCTGCGACCGCCCTCGTGAGCTCGGCCATGGTGCGCGGCTCCCCGTCGGCCATCGTCTTCCGGCCCGCCGCGGCGAGTTCGTCGAGGTCCACGCCGTCGAGCTCGCGGCGGTAGACCCCGAGCACCCGCTGGCGGAGCATCGCGTCGTGCCGGGTGCGCCAGGCGAGGACGTCGTCGGCGGTGACGAGGTGGACCGTGCGGCGCATGAGGTGCGTACGCACCACACGGCGCTCGACGAGCAGGTCGGAGAGGGCTTCCGGCTCGAAGGCCCGCAGCCTGGACCAGAGTCCGACGAACGGCTCCTGCGGTTCCTGCGCCTGCAGCCCGCAGAGGTGCGCGACCGCGTCCAGCGCGGGCATGTCGGCGCGGTCGAGGAGCAGTTGCCGGGCGAGCGTGGCGCGGCCCAAAGTCCGGGCGTCGAGGACGGTCACCGGGCCACCGCCGGGGACTCGTCGGCCGTCCGGTGGGCGGGCCCCGGGGCCGGTCGGGTCGAGGTGGCGTGCACGGACATGCGGCTGCTCCTGGGGTCTCACGGCTCGGCGCGGCGCCAGGACGCGGCGTGCTGCGCTGCCACGTCCCTCGGCCGAGCACCACAGTCGCAGACGACGCGGTCAGCTTCTGTCCGCGACTCCCTCCCCCGCCGTCCTGCGGATCGCGCCCCCCTCAGATCGCGATCGACTGCTGGAGCCAGCGGCTGACGCGGTACGGGAGCCACCAGGCGTACGGGCCGATGTCCATGACGAGTTGTTCGGCGCGGAAGTCCTCCAGGACGGCCTTCGGCACGCTGTCGGCGAGCGCGCCGTGGTCGAGGCGGTCGATGACCGTCTCGTACTCGGGTTCGTCGGCGGTGAAGCGGCGCAGTTCGCCCCAGCGGCGGTCGCGGATCTGGATGAAGCCGGGGCCTTTGCGCCACAGGCACTTGCACAGGTAGTGGCCGCGCCGCCAGGTGTTCAGGGCCTCCTCGGCGCCTGCCGGGCCCAGCAGCGCGGCGGGCGGCTGGAGGTGGCTGAGCAGTCGCCAGGTGTCCTCCGCGGCCGGGTCCAGGCGCAGTTCCCACTCCACCATGACGGCCCGCGCGGTCAGGTCCCGGACGAGGCCGAGTCCGTGCAGGGCGGCGGACGGGTCCGCGGTGGCGGTGAGGTCGACGGGGGCGGGCAGCCGCACCCGGCGCGCGCCGAGCTGCCACAGGCGCTCGGCCTGGCCGCGGGGCGGTCCCGGCAGCGGCACCTCGCCGAGGAACATGCCGGGCAACTCGCACGCGGCGGGGTCGTAGTCGCGCCAGGCCAGGAGTGTCGGCGTGGCGAGGGTGGCGGTCATCTTGCTCCTCCAGGTCGGGCCGGGTCGGGTGGGTCAGGCCGGTTCGGGGACGCCGGTGCCGTCCTGGGCAACGGACGCGGGGTCGGCGTCCGCCGCGTGGATGTGCCGCATGAAGTCGAGGCGGAGCAGGTCCTCGTTGACCGCGGCCGGAGCGATGTGCACGTACTGGCCCGCATCGGTGAAGACGATGCCGAGGGCCGTCCAGGAGTCGAGGAGTTCCTGGACTTGGGTCTCGTCGCGGGCCGGGGCGGGGACCCGTGCGGCGGCCTTCCGCAGGAGGGCCTGAACGCTGTGCGGCTGGTCGAGGAGGCGGAAGACGGCCAGCTCGAAGGGGTCGGTCAGCTCCATGGCGTGCCAGGAGAAGGTGCGTCGACGGCTGACGAGGACGATACGGTCGCCGTGGTCGTCGTGGGTGAGACGGGCGTCGGTGTGGTGCTTGCGCCAGTCGGCGAGGGCCGCGTTGAGCGTTTTCACGGTGGGCTCGTCGATGCCGCGGGCCGGGGCCTCGAAGACGTACGCCATGCCGTACAGCTCTTCTTCGGGCAGGTCGTAGGTGAAGCGGTAGTGCCCCTCGGGCCGCAGGCCGGTGAAGCCGAGTTCGGGGCGTTCGAAGTAGGGGCTGAAGCGCTCGATGGCGATGCGGGCCGAGAGGTCGACGGGCGGGTCGAGGTGTTCGAGGGCGGGGATCTGCGCGATGACGGGGTCGTAGTCCTCGGCGCTCTCGCCGGGGAAGCCGTGGAGGTAGTTCCAGGCGACGGAGAGTCCGGTCTCGGCGCCGTCGCGCAGCATCCGGACGTTCTGGCAGCCGCTCACACCCTTGTCCATCAGGTCGAGGACCCGGCTGTTGAGGCTCTCGATGCCGGGCTGGACGTAGATGAGTCCCGCTTCGGCGAGGGTGCGCAGCTGGCTGCGCTTCATGTTGGCCTTGATCTCGATGTGCAGGCGCAGGTCGTAGCCGCTGTCGATGATGCGCGGCAGTACGGTCGTCAGGTAGCGCATGTCGAGGATGTTGTCGACGACGTACATGTCCAGGACGCGGTGGCGGCGGGCCAGGTCCATGATTTCGTCGTAGAAGGTGTCCGGGCTCTTGGAACGGAACTCCATGAACGAGCCGTTGAGCCCGCAGAAGGTGCAGTGGTGCTTCTCGCCCCACCAGCAGCCGCGTGCGCCCTCGACGACGAGCTTGGGCTCCACCCAGTTGCGGGCCACGGACGCGGCGAGGCGTTCGAAGTAGCCGCTGTAGTCGGGCGGCAGGATCGCGGCGGGCGGCAGCGGCTTGGCGGCCATGGGGTTGGCGACGCTCTTGCCCGCGGCGTCGCGGTGGCAGAGCCCCGGGATGTCGTCGAGCGGCGTCTTCTCCGTGAGCGCGGTGAGGAGCGCGGGGAAGGCGGCCTCGCCCTCGCCTCGTACGACGTGGTCGACGAAGGCGAAGTTGCGGTGCACGGCGGCGCCCTGCTCGCCGTCGCAGTTGGCGCCGCCCATGACGGTCACGAGGTGCGGGGCGAGCTCCTTGACGCGGCGGGCGCAGGCCAGTGCGGCGGTGTTCTGCTGGAAGGTGGAGGTGAAGCCGACGACGTCGGGTTCGCTCGCCACGACCTGACGGGCGATCATCTCGACGAACTCGGGGACGATCCGGTGGAGTTCGCGCGTCATCTTCATCCGCGCGGCCTTCAGCTTGCCGGTCATCGTGGCGGTGAACTCCTCGTCCCGCCAGTTCGGGTCGTCGTAGAGGGCCGAGGAGAAGACCCAGTCGCCGCAGCCCATGAAGTACGAGGAGAGCGCGTAGTACTCGTAGTCGTCACCGGTGAACTCGGTGCGCTCGGTGATCCAGTCGGTGAAGGCGAGGTTGGCGTGCAGCACCTCGGCGGTGGCGCCGGGAACGCGCTCGTCCACGCTCCGTTTGAGGATGCCCAGGGCGAGCGAAGGAAGGTCGATGGGCGACCAGGGCATGTTGACCAGCAGTACGCGCACGGGCGCTCCTCCGGGGGTGTGGGTCGGCCGGCCCCCGGGAACGTGCCCGGGAGCCGGCCGGTGAGGATCAGTCCTCGACGGTGTCTTCGCCGTCTTCGGCGTTGCGGAACGGGACGGTGACCGTGATGCCGACACTCGGCCTACGGTTCGTCTCGTCCTCCGCGAGCGGGTCGTTGTGGATGACGTCCTTCTGCATGGCTCTCTCCTCTCGGTCGTTCAGTGATTCGGTGATCCACTCATTCAGTGCTGAACTGTGTGGTGCATCGACCCCGCACCTTTCGGAGCGGGGCGTCTGGGTGGGCGGAGCTCCCGGTCGAGGAAGAGCACCGCGCGGCGCAGTACGGCCATGTGGTCGCCGCCGTCGTAGCCGTCGTGCCCGGAGTCCAGCCACAGGGACTCGTGCCGGGCACCGGCCGCGTCGAGCGCGCCGAGGTAGGAACGGACCTGGTCCGCAGGGCACTTGGTGTCGTGCGTGGCGGCGACGACGAGGAGCGGGTCCCGTACGCGGGCGGCGTACCGGATCGGGGAGCTGTGCGCGTATCGCCCGGGCACCTGGTCGGGGGTACCGCCGAACAGCCGCTCGTCCAGGGCGCGCAGGGCCACGGTGCCCGATGCGTGGGCGGCGGCGTAGTCGGCGACGGGCTTCACGGCGACGCCTGCCCGCCACAGGCCGGGCCGCGTGCCGAGGGCGAGCAGGACGAGGTAGCCGCCCCACGAGGTGCCCCACAGTCCGGTCGCGTCCGGGCGGATCAGGCCGCGCGCGGCGAGGTCGGCGTGGACGGCGGCGAGGTCGGCGACCTGGGTGTGGCCGACGCCGTCGCGGAACGCGCGCTGCCAGCGGGGTCCGTAGCCGGTGGAGCCGCGGTAGTTGACCCGGGCGACGGCGAAGCCGGAGGCGACGAGCGAGTGCACGGTGCCGTCGTAGGCGTCCCTGTCGTGGTCGGCGGGGCCGCCGTGCACGAGGAACACGGCGGGGTACGGGCCTGGTCCGTCCTCGGGGAGGCTCAGCAAGGTGTGTACGGGACCGTCGGGGCCCGGTGTGCGGATGTCCTGCACGGTGCCGGGGACGCGGCCCGCGACGGTGCCGAGCGGGGGCAGCGGGGTGCCGGTGCTCGAGGTCATCGTCGGGGGGTGCGTGGTGTCGGTCCAGAGGGTGTGGAGGTCGCCGCCGGGGCGCGGGGCCGCGTCCAGGAGCGTGCCGGGCGGCGTGGGCACGGGTTCCAGGGTGCGGCTTTCGAGGTGGGCTCGGTGCAGCAGGGAGCGGCCGTGGCGGTCCTGGCGGATCAGGACGGAGCGGCCGTCCGGGTACCAGCGGGCGGTGATCTGGGTGTCGAAGGCGCACCAGTCGTGGGTGACGGTGCCGGTTGCGGGGGCCCAGGTGGCGAGCAGGTAGCGCTCCTCGCGCTCGCGGACGAGGAGGAGCGTGGAGCGCGGTCCCGCGGGTGCGAAGCCGAGGGCCCACAGTCTGCCGTGCGGGCCGTCCCCGGGCAGGACCGCGGCCACGGTGCCCGCGGGGGTGAGCACGGTGACGGCGGCGGGCGAGTCCGCGGTGCGGGTGAGGGCCAGCAGATCGCCGCCGGGGGCGAGTCCGGCGAGGGCGGCGGGGCCGTCGACGCGCATCACCTCGCGACCTGGGCCGCCGCGCGGGCCGATGCGGATCGTGGTGCTGTCGTCGAGTCCGATGCCGACCGTGGCGATGGGTCCGCCGATGACGGCGAGTCCGCGGGCGGTGCCGTCCGGGATGCCGGTGAGCCCCGGCCGGTCGGGGCCGCCCGTGAAGGCCTGGTGGCGCCAGTGGCCGACGCCCCTGGCGTCCTCGGCGAACCACCAGACCCGTGCGTCCCGGTCGATGGCGCCGTGCAGGGTGCCGCCGGGCCGGTCGGTGACCCTGCGGGAGCTGCGGGCCGCGGTGTCCCAGGTGTAGACCTCGCAGCGGCCGTCGGCGTCGGCGGTGAAGACCATCCGGCGCGGATCGGCGGCGCACACTTCGGGCAGCGCGGCGCGGTAGACCTGGAAGCGGCTCATGCGGCGGCCTCCGCGAGGGCGGACCGCCGCGTGGTGTGCACGGCGAGCAGGGTCAGCAGGGCGGCGCAGCCCAGTGCGGGTGCGGCGGTGCCCACCCGGTCCGCGAACAGTCCGGCGAGGACGGGGGCGAGGGCCGCGGTGCCGCCGGACGCGGTCGCGAGCACCGCGCCGACCCGCGCCTGCAGCGAGGGCTCCGTCACGACGAGGGCGCGCGCCTGGAGGACGACGGCGGGCAGCGGCACGAGCAGGCAGACCGCGCCGAGCAGCAGGCCGTACGTCCAGGGTCCTGCGGCGGTGGCGAGGGCCGCGGTGAGCGGTACGAGCAGCCAGGTCACGGCGACGAGGACCCGGGCGGCGCCGACCCGGACGGCGACCCGGGGCGCGGCGAGCGAACCGGCGAGACCCGCGGCGCCGGAGACGGCGAGGACGCCGCCCAGCGGGAGGGCGCCGGAGCCGGAGCGTTCCAGCGCGAAGACGGCGGCGTAATAGAGCGCGACGGCAACGCCGTTGACGAGGGCGATCCACACCAGCACGAGCCGGAGCAGCGGCTGCTGCCGCACCAGGCGCAGTCCCGCTGCGGCCTCGCGGAGCAGGCCGCCTCCGGTGGGCTCCGCCGGGGCTTTCAGCTCGGCCCGCATGCCGCGTACGCAGCAGGCGGCGACGGCGTACGAGAGGGCGTCGGCCACGAAGGGCAGCGCACGCGAGAGCTGGTAGGCGGCGCCGCCGAGGGCGGGCCCGAGGATGAGCGCGCCCTGGTCGGCGGCGGCGAGCCGGGCGACGGCGCGGGGCTGGTCGTCGGGCGGGCAGACCAGGGCGACCGTGCCGCGTGAGGCGGCGTCGTGGGTGGCGGTGGCGAACCTCTCGACGAGGACGGCGCCGAGCAGGTGCGGGAGTTCGAGGTGTCCGAGGGCGAGTACCAGGGCGACGGAGCCCATGGCGAGCGCCGAGACGGTGGCGGACCAGAACATGATCGTCTTGCGGGCGCCGCGGTCGGCGGGGACGGCGGCGAGCGGTCCGAGCAGGATTCCGGCGGCCAGGGAGAGCCCGGCGACGAGTCCGGCGGTCTGTGCGGAGTGGCCGAGCGAGAGGAGCAGCAGCGGGAGTACGACGCCGGAGGCCTGGGTGCCGAGGGCGTCGGCGGCGTTGGCCCACCAGAAGAGGCGGAAGTCGCGGGCGGAGGTGCCTTCGTGAGAGGCAGGTCCGGTGGTGTTGGGTCCGGAAGGGATAGCTCCGGAAGCGGTGGATCCGCCGTGGTCCGGCGTGTCCGCCTGCGCAAACGACTCCACGCATTTCCTCCATGAACATGAAGCAGCTGTGAAGAGATGTGTAGGAAGTGAAATGAGAGCGGGATCGTAGCCAGCGCTCCGAGCGAGCTACAAGGCGCGGGAGCCACTGACCGAAAAGCGCGGCGAGGGCGGCACGAGACGAGTTTCTGCCGCAACCACAAGAGGAGGCGCGGCCTCCGGCAAGGCCCATGAGACCGGTGGTGCGTGAGTGACATCTGCGACCCGAGGGACGCCATAGAGGACACGTACATCAATGTGCGAAGGGGGGTAATTACGTACGTACGAGCCCTCGCCTAGGGTGGCGGGGGCAGCAGTCGGCGGCGCCGGTCGAACGGGAGTATGGCCGGTTCGCGCCGATACGAACGGCACCGCCAGGACCGCGGAGGGCGAGCGATGGAACCCAGTGGGCAGGGCTGGTTGCAACTGGCCGAGTTCGCCGTGGCCTTCGCCCTGTCCGCCGCGATCGGCCTGGAGCGCGAGATCCGGCAGAAGGCCGCGGGCCTGCGGACCTACACCATCGTCGGCGTGGGCTCCGCCCTGTTCACGCTGGTCAGCAAGTACGGGTTCACCGACGTGCTGCAGGCGGGCACCGTCACCCTCGACCCGTCACGGGTGGCCGCCCAGATCGTCTCCGGGCTCGGCTTCATCGGCGCCGGAGTCATCTTCGTGCAGCGGGGGTCCGTACAGGGCCTGACCACGGCGGCCACCATCTGGCTGACGGCCGCCGTGGGTTCGGCGGCGGCGGCCGGGCTGCCCTGGCTCGCGGTGCTCGCCACCGCCTCGTACTTCTTCGTCGCGTACGCCATCAGACCCCTGGCCCGCAGGCTCTCACTGCTGCGCTCGGTGCCCGTGCACTTCCGCATCACCTACCTGCAGCGCCCCGGCCTGCTGCACGACCTGTTCGCGGAGTGCACGCGCGCCGGTTTCGACATCGCCGAAGTACGCACCCTCAGCGCCACCGGCCCCATCGGTGCGTACGGCGGCGACACGGAACACACCGTCGAGGTGCTGCTGGCCCTGGCGGGCCACGGCGACGGGGACGCGCTGACGGCGCGGTTCGTGGCGGTGGACGGCGTCGTGGCGTGCGCCCGGCCCGGCTACGGCGACGAGTGAGCGTCGAGCACTCCGGCCACCAGCGACCGCGCGTAGGCCGCGTCGTGCCCTGACGGGCGGAACAGGATGCGGTACATCATCGGTGCGACGACGTGGTCCAGCACCGTCTCGACGCCGGGCCGGGTCTCCCCGCGGTCGCCCGCGCGGCCGAGGATGACGTCGATCTGTTCGGCCGCGTACGCGGAGCACTGGCCCGCGTTGCTGCCGTCCGGGTCGCCGAGCAGGGCGTCGCGGATGTACGCGCGGCCCGCGGGCGACGCCATCTCGTCGAGGAACTGCTCGGCCCAGGCCTGCAGATCGGTCCTGAGGTCGCCGAGGTCCTCCGGCGGCGCCTCGGGACGCAGCCGTTCGACCGCCACGTCCGACAGGAGCGTCTGCAGATCGCCCCAGCGGCGGTAGACCGTCGAGGGGGTGACTTCGGCGCGGGCCGCGATCAGGGGAACCGTCAGCGCGTCGCGGCCCACCTCCTCCGCGAGTTCACGCACGGCGGTGTGCACCGCCTCCTGGACGCGGGCGCTGCGCCCGCCGGGGCGCGCCATCGGTCTACGACTCACGAGATCACCTTAAAGCCGTTCCTACGACGCCACGGCGACCGGAGCGTGTCCACGCGCGGGCACCGTCTCCTCGTACGCGTGCCCCACCCGCAGCACCATGGCCTCGGCGAGGGGCCGCCCGAGCAGCTGCATGCCGATGGGCATCCCCGCTCCGTCGTGCCCGACCGGGACGGACAGCGCCGGGACACCGGTGATGTCCGCGGGGGCCGACAGGCGGACGTACGCGTCGGAGACGCTCTCGCTCGTACCGTCGGGCCAGCCGATGACCTCCTGGTCCGAGCGCACCGCGGTGACGGGAACGGTCGGGGCGGCGACCACGTCGACCTCCTCCAGCATGCGCAGCCACGCCTGGCGCATGAGCGTGCGGGCCCGCTGGGCCCGCAGATAGTCCCCGGCGGACATGAGCGCGCCCGCCTCCAGCAGGACACGGATGTCGGCGCCGTACTGCTCGGGAGCCGAGCGCAGCGTCCGCTCGTGATAGGCGGTGGCTTCGGGGACCATCAGGCCCCACTGCGTGGCCTGGACGTAGCGGGCCATCGGAATCTCGACTTCGACGAGCGTCGCGCCGAGCGCCTCGAGCTGGGCGATGGCACTCCGCACCGCCGCCTCCACCTCGGGGTCGACGTGCTCGAAGTAGTAGTTGCGCGGGACACCGACCCGCACGCCCGTCAGGTCCGCGCCCGGGAGCGGCCGGTAGTCCACGGACGACGGGGTGGGAAGGCTGGCCGGGTCACGGGGGTCGTGGCCCGCGAGGACGGACATCACCAGGGCGGCGTCCTCGACGGTCCGCGTCAGGGGGCCCACGTGGTCCAGCGACCAGGACAGGGACGTCACGCCGCGCCGGGGCACGAGGCCGTACGTGGGCTTGAGGCCGACGACACCGTTCAACGCGGCCGGGACGCGGATCGATCCTCCGGTGTCGGTGCCCAGGGCGAAGGTCGCCGCGGCCGCCGCCACGGCGACGGCCGAACCGCCGCTGGAGCCGCCCGCCACGCGGTCCGGGTCCCAGGCGTTCCGGGTCTGGGGCGTGGTCAGTCCGTAGGCGAACTCGTGCGTATGGGTCTTGCCCACCAGGGCGGTACCGGCAGCGGCCAGTCGTGCGGCGACCGTGCTGTCGGCGACCGCGCGGTGGTCCGCCCGGACCCGGGAGCTTGCCGTGGTCGCCACACCGGCGACGTCGATCAGGTCCTTCAGCGCCACGGGGATTCCATGGAGCGGACCCTTCAGGTGATCGGTTGCGGCTGCGCGTGCCGACTCGCGCGCCCGCTCCGCCGTCACGGTCACGTAGGCCTGGAGGCCGGGTTCCGTCCGTGCGATCCGGTCGAGCACCGAGTCCACCAGCTCGACGGGGGACAGTCGCCGCGCCCGGATCTCGTCCGCGGCGGCGGCCAGGGACAACTCATACGGCTGCATCGTGCGCCTCCTCTGCCACGCGGTGGGCGGCGGGCGGAGTGTCGGCGAAGTCCAGTTCGCGCAGGACGGCGACGACGGAGTGGATGTGGTCGGCCGTGGCTGCCACCGCCTGACTGCGGTCGCCTGCCAGCGGAAGTCCGGAGCGCGCGGCCCACCGGGCGGCCTCCGGCGGCGTGAGCTGCGGTGGGGCGTCGGACATGGAGATCCCTTTCGCTGCGGTGCGGTGCGGGCGTACGAACACCTCGCACCGCTAAAAGCTAAGCGTTTGCGTTAGCCACAACGTAAGACCTACTCTCGCTTAACGCAAACGGTTAGCTTTAGACCCGCCAGCACCGAAGGGACCGCCCCATGCAGACGCACGCTTCACCCACCCAGACCGCCACCCCGACCCCCCACTGGGCCGTCGGCGACGTCACCGTCCACCGCATCGACGAGATCCCGCTGCCGCCCGCGACCGGCCCCTGGCTGCTCCCCTCCGCGACGCCCGACGTGACAGCCCCACACCACTGGCTGCGCCCGGACTTCGCCGACGACGCGGGCGTCCTGCACCTCGACAGCCACAGCTTCGCGCTCACCGTGGGCACCCTGCGCGTACTCGTCGACACCGGCATCGGCAACGGCAAGACGCGGGCGAACCCGGCCTGGCACGACCTGAGCACCGACTATCTGCAGCGCCTCACCGACGCGGGCTTCCCGCCGGACTCGATCGACCTCGTCGTCCTCACCCACCTGCACACGGACCACGTCGGCTGGAACACCCGGGAGGTGGAAGGCACTTGGCTCCCCACCTTCCCCAACGCCCGCTACGTCACCTCCCGCGTCGAGCGGGAGTTCTGGGCCGGATACGACATGGACGAACCGCGACGGCAGATGTTCCGCGACTCCGTGCATCCGGTCGAGGACGCGGGCCTGCTCGACCTCGTCGACGTCCCGGCCGAGGGCACCGAGGTCGCCCCCGGCCTGCGTCTCGTGCCCACCCCCGGTCACACCCCAGGCCACATCGCCGTCCAGGTGAACAGCGGCGACGCATCAGCCCTGATCACCGGCGACCTGCTCCACCACCCCGTACAACTCCCCCACCCCGCCATCGGAAGCTGCGTGGACATCGACCCCGCGCAGTCCGAAGCCACCCGCCGCGCCCTGCTCGCCTCGCTCGCCGGTACGGAGACGCTGCTCCTCGGCACCCACTTCCCCGACCCGACGTCCGGCCACGTGGTCTCCGACGGCGACGGAGCTGCGTACCGTCTGGCACCGGTCCCGCCGACACGCGCGGGGTCCTGACACCCCTGCCCGCACTCAGGCCCGGCGGGCGAAGGAAGCGAGACGGTCGGCGAACTCGGCGACGAGGTCGCGCAGTTCGTCGGGGCGTTCGATGACGAAGGGCCTGTCGAGCGAGGCGAGCAGCGGAGGCAGCCAGTCGAGCCGCTCCGCCCGCACTTCGGCGCGCAGCCAGGGTTCACCGTCCTCGCCCTCCGCGGTGACGCACTCCTCCAGCCTCGCGACGCTGACTGGAAGCCGGGCGCGGACCTGTTCGACGGTCCCCTGGATCCGCAACGTCACCTCGTACCGGTAGGCGGCGTCGGCGAACCCCGTCAGAACACGGTCCGCCGGATCGAGCCCGTCCAACACCTCGAACGAGCCGGGCAGGGGCCGCACGGTCGCGATGCGGTCGAGCCGGAACGTCCGGTCCTCCTCGATCTCCGGATCGAGTCCCGTCACGTACCACCGGCCCGCATGCGCGACGAGGCCGTACGCGTGGAACGTGCGGTCACTGCGCCGGTCCTTGCGGTCCGTGTACCGGAGCGAGACCGGCCGACGATGGCGTACCGCGTCGGCGAGAGCGAGCAGGACCTCCGCGTCCGGTGCGGCGAACACGCCCGGTTCGCCGGTGAAGGCCAGGGAGTCCAGGACCGTGTCGAGTCGGCGGGCGAGACGGGCGGGCAGCACCCGCCGGATCTTGGCCGCCGCGGTCTCGCTCGCCGTGTCCCCAGGAGTGAGCCCCGCCCGGCGCCCCGCGACCAGACCGAGCAGCACGGCGAGCGCCTCGTCGTCGCCGAACATCAGCGGGGGCAGCGCCGTGCCGGGGGCGAGCCGGTATCCGCCGTAGCGGCCGCGCACCGACTCGACCGGCACGTCGAGGTCGACCAGCTGATCCACGTAGCGCCGCACGGTCCGCCCGTCGACCCCGAGCCGGTCGGCCAGTTCGGCCACCGTGCGGGTGCCGCCCGACTGCAGCAGTTCCAGGAGTGTGAGCACGCGGCCGACGGGTCGAGACATGTTTGCACCCTAACGCCAATAGAGGACCGATTCTGTCCACTATTTGTCCTAGCGTGTGGTGCACACCGACCGCAGCAGCCAAGGAGAAGAGCATGAGCACCAAGGAATCCACGAACTTCGTCTCCGTCCGCATCATCACCGGCGACGTCGCCCGCCTCGTCGAGTTCTACGAGAAGGCCACCGGCGCGCAGGCCGCCTGGGCCACCGAGGACTTCGCCGAACTCAGGACCCCGACCGCCGCCCTGGCGATAGCAGGCACGCGCACCGTCCCGCTGTTCGCGCCCGGCTCCGCGCGCCCGGCCGCCAATCAGAGCGTGATCATCGAGTACCTCGTCGACGACGTCGACCGCGTGCACGAGAACCTGTCCGCCTGGATCACCGACTTCGTCAGCGGACCGACCACCATGCCCTGGGGCAACCGCTCCCTGCTGCTCCGCGACCCCGACGGCAACCTCGTCAACTTCTTCACGCCCGTCACTCCGGCGGCCGTCGCGAAGTTCGCCTAGCTGTTCTCCGGCTGCAGGGTCAGCCGCCACCGGCCGTACCCCTGATCTGCAGCAGCCCTTCGGACGGCAACGTGACGGTCCCCCGCAGAGCCTGCCCCTCCGTCAGCCTTTGCTCCTGCCCGGAGTCGGTGAGGGTCCGGAAACTGAGTTCTCCGCCGTCACCGCTCGTCCACTCGAAACTCAGCCTCGCCGTCCCGCCCGAATAGTTCAAAAGGTCCCCGTGTTTGCCGGTGACCTCCCCGCTGAGCTGCGTCAGCTCATCGAGGCGCAGCTCGCGCAGGTGCCACGACCCGTGTGTGACGGAGTTTCCCCTGGTGCTGAACCGGCGGATGCGGAAACTGTTGTAGCGGGCGGGCAGGACGAAGCGGTTGGGCCCCAGTCCCATGATGGTCGCCAGGCACGGGCCGACGGACTCGTGGTCCGGCCCTCGATCCAGCGCGTGCAGGTGGTACTGAGAGGTGAACCAGCCGCCCCGAAAGTCCATCACCGTCGGCATCTTCGCGTCGCGCGCGTTCCGCGGAGGCATTTCCACCTCCCGGTTGCGCCACCCGCTCACCGAGAATGCAGCACCGTCCGTCATTCCCACCCACCCCTTGATCGCGCATGTCGCGATCCGCAATCTATACCTCGACTCGCATGTATGTACGGGTAAATGAGCTGATGGGGTCGGTGAACCGCCAGTGCGCTAAACACCCCCCTGCGCGGGGTGCGCCTCGCGCCAAGCCGCCATGGAGAGGTTCCAGTCGTCGCCGTCGAGCGCGGTGAGCGAGGCCGGGAAGAGGCCGTCCTCCTCCTTAGCGATGTGCAGATGCAGCTCGTCGACGGCTTCGACGAGGGTGCGTACGTCGCCAGGGTCCGACAGGTCGAGGGCGGGCAACAGGGCGGCCAGCTCGCGGTGTTCGAGCTCCAGGTTCGCGATGTAGTCCGCGTACTCGGGATCCTCGCGCATCACCGTGAAGAGGCCGTTCTCCTCGCCCCGCCAGTGCGCGTGCAGTTCGCGGGCCATCTCGTCCACGAGTACGCGCGCCCGGTCCGTGTCACCCCTCTCCAGCGCGCGGACCGCATCCCCCGCGGCATTGGTCACGCGCTCGTGCTCGGCGATGAACTCCTTGATCAGAGGGACCTCTCGGCAACCGCAGTAGTGGCACATGAGGGTGTTCTAGGCGAGATACCGGCTCCCGGCACGGTGCCACGCGCGCGTGAGCGCCCCCATCACCCCCCGTGTCAGAAGTCGGCAGACATCACGCGTCCGGCGTGCGCTCGTGTGCGTAGATCGGGGTGCCTTCCGCGTCGTACGGGAGGGTGGAGATGACGTCGGCGTAGCCCCGTTCCATGGCCTGCCGTTGGCGGGCCGTGTGCGGACTCGCGGGGTGCCTGGCCAGGCGCGCCATCACTTCCTCGTGTGCCTCCGTGACCTGCTCCGCGGTCGCCCGCCAGTCGGCCTCGTCCGGTACGCGGACCAGTTCCACGCAGGGCGGTGGCGTGCCCTCTGCCAGCGCGGCCGCCGCCCGGTCGTGACCGTCGAGGAGCAGCCAGCCGTCCAGGTGGGACACCCACCACAGCAGTACGGGCGCGAGGGTGCCCTCACGGACGTGCTTGCGCTGGGCCTTGACGCGTGGGGCGTCCTGCGCCGGGAGCGGGCGCAGCGGCAGGACACCGTGCCACCCTCCCCCGCAGAGCATTTCGAGAGTGGCGTCGGGCCAGTCCTGGACGAGGTCGCAGCTCCAGATGCCGGGAGCGAACGTGGTGCGCGGGGACAGCCGCCAGCGTCCGTGGTGGAGGGGGCCGTATCCCTGCGCATCCTCCAACCAGCGCGCGTACCGGTGGGTCCAGTCGCCCCCGGCCCGCATCATCGCGGCGGGCAGGGGCGGCAGCGGGGAGCGGTGTCCAGGCAGGCGGTGCAGGTGGAGGTCGCGGCAGCATCCGTCGCCCTCCGACCGGGCCCTGATCAGTGGCCGTTCGCCCTGCAGCAGGGTCCAGCGGCGGCTCGTGGTCCACTCGAAGCGCAGTGCTGGCAGTGACGGGGGTGACTGTCTTGGGGGCGCGCCCGTCGCGGCATGCGGTACGGCATCCGGCACGGTCAGGACCAGCCCGCCTCCCGGCAGTGGTTCCCTCGTCGCCCTGTTCATGGGATCAGTGTCGGTACCAGGGGCCCGGCTCGGCAAAAGCATTTTCCCCAGCTCGGCAGAAGCATTTCCCGATCACCGCTTCGCACCCCGTCGTCACGCGAGGGCTTCCGCGATGCGGGCAAGCCAGCGGTCCACGGGCCCTGCGGTGAGCACCCCGCTCCCCGCACCGGCCAACTGTCCGGCGGCGGGCAGCAGTCGGGCGCGCACCCGCTCCAGACCGGGCCGGTCGCCCGACCGCAGGGCCGCCTCCGCCTCCACGCAGCACAACGCCTCGTAGAGCAGGTCCGGCGGCGGTTCGGGGAGGGCCCGCAGCGCCGCACGCGCCTGGGCGTGGCGCCCCGTCTCCGCGAGGGCCAGCGCCTCGGCCCAGGGATGGTACGGGCCCCAGTCCACCGTCAGGTCGACGTCGGGGGGACGCAGGTGCGCCAAGCGCAGGGTCACCAGTGCCAGCGGCAGAAGGCCGGTTCGCATCCCCGGCATTCCGGCCTCGTCCAGGTGTGCCGCCGCGACGCGCGTGGCGGTCTCGGCGCGGTCCGCTTCCCCGGAGACCGCCAGTCGCAGAGCCTCGTACCACCGCGTGAAGACGCCCACCAACGGCAGTTCGTGACGCTCCGAGAGCCGTGTCGCGGCCGCCGCGTGCGCGTCGGCCCCCGGAAAGTCGCCGAGCGCGGCGCGTGCCTGCAGGCGGATGAGGTGGCCGAGCACTTCGAAGGTCACCAGGCCGTGCCGGGCGCAGAGTTCGACGAGCTCGGCGCCGATGGCGTCGCGCCGTGGGGCAAGGCCCGCGCGGGTGAAGGACTGCATGAACGTCCCGTTGAGCGCGAACGCGAGCAGCGCGGGGTCGTCGAGGTGCCGGGCGAGCCGCTCCGCCTCGCGCGCGGCTTCCGGCCCGCGCGGTGTCCTGGCGCCGCGCGTCTCCACCGCGACGGTGGCGAGGAGACGGCAGCGCGTCGCGTCGGACGCGTCCTCCGGCAGGTGCGCGAGGGTCCGTTCCGCGGCCGCGACGATCTGGCGGGCCAGCTCCGAGTCGTCGCTGCGCGGCCAGATCGCGGGGACGTCGAAGGCGCCGATGACGCGGGCGGTCAGCTCCGTGTCGCCGAACTCCTCGGCCGCCTCGACGGTCGCCATGCGGTGGCGCCGGGCCGCCTCCAGTCCCCCGGCGCCGGTCACGGCGAGGCTGCGGACCAGGCCGACGGTCGACTCCAGGCGGGCGCGGGCTCCGGCCTCGACGGTGCGGTCGTACGATGCGGCCGCCTCGCTCCAGAGCCGGGACGCCGTCGCGGCGGGGCCGGACGGCGGGGGCGTCATGGTGGTCGCCGGATGGGGCCCTCCGGCCAGGTCCAGGTCGGCGTCCTGCGCGAGGATGTCCGCCTCCAGGCGGCGCAGGGCGGGGCCCGGGTCGAGTCCCAGCTCGTCGGCGAGCGTGGCGCGGGCGCGGCGCAGCGTCGCGAGCGCGTCGCCCTGTCGGCCGGTCCGGTACAGCGCGAGGGACAGCAGCCGCCAGGCGTCCTCGCGCCACGGGTGGCGGGTCACGTGCGCGTCGAGGTCGGGCACGACGTCGGCGGCGGCGCCGAGCGCCAGCGCTGCCTCGGCGCGCCGCTCGACGGCCAGCGCCCGCAGTTCGGCGAGCCGGGAACGCTCCGTGCGCGCCCATTCCTCGTCCGCGAACTCGGCGTAGGCAGGACCCCGCCACCACCCCAGTGCCTCGTCGAGCCGGTGCAGCGCGTCCTGCGGCGGCAGCTGCCGGGCCTCGCTCACGGCGGTCTCGAAGCGCCAGGCGTCCACGGCGTCCGGCGCGGCCCGCAGCACGTACCCGGGGCCCTCGGTCACGAGGAGGCGGGCGGGAGTGCGGCGGGGCCGGTCGGGTTCCAGGACCTTGCGCAGGGCGGCGACGAACGTCCGGACCGTACCCAGGGCGCGTTCCGGCGGGTCCTCCCACAGGTCGTCGATGAGGCGCGGGACGGGCACGACGTGGCGGCGGGCGACGATGAGACGGGCCAGGACTGCCCTCTGCCGCGGGCCCGCGAGGGCGAGCGGGCCGTCGGAGTTCCAGGCCGCCACGGGGCCTAGGACGCCGAAGCGGACCTGCTCCGTTGCCGTCGCACCCGCCGACCCCGCCGACCCCGCCGATCCCGTCATGCCCGACACGTGCGCTCCACCGCGCTCTCCGTATCCGTCGCCCACCGGAGGCTTGTCTTTCGCTCTCTGATGGCGTGCCGTCCGTTCACTGATCGCTTGCTGATTCACCGGCGGCAGGCTGAAGACGTCCGCCGCTGGCGGCCTCGCCCCATCCTCCCGGAGAACTCACCATGACACCGACCGTCCCCGGCTTCGATCACCAGCACGTCCCTGTCGCGGACGGCGTACGTCTCCACGTCGCCGTCGGTGGCTCGGGCAGCCCCATCGTGCTGCTGCACGGCTTCCCGCAGACGCACCTCATGTGGCGGCACGTCGCGGCCGACCTCGCCAGAGAGCACACCGTGATCTGCCCGGACCTGCGCGGGTACGGCGCCAGCGACAAGCCCGCCGACCTCGACGGAACAACGTACTCCAAGCGCACGATGGCGGCCGACGTCGTCGCGCTCGCCCGCGCCCTCGGCCACGACCGGTTCGCCCTGGCCGGGCACGACCGTGGCGCCCTCGTCGCCGTACGGGCCGGTCTCGACCACCCGGAGGCGGTCACGCACCTTCTCTCCCTCGACGTGCTGCCGACCCTCGACATGTGGGACGTCATGCACGGCACCACGGCCGCCGTCGGCTTCCACCTGTACCTGATGGCCCAACCGCCTGGCCTGGCTGAGGAGTTGATCGGCGCCGCCCCGGACGCGTTCTTCGGCCACTTCCTCGACGTCTGGACGCGCGATCCCGAGGCGATTCCCGCCGACGTACGCGCCGCCTATCTCAAGGCGTCCCGCGAAGCCGTGCCGTCCATCGTCGCCGACTACCGTGCCTCCGCCCACATCGACGTGCAGCACGACCAGGCCGACCGGGAGGCGGGCAACCGTCTCACCATGCCGGTGTCCGTGCTCCAGCAGGACTGGGGATCGGCTCTCGGCTTCGACGCCGCCGCGCTGTGGCGCGCCTGGGCCCCCGACCTGCGGCACGGGACCGTGGACTGCGGCCACTTCATGGCGGAGGAGGAGCCGACCGTGGTCGGCGGTGCGATCCGCGATCTGCTCGCCCGCTGACGGAAGCCCTCGCTATCCCCGGGCGCGTTCGAGTTGCTCGATCAGGTCGGCCAAACCGTCGGCGTGGAGGTCGAACGTGTCCGAGGGGGCGGGCGGATCGCCCACGGGGCGTGCGACGTAGGCGGTGCGCAGGCCGAGCTGTTGTGCGGCGCGCAGGTCCCAGGCGTGGGCGGCGACCATCAGCAGCCGCTCCGGAGGACGTCCGGAGACGGCGACGGCCAGTTGGTAGACCGCCGGGTCGGGCTTGTAGGACCGGGCGTCCTCGGCGGACAGCGCCTGGTGCCAGCGCAGTCCTGCGTACGCGTTGAGCTCGAGCAGCGCCGATCTGCTCGCGTTGGAGAGCCCCAGCAGCGGAAACCGTTCGGCGAGCCGTGAGAGCCCGGCCAACGTGTCGGGCCAGGGAGAGAGCCTTCGACCTGCCGGAGCCAGCGTCGCCACCGCGTTCGCGTCCTCGACGCCCACGGCGTCGGCGACGAGCCGGGCGGCCTCCAGGTCGAGGACGTCGCTGGCGCGGTAGGGCCGGGCACCCTCGACCATGTTCCGCTGCTCGCGCTCGATGTGTTCCTGCCACAGCGACAGGAGCTGCTCGACCTCGGACTCGTCGAGCGAGGGGGCGAGTGTACGGATTCCGGCGCGGATCCCGGCGGGTTCGTCGACGAGCGTGCCGAGGACGTCGAACACGACGGCGTCGATCTCGAGCTCTGGCATGGGAGGGGCTCCTGGCGTGTCGTGGGGCGGGGCGGGGTGACGGGCCGACTGTCGGCCCAACACAGCGCAACGCCAACCGAATTCCCCTGCTGCTTCCCCTACTGCACGGAGCTACTGCACAGAGCGCGTGTCGCAGACTCGCGGGAGCATGAGACCTCCCCGCCTTCGATGAACGCAGCGACCAGGCCGTGGGGCGCGGTGTCGCCGAAGAGGAAATTGTGGAGCTGGATGCCGTCCCTGGCGGCTTCGGCGCCGCGCGGGAACATGGCCTGTTCGTAGGTGGTGAGCGCGGCCTCGATGTCGCCGGGGTGTGCGGCAAGGGCCTGGCCCAGCTCGGCGCCGTCGAGCATGGCGAGGTTGGCTCCCTCGCCGTTGGGGATCGAGAGGTGGGCCGCGTCGCCGAGCAGGGTCACGCCCGGCACCCGCTCTCCCAGCGGTGCCCGGTCGGCAGGGCGTGCAGCAGGCGCAGGACCGGCGGCGTGTCGGTGCCGGTGATCAGCGTCGTCAGCTCGGGCGCCCAGCCCTGGAACTCCCGGGCGATGCGCGCGGCCGCCGCATCGGCATCGCCGAAGTCGATGGCGGTGAACCACTCCTGCGCCTCGGTGAGCGCGACGTAGGCGTGGAGGGTGTCGCCCCGCTCCCGGTGGGCCTGAATCCCTTTTCCCGGCTCGGGCGCGAGCATCATCCCGCCGCCGACCGCCTTCGCGGTGTCCGGGTGGCGGGTGTCGGCGTCGTACAGATAGGTCTCGACCGCGAGCAGTTCCTCGCGGGGATCGATCTCATCCTCAACGGCATTACGCAGCCGCCTGGTTGACGGCTCGGATCACCGGCCGGAGACCTTGTGCACAGCTGTGTCGTCGGAGTTGAGCAGCCGCCCGTCCGCGGACAGCACTTCCAGAGTGCGGAGGCTCTGACCCTGTCGGCGGTCGACCAGCTGTGAGTGCGGTTCGCCGGGGGCGAAGAAGTTCTGCTCGCCCCACTGCCGCAGCGCCACGATGACAGGGAAGAGCGCCTTGCCCTTGGGGGTCAGGACGTACTCGCGATAGGCGCTGCCGTCCGACGCCGGGACGGATTCGAGGACCCCGCCCTCCACCAACGTCCGCAGGCGCGCGGTGAGGATGTTCTTCGCCACGCCGAGGCTGCGCTGGAACTCGCCGAAGCGTCGGCTTCCGTCGAAGGCGTCCCGCACGATCAGCAGGGACCACCAGTCACCGATCGCGTCCACCGACCGGGCGACGGGGCATTCACTGTCGTCGAAACGCGTCCTGGTCACCACGGCATCCACCCTTCACTCCCACGCTGGTTGCAACATGCTACCAACCGGCGCTACCGTCGCCACCTTCACTGGTAGCAAGATGCAACCAGTTTCCGGATACGGACAGGCGGAGGCATGCTCATGGACTGCGACAGCGAGGCTGTGACCCGACGGGCCGGGGGCGGACTCACCCCGTCCCCCCTCTCCCGCGCCGTCATCACCCTGTTCGCCGTCGCTTGCGGCGCAGCCGTGGCCAACGTCTACTTCTCCCAGCCGCTCCTGGTGACCATCGGCCACGACCTCGCCATGAGCCCCGCACTGATCGGCAGCGTGGTCACGCTCACACACGTCGGATACGGACTCGGGCTCTTCTTTCTCGTACCGCTGGGCGACATGGCAGACCGCAGACGGCTCATCGTGGCCCAGTTGCTGCTCCTCGTGGGCGCGCTGGCCGTGGTGGCCACCGCCCGGACGGCGGGGATGCTGCTCGCGGGCATGGCCGCCACCGGACTCCTCGCGGTCGTCACGCAGACACTCGTGGCCTTCGCCGCGTCACTGGCGCCTGCCGCCGGGCGCGGACGGGTCGTCGGCCTGGTCACCAGCGGTGTGGTCGTCGGGATCCTGCTCGCCCGCACCGCGTCCGGTCTGCTGGCCGACCTCGCGGGCTGGCGGTCCGTCTACCTCGCCTCCGCGTCGCTCACCGCCCTGCTCGCCCTGATCCTGCACCGGGTGCTGCCGCGCCACAGCGCCACTCCACAGACTGCTCTTCGCTACGGGGAGCTCCTGCGCTCCACGGTCACCCTGTTCGCACGGGAGCGGCTGCTGCGGCTGCGGGCCCTGTTCGGCCTGCTGGTCTTCGCCGCCTTCAGCACCTTGTGGAGCAGCGTCGCGCTGCCGCTCAGCGAGGCTCCGTACTTCCTGTCCCACAGCGCGATCGGCGCGTTCGGGCTGATCGGTGCCGCGGGTGCGCTGGCCGCGACCGTGGCGGGACGCCTCAACGACCGCGGGCTCTCGCGCCGGACCACCGGCATCGCCCTGGCGCTGCTCACCGTCTCGTGGCTGCCCCTGGCCTTCACCCGCAGCTCTCTCGGGGCGCTGGTAGTCGGGGTGATCCTGCTCGACCTCGCCGTCCAGGCGGTCCATGTCACCAACCAGACCCTGATCTACGCGCTGCACCCGGACGCGGGCAGTCGGCTGATCGGTGGCTACATGGTCTTCTACTCGATCGGCAGCGCCACCGGTGCCATCGCCGCGACCTCCCTCTACACGGTGGGCGGTTGGGGTGCCGTGTGCGCGCTGGGTGCGGCGTTCAGCTGCCTCGGGCTCGCGCTGTGGGCGTGCACTCGGCACAGCACGGACGAGGGGACGAGGCGGGGTGATTGAGCGTCAAAGGCCGTTGTCAGTGCCTCCCCATAGAGTGAATACATCACTCGGGGAACGTCGGAGGGGGAGCACAAACGTGTCCGCAAACAGGATTCAGCACAAGGTCAATCACGTTGCACTGGTAGTGGACTGTTCGGGCTCGATGCAGCCGCACCAGAGCCAACTCATTCGTGTTGTGGACGAGTTCGTGGCGGGCTTGAAGGCGGAGTCGGACAGCCTCGGCCACGAGACCCGGATCAGCCTCTATTCCTTCGACCACAGGGTGGAGAACCTGGTCTGGGACATGGATGTGAAGCACCTCCCGTCCATGCAGGGGCTGTACAGGGTGAAGAATGGTGCGACGGCGCTCATTGAGGCTTCGCTGAAGTCCCTGGACGACCTGGGCCACATCTGGGAGGAGTACGGCGAGCACAGCTTCCTCCAGATCGTGGTGACGGACGGCGAGGAGAACGCGTCAGGCGGAGACAGGCGCCACGACGGCGACATGACCGTCCTGGGCCCCTGGCTCGACCGGATCGCGGCGAAGATGGGCGGCCTTCCTGACCACTGGACGTCCGCGATCCTCGTGCCGAACTCGCTGGCCAAGCGCACCGCGCAGAACTACGGCTTCCCGGCAGGGAACATCGCCATCTGGGACGCGGACTCCCAGAAGGGCGTCGAGGACGCGATCGGCACGGTGCGCGCCGCCGCCACCAGCTTCCTCCGGGGAAGGGAGCAGGGGGTCCGCGGCACGAAGAACCTGTTCGCCGTCGGACAGGACATATCGGTGGATGAGGTGCGGGCGAACCTCGAACCGATTCCGGCCGACAAATACCGCCTCCTGAAGGTCGACAAGGAGGTCGAGATCCGCCCCTTCGTCAATTCACACCCGGGCGTCGCGTACGAAAGGGGTGCTTGTTACTACCAGCTGGGTGCCCGGGCGCAGGTTCAGCAGAACAAGGAAGTCATCGTGGTCGAGAAGGACACCGACCGGGCTTATACGGGGGACGCGGCGCGCAGTCTCCTCTTCGGTACGGGTATTCACGGAACCGTATCCGTGAAGGCGGGGAACAATCCCAAGCTGGAGGTATACGTGCAGAGCCGTTCGGTGAACAGGAAACTGAAGCCGAATACGCGCCTGCTCATCATGCTCTGAAGCGACTCACGTGAGGAAGGTCCCGTGTGGAGGGACCTGCGTGTCCCGGTGGCGGGCGCAGGATGAAACCATCGGGGGATGTCTGACTTGATCATTGCCGCCTGCGACGGTGCGGCGAAGAAGAACCCCGGGCCCGCGGCCTGGGCCTGGGTGGTCGCCGACTCGGAGGGTCACCCGCAGCGCTGGGAGGCCGGTCCGCTCGGCCACTCCACGAACAACGTGGCCGAGCTGACCGCACTGGCCGAGCTGCTGGAGTCCACCGACCCTGTCGTGCCGATCGAGGTACGGATGGACAGTCAGTACGCGATGAACGCGGTCACCAAGTGGATCGCCTCCTGGAAGCGCAACGGGTGGCAGACCGCGGCGAAGAAGCCGGTCGCCAACAAGGAACTGGTCGTGCGCATCGACGCGCTGCTGCAGGGCCGCCAGGTGACGTTCCGGCACGTGGCGGCGCACCAGGTCGACGGCGACCACCTCAACGCGATCGCGGACGTCGCGGCCAGCGACGCCGCGACGAGCCAGCAGCCCGCGGGCACGGCCCACGGCGCGACGGAGATCCCGGAGCCGCGGGCGGAGCGCATGACTGCCGCCCCCGCGAACCGCGCGCCCAAGAAGGCCACCGGCCGCACGAAGAAGGCGGGCTCGAGCGCCGTCATCAAGGCCAAGTACCCCGGCCGCTGTCACTGCCAGAAGCCGTACGAGGCCGGAGAGAAGATCGCGAAGAACGCACACGGCTGGGGCCACGTGGAGTGCCGGGACACCGGCGGTGAGTAGCCCCACCCACCGCCCCTCCCGGTGGCAGTTGATCGCCCCACACGCCGCACCCGGCACGCCCGGCCCGACGCGCGCCTGACGCGCATCTGACGCCTCAAAGCGGCTCCCGCTCACAGCGGGAGCCGCTTTCGTGTGCGCCCGTCGTTGCGGCAAACGGGCGAGAACGCGTGTCCGGCCGCCGGGGCGGGCGTTGATCACGGCGGGCGCCCAGAGTGGTGCTGCTCCGGTCTCGCACGGCGTGTGGTGACCTGACCGGGCGCCTTCGGCTTCATTCAACTGCAAGGAGAACCACCATGTCCGCAACGAAGAAGACGCTGAGCGTGGTCCTGGGCACCGGCGCCCTGGTGATGGGTGCGGCGGGCCTGGCCACGGCCGACGCCGGCGCCCAGGGCGCGGCCCAGAACTCGCCGGGTGTCATCTCGGGCAACGCCGTCCAGGTGCCGATCCACATCCCGGTCAACGCCTGTGGCAACACCGTGGACATCATCGGCCTGCTCAACCCGGCCTTCGGCAACACCTGCGTCAACGACTGACCAGGCACCCCGCGCCGTAGAGAGCTCGCCCAGGCTCATACGGCACGAGCAGGCGCGCCGCCGATCTTCCCTTTCGGCGGCGCGCTTTTCGTGCGGCGGGCGGGACTACCAATTGTCCGGCCGCACCTCGTAGGTGAGCGTGTAGTGGGCACCGTCGCCGCGGAACTCGGCGACCTGCTCACCGCGGCCCGAGACGGCGGGGCTGATGTGGAAGTCACCCAGGTGGTCGTTCGGGTCGAGGGTGTCCTCCTCCCACACGGAGACGACGTCGGCCGCGCTGTTGGACAGCGTGAACGGCCCGTTGTTGACGTTGCTGACGTCGCCCTTGTTGATGTCTCCGCGGCCCCAGACGCGCCCGCCGCGGAAGTCCACCCACGTCTCGTCCTCGCTGCCGTCCTGGGTCTCGATGCACCGCAGTTGGTAGAACTTGACCTGGTATCCCATCTCTGTCTCCCAGGTCCTTCTCCTCGTCGGACGGGTTTCCGACACCCATGAGAATGCGCGCATCACGGCTACCGTCGCGTCCACTCTGGAGTGGAATACTGGTGTACGACCCAGGGTGTACGTTTCTGCGCCGGGACGAGCACGTTTCATGGACCCATGAGCGACTCGAGCGACCCCATGGATGAGTCGACCGCGCTGGTCACGGCCGCGGACGTCACCCTCGAACCGATCGGCGCCAGGGCGCTCCTCGTGGACCGGGACGTGCTCCTCGTCCCCGATCCGCCGCCCCTCCTCGTCGAGCCGCCGGGGGCGCTGTTCGCCGTGATCGCGCCGGTGCCCGAGGGAAGCGGGCCGGTGGAGCGGATCGGGGTGGCCGACGTGGAGCACCTCGAGAACGGCGAGGGCGAGTCCTCGTCGGACGTGCTGGCCAGCGTCGTGCGACTGACCGGGCGCTCGCGCTATACGGTGCGCGCCGAGCCCGCCACACAGCAACGGCTGGCCGAGGCGCTGCTCGCCGAGGACGGCGACCTGTGGGCGGCGATGCGCGAGCTCGGCTACGACTCCCCGGAGCCTGCCCGGCCCAGGAAGGCCGCCCTGACCGGCATGAGCGAGGACCGGATCGATGCGCTCGCGGCCGGTCCCTGCCGGGTCATCCGCACCTGTCTGCCCCACCCGCCGCGCCCCGACGAGCCACACCCACCGACCGGACCGTGATGACCGGACCCGGAGCCGTCCTCGGGAGGCTGTACCGGGCGACGCCCGCCGTCCAGGACTCGGTGCTGGCCGCCGCCCTGCTGCTGCCCGACCTCTTTCTCTTCTCGAACTTCGCGCTCCCCCACGTCTGGGCCTGCGCGAACGGGTGGCCGTGTGCGGCGGCACGTTCGACGCCGATCCGAACGGGGACGGCGGCTTCCGTGTCGCCGCCACCCTGCCGACGGAGGAGCATGACCGGCAGGAGGTCGCGTCATGATCCGGGTACTGATCGCGGACGATCAGGCGATGGTGCGGTCCGCGCTCGCCATGCTGCTCACCGGCGAGGACGGCATCGAGGTGGTGGGCGAGGCGGCCGACGGCGCCGAGGCCGTGGCCCTCGCCGCCGGGCTGCGTCCCACCGTCGCCGTCATGGACGTACGGATGCCCGGCACGGACGGAGTGGAGGCGACCCGGCAGATCACCGCCGACGCCTTCCCCGGCGAGACGCGGGTGCTCGTGCTGACGACGTACAACGTCAGCGAGGCCGTCTACCGGGCGTTGCGTGCCGGGGCCTCCGGTTTTCTGCTCAAGGACGCGGCCCCCGGTGAGCTGGTGAGCGCGGTCCGGGCGCTCGCCGACGGGGACGGCTGGCTGGATCCCGCGGTGATCGCCGACATGCTGGCCGAGTTCGCCGCCCGGCCGGAGAGGAGCAGGCCCGCTCCCGCGGAGCTGGCAGCGCTGACCTGCCGGGAGCGCGAGGTTCTGGTCCTGGTCGCGCACGGGCTCTCCAATGCCGAGATCGCCGCTCATCTCTTCATCGGGGAGGCGACGGTCAAGACCCACATCGGGCGGATCCTCCTGAAGCTCGGCATGCGGGACAGGGCCCAGGCGGTCGCCGCGGCCTACCAGAGCGGGCTGGTCGAGCCGGGCTCGTCGCCGCCGCTGCCCTGACCCGCGGACGGCGGGCGTGGGTCAGCTCTGCGCGGTCGGGCGGACGACGATCTCGTTGACGTCCACGTCGGCGGGCTGTTCGACGGCGAACGCGATGGCCCGCGCGATCGAGACGGGCGGGATGGCGAACTCGTCGCGCATCCGCGAGACGTCCGCACGGACCCTGTCGTTGGTCGACGCGTCGGCGAAGTCGGTGTCCGTCACCCCCGGCGAGACGGTGGTCACCCGCAGCGTGGGTCCGGCCTCTTGGCGCAGCCCCTCGCAGATGGCCCGTATCGCGACCTTCGTCCCCGCGTACACGGCCATCGCCGGGACGATGCGGTACCCCGCGGTGGACGCGGTCACGATGAACTGGCCGCTGCCCTGGGCGCGGAAGACCGGGAGTGCCGCGCCGATGCCGTGCAGCAGGCCCTTGATGTTGACGTCGACCATGTGGTCCCACTCGTCGGTGCGCAGATCGTCCAGGAGCGAGATGGTGCCCACTCCCGCATTGCTCACCAGCACGTCGAGGCGGCCGAAGCGCTCCTCCGCGAGCGCGACCAGGGCACGCAGATCATCGCCGCGCGTCACATCCGTGCGCAGGTGGACGGCTTCGCCTCCCGCCCGCACGATCCTTTCGGCCAGTGCCTCGAGCCGTTCGGTGCGGCGCGCGCCGAGGACGAGCCGCGCACCCCGTTCCGCGAGCAGCAGTGCGGTGGCCTCGCCGATGCCGCTGCTCGCTCCGGTGATGGCCACGACCTTGCCGCTGATGCCTGTCATGCGCTGTGCTCCTCCGTCGTGCTGTTCCTGCATGCCGTTCACCGACAGTCTGGAGTGCACTTAATCTGGTATCCAGAGCCGACTTATTCTGGAATCAAAGGTGGTAGTCATGGCAGAGACGCAGGATCGGCGCGCCGAGCTGGGTGCGTTCCTGCGCAGCCGCAGGGAGCGCATCACACCCCGCGAGGTGGGCCTGCCGTCGACGCGGCGGCGCCGCACGCCGGGCCTGCGGCGGGAGGAGCTGGCCCTGCTCGCCGGGATGAGCGCCACTTGGTACACGTACCTCGAACAGGGCCGGGACATCCGGGTCTCGGACCAGGTCCTCGACGCGCTCGCCGACACCCTGCGCCTCGCCCCGCACGAACACGACCACCTGCTCCGGCTCGCCGGACGCGCCCCCAAGGCGGGGGCACCGGAGCCGGAATCCCTCACGGCCGAGATCGCGGCCGTCCCGCTGCTCCTCCAGCCGCACCCTGCGTACGTCATCGACGGCACCTAC
Source organism: Streptomyces sp. NPDC042371 (assembly GCF_056437465.1). Classification (NCBI taxonomy): domain Bacteria; kingdom Bacillati; phylum Actinomycetota; class Actinomycetes; order Kitasatosporales; family Streptomycetaceae; genus Streptomyces; species Streptomyces sp. NPDC042371. The sequence goes on along the minus strand of NZ_JBWKAP010000009.1, from coordinate 280,148 downwards.
GACGTACTGAGCCACAACCAGGCCGCCGAGTACCTGTTCCCCCACCTGAGCAGTGCCGCGGACCGGCCGCCCAACTTCGCGCGCTGGGTCTTCCTGGAACCCGTGGCCAAGGAGGTCCTGGTCGACTGGGAACCCGAGGCACAGGGCCTGCTCGCCCGGGTCCGCACACTGGCCGGTGCCCATCCCGGGGACCCCCGGTACGCGCGGCTCGTGGCGGATCTCCACGACGGCAGCCCCGAAGTGCGGTCGTGGTGGCCGCGGTTCGACGTCGAGCAGCGCAGGGGCGGGCACAAGAGGCTGAGGCCGCCGGGGCGCGGTGTGATCACGTACGCCTACACCGCGTTCCACGTGGCCGGGCACCCGGAGCAGACGCTGGTGATCTACGCGGAGTCGGAGGGGCCATCGACGTGAGGCGACCGGCGTCGGCTGGCGGACGGCACGGCCGGAGACCATCTGCCCATCCACTGTGCGGCGCCCCACGCCTCGTACCGTCGCACCTCGGTGAACCCCAACTTCGCCGCGAGGCGCATCGAGCGGGCGTTGGCGGTCTGGGTGCAGAGGACGAGCGGCTCGCCGGGAAGCTCGTCGGCGAACCAGCCGAGTGCCGCCGCGCACGCCTCCGCGGCGTACCCGTGCCCCCATGCCTGCGGCAGGAATAGATAGCCGAGTTCGGCTTCCCCGGCGTCCGGACGGATCCGGCTCCGGTGCTCCGCGGCGCGTCGCTTGAGCTCGATGGTGCCGATCATCGAGCCGTCGAGCTCGACCACGAAGAGGCCGGGGCGCCTCCCGGGCGTCTCGGGCACGGCGCGCTCGCACTCTTCACGTGGTTGGGGGCCGCCCAGGTACGTGTGCACCTCCGGTGAGGTGCTCAGCTCGATGAATGCAGCGCGGTCGCGGCCCTCGGACTCTCGGAGCACGAGTCGCTTGGTTTTTATCGGTGCGGGGGGCCAAGTGGCGTCAATCGTTTCGTACATGGCGGTCAAGCTATCGCTCCCGTCGACCTCACAGGCAGGCGATGAGCTCCTCCCTGCTGGTCACGCCGGTCTTGCGGTAGACCGCCTTGAAGTGGTCGTTCACCGTGTGCGGTGACAGGTCGAGTCGGCGGGCGATCTGTTTGTTGGCCTGCCCCTGCAGCGCTCCCTCGACGACCATCCGCTCCCTGGCGGTGATGCCGTACCAGTGGGTGAGCGCGGGCAGCAGTTCGGCGGCCGGGGCGGGCTGCAGCGTGACCACGACGTCGCCTGTCATCGCGCCGTCGAGCGGGTGTGCCTGCAGCGAGAACCATCCCAGCGGAGTGGGGGCGCGGGTGATCGCGGGCGTTCCGGTGCGGCGGACGGTGTAGGTGATGTGCCAGATGAAGCTGAACAGCTCCTGGTCGGCGGCGGGGTAGACGCCGGGCAGGATTCCGCGCAGCGCGTCGCGTCCTGCCGAGGTCGCCCCGGCGATCTCGTCGTTCTTGCCGATGACGACGATGGCCGGTGGCAGGTGGAGCTGTCGGGGGCGCATCGGCTTGTCCGCCACGTACCGCGTCACGGCCGCGGCGAGCGGCTGCGCCAGTTCGGCGGCGCGGACGGCCTCCGCGGGGGAGAACGGCCTGGAGCCCCGCTCGCGCAGCAGCACCAACGCGCCCCGCGCGACGCCGCGTCGGGACAGGGCGATGCACAGCTCGCTGCCGTAGTCGTCGGCGGCCATGAGGTCGTGGAGGCGCAGCGTCTCGGGGCCCGGGTCCTGCGCGCCCGCGCCGAGCACGACGGCCGGGCAGGGTCCGTGCAGGAGGTCGGCGACGGGTCGGCGGGTCCTGCCGAGGGCGTTCGCCCGGTCCATCCGGCGGCGCGCTGCGCTGCTGTAGCTGTTCTCGCAGGCCAGGAAGCACCGCGCGCCCGTGACGGGGTCGAACCCGGAGAGCAGGTATCCGTCGTGCGGCAGGACCCGGCCGAGCTGCCGTGAGAGCACGCTGCCCAGCTCCGCCACGGTCCCCGCGCGCGCCGCCGCTTCCGGCAGGGCGCGACTCACCGGGACCGGCGCGCTCGTCCCCGTACTCGTCCCCATGACCATGGGTCGAGCATGGCAGCCGCTCCCCCGCAACTGCCGGGTTTTTCGCACACCTTGACATTACGTCTGGTATCGCCATGTCTCGTGTCACCCGGGGAGGCGGGCGCTAGGGGGTCGGGACGACCTGGAGGTGTTCGGCGGCCTCTGCCGCGGTGTAGGTGGAGGCGAAGGTGAACGCGCGCGGGGAGGGCCCGTTCGCCCGCAGGTCCGCCAGCCGCTCCAGCGCCTCGTCCACCGTCGGGAGGTGTCCGGCGGGAACCCACCACAGCACCAGGTGCGCCTCGACGTGCCGCTCGAACCACTCGCGCCGCCGCCGCATCACTTCCAGGTGTCCACTGCGGTAGGTGAACTCCCAAAGGGCTTCGGGGGTTTCCCACACCGACATGGTGATGATGACGTCCTCGCCCGCGGGGCGCAGCGCGGTGGCGTCGGGCTCCCCCTCCTCCACGAGCCGCCACACGAAGCCGGGCGCGCCGTCGGCGGCGGCGTTGACCGGGTTGAGCAGTTCGACGAACGGTGCGATGCGCGGGTCGGTCAACGGGTGGCTGAGCTTGGCGAGGTTGAGCTCGGCAAGATGCGCGACGGGCGCGGATGAGGTCATGACCTCATCCCAGCACGGGCCGCTTTTCTATGTCAATCATCATTATTTTTAGAAGACTCCAGAACGACGCAACACTCCCCCGGCCGGGCGTCCATCCGGGCGCGGACCGGCCCGTCCGCTCCGAGCAGCCCCTCGAGCAGCGCGAGGTTCATGCCGCAGACGAGCGGCGGAAAACGTTCGGCGACGGCGTGGAAGGGGCAGTTGCGCATGCGCACGACGCGGTCGGTCGCCCCACTCGCCTCCTCGGCGCCTTCGATGTGCGGTTCGTAGCCGCGCGCGGCCAGCATCCCCGCGGCCTCGTCGAGGTCGTCGCAGGGCGCCGTCGCGCCGCGCAGGGCCTCACCCCGGCGGCGCGCGGCCGCACAGAGCCCGGCGTCCAGACCGGCCTCCTCGGCAGCCTCGGCGAGCAGTTCGGCGGCGGTGCGGTAGTCGCGGGCGGGCAGCGACACCGACCGCTCGGTCCGTGAGCGCGTGTACACCTTGGCGGGGCGGCCCGCCCCCGGCCCCGAACGGCCCGTCAGGCGACGGCTGCCGCTCTCCAGCAGCCCGGCGGCCACCAGCTTGTCCAGGTGGTGTGCCGCGAGCGTGCGGGCCACTCCGGCCGCCTCGGCGGCCTCGTTGCGGCCGACCTCGCGGCCTTGCCCGGCCACGTACTCGTACAGACGACGCCGCACCGGATCCTGCAGTACCGCGATCGCGTCAATGTCCTCCACCTGGCCATTCTAGGAACAGCACCGGCGGGAGACGTTCCGCGGCCGCTACCGGACGTCGGCGGCGGGCTCGTCCACGAGGAAGGAGCCCACGAGGGAGGTGACCGCCTCGGGGCGCTGCAGCGGCAGCATGTGGTCGCAGTCGGGAAACGTCACGAACCGGCTGCCCTCGATCGTCGCGGCGAAGGCCTGCAGTCGCTCGCGGGGGTGGAGGTGGTCGTGCTCACCGCTGAAGACCATCGTCGGCACACCCGACAGGCCGCCCTTCAGGGGGCGGCGGCGACTGGTCAGAGCGGTGGCGAGCAGGTCCACCTTGCGCGGCACGCGGGCCGCGTTGCGCATGAAGCGCCGCAGGTAGCCGCGGGTCAGGTCCCTGCGGTAGACGTGGTGGCTCTCGTCGAGGCACAGCAGACCGTCGGCCATCAGGTCGGCGAAGCCGTCCGCGTCGCCGTTCCTCGCCCGGTCGACGGCGCTCCGCAGATGGGTGACGAGCTCTTCCGTGGCGTCCCCGGGGACGCCCCCGATGAGCAGGCGCTCGACGCGCTCGGGGCGGCGCTGCGCGTACTGCAGCGTGACGGCCGCGCCCAGGGAGTAGCCGTAGAGACTGACGCGGTCGGCGCCGAGGTCCTCGATGATGCCCTCGAGCCCTGTGCAGAGGGTGTCGAGGCCGTCCTGGCCGACGCCCTGGAACGCGGCGGGTTCCAGCCCGGGCAGGTCCACGGTGACCAGGCTCGCCCTCGGCAGGACCGCCCCTTCCAGGTAGGCCCAGTCGTGCATGCCCTCAAGCACTCCGCCCAGCACGAGGACCGGCGCCACGGTCGAGTCCGACTGCTGAAGTACCCGGTAGGTGTACGACACTCCGTGCACGGTCACCGTGCGGATGTGTTCCTGGATCATGCTTCTTCCCGGTTCAGTCGCGAGCGAGGACGAGTACGGCGTTGTGCCCGCCGAAGCCGAGCGACGTGCTCACCGCACAGTCGAGGCGGGCCGTTCTGGCGGTCCCGGCCACCACCTCGACGGGTACGCCCGGGTCCTGCGTCCGGAGGTTCACCGTGGCGGGCACCAGCTGCTCCTCCAGGGCGAGGACGGTGAAGGCCGCCTCGATGCCACCGGCGGCGCCCAGCGTGTGCCCGGTCATGGACTTGGTGGAGGTCACCAACGGCCCTTCACCCAGCACCCGGTGCAGTACGGCGGCTTCCACCAGGTCGTTCATGACGGTGGACGTGCCGTGTGCGTTGACGTGTCCGACATCGCGCGGGGAGACACCGGCGTCGGCGAGCGCGGCGCGCAGCGCCAGCTCGATGCCCGCTTCGCTCGTGGCGACGGGCGAGGACGCCTCGCTGGAGGTGGCCGCCCCGTACCCGCGCACGGCGGCACGGGACTTGGCGCCGCGGGCCCGCGCGTGTTCCGCACGTTCGAGCACCAGCACCCCGGCCCCCTCCCCCACGACGAACCCGTCCCTGTCGACGTCGAACGGGCGGCAGGCCGCGGCGGGGTCCGTGGTCCGGGTGGAGAGCGCTTTTGCGTTGCACGTTCCGGCGAAGACCGACCGGGAGAACATGGACTCCGCGCCGCCGGTGACGGCGATGTCGCAGGCCCCGGCGCGCAGCAGCTGGAGGGCGGTGCCGATCGCGTCCGTGCCGGAGGAGCAGGCGGTGGCCACCGCGAGGCTGGGTCCGCGGGTGCCGAGGTCCCTGGCGACGCTGCCCGCGGCTCCGTTGACGACGCTGAGCGGTGCCATGCGCGGGGACACCCTGCGTGTGCCGCGCTCGGTCAGTACGGCCTGCTGCTCGTCGTAGAAGGTGAGGCCGCCGTGGGCCGAGCCGACGACCACCGCGACGCGTGTGCTGTCCCAGGCGTCGGGGGCGAGTCCCGCGTCCGCCACGGCCTCCCGGGCGGCGACGACCGCGAGTTGGGCGAAGCGGTCCATGAGCCGGTGGCTGGCCACACCGAGGACGGCGTCGATGTCGAGGTCGTCGATGGTGTACATGAAGTCGCAGGGCAGATCCCGCAACGAGTCCGGCCGTCGCACTCCGCGGGGGGCGGTGGCAGTGGTGACCCGGCTCCAGGTGTCCTTCACGCCGATGCCCGCGGCGGTCACCAGGCCGAGCCCCGTCACGACGACCGCGGCGGGTTCCCGAGTCGCAGCCGTCATGCCGCCGCTGCCTTCTGGCGTACGACGGACATCAGGGCGGCGACCGTGTCGCGCGACGTCAGCGTCATGTCGGCCATGTCGATGGCGCACTCGTCCTCGATCTGCAGGAGGAGTTCCTCCAGCGCGAGGGAGTCGATGGACAGCTGGTACAGGGGGGCGTCGGGGGACACGTCGTCGAGACGGACCCCGAAGTTCTTGTTCAAGAGAACCGTGACGCGATCAGTGGCTTCCACTTCGGTACCGCTCCTTGCCTTGCGATGGTCCACTGGGGAACGCGTCACTGCTTGGGAGGTCACGGGTCACGGGCGGCGGGGGGTGCTTTTCCCGGCTCCGGTGCGACGCCCCGAACACACCTCGGGCCGGGCTGGATACCCGGCCCGAGGAGCGCGCTGAGATCAGTGGTTGTGCACGCCGTTGCCCGAAAGGGCCGGGATGTCGCTGACGAGGTGCGACAGCGGCTCGTCGCCCTTGGCCTGCGTGGAGTTCTCGGCGCACTGCTGGTTCTGCGGCGCCGAGAGGACCGGGATGTCCTGGACGGCGACCGGCACGAGGATGCCGACGAGGGCGCCCACGTTCGCCTTCACGGGAACTCCGGCGCAGAGCTTGTTCACCGAGCCGTCGACCAGGCGCGCCTGCGGGCTGAGGTCCCCCTGGGTGGCGCTGTTGCCGAACGCCTGCTCGGCGCCGTTGCCGCTGAGCGAGGTGGTGCCGGCGTCGTCGCCGATGGCGGCCGCGCTACCGGCGCCGCCGGCCAGTGCGGCGGCGGCGAGGCTCAGGGCGAGGGGGAGATTACGGGTACGCATGTCACTCCAGTACGGAACGTGAGTTGCCGGAAAAGGCCAGTACATTCGGGAACACCCCGGGCCCGGCGCCATTCACTCGTTGGCGGAGTGTCGGCGTGGCGAAGCTGACGACGGCGGCAGGCGAACACGGGAGGGTCCTCACGTGGACCCTGACGGCCGAATGCCGTCTATCCACGGGCGTGTTCATGCCAATATGCTGTGCGACCTTCGCGCCCTGGGGGGTCCCGTGAAAGGTCTCCGTACGGTCGTCATCGGTGCCGTGATCGCGTGTGCCGCGGTCCTGTCACCGACCGCGGTCGTCCCACCGGCCGTGGCTGCCACGTCGGCTGCGGCCGTGCGGTCCGACGCGGCCGTGGAGGCGAGTTGGTCGGCGCTGCCGGTGCCTGCGGCTGCCCCGCCTGCGAACGTGTCCGATCTCGCCGCGCGCGGGCCGGGCGAGGCGTGGGCCACCGGGACCGAACAGGCCGCCGACGGGCCAAGGCCGTTGCTCCACCGATGGGACGGCAAGGCGTGGAGCCGGGACACGACGTTCCCCGGTGCCGATGCGCCGGGCAGGCTCGGCAAGGTGCAGTTCGTCGGCAAGGAGACGTGGATCTTCCGGACCCGCGACGGGGCGGGGGAAATCCTGCGCCGGTCGGCGAGTGGGTGGAGCACCGTCCCGCTCCCCCAGACCCTGTGGACGTACCAGGACTTCACCGCGGTACCGGGTGCCGCATGGGTCGTCGGTGAGGACAGCACCGGACTGAAGGTGCTGCGCTACGACGGTGTCACCTGGACCACGCAGCCCACCCCGGACGGCGTGCTGTTCCTGATGGGGATCACCGCGCGTGCGGCCGACGACGCCTGGGCCTGGGCGGACACCACCAACGGCACCACCGTTCTGCACTGGGACGGCAAGGCCTGGCAGGACGCGAAGGTGCCCCTGCCGCCGAACAGCAACGTGCACACGACGCTCCTCGAACCGCACGGCCGGATGACCATCGGCGGCAGCCAGTACACCGACGGCGTGGGCCGCACCTACCTGATGACGTGGAACGGGCACGCCTGGCGCACCACGTACCCGCCGCTGGGCGACACCCACACCGCCGCGATGGTGCGCGGCCCGGACCACGCGCTGTGGCTGCCAGTGCGCAGCGACCGCGCGTTCCAGTCGAAGTACGCGCGGGTGGACGGCCGTCGCGTCACCTTCTCCTACGGCCCGGAGCGCGCGAGCGCCATCGACGTGAAACCGCGTGCGCTGGCGACCGCCGGGGCCGGGCTGCTGTCCTTCGGGACCGTCGAGATCTACGGCTCCAAACCGAACCTGATGAGCGAGCGGTGGGGAGACTGACCATGACGCGCCGACTTCGGCCATCCGTGCCGCGCCGACTGCTCGTCGCGGCCCTCGCCGTCGCCCTGACCGTCGTGGCCGTCATGTCCTCTGCGGCGGCGGAACCCCGGTCCTGGGTGCACGTTCCGGTCCCGGCGCAGGTGCGACCGCAGGCCGCGCTGAGCGAGGCCGTGGCGTTCGGCCCCGACCGGGCGTGGGCGGTAGGCGCCGACGCCGTCGGGCGCGAGGCGCCGGGGTTCCCGCTGGTGCTGCGCTGGGACGGCGCCGCGTGGCAGCGCCAGGACCTGCCCGGGGTCGGCTGGCAGGGGGAACTGCTCTCCATCGCCGCGGCCTCGGCGAAGGCGGCCTGGGCGGTCGGGCGCGACTCGGCGGGCGGCGCGCGCCTGCTCCGCTTCGACGGCACCGCCTGGCACGAGAGCCGGGCGCCGCGCGGTGTCGTGCTGACCAAAGCCGTCGCGGGCGGCGGTGAGACGTGGCTGATCGGCTCGCGGGACGGGGCGCAGGTGTTGCTGCGGCGGGACGGCGGGGGCTGGCGGGATCTGCCGGTGCCGCCGGGGGCCGTGTGGGGGCTGCACATCCTGGCGGCCGACGACGTCTGGGCCGCGGGGTCGGGCGCCTCGGGTGCGGCCGTGTCGCACTGGAACGGTCAGGAGTGGCAGCAGACGATCGTGGACGGGTTCCCGCGGGCGGGTGTGGGCTCGGTGCTCGCGACCTCGCCGACGGAGGTGTGGGCGGGTGGCACGGCCGGGTTCGTGGGCGGCCCGCCGGGCAAGCCGATTCCGCCGCTCCTGATGCGGTGGGACGGGGAGACGTGGAGCCGGGTAGCCGTGCCCACCGACTTCGGAGCGATCACCTCGCTGGCACCCGCCGCGTCCGGCAAGCTGGGCTGGGTCGGAGTGGCCCGCTCGCAGAAGTGGGGCCCGCCGGGCACCTATCCTCCGCTCGTCCCCGGGCCGGACTTCCTCGCCTGGGACGGGCAGTCGTTCACCGGGTACGACGAACCGGCGGTGGCCGGGGAGGGTGACTCCTCGTTGCTGCAACTGGCGCCGGTGCCGGGCACGGAGACGGTGTGGGCGGTCGGCCGGGCCGCCGGTCCCGAGAGCACGTTCGCGCCGCGCATCCTGCGGTTCGGCTGAGGGGTGTCCGGGGAGCGGCAGGGGGCGTCGACGTACACGCTCCTCGTCATCTCGTCGGGGCCCCCGGCAGGTGTGGTACCTGGCGGGCGTGCATCGTGCAGGGGCTCTGCCGGGGGACGCGGCGGCTGTCTGCGGTGGCCAGGGGCAGTGACCAGGACACGCGGATGCTGTCGATGAGCGGTCGCGCGCTGTAGGCCGATATGCCGAGTTCCTGGCGCGCCTGGGCGAGGCGCTCCGGTTCGCCGCCTTCGCCTCGTGCGGCGGCGTCCGTGGCCCGCTGGGAGAAGGGCCTGACGGTGAAGATGTCGAGCAGCGTCAAGGAGAAGTACGCGTAGGCGGAGGCCTCGTCGATGAGCTGGAGGGCCTCGGGCGTCAGCTGTCCGGCGAGGGCGGGCTGAAGGTGGTCGTCGGCGCCGCCGAAGGCGAACTCTTCGAGGGTGGTCTGCAGTTTGGCCTGGGTGCAGGGGCAGGGCCGGGGGTCGCTCAGGTAGGTGACGAGCGTGCCGAACCGGCTGAGGACCGTACGGGTCTCCGGCGTCCACTGGTGTTTGCTCAGCAGGGTCCTGAACCCGGCGAGGGTCTCGGAGAGTTCCTCGAGGACCAGGTGGCGGGAGATGTCGGTGAGTTCGTGGCTCTGCGACTTCTCCTGCATTTCGCTGATCTGGATGCCGTAGCGCATGAGGTCGCGCAGGATGCCGCCGGACAGAGCGTGGGCGAGCCGCACGTAGGGCTCTGTGAGCCGGTCGGTGCGTACGGCGAGGATGGTCCTCGATTCTTCGAGGGTGCTCGGCTGGACGTGGACGATGTCGTCCAGGGAGCTGTCGGTGACGCCCCGGTGGGGCAGGCCGCGACGGACGAACGTGGCACCGACGTCCTCGGCCACCGAGATGAGGTAGTAGACGTACGGGACGCCGAGGACGGCCTTGATCTCGCTGAGGAAGGCCAGGGCCTCGGTGTCGGAGCCCAGCCGGTCGACCTCGTCGATGGCGATGACGACGGCCCTGCTCGCCTCGCCTCCCCGCCCGGTGTTCCGCAGGTGGAGCGCCCAGGCGATCTGGGTCAGCAGCTCACGGAAGCTGTCGACGAGTTCGGGGTAGGTGGGCGGGACGGTGGTGACGGATGTGGAGTGGGAGCCGCCGAGTGTCAGGACCTGGGCGGGGCCGGTGGCGTTGAGGGTGTTGCCGGACATCTGGATGGTCTGCAGCCGGTAGAGGTGGTTGCGGCACCGGGTGACCAGCTCCGGTTCATCGAGCCGCGGCTCCCACCGCCCCACGCCGACCAGCGCCAGGCCCACCATGAAGACGGCCATGCGCAGGGGGTTGTCCTCATCGGCGAGCAGCGGGCGGATCTCGGGGCTGTCGACCACGTACAGCACGAGGGCGAGGGCGCCGATCGCCGCCAGCGGCTGGAACAGCCGCCGCAGGCTGATGTGCCACCGTCCCAGGTCGAACTCGAAGCCGGAGTCACGACAGGCGACGCAGAACCTCCACGTCAGAGCCAGCAGGCCCGCCGTCGCCAGCGTCTGTGGCCCGATGTCCAGGTCCAGTTGCCTCACCTGTTCGTCCAGGACGAGGCTGAGCGCCGCCAGGCATTGGAGAAGGTGGCCCAGGGCCCGGCCGGACCTTCGCCAGCTCTCCTTGATCAGCCGGGGCAGCCAGGCGGCGTGCCGCGACTGCCACCAGACAAGGCCCGCGAGGGTGACGCACAGGCTCGCGACGACGGCGTGCCCCTGCCAGATGTCGACGACGGCGTCGCGGAACCCGTCACCCTGCTCGCGACCGGTATCTCCGATGGAGTCGGCGTAATCCGTGTACAGGGAGCGGGCGGGGGCCGACAGGCCGAGCACCACCAGGGCGGCCGCCGGGAGGGCGAACACGCTCCAACGGCCCAGCCTCCGCAGCCGCGACCAGACCCGGCGCAGCAGCCGCCGGGTGGGCGAGAGGCGGGTGAACTCGGGGACGTCGTACCCCTCGTTGCCCAGGTAGGTCTCGCACAGCCGCACGGACAGGGAGAGCAGGAAGTCATGGGGAGCGTAGGTGGCCGGGGCCTGGGCCAGCAGGCCCAGCTCGGCGTCCTTGACGCACCCTTCGAGCAGGGTCGTCTTGCCGGAGCCCCGCGGTCCGCACACTGCGATGGTGCCGTACTCGACCTGGTCGAGCTTGCGCTCCAGCTGGAGCATCGCCCGGGTGTCCACGACGTGTGCGGGAGATCGAGGGGTGCGCAGCCCCGACGACCGGTCCGGGAGGAACACGGAGTCGGGTTCATCGCCCACCAGGCGGCGCACGACATGCGGGACCGCAGGCAGAATGCCTTCCTTCAGGAGCACCTTGCCCCAGTGGACGGCCCGCACCCCGACCTCGAAGCGCTGCACCGCCCAACTCACCGCCAGCGCGGCCTCTTTCAGGGACCGCAGCAGGTGGCCGCTCACTGACGCACCGCACCGGTGCAGCACGGACAACAGGGCCACCGCGGTCACCACCGACGCGCCCAGCCACAGCAGGTTGCCGAAGAGAAGCACCGCGAGCGCGCCGAGAGCCAGCAGTGAACAGGCCACCCGCCAGTTCCAGGCCGCCTCGCTCTCCGCGTCACGACGCCGTTCCTCGATCTCCGCCAGGGCCTGTCCTGCCCTCTCGAACGTCTGCAGTTCGACGTCCGGGCACCGGCTGATGGTGAAGTCCTTGAAGAGCGGGGCGAGCAGCTCCTCCCGGAGGTCGACCTTCGTCACGCTGCTGTGCGCCCGCAGCAGTTGCTCCGTGCTCGGGTCGTTCACGGCATCGTCCACGGTCCGGTCGTAGATGATGTCCATGTCCGGCTCGAAGAAGTCCCTGACCTTCAGCAATTGAAGTCGGTGCCAACTCCAGAGCCACAACATCCGCGCTTGTTACCTCTCTCCCGTGTCTTGCCCCGCATGATTCCCCGCTGGTTTCCCCACATGCAGAACCTGCGGATGGTACCGGCTCCGATCAGTCGGCAGTCGTTGCGGCCCGGAACCTGGTCTCCACGATGGACGATCTCAACGACTTCTACCGTCGGCTCCTGGGCGGGAAGCTGCTCGGCGCGGCGGAGCTGCGGGAGATGAAGACGACGGTGCCCGCGCACGAGCCGGAGCCGGGGCAGGAGGTCGTGCTGCGGTGCGGGCTCGGCCTGTTCACCCTCAAGATGCCCGGTGGCGGCTGGTACTGGGGCCATGACGGCGGCGTGTTCGGGGCGGGGACCTGGGCGCTGTCCACGGAGGACGGGCGCCGCCAGGCCGCGATCGGCTACAACCTGATGAAGTACGAGCGGTTCGACGAGGACGGCAGGCCGCTGCCGAACCCGATCGGCGAAGCGCTGGTCAGGTACATGGACGGAGCGGTGAGCGGCGCCCCGGCGAAGCGGGCCCCCGGCGCGTTGCCGGTGCCCGACCGCCTGCTCTCCCCCGCGCAACTGCGGCGCTAGGGCGGGCATCCGACGGCTCCCCGTGGGCGTTGCGGAGCAACTGGCGCACGGGGAGCGGAGGTTCATCGGCCGCAGCGGCGATACAGCCGGGCCTGATACCTCAGCGGAATGCGGCGATGTTGCGCTCGGCCCAGCCGCTGAAAGGGATGGGGGCGCGGCCGAGGACTCGTTCCACGTCCGGGCTGATCCGCAGTTCGGCGGGGTTCGGGGCGGCGATGATGTCCAGGGTGTCGTCGGCGAGCTCCGGCGGCACGGACCGGATCATCCCGGCCTTGGCCTCGTCGCGGGTGAGTTCGTGGAACCGCACCGGCGAGCCGAGCGCGGCGGCGATGGCCTCCACCTGCTGACGCGGCGTGATCACCTCCGGCCCGGTGAGCTCGTAGACCCCTCCGTCGTGCCGGGCGTCCAGCAGGCAGGCCGCCGCGACCTCGGCGATGTCCACCGGGTCGACGACCGGCACCCCGACGTCGCCGAAGGGTGCGGCGGCCGTCCCTTGGGTGCGGATGGACTCCGCCCAGGCGAAGGCGTTGGAGGCGAAGCCGCCCGGTCGCAGGACCGCCCAGTCCAGGCCGGACTCCCTCAGCGCGTCTTCCACCCCGCGCATCGCGACCCGCGTCGGGCCGAGCGGCCTGGTCGCCACGCCCTGCGAGGACAGCAGGACGACCCGGCGCACCCCGAAGGACGCGGCCAGGTCGACGATGTCGGTCGGCGTGGCGTCCGGCGCGTGCAGGTCCCCGGAGAGCAGGACGAACAGCGCCTTCGCGCCGTCCAACGCGGGGGCGAGGCCCGCCGGATCGGCCAGGTCGGCCGACACGTGCCGCACCCCGTCCGGCACCGCGGCCGCGTGCCGCGACACCGCCGTCACCTGCTCGCCCGCCTCGGCCAAGGCCTGCGTCAGGGGCCGGCCCACGTTTCCGGTAGCCCCGGTCACCACGATCATGTTCTGCTCCTAGTCCGTTGTGCACTACGGAAGTTGACGCTAGGAGCCGGGCTTACTTTTCGTAAGAACATACCCGGAGGTAAGCTCCGGACATGAAGGAAGGCGCGCAGCTTACGCAGGCCGAGTCGGACCGTCCCTATGAGGTGTTTCACACCGACTGCCCCGCGCGCGGCGTGGTCGACCACGTCACCAGCAGGTGGGGGGTGTGGGTCCTGATCTCCTTGCGGAGCAACGACCTTCGGTTCTATGAGCTGCGCGACAGCATCCAGGGGATCAGCGAGAAGATGCTCGCCCAGACATTGCGCGCGCTGGTCCAGGACGGCCTGGTCTGGCGGGAGGTCGAGCCGACGACACCGCCCCAGGTCACTTACGGGCTGACCGAGTTCGGTCAGGACATCGGTGAGCCGCTGACGGACTTGTTCGACCGGATCACGGAGCGGCTGCCGCAGCAGGCGCCGGAACGCAAAAACGGGGCCCCGAAGATCAAGTCTTAGGGGCCCCGCCTCCGCGACGCCTATGGCTATGCCTACGCCTACGCCAGCTTCGCGCTCTGCGCGTCCACGATGCCCTTGCCGATCTTCGCGTTGCCGGGGCGTGCCTGGGTGAAGGCCATGCCGTCCACCGCGTAGTAGACCGCGATGGTGTCACCCTGACGGACCGTCTGGGCGCGCATGGTGTGGGTGACGCCCTCGTGCTTCGTGGTGACCCGGAAGGCGAGCGACTCGTCGGCACCACTCGGCTTGGGGGCGGTCTCTGCGGTGATCGAGGAGATCGCGCCCTTGTTGCCGTTCGCCTCGGCCGAGAAACCCGCGCCGCAGGAGCGGATCGCCTTGGAGAGGTCGGCCATGGTGGTCTTCGCCTCGCCGCTCGCGTACGTGGCGAGCGTGACGTACGTGTAGTCGCCCGGCCCCTTCGCTCCCGTGGCCAAGCGGATCAGGTCGGCCTTCGGGGTGCCCAGGGGGAGCTGGTTCGTCGCGTACGCGAGCGGAGCGCAGACGGATTTGTCGAGCTTGACCTGGTCCTGGGACGTGGCGAACGCGTACTTCTTATCGGGCTTCTTGACCGTGAAGCCCTTCACATCGTTCGCGGTGAGGGCGGCACGGCGCAGCTCGGCGGCCGGGTCCGCGGTCTTCTCCGGGGACTTCGCCGATTCCTTCGGCTTTCCGGCGGAGGAATCCGACGACGAGGAATCCGAGTCGGAGTCTCCGCAGGCGCTGAGGACCATGAGGGAGGCCAGGGCGAGAGCGGGCGCGGCCAGGGCGGTTCGGGTCCGCTTCATGAGGGCTGGGGCTCCTGTCGTTGGACGTGCGTCGGCGTGCTTCGGCGTGCGTCCGCGGCACTCTACTGTGCGGGTGACTCAGGAGTCACAGGCGGTGTCCCCGCGCCCTCGACCGGACCGGGACCCGTCAGCCCATGGGCACCGACCGGCGCCGGACGAGCCCCCACTGGTAGGCGATGGAGACGAGCTCCACCCGGTTGCGGGCGCCCAGTTTGGCCAGGATGCGGCAGGCCCGGGTCTTGGCGGTGGTGCAGGAGAGGAACAGCTTCTCGGCGATCTCCTGGTTGGAGAGGCCGGTGCCGATGAGCACGAGCATTTCCCGCTCGCGCGGCGTGAGGCCGTCCAGCGGGATGCCCGGGGCCCGGTCCCGCAGGACGCATTCGTCGATGACGCGCTGCACGATGCGGGGAGACAGGTGTGCCTGGCCCTCGGAGACCACGCGGATCGCGCGCAGCAGTTCGTCGGGCTCGGCGTCCTGGAAGAGGAATCCGCAGGCGTGCGCCGCGAGCGCGTCGAACACCTGCGAGTCCGCGGCAGGTGCGGCCATCGCGAGGACGCGTACGCCGGAAAGCTGCGGGCGGGCCGTGATGCGCCGGGTCGCCTCGATGCCGCTCATGCCGCTCATGCCGGGCAGTTGTGGGTTCATCAGGACGACGTCCGGGCGGAGCCGCTCGGCGAGCTCCACGGCCCGGGCTCCGTCGCCGGCCTCCCCGACCACCTCTATGTCCGGCTGCGCGGCGAGCAGCGTGGCGCAGCAGGTGCGCAGCAAGGCGTCGGTGTCCACGAGGAGCACGGAGATGCTCATGGCGTCTACTCCCTAGGCGAGCGGCGAGGGATGGGCAGCGAGAGACGGGTGGGGTGGGTGTGACCACCGCAGCGTGGCCTCTCGAAGGTCCGATCCGCCGGGGGAACGGTGGTGAGGGCGGGTGCTGTCTCGCTCTACTGACGAACCAGGGCGAGGAGATGTGAGGCGATCTCCGCCGCCTTCGGCGACTTTGGCTCGAAGTAGGCCAACTTCCGCACGGCAGCGGGAGTGGGGGTGGGAGCGAAAAAAGACAGGGGTGTCCTCAGGACCCGGCGGTGGGAGCTGCCCTCAGGGCACCGTCAGGGCGTGCGCACCGTCGGCTGCGGTCCGGTCGCCGGAACCCTCGGGGTCTCCTGGGTGTGGAACTGCTCCAGGCGGCGCTGCGCGAGCAGCAGCGTGCCGCGTTGGCGGCCGGGAACCTGGCGGCGCAGGGAGACCAGGGCGGGGCCCAGCGCGCGGACGGCTTCGGCGTCCCGTATGCGGTCCCAGAGGTGGTGGGCCCGGTCTGCCGCCGCCTCCACCTCGGGGGAATCGGGCGCCTGGCCCCCCGAGATCCGGGCCGAGGCCACCGCGAGCCAGGTCTCGCAGCTGCGTGCCGGGTCGCCCGCGAACCTCGCCAGGTCCGCCCGTACTTCCATCCAGTGGATGGCTTCCTTGGAGCTCGGCCCGTGCATGCGCAGCGCGCTCTGCTCCCAGGACGCCGCCAGGGAGGCCGCCTCGCCGTGCCGCCCCGCCTCGACGGCCGCGGTGATCGCGGCGTGCGGGTCCATGTGGGCGTCGTCGGGCTGCGGCTGGTGCGGGCCGGGTGCGGCGGGGGACGGTGTGCTGGGGTCGTGGGCGGGCAGCAGGTCCGGGGCGTCGTCGCCGAGGCCCTGGGCGGCGGCCTGCTGGTGGAGTTGGAGCGGCGGCGGGCGGTAACCGCTGCGCAGGATCGTCGCGACGGCCTTCATGTACGCGGGGATCGCGGTCGTGCGACGCCGGGCGGGCGGGGCGATGCGGCCGTAGAGCGCGACGGCGGGGCCCGCGTCGAGGGGCTGTGCGGTGAGGGCCTGCCAGCTCTCCTGGTCGGTGTGCAGGTCGGCGATCACCGTGGTGCTGCCCGCCGGGCGCAGCCGCAGTTCCTGCGTGAACCAGTGCCACGGGAACCCGGTGTAGCGCACCGTCGCCGTGGTGGTCCGGGCGAGCGCGACGTGCAACTGCCGCTGGCGCCGGTCGAGGTGGACCTGCCCGATGAGATAGATCGTCAGGGGCCCGGGCGCCATCGCCGCGGCCCTCAGCCGGGTGAGCACCGTCTGCGGGTCCAACGGGTCCGCCAGTTCCACGATGCTCGCGGTCGGCGTCCCTGCAAGCGTCTCCGTGGGCACCGCCGCGAGGACGGGAAGCACGGAAGCCGCGTCCACCAGGCGTCCCTTGCCCACCGGGGCGGCCGCGATGAGCAGCACGGTTCCAGGCACGGGTCCCTCCCTCTCGATCATCACGTCAGCACCGTATCCGCATCTCACGCTCGACGCGCCCATCGGGATTCTCCTGCTGTGCGGTGACCGTACCGGTCGGCGCCCCGGGGCGGGTGCGGTTCAGGGTGCGGCTCCCGATGACTGCCCGCGCGGACATCGCCAGGGCCGCGAATCGGCAGGAGTTCGTTCTGTAGCACGGAACGAGCCGCGTAATCTCGTCCGTACGTACGGATGCGCGGGAGCGCAGCGGTCCTACCCTGCGGAGATGATCAGGCACATGTCGTCGCACCCCGCCCGTGGTCTGAGCCGGGTGCTCGACGACCTCGGGCCCTCGCTCCTGGACCTGCTCCTCGGCGACCCCGCGGCCGCGGCGGAGCTCGGCGGCGTCGGCATCCACGATCCGCACGACGAACAGCACTATCCGGAGCGCGCCATCGTGCTCGGGGTCGGTGTGCACGGGGCGGCGGATATCGCCCGGCTGATGCGCGGGCTCACCGGTGTGGGCGCGGCGGCGCTCGTCGTGCGCGGGCCCGTCGACACGGCGGCCCTCGAAGCCGTGGCGGACGAGACCGGGATCGCGCTGCTTGCGCTGACCCGCGGGGCGTCCTGGGCCCAGCTGGCGGCGATGCTGCGGACCCTGCTCTCGGAGGGCGACGTGGGCGGGCCCGGGGAACAGACCCTGGGCGGAGTGCCCTCCGGGGACCTCTTCGCGCTGGCCAACGCGATCGCGACCCTCCTTGACGCGCCGATCACCATCGAGGACCGCAGCTCCCGCATCCTGGCCTTCTCCGGACGCCAGGACGAGGCGGACCCGGCGCGCGTGGCGAGCATCCTGGCCCGGCGGGTGCCCGAGCGGTATCTGCGCATCCACGAGGAGCACGGCGTCTTCAAGGAGCTCTACCGCAGCGAGCAGCCCGTGCACATCCCGCCGCCCGCCCTGGGCGACGAGGTCGCGCTGCCGCGGGTGGCGATCGCCGTGCGGGCCGGTGACGAGACCCTCGGATCGGTGTGGGCGGCGCTGCGCGAACCGCTCACCAAGGAGCGCGAGGAGGCGTTCAAGGAGGCGGCCAAGCTGGTCGCCCTGCACATGCTCCGCTTCCGGGCGGGCGCCGACGCCGAGAACCGGCTGCGCGCCGATCTGGTGGCGACCGCGCTGGAGGGCGGTCCAGGGGCGGTCGGGGCGCTGGGGCGGCTGGGCCTCGCCGACGAACCCATCCTCGTCCTGGCCATGGGGCTCGGCACCTCGGCGGACGGCGACCACGCCCAGGTCACCGCCGAGCGGCAGCGGCTCGCCGGGGCGCTGGCCGTGCACCTGACGGCGGTGCAGCCGCGGTCGGCGGTGGCACTGCTCGGCGATGCGGTCTACGCCCTGTTCCCCGTCCCCGACGACTCGGCGTCCGCGCGCGAGCGGGCCGTGCAGGTGGCGGCGGACTTCCTGCAGCGCACCGGGGACCGCGGTGGCGCGCTCGTCGGCATCGGCTCGGTGGCACCCGAACCCGCCGCTCTGGCCCGATCCCGGACGAACGCGGACCGCGCGCTGCGCGTACTGTGCTGCCGACCCGGCGACGGCACGCGGCGCGTCGCCGCCATCGCGGACGTCCACATCGACGCGCTGCTCCTTGAGATGCGGGACCTGGCGGTCGCCAACCGCGATGAACTGTCGGGGCCCCTCGCCCGGTTGACGGCCTACGACCGTCGGCACAACGCCCACCTCGTCGAGACGCTGCGGGCGTGGCTGGACGCGTTCGGCGACGTGATCGGCGCGTCCGCGAGCGTGTTCGTCCACCCCAACACCTTCCGCTACCGGATCCGCCGCGTCGCCGAAGTGGGACAGATCGACCTCCAGGATCCGTCCGAACGGTTCGCCGCGATGCTGCAGTTGCGTCTGATGGGGCTGTACGACGGGGGCGGCGAGTCCGAACGCTCCTCGACGCGGTTCTCTCGCTGACGCACGCTGGACGGCGCCGCCCGCCCACCGACCGAAGGGACCCGCACCGTGCCCCAGGACCTCCACTCCCGTGCCGTCGTCGCCGACGCGCACAACGACCTCCTGATGGCGGTGACCGCCCGGCCGCCGGAGCGCTGGGCGAGCTTCTTCCGCGAGCGCTGGCTGCCCCAGCTGCGCGAGGGCGGCATCGACATCCAGGTGCTTCCCGTCTTCATCGACGACCAGTACCGCCCGGAAGGCGCACTCCGGCAGACCCTGCGCATGATCGAGTGCGCCCACGTCCTCGCCGAGGGCAACGCCGACCACGTCGCCCTGTGCCGCGACGGGGAGGAGATCGACGCCGCCCTGGCCTCGGGCCGCATCGCCCTGGTCCTCGCGTTGGAGAGTGCGCCCGGGGTCGACGCGCACGTGGAGCTGTTCTCCACCCTCTTCCGGCTCGGCGTACGAATCGCCTCCATAGCCCACTGGGGCCGTACGCCGCTCGCGGACGGCAGCTGCGAGGACGCCACCGGCAGCAGGCTGACGATCCCCGGTGTCCGGGCGCTGCGGGAGATGGAGCGCCTCGGCATGCTCTTCGACGTCTCCCACCTCGGGGCGAGCGGCGTCTCCCACGTCCTGGAGATCGCGACCCGCCCGCTCGTCGCCACCCATTCGTGCGCCCGGGCACTGCGCGACCACCACCGCAACCTGTCCGACGAACACCTGCGCGGCATCGCCGCCACGGGCGGGGTGGTCTGCGTGAACTTCATTCCGGGCTTCCTCACCGACGACCGGGACAAGGTGAGCGTCGAGCGGATCGTCGACCACATCGAACACATCGCATCCGTCACCGGCATCGACCACGTCGGAATCGGCGCCGACTTCATCCTGGAGGTCATGGCCGACCTCACCCCGCCGTGCTGCGAGTCGCTGGGTGACGAGGACCCGTTCCTCGACTTCCCCGGGCTCGAAGGTCCTGCGGGCATGCCGCTGGTCACCGGCGCGCTGCTCGACCGCGGACTGGCCGAGGACGACGTCCGCAAGATCCTCGGCGGCAATCTGAAGCGGGTCATGGGCTCACACATGGGCTGACAGGGGCGGATACGGAGGGGTCCGGGGAGGGCGGTCTGCGGCCTCTTCGTCTCTGGGTACGAATTCCCGTCCGACGCGGGTGATCCACGTACCAACTCCGCTTCCGGCGGCTTGCCTAGCGTGGTGGTCATCCCACCACCTGGAGGACTCCCCCGTGCAGGCCGACCACGTTTCCCACCCGGCGCCGCCACCCCTCGGCGCCATGCTCGACGACCTCGAAGAACTCGTGTCCTGCGAGTCCTACTCCGCCGATCACGCTGCCGTGGCCCGCTCCGCCACGGTCGTCGCGGAGCAGGGCAGCAGGCTGCTCGGCGCCCGGCCGCGGACGCTGGTGACCGGCGGAGTGACCCATCTGCAGTGGAGCTTCGGGACACCGCGCGTCCTGCTCCTCGGCCACCACGACACGGTCTGGCCCATCGGCACCCTCAAGACCCATCCGTTCTCGGTACGGGAGGGTGTCGCGCGCGGCCCCGGCATCTTCGACATGAAGGCGGGGCTGGTGCAGATGTTCCACGCTCTGTCCCTGCTGCCCTCCCTCGACGGCGTCTGCGTCCTGGTCACCGGTGACGAGGAGGTCGGCTCCGACACCTCCCGCACGCTCATCGAGGAGACGGCGCGCGCCTGCCGGGCCGCCCTCGTCCTGGAGGCCTCCGCGACCGGCGGTGCCCTCAAGACCGCCCGCAAGGGCGTGTCCCACTACGAGATCACGGCCCACGGCCGGGCCGCCCACTCCGGTCTCGACCCCGAGAAGGGCGTCAACGCCGCCACGGAACTGGCCCACCACCTCCTCGCGCTGCGAGGCATCACCGACACGGTGACCGCCCGCACCGGCCCGGGGACGACGATCACCCCGACGGTGATGTCGGCCGGTACGACCACCAACACGGTCCCGGCCCTCGCCCGGCTCAGCATCGACGCACGGGTGCCCACCCCGGCGGCCCAGACAGCGGTCGACGACCTCCTCAAGGGCCTCGTGCCGCACCACCCCGAAGCCCGGCTTGAGGTGTCCGGAGGCCCCAACCGGCCGCCCCTGGACGCCGAGGCCTCGCAGAGCCTGTTCGCGCTGGCCGCCGAAATCGCCGAGCGCACGGGGCTCGGCCCGCTCCGGCAGACGGCCGTCGGCGGCGCGTCCGACGGCAACTACACGGCGGGGGTCGGCTGTCCGACGCTCGACGGCCTCGGTGCCGTCGGCGACGGAGCCCACGCCGACCACGAGCACGTCATCACCGCCGACATGCCGCCCCGCACCCAGCTCCTCGCCCACCTCGTCGGAGCGCTGCTGTGAGCCACCTCGACATCCGCGAACTCCACACCATGGAGGAGTTCGAGACCGTCTGCCGTCTCTACGCCGACATCTGGGGCACCGAGCCGAGCACGGGCCCGATCTCCGCCGAGGTCATGCGCGCCCTGGCCCATGCGGGCAACTACGTCGGCGGCGCGTACGAGAACGGGCAGCTCAAGGGCGCCACCGTCGCGTTCTTCGGCGAGCCCGCGGGCACCACCCTGCACTCCCACATCACGGGCGCCGCCATGGGCCGCGGCATCGGCCTCGCCCTCAAACTGCACCAGCGCCAATGGGCCCTGGACCGCGGCCTGAAGCGCATCACCTGGACCTACGACCCCCTCATCCGCCGCAACGCCCACTTCAACCTCACCAAACTCGGGGCACGACCGGAGGAGTACCTGCAGTCCTTCTACGGCGCCATGGACGACGCCATCAACGGCGGCGACGAATCGGACCGGGTCCTGACCGCCTGGGACCTGTCGGCCCCGAGGCCGGAGGCCGCTCACGACGGCATCCCGCTGCCCGCGGGCGCCGCACACGCCGTGCGCGACCACGAAGGCCTGCCCCGACTCGGCCCCACCGGCGCCGAGTTCGTCCTCATCGACCTGCCGGACGACATCGAGGCGCTGCGCCGCACCGACGCCGCGGCCGCCCGCGCCTGGCGGGTCGCCGTCCGGGAGACCCTCGGTGGCCTGCTCGCCGAGGGAGCCCGTGTCCTCGGCCTCCACGACCGGCGCGGCTATGTCGTCCAGCGCTTCCCCGCCACCCCCGCACACCTGCCCACCGGGAGCAACCAGTGACCAAGACGAAGATCTCCGGCATCGAACTGCGCCGCATCGCGATGCCGCTCGTCGCGCCGTTCCGCACCTCCTTCGGCGTCGAGACCAGCCGCGACGTCCTGCTCGTGCGTGTCGTCACCGCCGACGGGGAGGGCTGGGCCGAGTGTGCGGCCATGTCCGAGCCCCGCTACTGCAGTGAGTACGTCGACGGGGCCCAGGACGTCCTGCGCAAGTTCCTCATCCCCGCGCTGCCCAAGGACGGCGTGGACGCGGCCGCCGTGGGCCGGGCCCTTGAGCCGTTCACCGGCCACCACATGGCGAAGTCCGCCCTAGAGAGCGCGGTGCTCGACGCCCAGCTCCGGGCCGCGGGCGAGTCGTTCGGCTCCTACCTCGGCGCCGCGCGCGACCGCGTCCCGTGCGGTGTCTCGGTGGGCATCATGGACTCGATCCCGCAGCTCCTCGACGCCGTCGAGGGGTACGTCGCCGAGGGCTACGTCCGCATCAAGCTGAAGATAGAGCCGGGCTGGGACGTCGAGCCCGTGCGCGCGGTGCGCGAACGCTTCGGGGACGACCTGCTGCTGCAGGTCGACGCGAACGCCGCGTACACCCTCGTCGATGCCCAGCACCTCGCCAAGCTCGACGCCTTCGACCTCCTGCTGATCGAACAGCCCCTCGCCAACGACGACATGGTGCAGCACGCGCAGCTCGCCAAGGTGCTGCGCACCCCGATCTGTCTGGACGAGTCGATCGAGTCCGCGGCCCACGCGGCCGCCGCCATCTCGCTCGGGGCCTGCTCCATCATCAACGTCAAACCGGCCCGCGTCGGCGGCTACCTGGAGGCCCGCCGCATCCACGACATCGCGCGCGCCCACGGCATCCCCGTCTGGTGCGGCGGCATGCTGGAGACCGGCATCGGCCGCGCTGCCAACATCGCGCTCGCGGCGCTGCCCGGGTTCACGCTGCCCGGCGACACCTCCGGTTCGAGCCGCTACTTCGCCACCGACATCACCGAGCCGTTCGTCCTCGCGGACGGTCATCTCGAAGTCCCCACCGGCCCGGGCCTCGGAACGGAGCCGCTGCCGGACGTCCTCGACGAGGTGACGACGGCCACGGAATGGATCGCCCTCTAGGCCCCGGTCACCGGTCACCGGTCACCAATCACTGGTTCGGGCGTCGAACATGTTGTAGCCGAGCGTCGACTTGCCCACGTACTCCAGGCACTGCTCAGGACCCGTGGGCGTCACCGAGCACAGTGCCGCCTCGCGCAGCAGCCGCTCCAGGGGGCCGGGGCCGCGCAGCGCGTCGGCGCCGCAGATGCGGACGGCCCCCAGGGCGAGCCTGGGGGCGAGTTCCGCGATGCAGTACTTCGCCGCGTGGACCGCGGTGTGCGCCTCCAGGCTCCCCTTCTCCTCGTCGACCAGCCGGGCGGCGGAGTGGACCAGCGCCCGCGCGGCCCTGAGGTCGACCGCGAGTCGGCCGACGTCCGCCTGGAGGGCGGGTGAGGAGCGGCGGTGCTCATCGCCCCGCAGGAGGCGGACCGTCAGCCGGAGGATGGATTCGGCGATGCCCAGATACGCGCCCATGCAGCCGGACACCGTCCAGTGCGGCTCCCTGACCAGTTTGAACAGGGAGAGCCCCTCCGCACCGAGGAAGAGCCGCTGCCGCGGGACGACGACGTCGCTCAGCGTCATGGTCGCGGTCCGGGTGCCGCGCAGTGCGGCGGCGTCCCGGGGGTCGCCGAAGGAGACCCCCGGG
This sequence comes from Streptomyces sp. NPDC042371, assembly GCF_056437465.1. Taxonomy (NCBI): domain Bacteria; kingdom Bacillati; phylum Actinomycetota; class Actinomycetes; order Kitasatosporales; family Streptomycetaceae; genus Streptomyces; species Streptomyces sp. NPDC042371. The sequence continues at coordinate 256,607 of NZ_JBWKAP010000009.1, read as the reverse complement.
TCGTCCTTGGACACCACGAAATGCGACACCTCGTCGGCGATCGCGGCGCCTTCTTCGCGGGCCGCGATCACATAGTGATCGGCGATCCCTGCAGGTGACACCGAAGACTTGGTGCCTTTCAGGGTGTAGCTGTCACCGGTACGGCGATAGGTGGTGTGGATATGGCGAATTCTGGCCCCGCTGCCGGTCTCGGCCGTGGCCGAGGTGAACATGCGGCCGTGTTCCACGACTTCACGGAAGATCCAGGTGCGGAACCGGTCGGCGGCGGCGGGGAGTTCGGAACCGGCCGTTTCGCACAGGGATCCGATGGCCATGTAATGCATGTTCAATCCGAGGGCGGTCGCCCCGTCCCCGACGGCCAGCGTCTCCGAGATCCTGGTGTAGTCGAGGAACGACAGTCCCTCGCCGCCGAACTCCCGCGGAACCAGGAGGGTGAGGAGTCCCGCCTCCCGCACCGCCCGGTAGCCGAGGTCCGGGGCGGCCCGGCCGCTGTCGATCTCGGCCGAGCCGCGCCGGAGTTCGTCCGCCGCCTCGCGGACCCGGTCGAGAAGGACCGTGGTGTCCGCAGCGTCCATGATGTGAATCCGGCCCTTTCAGAAAGACACGGAAAGGCTCAGATAGGCCGGGGAACTCCGTGCTTGGACGAGTTCCACCCTGAATCCAGTGAGCGATCCATCGTTGGCCAACCCCTTTGATGTGCGCGGAAATGACGAAGCCCCGGCGGCGACGGTTGATGCCGGCGCGCACGACCGGGCCGCCTCAAATTCCTCACATGCCGTCACGCTTCATGTGAGGAATCTGAGCGCCCCGTGAATACGGCCGCGAATGACCGCCCTTTCCTTGCACGGTCAGTATCGTCCCGACGTTCCGAAGGCGTCCAATATCAGTTCGTACTGAGCACTAGTCCGGTCAGTTATGGAGGGCGGCCCGCCCCTCGGAGGAGACGGCGCGGGCGGGCCCGTGTCCACCGGATGGCGCAGTCGACGTGCGCTCCCCCGCCCGTGACTGTCTGCTGACTGAGATGGGCTACCACATAGACAGCCCGCGTGAAGCGGGCACCACACGACGTGACGTACTGGGCATGGCCGCGGTGCTGCTGGCAGGCGGCGCCCTGTCCGCGGGGGCCGCCGCACCGGCGGCCGACGGGGAGCTCGACGACTCCTGCGCGGCCGCCTACGACGCCGAGTTCGAGTCGGCGCTGGCCGACGGCGACGCGGAGTTCCCCGAGACCCCCGAGGACGAGGAGCGCGGCCTCGCAGCCGGTCCCCGCCGGTTCACCCTGCCGCTGCGCCGCCGTTTCCGGGTCACCGCCCGGTACGGGGTGCGCGGCAACTGGCTCGCGGGCCACCACACAGGCATCGACCTCGCGGTCCCCCGGGGCACCCCCGTGTACGCGGTGGGCGGCGGGGTGGTGGTGCTGGCCCGCTGGTCGGGTGCGTACGGCAACGCCGTCACCGTACGGATGCCGGACGGGCACTACGCGGTGTACGGGCACCTCTCCCGCATCCGGGTGCGCAAGGGTGCCCGCATCCGTGCCGGGACGCGGCTCGGGAGCAGCGGCAGCACGGGACGTGCCACCGGACCCCACCTCCACCTGGAGATCCGGGCCCGGCGCCACTACGGCTCGGACGTCAGTCCCTACCGCTACCTGGCGCGGCGGGGCGCTCGGCTCTGGTAACACCTCCGGCCGCCGGGGCTTCAGGACCGCAGGGACTTGAAGGCCCGCGTCTGCTCGACGATGGCCCGTTCCGTGGGCAGTCGCTCGATCGACGAGGCGCCGAAGAACCCGACGATGCCGGTGGTGTGCTCCAGCACGTACCGCGCGTCCTCGGGCTCGGCGATGGGGCCGCCGTGGCAGAGGACGAGGGCGTCGGGGTTGACCCGCTTGGCGGCGTCGTGCATCTCCTGCACGGCGGCCGCCGCCCGGTCGAGGGTCATCGCGGTGCCCGCGCCGATGGATCCCTTCGTGGTGAGGCCGACGTGCGGGACGAGGATGTCGGCGCCCGCCCTTGCCATCTCGGCGGCCTGCTCGGGGTCGAAGACGTAGGGCGCGGTGAGCAGGTCGCGTTCGTGGGCGGCGCGGACCATGTCGATCTCCAGGCCGTATCCCATGCCGGTCTCTTCGAGGTTGACCCGGAACGTGCCGTCGTACAGCCCGACGGTGGGGAAGTTCTGCACGCCGGTGAAGCCCATGGCCTTCAGCTGGTCGAGGAAGAGGTCCATGCGGCGGAACGGGTCGGTGCCGCACACGCCCGCGAGGACCGGGGTGTCGAGGACGACCGGCAGGACTTCACGCGCCATGTCGACGACGATCTCGTTCGCGTCGCCGTACGGCAGGAGTCCGGCCAGGGAGCCGCGGCCCGCCATCCGGTAGCGCCCGGAGTTGTAGATGATGAGCAGGTCGACGCCGCCCTCTTCCGCGCACTTGGCGGACAGGCCGGTGCCCGCGCCCGCGCCGATCACGGGCTGTCCCGCGGCGACCTGGGCGTGCAGCCTGGCGAGTGCTTCCTTGCGGTTCATGGGGTACTCCTCGAAGAGCGGATCAGCGGGCTGCCTGTGAGGCGGCGCGTTCGCCGATCATTTGGTGCAGACGGTCGGCCATGGTGACGGCGAAGGACGCGTCGTTGATGTGGGCGTCGACCTCGTGCAGGCGGACACCGCTGCCGCACACGGTGGCGCGCAGGGCGTCGAGGCCCGTCCTGTCGGCGACCGGGTCGGCGAACGGCGCATCCGTCATGTCCACCGCCGAGAGGCCGCGCAGGGGCCAGTAGAGCTCGGCGGGCCCGCGGGCCGCGGCGAGCTTGTGGCCGAGCATGGCGCCGAGGGCCGCCATCTCGCGGGCGGTCGTCCGCATCAGGGTGACCGTCGGGTTGTGGACCAGGAACCGCCGTCCGGCGAAGCGTTCGGGAACGCTCTCCGCGGGGCCGAAGTTGACCATGTCGAGGGCGCCGGGCGCGACGACCTGGGGGATGGCGGCGGCGCCCGCCGCGGTGAGCCGGTCGGGGCCCGCGCTGAGCACTCCCCCGACGAGTTCGTCGGCGAGTTCGGTGGTGGTCAGGTCGAGGACGCCGTCAAGGAGGCCGTCGGCGGCGAGCTTCTCCACGGCGCGGCCACCGGCGCCCGTGGCGTGGAAGACCAGGACCTCGTAGCCCAGTTCGGCGAGGCGGGCACGGGCCGCGTCGACGGCGGGCGTGGTCACGCCGAACATGGTCGCGGCGACGACCTTGCGCCGCGGGCCCGCGAGCTCCTCGTAGCTGCGCTCCTGGCGGCGGGCCATGCCTGCCGCGGCGGCCGCGGCGTTGCCGAGGATGTGGCTCGAGACGGAGTTGATGCCGGAGATGTCGACGACGCTGTACATCATCGTGAGGTCGCTGCTGTCGACGTACGGTGCCACGTCACCGCCCGCCATGGTGCTGACCAGGACCTTCGGCACGCCGATGGGCAGGGCCCGCATGGCCTGCGCGGCGATGGCCGAGCCGCCGCTGCCCGCCGCCGCGAGCACCGCGTGCAGCTTGCCCTGATGGTGCAGGTCGAGCACGACCCGGGTCAGTCCGTCGGCCATGGCGGCGACGGCCGCGCCACGGTCCCCGGCCGCGCGCAGCGCCGCCAGGTCGTGTCCGGCGGCCCGCGCCACCACGTCGGCCGGGATGTCGGCCGCGGGGGCGTGGGCGGGCGGCGGCAGGACGCCGATGTCGACCAGCAGGACGTCGCTGCCGTACTCACGGAGCCGCTCGCGCAGCCACGCGTACTCCTCGCCCTTGGTGTCCAGTGTTCCGACGAGGACCACCGTCGCCATGTACTTCACACTCCTTCAGGTGCTCGGTGCTGTTGATCCTGCGACCGGTCCTCGAGCGAGACAACGGCCAGTGGGGCCCGATTGGCCTGCGCATGGGCGAAGATGAGGGTATGGCGAAGATCCCGACGGCCCGTTTGTCGCGGCTGCTCACCGGCTGGTCATCGGAGGGTACGACTCCGCTTCCGCGTCGACTCGCGGACGCTCTGCGGGAACTGGCGGAGCGGGCGGACGTGACCCCCGGCTCGACCCTGCCCTCACAGCGTGAACTGGCCGGTGTGCTGGGGGTGAGCCGCTCCACGGTCACCGCCGCCTACAGCCTCCTGGAGGAAGAGGGCTGGCTGGAGAGCCGCCGCGGCAGCGGTTCACGGCTGCGCGGCTCGGGGGCCCTGGAGCAACAGGGCGGCGAGGAGCGGCACGGGGGCGAGGGCCGCCTCGCCAGTTTCGACGCGCGGATGAGCGGCGCCGATCTGTCGAGCGGCGCGCTGGACGGGCTCGGTGCGGTGGGCGACGCGGTCGGTGCGCTGTCGGGCGACGACCTCGCCCCGCTGCTGCGGGCCGACGGCTATCTGACGCACGGGCTGCCGGAGCTGCGCGAGGGCATCGCGGCGTACTACCGCGGAGCCGGGCTGCCCACCGAACCGGACCAGATCCTGGTCACGGCAGGCTCGCAGCAGGCCGTGTGGCTGGTCGCGCAGGCGCTGGTCGACCCGGGCGACACGGTCGTGGTGGAGAACCCCACGTACCGGGGCGCCCTGGAGGCGCTGCGGTCGCGCGGCGCGCGGCTCGTGCCGGTCGGCGGGGACCGTCCAGGGGCCGGTGGCGCGGGCTCCGACGCGGCGGCCCTGCGGCGCCTCGGCGCGAAGGTGCGGCCGCGGCTCGTCTACCTCCAGCCCGCCGTGCACAATCCGACGGGCCGCAGTCTGGACGGGGCGGCGCTGCGGGCGTGGGCATCGGCGCTGGGCGAGCGGGAGCTGTTCACCGTAGAGGACACCGCGTGCGCCGAGCTCGGTCTGGCGGACGACGGGGCCCCCGTGCCGCTGACGGCCAGGCTCCCGGAGGCGTCCACGATCACGGTGGGGACGCTGTCGAAGCTGTTCTGGGGCGGGCTGCGGGTGGGCTGGGTGCGGTCGTCGCCGCACATCGTGGCGCGCCTCGCGAAGATCAAGACGTCGGTGGACCTGTCGTGTTCGGTCGTGGACCAGCTGGTGGCGGTGCGGCTGCTGGCCGGGCTGCCGCAGGCGCGGACCACTCGCCGGGCGGCGCTGCGCGCGCAACTGGCGGGCGCGGAGAAGCTGTTGCGTTCGCGGGCCCCGCACTGGGAGTGGGACCGTCCGGCCGGTGGCCCTGCACTGTGGGTGCGGGTGCCGGGCGTCGACACGGAGGCGCTTGCGCAGTTGGCGCGGCGCCAGGGCGTGGCCGTGGTGCCGGGGTCCGCGTTCTCCGCGGTGGACGGTTTCCGTGACCGGCTGCGGCTGCCGTACGCCCACGGCGTCGACATGCTGGAACGGGCACTGCCGACCCTCCTCGACTGTGCGGAGCGGAGCCGGGTGACCGCCGGGGGCTGATCCTCCGTCACCGGCGCTCCGGGCACGGCCCGTTGTCAGACCCTGCTGACAGCATGCGGGCATGGGATTCTTTGACGACCTGGTGTATTCGCCCGACGAACCCCGCGAGGGACCTTACGAGGAGTTGTTCGAGGAGCCGGCCGCGCGGCGCAGCGAGGTGATCCGGCTGGGTCCGCCGGGTGAGGGCACGGCTCGCGAGCGCCCGCCGCTCGACTGGTTCGTGCCCGCGCCGGTGCCGCAGCTCGTGGTGGCCGGGGCCGGGACCACGGCGAAGGTCCTGCTGACCGGCTGGTCCGTGTGGCCGGATTCGGTCACGCTGCACCTTGTCGTGCACCGGACGGTCCACTGGCAGAACGAGGGCGAGGGACGGCAGTCGGGGCTGCGGGTGGGGCTCGTGCTGGGCGACGGGCGGCGGGTGACCTCGCTCGACGCGGACCGGGACGAATACTCGACGTTGGTCGGCCCGGCGGCGTCCCACGCCGCCGCCTCCGCCGGGCGGCCGACCGGGCTGATCCCGCTGGACCCCGGCGGGATGCGCGACTCGCTGTTCAGGACGGACGTCGACCTGTATCTGACGGAGCTGCCCCCGCCCGGCGAGGCGCGCCTTGTGGTGGAGTGGCCGGACGAGGACATCCCCGAGACGAGCACGCCGGTCGACGCCGATGCCCTGCGGGCCGCGGCAGCGCGCGCCGTCGAGGTGTGGCCCGGGCTGCCGACGCCTCCCGCCACGGGTACGGATTCCTTCGTCGTCTTCACCCGGCTCGGCGGGCCGCCCGGCTTCCTCGCCCGGCCGATGTCGGGGCGCGAGCGCGGCCTGCTGCGCGAGCGGGAGAAGGCCCGGGTGCGGTACGTGCCGCGGGGCGACTGGGCAGGCATGGGTTACGAGGACTGGAGCGACGCGGCGCTGATCCGGGCCCGGCTGGACGGCGGCGCACCGGTCGACGAGCCCGTCTGGTCGGGCGCCACCCCGCTGCACCTGGCGGCCGAGCGGGGCGCCGCGGAGTCCTTGGACCTGCTGCTCCCGCACGTCACACAGGTCGACGCGCCCGACGACGAGGGGCATACCGCGCTGTGGCACGCCGCCTGCCGGGGCAACGAGGACAGTGTCCGCGCACTGATCCGGGCCGGAGCGGACGTCTGGACCCCGCAGACCGGTCCCTGGTCGCCGGGGCGGCTGCTGCTGACGACGCCGCTCGCCGCGGTCGTCGAAGACCTGCCGGGCGCGGTGCCGCTGCCGGACGAGGAGCTGGCGGCCTTCCGCGCCGCCGACGCGCTCATCGCGGCCTTCGACGACCAGGACGCGTGGACGGAGGGGCTCGGGATCGCCTTCGTCCGCGATCTCGACGCGGCCGAGGTCGTCCGGCGGCTGGGCGCCGACCCCGCTCGCTGCCCCGAAGTCCCGGCGGAGCAGGCCCCGTTCGACGAGGAGGACTACGACACGTCCCTCCGCTTCGTCGCGGTGGCCGATCTGCCGGGCAGCCCCGGCGGCTGCGTCATCACGCAGGACGGGTACATGCCGGGCGACGACGCGGTGCTGCGCGCGATATCGGCGCACACCACCGCCTACGGGATGTACTTCAACCCCAAGGGCGGCACCCACGGCACGCTGGCGAGGGACGGCCGCTGCGTGGAGCACGAGGAGATCGGTCTCTCCCCCGACACGTCGGACCCGGCCGCGTACTGGCACTTCCGCTTCTGGCAGGCCGGTTCCGGTGTCCCGTTCGACGCGCTCGACCTCGCCTACGCCTGCGCGGCCGCCGGACTCCGCATCACCGACGGCCGCCCGGCCCTCGACGTCACGCTGCCGCGGCGCTGGGTGGAGCTGCCCCCGGAGCTCGTGCGCTGACCCATGATGATCACGGAGAAGGAAGGGGACCGCGCGTGCTGGAGCGGCTCAACCAGGCCATGGAGTACATCGAGCGCCACCTCGGCGACACCGTCGACGTGACGGAGGCGGCGCGCGTCGCGGCCACCTCCGAGTACCACCTGCGCCGGATGTTCTCCGCGCTCGCGGGCCTGCCCCTGTCGGAGTACGTGCGGCGCAGGCGGCTGACCCTCGCGGGCGCCGAGGTGTTGGAGGGACGCGACACGCTGCTGGAGATCGCGGTCCGCCATGGGTACGGGTCGGGCGAGGCGTTCGCGCGGGCGTTCCGCTCCATGCACGGCGTCGGGCCCGGCGAGGCCCGGCGCACCGGGGCCACGATCAGCTCCCAGTCCCGGATGACCTTCCGGCTCAGCGTCGAAGGGAGCAGCGACATGCGCTATCGCGTGGTGGACAAGCCCGCCTTCGCTGTCGTCGGCCCCAAGGCCCGGGTGCCGCTGGTGCACTCGGGACCGAACCGGGCGATCATCGACTTCGTCCGTGGGATCGCGCCGGAGGACCTGGAGCGGCTGGAGAAGCTGTCGGACCAGGAGCCGCGGGGCATCCTCGCCGTCTGCGACGACCTGGACCCGAGCCGCGCCGAGGGCACCGAACTCGACTACTACCAAGCGGTGATCACGTCCGCGGACGCCCCGGCGGGCACGAGCGTGCTGCCCGTACCCGCCGGGACGTGGGCGGTCTTCACGGCGTCGGGTCCCGCGCCGGAGGCCATCCAGAACCTGTGGCGGGACGTGTTCACGGAGTGGTTCCCCTCGAACCCCTACCGCGGCCGCCCGGGACCCGAGATCCTGCGCATGCGCCCGTCGCCGGACAAGTCGTCGGCGGAGACGGAGGCGGACGCCGAACTGTGGCTCCCGGTGGAGCGGGACCAGGGCTGATCCCGGGGCTGGCCCGCTCCCTTCGCGGGGCTCAGCCCACCGACGCGGTGGAGACGAAGCCGCGGGTGACGTGGGTGCCCGCGCCGTCGTTCTCCGCGCGGTAGCCGGACTGGCCCACGCAGTCGCTGTACTCGTAGTTGGCCCTTGCCGTGCCGCTCAGGCCGCCCGCGTCGCCGGACGTGGGCCCGCCGAAGACGACGTCGGACCTGGGCATCTCGGCGCAGCTCGGGATGCCCGCGTAGTACTCCACGAAGCCGCCCTGGGAGCCACGGAGGTTCCCGCTGCCCGCAGGAAGCGTGTACGTGCCGAGGTGTGTCTCCTTGCCGGTGACCGTGTCCCGCGCGGTGCCGGTCCAGGTGTCGGTTCCGGTCCGCTCGACCTTGATGTCGTAGCGGTGGCCGTAGACGCCGTCGAAGTCGACCGCGCAGGTCACGCCCGGTCCCCCGTCGGCTCCTTCGTGGCACAGCGGGTCGTTGGTCGTCGAGCCCGCGACGAAGTTGGAGAAGCGTGCGGAGAGGCGCTCGCTGCCACCGCTGTTCGCGCGGGGCTGCAGGCCGGTGTAGCCCACGTCCGCGGCGTTGGTGAAGTTGAACTGCTGGGCGAAGTAGATGCCGCTCTGGTGGGCGGTGGCCTTGTTGACCGTCATGGGGAAGGTGATGTCGCGCAGGCCGTCCGTGGGGGTGCCGGGGATGGACCAGCTGATCGACACGTTCCCGCCGCCTACGGCCGCGGTGGCCGGACCGGGCATGGCCACCAGCAGTCCGGCGACGGCCGCCGCGACCGCGCCGCTTCGGCGCCAGGTTCTGAGTGCAGACATGTGCTGTTCCTCCTCGGTGGGGGGGCGAAGAACAGTGCGGGCGCGTTCACAGTGTCGCGCCCGCGCCCCGCGCCACCGCCATGGACAATCGCGGCACGGCCTTGGACTCTTGCCCCTCCCTCACCGCTCCGCTATCCCTCCGGGTAGAAGACGAAGAGCGTGCATCCTGCGGTCGTCTGCGGGATGTGCGAGGAGCCCGCGGGCGCGTGGATGAACGAGCCCGCCGGATAGTCCCGTTCGCCGTCGTTGAACACCCCGGAGACCACGTAGACCTCCTCGGGCCCGGGTTCGTGCACGTCGATCCCCTCCCAGCGGGAGTTCGGGTCCATCTCCAGGACGTGGGCCTGCGCACCGTTGTCGCCCGTCCACAGGGGGCGCAGCCGGATGCCGGGGAAGAGTTCGCGGGTGGGGGCGTCGCGCACGGCCGCCCATGCGTAGCCGGGCCCGGTGTCCGGCACTGCCGTCGAGGCGTTCTGTTCCGTCGTCATGGCTCCAGCCTCCCCGGCGGTGATCGTCCCGCCGAGTGTCAGAAAAGTCATGCTGAGATACTTTCCTGCCATGCATCGTGTCGTCGCGCTCGTCCACGCTCCCCAGTCGACCTTCGAACTCGCCTGTGCGGCGGAGGTGTTCGGCATCGAGAGGCCCGGCATCGAGCGGCGGTACGTGTTCGGCGTGTGCGCGGAGCGCCCGGGGCCGGTGGCGACGCGAGCCGGATACGACATACTCGTGACCGACGGCCTGGACGCACTCGACCGCGCCGACACGGTGATCGTCCCGGGCTGGCTGCCCACCACGGAGGCCCCCTCCCCCGCCCTGGTGCGGGCACTGCAACGCGCGCACGGCCGCGGGGCGAGGATGCTCAGCATCTGCTCGGGCGCCTTCGTGCTCGCGCACGCGGGGCTCCTCGACGGGCGCCGCGCGACCACGCACTGGGCCCTCGCGGACGAACTGGCCGCCCGCTTCCCGGCCGTCCGGCTCGACCCCGACGTGCTGTACGTGGATCACGGGGACGTGGCCACCAGTGCCGGTTCCGGCGCGGGCATCGACCTGTGTCTGCACGTGGTCCGGGCCGACCAGGGCGCCGGGTACGCCGCGCAGGTGGCGCGGAACATGGTGATGCCGCCGCACCGCGAGGGCGGTCAGCTGCAGTACGCGGCGCCCGCGCACCCCGCCCAGTTCGACGGCTCGCTCGCGCCGCTCCTCGCGTGGACCTCGGAGCATCTCGACGACCCGGTCGGCGTCGACGACCTGGCGGCGCGCGCGGGCGTCTCCGCCCGGACCCTCGCGCGACGCTTCGCCGACCAGCTCGGCGTCAGTCCAGGTCAGTGGCTTCTCGCCCAACGCATCGGGGCCGCACGCCAGTTGCTGGAGTCCACCGACCTCCCACTGGACGCGGTGGCCCGGCGCGCCGGGCTCTCCTCGGCGACCAATCTCCGCAGGCGTTTCCTGCGCGCCCTGGGGACGACGCCGGGCGCCTATCGCCGGGCCTTCCGCGCAGCCCCTCGGGCGGACAAACCCCTGTGATTACTGTGTGTAATCACTGAGTTGACGCTTCATCAGCTCCGCTTTTCGACCAATCACATCACCGTACGAGGGTACGAATGGCTCTGAGCGGGAACGATTGACACATGACCTCGGTGCCGCCCAGGACCCCGGTGGCGTCCGGCGCCGGTCTTCGTACGCCGCGCCACCGACATTTTGATTACTCTCCGTGAAGGGAAGAAGACACTGCTGGACTGGGAAACGGGCACCGCTGACTTCACCTTCGGCCTGCAACACCGCGTGGTGAACGGCACTGATGTCCTTGCGTTTTGGGGTGAACTGGACGCCTGGGCCGACCAGGAGCTCGCCCCCCGTGTCATGGCACTTCTGGACCATGCGGGCCCTCGGGTCGTCGCGGACCTCCGGGAGGTGACGTTCATGGACGCCGGCGGCCTGCGGCTGCTCGTCCGGATCCGGAAACGGGTCGCCCCCGGCCGAGGCACCTTATGGCTGGTGCCCGGCAGCGCGCGCAATCGGCGTCTGCTGCGCATCACATCACTCGACAAGGCGTTCACGATTCCGGCAGGCATGCCGGTCCCGTGCACACGAACCGGCACCCGGAGCGGGTTCCGCTGACGCGGCCCCACGACCGGGACTCGAGGAGCGTCGATTCGCCTTGAATCAGCGCGTAAGTGCGTGAAAGGCGCCATCACTGCCTATATGGGAGCAGGAAACGGCTCGCATGAGGCAGGGCGCCCGGGGCATTCGGTAGTCATGCATCTCCCCTCCATGCGCCTCCCTTCCGTGCGTCTCACATCGGCCACCGCGCGCGGCAAAGGCTCGGCGCGGCGCGCGGCCAAGGGACGCGGCGTGGCCGCGGTGGCACGCGCCGGATTCATCGGGCGTGGCGTCCTGTACCTGCTCATCGGGGCGCTGGCCCTGCGCATCGCCTTCTCCGACGGCGACGACCGCCAGGCGGACCGCGGCGGTGCGCTGGCCGAGCTTGCGGACCGGCCGTTCGGGCACGTACTGCTGTGGCTGCTCGGCGGCGCCCTGGCGGGCATGGCGCTGTGGCGGCTCTCCGAGGTCTTCTTCGGACAGGCGGGACCGGACGGCGGCGACGCGAGCAAGCGGGCCCTCGCGGGCGTGCGCTGTCTCTTCTACGGCTTCGTGTCGTACTCCGTCATCGCCTACGCCGTCGGCGACCAGGGCAGCGGCAGCGGCTCCAGCGACCGGCAGACGCAGGACGCGACGGCGAAGGTGCTCGACTGGCCCGGTGGACAGTGGATCGTCGCGGCCGCGGGCGCCGGTGTGCTCGGTGCGGGTCTCTGGATCGCGGGCCGAGCGCTCCTGCGGAAGTTCCGCGACCGGCTGCGCGTCTCCGAGATGCCGCGGCAGATGCGCCGGGCGACCGACGTCGTCGGCGTCACCGGCGGGACGGCACGCGGCGTGGTCTTCGGCGCCGCGGGCGCCTTCGCCATCACCGCGGCCCTGCGGCACAAGCCCGGCGAGGCCAAGGGCATGGACAACACCCTCCGCTCCTTCGCGGACACCGGCGCGGGTCCCTGGCTGCTCGCGCTGATCGCCGTCGGCCTCGTGGCCTTCGGGCTCTTCTCGTGGGCGAGCGCACGCTGGCGCAAGCTCTGACCTGCGACTGCTGGGAACTCCGGCCGACCCGGCAGAGGGCGGCATCCTTCGCCATCCGCGGCACGGGATGCCGCCCCGCCCCCGAGTGACGAAGAGGGCATGCGAACGCCCGAGATGTACGATGAACCGGTGACTTCCCACCCCCGAATGAGCCTGGCCGAGCGCAAGCGCCGCCTCGTCTCGGACGAACTGACCGAGTCCGCGCTGCAGTTGCTGGCGCTGAAGGGGTACGACGCGGTCACCATCGACGAGATCGTGGCCACCGCCGGAGTGTCCCGGCGCACGTTCTTCCGGTACTTCGCGTCCAAGGAGGACGTGGTCATCCAGTTCCTGGCCGACATGGGCACCGGCATGCGCGCGGAGCTGGCGGAGCGTCCCGCCGGTGAACCGCACTCGACAGCGCTGCACAACGCCGTCAAGGTCCCTCTCGCCATCTGCTCCGACCGGTCCGACCACTCCGAGCGCGCGCTGAGCGTGGTGCAGCTGATCCTGCGGACGCCCGCTCTGCTGGCCCGCTTCCTGGAGCGGCAGGCGCAGTGGCGCGGCGACCTGACGGAGGAGATGGGCCGCCGCACGGGGCTCGACCCCGAGACCGATCTGTACCCACGGCTGGCCGCGGGGATGGCCCTGACCGCGTTCGACGCCGTGCTGCAGCGGTGGAGCGGCAGCAACGGCACCGAGGACCCGGCCGAACTGCTCGACCGGGCCTTCGACGTGATCACCCCGGCCCTGGACGCCGTCCGGGCCTAACCCCTTCGGGGCGCAACCCCTTCAGCGCGGGTCGGGGTGGTGGGGCTCGTCACCCGCTCAGAGGCCGAACTCCTGCGGCGACACGTTCAGCGCCGCGCACGCTTCCCGCAGGACCTGCTCCTCCGCCGGGGCGATGTACCCGTCGGCGCCCGCGACGACGAAGCCGGTCTGCACGACCGCCTTGGCCTCCACCGGCTTCTTCGCCGCCTTGGCGATCTCCTGCATGACCTCGGCCTTGCCCTGCTGGAAGTTGAGCGCCAGCTGGTCGACGTGCTTGTTGAACCGCTGGCGCAGCTGGTCCGGCGGGAAGTTCTGCAACACGTCGTTCTGCACGATCAGGGACTCCACGTGCTGGCGCTCGGCCGGGTCGACCGTGCCGTCGGCCGCCGCGACCAGGGCGCACATGGCCATGCTGGCGTCCCGGTAGGCACCGCTCTTGAGCTCCGTCTTGAGGGAGGCCAGCTGGGTCTTGAGCACCCCCACGAGCTGAGTCTTCGATCCGCCGCCGGAGCCCGAACCCGGTCGTCCGTGGCCGCCGGAGCTCCGCGCCCCCTGCGACTGCTGCAGACCCTTCGCCTGGTCCTTGATCCGGTCCCACATCGCCATCCGTGCCACCTCGACTGCCTAGCTCGTCCACGCGCTTGTGCGCGTCACTCCGCCAACGCCTTCCCTGCCGTCGAAGTTCCGTGGTCGGCCGGGCCGTTCGACGGCTCGGGACGTCCGGTGCGCAGGACCCTGTTCACGCGCGCGGTGTCGAGGACGCGTTCCCAGCGGGCGACGACGAGGGTGGCGACGCTGTTCCCCGCGAGGTTCGTCAGGGCCCGGCACTCGGACATGAACTTGTCGATGCCGAAGATGAGCATGATGCCCGCGGCGGGGACGGTGCCGACGGTGGAGAGCGTGGCCGCCAGGGCGATGAACCCGGCGCCCGTGACGCCGCCGGACCCCTTGGACGTCAGGATCATGACGGCGAGAAGTCCGAGCTGCTGTCCGAGGGTGAGCGGGGTGTCGGTGGCCTGGGCGATGTAGACGGCGGCCAGGGAGAGGTAGATCGAGCTGCCGTCGAGGTTGAAGGAGTAGCCGGTCGGCACGGTCAGGCCGACGATGTCCCTGCGCACGCCGAGCCCTTCGAGCTTGGCCATCACCCGCGGCAGCACGCTCTCGGAGGACGACGTGCCGAGGACGATGAGGAACTCCTCGCGCAGGTGGTGCAGCAGCCGGAAGATGTTGATCCGCAGCAGGGCGAGGACACTGCCCAGGACGACCACCACGAAGAACAGCGACGTGCCGTAGAAGAGGCCGATGAGTCGGCCGAGGCTGGTGAGGGTCGAGATGCCGTACTTGCCGATGGTGTAGGCCATGGCGCCGAACGCGCCGACGGGGGCGGCGAGCATGACGTAGTGGAGGATCTTGAAGACGACCGCGCTCAGCCGGTTGACTCCGTCGACGAGGGGCGCGCCCACCGGGCCCACGGCTTTCAGCGCGACGCCGAACAGGACGGCGAAGAAGATGACTTGGAGGATGTTCCCCTCGGCGAACGCCCCGACCGCGCTGGAGGGCACGATGTCGGTGAGGAAGTGCCACCAGCTCTGGCCCTCGCCGTCCTTGACGTACTGCGCGGCGTCACCGGAGAGCTGCAGGTCACCGGGGTGGGCGTGGACACCGGCGCCGGGCTGGAAGAGGTTGACCGCGAGCAGTCCCACGGCGAGTGCGACCAGGGTTCCCGCCTGGAAGTAGAGCAGGGATTTCAGGCCCACCCTGCCGACCCGGCGGAGGCTGTCGACACCGCCGATGCCCGCGACGACCGTCAGGAAGACGATCGGGGTGATCAGCATTTTGATCGCGTTGACGAAGGTGGTGCCGACCGGCTCCAGGGCGACGCCCAGGGACGGCCGGAGCCAGCCGGTCAGGATGCCCGCGACGATCGCGGTCAGGACCCAGAGGTACAGCTGCTTGTACCAGGGTTTGGCGGGCTCGGACGGTGGTGCGGCCGACGGTGTGCCGACCGTGGTGGACGCGGTTGCTGCCATGGCGTGTCTCCTCGCCGGGGAACGTGGACGCGGCCGGGACGCGGCGGCCGTCCGTCGCCGCCCGGGCCTTGCGCGGTGTCAGAGCAGTTCGAGGAGCTTCTCGGTGAACTCGGTGGTGCTGCTCTCGCCGCCGAGGTCCGGGGTGCGCACGTCGGTCTTGGCGAGCACCGCGGCGATGGCGGCCGTGATCTCGTCGGCCGCCGCACGGTGTCCGAGGTGGTCGAGCATCATCGCGGCCGACCAGATCGCGCCGAGGGGGTTGGCGATGCCGCGGCCCGCGATGTCGGGGGCGGAGCCGTGCACCGGCTCGAACATCGAGGGGAACTCGCGCTCCGGATTGAGGTTGGCGGCCGGGGCGATGCCGATGGAACCGGCCACGGCGGCGGCAAGGTCGCTGAGGATGTCACCGAAGAGGTTGGAGGCGACCACGACGTCGAAGCGGGCCGGGTCGAGAACGAACTTCGCGGCCAGCGCGTCGATGTGCTCCTGGTCCCACACCACCCGCGGATGGGCCGCGCCCCGCTCGGCGACCAGTTCGTCCCAGAACGGCATGGTGTGCACGATGCCGTTCGACTTGGTGGCCGAGGTGAGCCTGCCGCCGCGTCGTGCGGCCAGGCCGAAGGCGTAGTCGAGGACGCGGGTGACCCCGGCACGGGTGAACACGGCCTCCTGGACGGCCATTTCCTCCGCGAAGCCCCGGTTCAGACGGCCGCCGATCTCGCTGTACTCGCCCTCGACGTTCTCCCGCACGACGACGAAGTCGACGTCTCCGGGCGCGGCGGCCCGCAGGGGGCTCTCGACTCCCTCGAAGACGCGGATCGGCCGCACATTGACGTACTGGCGAAAGCCCCGCCGGATCGGGATCAGCAGCCCCCACAGCGAGACGTGGTCGGGCACGCCCGGGTAGCCGACCGCGCCCAACAGGATGGCGTCCTTGTCCCGCAGCAGGTCGAGCCCGTTCCCGGGCATCATCGCGCCCTCGCGGGCATAGCGCTCGCAGGACCAGTCGTACGTCGTGTAGGAGCAGTCGAAGCCGTGGCGGGCGCCGACGGCGTCGACGACCCGCTGTGCGGGTGGCAGCACTTCGGCCCCGATGCCGTCACCGGGAATGAGTGCGATGTGGTGGTGGGTCATGCCCTGATTGCAGCAATCGGGGCGTTCGACCGTCCAAGACACTCTGCCGATCTGCCTTATAGGGCAGACCTATGAGTGCCGTTTATGAGGGCACCGTCTCTCCCTGCCCGACGGCGGCGAGTCCACAGGCCAGGAACGTCCGGGCGGCCGGTGACTGCGCGGCCCTGCGGCTCACCAGCGCGATCCGGAGCGTCGTCCTCGGCTCGATGTCCAGGACCAGCGCACCGGCCCGCTCGGCGGTCGTGCGCCAGGATTCGGTGACGACGGCGAGCCCGACCCCCGCGAGCACCAGCGGCAGGATCGCCACCCGGTGTTCGGTCTCCGCCGCGATCGTGAAGTCGATTCCCCGCTCGCGCAGCCCGTCGACGTACGCGCGCATGCCGGTGCCCCGCTGCCCGACGATCAGCCGTTGGCCCGCCAGCTCCTCACGGGCGACCGGGCGGCCCGCAGGGAAGGGCCCGTCGGGCGGGGTGACCAGGACGAATCGCTGCTCGCCCGCGGCGTGCGAGACCACCTCCTTGTCGGCCACGGGGCCGGACGACGCGAGGAGGCCGAGCTCGGCGGCGCCGGTGCGCACCATGTCGATGACGTCCCGCGAGGTGAACGCCGCCCGGATGTTCACCGACACCCCGGGATAGCGGTCGCTGAAACCGCGGACCATCGTGGTCAGCGGCTCCACCGCCTGGGAGGGCATGGCGGCGATGTCCAGCCGTCCCTCGCGCAGTTCGTGCACCGCGGCGACGCTGGCGCGGGCCGTCTCCAGGCTGCGTACGGCCGCCCGCGCGGGCTCGATCAGCGCCGTACCCGCCTCGGTGAGCACGGCCCGGCGGCCGATGCGGTGGAACAGGCTGCTGCCGAGGTCCCGCTCCAGGGCCCGCACCGCCTGGGACAGCGACGGCTGCGAGAGGTAGAGAGCCGACGCCGCCCGGTTGAAACCCCCGTGATCGACGATCGCGAGGAAGTACTCCAGCTGACGAACATCCATGCGCCCATCCTCGCGCCGGTGTCACCGCCACACCGCCACGAGGTCGGCACGAGCGCCCTGCCGTCGGTCAGTGGGCAGGGGTCAGTCCCGGTCGACGTGCTCCCGGAGGATCTTGCGGTGGGTCGCGTCGATGTCGAAGGTCGTCTTGTTCCAGTCGTCGGTCGTGACGACGTCGACGGACCACAGCACCATGGCGCCCTTGTCGGAGTCGTCCAGCTCCACGGAGGTGACCGTGCCCTTGGTCTTGTCCGTGGCGGTCTGCGCGGCCTGCTGCGGCGTCACGGTCGCCTTCTTCAGGAGGTCGGCAAGCTCGCGCTTGTCGTCCTGGTCCTGGTCCGTGTCGGCCTGTGCCTGGCCCGCCTTGCCGGTGACCGCGTCGACATGGACGGTGTGGGCCGCGCCGTCCGCGGTCGCCACCTCGGCTTCCCAGCTCGGCTTGTCCGGCGTGCCCTCCAGCTCGACCGAGACCGGCTTCGACTTGTCCACCGTCGCCACCGCGGCGTCCAGGGCCTTGGCGTAGCCGACCTTGGCCTTGGGGACGAGCGCCTGCCGCTCCCGCTGGTCGTCCGTGAGGGTGGCCCCGTCGGTCGGGGAGGGCGACGCCGCCCGTCCGGCCGTGGACGCGTCGGTCTGCGCGGCGTCGTCGTCGCCCTCGCTGCCGCAGCCGGCGAGCAGAGCTCCGGCCGCGGCAGCGACACAGATCAGGCCCGCGCCTCGCGCGACCGTGCGGCGTCCACGCCTGGCAACACTGTCATTCCTTTTTGTGACCATATGGCCACGTTAGGCGACATACCCATTCGGCACCCGAGGAGACACGTCGACGACCGCACACGGCCCTCACACGACCGCCCCGGTTCCCCGCTCCCTCCTCCGGCGCACCTCCAACGGGCTGTATCCGTCGGCCGCCTCACCCGAGCAACCGGAACCTCCCGAGCCACCTGACCGGCCCGAACGTCCCGGCCGCGAAGGTGGCGGCGCCGGATTCCGGCGTTCGAGCGCGACGGCGATCGGGACGGCCGTGAAGACGGTCGAGGCCATGCCGATGAGAACCCCGGCGATCAGCGCGAGCGAGAAGTCCGCGAGCGAGTCGCCGCCGAGCACCGCCAGGGCGGTCAGGATGAACAGCGCGCCCATGCCCGTGTTCACCGTCCGTGGCAGCGTCTGGACGACGGCGTGGTTGGCGGTGGCCGCCAGGTCGCCGCGCGGATCCCGGCGGCGTACTTCGCGCACGCGGTCGAAGACGACCACCGTGTCGTTGACCGAGTAGCCGATCACCGTGAGCAGGGCGGCGAGGAAGACACTGTCGACGGGCTTGCCGAGCCAGGCGAACAGGCCCACCACGAGCAGTACGTCATGGGCCATCGCCGACACGGCCGCCGCCGCGAGGGTCCAGCGGAAGCGCACGCTCAGGTAGATCAGCTGGGCGGCGACGGCGATGCCGAGGGCGATGAGCGCCTTCTGGCGCAGCTCGTCGCCGAGGCTCGGCCCGATCATCTCGTCGCGCTCGACGGTGACCGTCCCGCCGGGCCGCTCCAGGGCCGACTTGACCCGCTGCTGTTCGGCGTCGGTCAGCCGTTCCGTGCGTACGGTGATGTCGCCGTCCCCCGACTCCTGCACCACCGCGCGCGGGAAGCCCGCGTCGGACACGGCGCCGCGGGCGGTGTCGGCGTCGACGGGCCTGCTGGTGCTGTACTCCACGAGGCGGCCGCCGGTGAACTCGACGCCGAAATCCAGGCCGCGCAGCGCGATGCCCGCGACCGCCACGGCGACCAGGACGGCGCTGGCGCCGAGCCAGCGGCGCCGTTGGCGCCGGTGGCCCACCAGGTTCGGCTTGCGGCGGGCCAGCCAGGCGCGGACGCGGCCCGTGGAGGCGATGCCCGTCAGGGCGGGCCGCTTGCGTACGAAACCGCGGCCCACCGCGAAGTCGGCGAGGACGCGCGTGATGACCAGCGCGGTGACCATCGACGCGAGGACTCCGATGGACAGGGTGACGCCGAATCCCTTGACAGGACCGGTGGCGAAGAAGAACAGCAGCCCGGCGGCGAGCAGCGTCGTCACGTTCGAGTCGACGACCGCGCTCCACGCCTTCGCGAAGCCCGTGCGAACGGGCTTGGCCAGATCCGTGGACCGGACGCCGAGGTACTCCTCCCGTGCGCGCTCGAAGACGAGCACGTTGGCGTCGACGGCCATGCCGATGGCCAGGACGAACCCGGCGAGTCCCGGCAGGGTGAGCGTCGCGCCGAGCGCGACCAGGGCGGCGTACGAGATCAGGCCGTACAGCGCGAGGGCGAGGGCGGCGAGTGCGCCCATGAGCCGGTAGACGGCGGTGATGAACAGCGCGGTCAGGGCGATGCCGATGAGAGCGGCCGTGGTGCTCGCCTCGATGGCGTCGGCGCCGAGCGTCGGGCCGACGGTGCGCTGCTCGACGACGTCGACGGGCACCGGCAGCGCGCCGCCCTTGACGAGCGCGGCGAGGTCGCGGGCCTCGGCCTGGTCGAAGTCGCCAGTGATCTGTGTGCTGCCGCCGGTGATGCCGGTCTTGCACGCCACGCCCTCGTTGACGCCCGGCGCCGAGATGATCTTGTCGTCGAGGGTGATGGCGACGCGGCGTTCGGGGGCGTTCCGCGGCGCGCAGGCCGCGTCGCCGGTGATCCGCGCCCAGGTGTCGCCCGCTTCCTTGCGGAAGTCCAGGGAGACGATCCAGCCCGCGAGGGACTGCTGGTCGAGCGTCGCCGCGGCGTCCTTGACGCCCTGGCCGGTCAGCGCGGTGGGGCCGAGCGTGAGGTAGGCGCCCGGCCGTTCGGGGTCGGGCAGGGTCCGTGAGCCGTCGGCGGCGGGCTTGGCCGTGCCCTTCTCCGCCGACTCCCCCGTCACGGGATGGACGGTCAGCTGGGCGGTGCGGCCGATGACCTCGGACGCCTTGCGCGGGTCCTGGACGCCGGGGAGCTCGACGATGATGCGCTTCTCGCCGGAGCGTGCGATGCCGGGTTCGGACACGCCGAGCGCGTCGACGCGCTGCCGCAGGACTTCCAGGGCGCGGTCGGTGGACTCGGCGTTCGCCTTGGTGGTGGGTGAGTCCTTGGTCTCCAGGACGATCTGCGTGCCGCCCCGCAGATCGAGACCGAGGCGAGCGGATTGGGTGAGGGCGACGTACACGGAAAGGGCGACGACCGCGAGCGCGACGATCGCCCGCCACAAGGGCGCGCGGGACATGGGTTCTCCACGATGAGGGCAGGACGGAAGGACACGTGACCGGGCGCCGCGAAAGCGGTGCGCCGGGTCAGGCGTCGGGGAGGGTCTGCGTGCTCATCGGTGGGGCGGGCCGCGCGGGGCGGCCGCCGCGCAGGACCGCCGCGGCGGGGCGGGCGCGGTGGCGGGGCGAGCGTCGGGCCCGCCCAGGGCGCGGTGCGGCGCCGTGTCGACCGTCGTGCGCGGCGGGCCCGTCGGCTGTGGCCCCGGGATGTGGGCGTCGGGCCGGTGCGTGACGGCGACGTGGAGCGCCGGGACGTCGTGCGGTCCGGCCTGCTGCCGCGCGTGGGCCGCGACGGTGTGGTGGGTGAGCGGCGCGTCGGCCGCTGTCCCGTACGCCGCGGCGGAGGGGACGAAGAGGGCGAGCACGGTGACGACGAGGGAGACCGCGGACGCGGCCAGGCGCGCGGAACGGCTCTGCTGCGACACGCGTGCCCCCGTCCCCTCGGCTCTGTTCTCCCGGGTGCGCACGGCGTGGCCCCGCCCTGCTCAACGTATGGGACGCAGCGGTTCGTTCCGTGCTGCGGACCGAACATCAAGTGCCGTACTCCACCAGGTTGGTGGGCACCACGATCTGGCGCGCTTCCCCGGTCACGGCCCGGCCGCCCGCCGTCCCGCTCCCCTTGCCGTGCAGGCGGTCGGTGAGGAGCCTGCCCGCCGCGCGGCCGAGTTCGTCGCTGTCGTACGCGACGAGCGTGAGCGGCAGGCCGAGCGCGTCGGCCAGCTCGAAGTCGTCGAACCCGGCGAGGGCGACGCCCTCGCAGTCGACGCCCCACCCGCCCCCGTCCCGCGCGCCCACGTCCCGCAGCGCGCGGAACGCTCCTATCGTGTTGCGGTTGTTGGAGCAGAACAGCGCGGTCGGCGGGTCGGGCAGCGCGAGGAGCTCGGCGGCGGCCCGCTTGGCCTGGTGGGGTTCCGTCTGGCCCTGGCGTACGAGGCGTGCGTCGACGGTGAGGCCCGCGGAGGTCAGGGCCGCCGCGTAGCCGCGGAGCCGTTCGGTGCCGGTGTGGACGGCGGGCGGCGAGCCGAGGAAGCCGATGCGGCGGTGGCCGCGCGCCAGGAGGCGGGCCGTCGCGTCGCGGGCGCCGCCGAAGTCGTCGACCAGGACGCAGTCCGCCGCGAAGCCCTCGGGCGGGCGGCTGGCGAGGACGACCGGCACACCACCGGCCACCGCCGCGGCCAGATGGCGCTGGTCGGCGCAGGCGGGCACGACGATGATGCCGTCGACGCGGCGGGCCACGAGGTCGGCCACCAGTTCCCGCTCGGCGTCGAGGTCCTGCCCGGTGTTGCCGATGACCGTCTTCAGGCCGTGCTCGGCGACCACCGAGTCGACGCCGAGGGCGAGGCGTGAGTAGAAGGGGTTGGCGAGGTTGGTGACGACGAGTCCGACGAGTCCTGTGCCGCGGCCCAGCCTGAGGCTGCGGGCGACCTCGTTGGGGCGGTAGCCGAGGTCCGCGGCGGCGGCCCGGACCCGCTCGCGGGTGGCGGGCAGGACCTGCGGGTCGTCGCGCAGCACCCGGGAGGCGGTCATCGCGCTGACCCCGGCGCGCTCGGCGACGTCCCGCAGGGTGGGCGGGCCGCTCTTGGGGTCGCGCGGAGCCCGGCCGCCGCGGGCGTCGCGCGCGGGGCGGCCCGCGTGCGGATCCTGCGTCGGCCGCCCACCGTGCTGGTCGTGCGGTGACCGACCGCTCTGCGGGTCGTGCGGTCCGGGCATGGTGCGGACGTCCTTCCGTTCGGCGCGCTGCCTCGGCGCGGCGGTTCAGGGCACGGCGGCCGCGTGCGCCGCGGCTCCGACGAGCGCCGCGTCCTCGCCGAGTCCCGCGGGACGCAGCGTGACGGGAGTATCCCGCAGCCCGGCGCGCAGCGCGGGGCGCAGCAGGTCCCACGAGTCGGCCATGGCGCCGCCGACGACGAGGACGGTCGCCTCGAAGTCGCGCAGGTGCGGGGCGAGCACGGCGCCGAGGGTCGTGAACGCCTCGTCGAGCACGCGCCGCGCACGCCGCTCCCCCGCCCGCGCCCGGTCCGCGACCTCGCTGACGTCCAGGTCCGCGGGCGCGTCCGCACCGGCGTAGTGCGCGAGGATCGCCCGCCGCGACACGGAATCCTCCAGCGGTCTGCCGCCCGTCTCGACGAGGTCGATGCGGCCTTGCGGCGGTACGCCGGGCCCTTCGTGCTGTGCGCGCCCTGCCACCAGGAAGGCAGATCCCACACCCGTCCCCAGGGTGATGCCCACGCAGCGGTGCTCGCCGCGCGCGGCGCCCGCCCGCCACTCGCCGAGGAGGAAGGCGTGCGCGTCGTTGAGGAACACCGCTTCGCCTGGGCGCGGCCGCACCGCGTCGAG
The DNA here is from genome assembly GCF_056437465.1 of Streptomyces sp. NPDC042371. NCBI lineage: Bacteria > Bacillati > Actinomycetota > Actinomycetes > Kitasatosporales > Streptomycetaceae > Streptomyces > Streptomyces sp. NPDC042371. The sequence continues at coordinate 234,051 of NZ_JBWKAP010000009.1, read as the reverse complement.
GAGCACCGCCCGTACGTCGATGCCGTACAGGTCGTCGAACTTGCCGACGCCCGCGAACCGGGCGATGCCCTTCTCGTGGTCGAAGGGGCCGGGGACCGCGACGCCCCACACCTGCCCGGCGGGCGCGTCCAGCGCACCGGCGCAGCGGACGAGCGAGCCGAGGACGTGTTCGGCGGTGCCCCGGGGGCGGACCGGTTGTCGCACCTTTCGCAGCACGGTGGCGGTGTTGGGGTCCGCCAGGGCCGCGGTGACGTGGGTGCCGCCGAGTTCGAGGACGGGCCGCCCCCGGTCAGGCGTCGTCACGGGATCGCCCGGGACTGCCCGCCGTGCGCGGACGGGGCAGGGCTCTCGGGCCGGACCAGCGCCTTGACGACCCTGACCGGGGATTCGCCGACCGCCGTCAGCCGGTAGGGGCCGACGGCCGCGGGTACCGTCAGCGTCTCCGAGCGGAAGAGCATGTGCCGCTCCCCCGACCGCTCCCCCGCCGCCGTGTGCAGCACGATGCCCTCGCCCTCCACCACGTTGAGGACGTGGAAGCGGCCCGCCGTGTCGTCGTCGGCCGCGGCGCCCGCGTCCAGGGTGTGGCGCCGCACTTCGTAGAACATCTCGTCCAGCGCGCCCAGGAGTTCCTCGCACCAGCCAGGACCCGTGCGCAGCGTGCGCGGTTCCTGGACCAGGTCCCTGCCGATTGCGTCGCCCCGGCGTCCGGTCTCCAGGTTGGCGAGGCCGTGCTCGTAGGGGAGCTGGCGGGGGCGGCCGTCGGCGTCGGGGCGGAGCCAGTCGTAGAAGCGCAGGGAGTAGAGGTAGGGGGTGGCGCTGATCTCCAGGACGACGTTTCCGGCGCCGGAGGCGTGCGGGGTGCCCGCGGGGATCATGAAGAGGCGGCCCTGTTCGGCGGGGAACGTCAGGACGTGGTCCTCGGGGTCCATCGGGACCCCGTCGTGCGCGGCCTCCTCGATCTCTTTGCGGAAGAGCTCCAGGTCGGTGTCCTCGCGCAGGCCGAGGTAGACGCGGGCCCCCGGCCCGCCGAGCGCCATGTAGTACGTCTCGTGCTGGGTGTAGGACCAGCCGAACCGCTCCTTCATGTACCGCGCCTTGGGGTGGCAGTGCAGGGAGAGGTTGCCGCCGTCCAGCGTGTCGAGGTAGTCGAAGCGGATCGGGAAGGAGGTGCCGTAGCGGGCGGCGACCTGCGGGCCGAGCATCCCTTCGGGGTGCAGCACGCAGAGCAACTGGAAGGGCACTTCGGCCTGTTGGCCGGGGTGGGTGCCGATGAGGACGCCCGCCTCCGGGGCGATGAGCTCGTATCCGAGGGCGGTGTTGCGTGCCGCGGGGTCGAAGCCGAGGCGGCGTTGGGCCCAGTGCCCGCCCCAGGGCGTCGAGTTGAAGTAGGGGCGGGTGCGCAGGGGCCGACGGGTCAGGTCCGTGAGGGTGGCGCGCAGCCCGGGGCCGTCGATGTACGTGGGCCGCTCGGGGTCCTGTACGTCCAGCCAGGCGTCCAGCCGGGGTGCGAGGGCGTCCCGGTGGCGGTCGAGTGCGGGCCAGTCGAGGTAGAAGAGCCTCCGCAAGCTGCCCTTCTCGTCGGGCAGCCCGAGGTTGCGGCCGGTGCCCGCGGCGACGGCCGCCTCTGCGTGCCGCTTGGGCAGGTCGGCGTACCAGAGCAGATCGTGCGGCAGGAGGGAGGCGCCGGGGCCAAGGACGATGAGCACTTCGCGGCCCTGCGGCGGTCGCGGGCGCGGCAGGTCGTCGAAGAGGTCGCGCAGCGGGGTCTCGGCGAGCTTGGCGTAGTAGGGATCCTCGGTGTCCTCTGCGGATTCGGTGCGGCGGCGCACCTCGGCGGGCGGGGCGTGGTGGGCGCGCAGGTCGAGGGTGCGCACGGTGGCGCCGCGCGCGGTCAGCTCCTCGGTGAGCCGTGCGGCGAGGTCGCCCCAGGCCGCGGTCGGCGGGCCGTCCACAGCGAGGGTGGCGGGGCCCGGGGGCAGTTGTGCGGCGACGGCTTGCCAGCCGGTGGCGAGGACGGCCCCGGGCGCGGGGGCATAGCGCGGGTCGAGCCGGTACACACGTTCTCCTTCACGCGGGCGCAGGGAGGGCAACGCTCGGGGGCGGGTTTCCGGAAGTCAGGGACGTACGGAGGGGTCTGCGGGCGAGTCCGCGCCGGGGCGCTCGAAGAGTACGGCCGTGGTGCCGAGCGCCGGTACGTCGAGGGTCGTCTCGCCGTCCGCGCAGGGCAGTTGGTGGGCGAGGTCGCCGAGGAAGTCCGCGCGGTGTGCGGCGGTGACCGTGAAGTGGGTGCGGATCCGGCAGGTCAGCGGCTGTTCCGCGAACGACTGGAGGCGCAGCAGGACGTGTCCTGGGCGTGGCGTGGTGGCGCCGACGAGCCGGACGCGCGGGTCGTCGATCTCGACGAACGAGTGGGCGTCGGCCGGGTCCGGCGCGCCGCCCGAGCTCCCCCGGGCTCGGACGGCGCGCATCGGGCGGCTCCAGGCGGCGGCCGTCTTTGGCCCGAGGCCGCCGGCACCGGAACCGCTGGCCAGGCTGTAGCGGAAGGTGAATTCGAAGCCCTGCTCGCTGGGGAAGTTGGTGTCCCACAGGTTGTTGTGGATCCAGGAGAAGACGGTGGCGGACTCGTCGTGGCCCATGGTCTTCGGGAACGGCGCGTAGGGCAGGGCGATGTTGCCGAACTGCACGAGCGGCGCGTCCTGCGTGGACCAGGCCACCGTCAGGTCGTCGTCGCCGAGCGTCACCCAGCGGCGCACCGCCCGCATATGCAGGGCGGAGCCCGGCACGACCGGCAGCCCGCTGCCCGTGGCACCGCCCGAGGCCTCCATGCGCACGACCGGGTCTTCGAAGGCGAAGGGGAAGGCGAAGTAGGCGCTCTCCTTGCCCGGGCGGGCGTCCTTGTCGAGGCGGTTCTCGATGTCGAGCCGGGGCACGCCGCGGCGGAGGGTGAGCGTGGTGCGCAGCCGGTTGGCGCCTGCCGGGCGGGTCTCGTACGTGATCGATTCGGCGGTGGGCGTGGAGCGGCGGGCGATGAGCGCGGCGGGCGGCGGGACGGCGCGGGCCCCGAGGTGTTCGAGGCGGTCGGATGCCGTGGTGCGGCTGGAGTTGTGGTTGAAGGCGCCCGCGGTGGTGTAGCTGTCGTGGAGGTAGCCGTTGAAGCCGGTGATGGCGTCCTGGCGGACGAGTTCGCGTCCGGTCCTCTTGTCGGTGATCGACGAGACGCAGGCGTGCGCGAGGTCGACGCGGACGGCGAAGTACTCGTTCTCCAGGAGGGTCGGATCGGGGTGCGCGAGGGCCTGTGCCGCGGTCTCGGCGGGGTCCTGGCGTTCGGTGCCGCCGGTCGGGTTCCAGCCGGTGGCGGCCTTCACCGTCGTGCTCCGCGACTCCTCGTGGGCCGCGGCGGCCGCGGCGACGACGTCGAGGCGCACCGATCCGGCGGGCGGCACGTCGTCGACGCGGACCAGGAGGAACCGCCCCGCGTCGCGGTGGTCGTCGTTGGTCTGCGGACTCTCCTCATGGGTGAGCAGGCGTCCGTCGCGCGCGTCGCGGACGGCGACCCGCCGCTCCAGCGGCACGGTGCTCTCGGGCAGGAAGACGCGCACGACGTCGGTGCGCGGCCATGAGCACGTGTTGACGACGTGGTACGTCGCCACCGCGTCCGGCGCGGCGGCGAGCCGCTGTCCCAGGCGGGCGCTCGCGCGGGCGAGGAGCGCGTTGCCGTCGTCGTGGGCGCGCATCGCCTGCCCGTACTTCCAGTGCCACTGGTGCTCCCCGGAGTGGCCGCCCTCGTCGCCGTGGGTCCATGGGTCGCCGGCGCCCCAGGTGTGCTCGTCGAAGAGCGACACCGCTTCGTAGACCCCGGCGGCGTCCCTGCTGTCGTCCTCGGCCCCCGTGGCGCCGAGGAGGGCGGCGAACGTGCCGATGGTCTGGGCGTCGGCGACCACGGACTGGGCGGTCCTGGCCAGGGACAGCGGGCGCGCCCCCGACCCGACCCCGTCGACCCACCAGTCGGTCCAGTCGCCCTCGAAGGTGCGGATGCGGCCGCCGAGCCTGGCCTCGGCGTCGGTGAAGAAGTCCTCGTTGCGGGAGAGCCGCAGCTGCGGGAAGGCCCAGGTGTCGTTCCAGCGGCGGACCGTGTCGGCGATGATGCGGCGGGGCGGCGCGTTGTCGCCGAACTTGCCCTGGACGCGCAGGTGGAGCACGTCCCACGGGTAGGGCTCGCGCTTGACCTCGGTGTGGTCCACGGCCCAGCCGAAGATGCCGCCGCGGTAGGGGTAGGGGTTGGTGGCGAGGGAGGTCAGATAGGCGGGGAGCAGGTCGTCTACGTCGGCGTAGTCGGTGTCGAAGCCCAGCAGCGGTCCTTCCATGTAGGCGAGGCCGTGCGGGGTGTCGGTGACCCACACCAGGACGCTGTTGCCGCTGGGCGCGCGCCAGCGGAAGAGCCGGGGCAGCTTCTCGCCGCCGACCAGGTGGGGGACGGAGCGTCCGGCCCAATTGTGCGCTACGGACAGGTACTTGACGCCCGCGGCGGCGAGGGCGTCGACGAGTCCGACGACCGCGCCCGGCACGTCGGTCTGCATGGCGGAGGTGAACTCGACGCCGTGTTCGTCGCGCACGGTGCGGGCGAGCCGCAGCAGTTCGTGCAGCTCGTCCGTGGAGCAGGTCTCGGTGTGCAGGTTGAACGGCAGCGCGGTCAGCTCGATGCGGCCCTCGTGCACCCTGCGCACGAACTCCTCGACCTGCTCGGCGGGGCGGGCATCGGCCCACTGCCGGAACGACCACAGCGACTCGACGCACCACCGGAAGCGGGACTCGGTGGGCCAGTCGTCGGTGGCGCGGGTGAGTTCCAGGCAGGAGTCGAGGAAGGACAGGTGCTCGGCGAGGACCCGGCCCTGGGGGTCGGTGTAGCCGATGTCGAGGTGGGAGTGGTGCACCAGGTGCAGGGTCCAGTGGCGCTGCGGGGTCAGTGGTACGTCGATGCCGTCCCGTCCTTCGGGGAGGCCGACGGTGACGCGGGTCGCCGCGTCGACGGCGGGCAGCAGCAGCCGTACGGAGCGGCCGGGCCCTGCGACGCGCTCGCAGCGCAGGGCGGCGCCGGAGTCCGTGCGCACGGTCAACCCGTCCGGCACCGCGGTGCCGTTGACGGGTTCGACGCGCAGGGACTGGAGCAGCGTGCCGTCGTCGGCGTGGCGCAGCAAAGGCTCCTCGGTGAGCCGCAGGGCGGTGCCGTCCGCCAGCGTGCCCTCCGCGCTGACCACGTCGGCGCGCAGGCTCTCGCGGATGCGGTCGTTGTCCCAGTCGGTGGTGCGGACCAGAGCCCGTGTCGTCATGCGGTTCTCTCCCGGGGAAGGGGGCGTGTCGGGTCAGCGGGCGGATGTGGTGATGCCGCGCAGGAAGAGGCCGCGGAACACCAGGAAGAGGAGGAGGGTCGGTACGGACACGATCAGCGCGCCGGCCAGGATGACGGGCGGTCCCGTCGAGGAGTAGGCGTTGTTGAGGGTGGTGAGGGCGGCCATGACGGGCTGCACGTCGCGGCTGCGGCTGAGGGTGATGCCGAGGAGGAGGTCGTTCCAGACGGCCGTGAACTGGAAGATGAAGGCCGCGCCGAGCCCCGCCTTCATCAGCGGCACGTGGATGCGCCAGAAGATCCGCCGGAAGGACGCCCCGTCGATCAGCGCGGCCTCGGTCAACTCGGGTGACATCATGGTTATTTGATTGCGGATCAGGAAGAAGGCGAAGGGCACGGCCCAGGCCGCGTACACGAGCATCAGGCCGATCCTGGTGTCGTACAGATTGACGTCCGCGTACAGGCCGAAGAGCGGCGCGAGGAACATCTGCAGCGGGAACAGCGTGCCGGAGTAGATCAGCCAGAACCAGAACGCGGGCTTCGGGATGGGCAGGACGACGACGGCGAACGCCGCCATGGCCGCCACCAGGACGGCGACCAGGCCGCACACGACGGCATAGAGCAGCGAGGCCTGGAAGCTGTCGCCGATGCCCGCCACGTCCCAGGCGGTCCTGACGTTGTCCCACAGGGCGAAGCCCTGGACGCTCCACCCGGGCTTGCCCGCGTACTCGGCCGCCGGGGTCAGGGCGTTGACGACCAGCAGGTACAGCGGGATCAGCCAGAACACCACGCATCCGGCGACGAAGACGTTGCGCACCGCGCGTCCCATGGCCCCTCCTCAGCTCTTCGCCGTGCCGGTGTCGGGCATCTGGCGGCGCAGATACGTCCAGGACGAGGCGACGACGATCACCGAGAGGACGAGCGCGATCGCCGAGCCGTAGCCCACGTGGAACAGCTGGAACGTCTCGCGGTACATGGTCAGCGCGAGGGTCTCCGAGGAGCGGGACGGGCCGCCCTTGGTGAGGATCCAGATCATGTCGAACGCCTTGAGGCTGTTCACGATGGCCATGCCGACCACCACGACGGTCACGGCGCGCAGTTGGGGCAGGGTGATGTGGCGGAACATCCGCCAGCCGCTCGCGCCGTCCAGTTCGGCGGCCTCGACGGTCTCGCGCGGGATGGCGCGCAGCCCGATCGCGAAGAGGACGACATTCAGGCCGGTGGCCTGCCAGGTGCTCGCGACGATCATGGCGAGGGTGTTCTGCGGCCACTCAAGGAGCCAGGTCTGCGCCCAGCCGTCCAGGCCGATGCCGCGCAGCACCTGGTTGACCGCGCCGTCGGACGTCAGCATGAAGTTCCACAGGACGGCGGTGGCGGCACCCGAGATCGCGAACGGCAGCACGATGATCAGCTGCGCGATGCCGCCGAACCGCATCCGGTGGGTGGCGACGGCGATGAGGAGTCCGGCGAGAACGGGCAGGAGCAGTGTGCCCGCCACCCACATCAGGGTGTTGAGGACCGACCGGCCGAAGATCGGGTCGTCGACGAGCCGCGCATAGTTGTCGAGTCCGGTGTAGCTGCTGGTGAAGCCGTTGTCCTCGAAGAAGCTTCCGTAGACACTGCGGAAGAAGGGGTAGACGAGGAGCACGCCGACGAAGGCGAACGCGGGCAGCGCCCAGGGCAGGGCGGCGAGGGGGCCGCCGAGCCTGCCGCCGCCCGCCTTCGCGGCCTGGTGCGGGGTGCGGGTGGGCACCCTGCGGCGCACGCGCACGGTCTTCGTCGCGCCGGGTACCGGGGTCGCGGTTCCGGTCATGTCTCCTCCGCCTCCCGCCACACCTGCCAGGCGTCGTCGGCCCGGTCCTGCATGGTGCGCAGCGTCTTGCGGTACGAGGACGGGTTCAGCAGGAAGCCCGCGAGGTCGTCGACGGTGGCCTCGACCAGTTCGGGCGGGCCCTGTTCCCAGAAGCGGTTGAGGAGCCACAGCTTGTCGCCGCGCACCTTCCGGGCGAGCTTGCCGATCACGGGGTTGGCGGGCGCGACCTCCGGGTTGGGGCAGCCGTCCTGGAGGGTGTGCGAGAACGCCTTCATGACGGTGGGGTGCAGCCAGGTCCTGGTGGCCTTCAGCGCCTCGGTGCGGTCGGGGCCCTTCACGGTGGCGACGAGGGCGCTGGACTCGAAGATGACGCTGGGGCGGGCCTCCGGGTCGGCCATGGGGAGCACGAACGCGCCGAGGTTCTTGCCCGGCCTGCCGCCCGCGGCCGCGAGGGTGGAGCCGAGCCAGGTCCCGCAGGGCACCATGCCGACCTTGCCGTGCAGCATGGCGGCGGCCGCGTCGACGTGGTTCATGTCCATGGGGGTGAACCAGTCCTTGTCGAAGAACGACGCGATGGTGCGCAGCGCGCGCTCCGCCCGCGGGTCGGTGTAGCGCTCCCGGCCGTTCATCAAGTCCTGGTAGAACCGCGGGTCCTGACGGCTGAGGACCTCCTGGAACCAGATGAAGGAGGGCCAGCGCCCGTCGGCCGTGCCGTGCAGCGGGGTGATGCCCGCCTTCTTCAGGCGGGCGCAGGCGGCGTAGAACTCGGCCCAGGTGGCGGGCGGTTCGAGGCGGTGTTCCCGGAAGACCTCGGGGTTGTAGTAGAGCACCCAGTACGCGAGGTTCATCGGCAGGCCGTAGACGCGCCGCCGGTAGGTGAAGGCACCGCGCAGCGAGGCGTCGGCCCAGCCCTTGGCTACGGCGGCGTCCCACTGCCGGGTCAGGTCGACGATGCCGCCGGTGCGGGCCAGGTCCTGGAGGCGGTAGCCCGACCAGTACTTGAGCATGTCCGGGGTCCTGCGGGTCCGCAGTGAGGACTTGACGATCTGCTCGAACGACTCAAGGGACGGGTTGACCTCGGGCACGAGGCTCAGCGCCGCCACCGACTTCATGGCCGCGCCCGCGGCCGCCATGGGCTTCTCCCACGCCGCGCTGTCGCCGAGGACGGCGACCTTACCCGGGGGCTGTCCCTCGGCGGAGCCGCAGGCGGTGGCGAGCGCGCCGGTCGCGACGGTGGCGGCGGCCAGGAGCAGGGTGCGGCGTTCCAGGGGCGGCGGGCGGCGTCCGAGGGGCGGGCCCGGCGCCAGGGGCGCGCTCGGTGAAGGGTGACAACTACCTGACATGGATGACTCCCTCAGGTGTGCCTTCAGCCCGGTGTTAGCGTTAACACGGGGCGTCTTGGAGCTTCACCGCGGTGGCGCCGGATGTCAATGGGGCGCGAGCCGCTCTATCTCCCGGACGACGTGGTGGGCGTGCGGCTTGAGCTGCGGGAGAAGATCGTCCCAGCGCTCCTCCGCCGCCCCGAGGTAGACGGCACGGGCACGGCTCAGCACGGGCCGGTGCTCGGCGGGGATACGGTCCAGAACCCAGTCGGCCGCCGCGTCCTTGGACTTGATGTCGCCCGTCGCGAGGGTCGTCCAGATGCGGGCGAGGGTCAGCAGGACGTTGCGGGTGTCGGTGTCGAGCTCGGCGAGCAGCTCGGGGACGGCGGCGGCCATCGCGCGGGCGACGTCGCCCGGCGGGACCGGGTCGAGCACCTGGTCGGGTTCCGGCCCCCGGAGAGCCGCCCTCCCCCGCAGCACCATCGTGACCAGGAGCGCGAGGTCCGGGCTCGGCGCGGGCTCCGGAGTCCGGCCGCGCAGGTACGCCTCGCGCAGCCACTCTCCGTACTGGAACTCGACGCGGGGCGGGTACGTCCAGGGGCGGATGTCGTCCTGGACGGCGACGGTCAGTTCGACGGGACGCAGGGGCTCGCCCGGGGCGCCGCTGCCGGAGAGGGCGAGCAGTCCGTCGGTCAGGGCCTGGCGCTGCCCTGCCGTGGTGCGCCGCCCCGCGACGACGAACACGTCGATGTCGCTGTGCGGGCGCAGCCCGCCGAGGACGGCCGAGCCGTGCAGGTAGACCCCCACGATGTCGGCGTCGCCGAACACGTCACGAACCAGGCGGACCACGTCGTCGGTCTGCGTCATTCGCTGCTCCGTTCGTCTCGCGTCGCCCGCATCGTAGGCACCCGACGGGCCCGGCCGTCACCCGGTTCCCGAGTGGTGAGGCGTCAGAAGGGCTTGGTGGGAAGGTACTTGCCGTCCAGGGTGATCACCGCGCGCTCGCCGCCCTCGGGGTCGGCGACCTTCCGCACGTCCAGCTTGAAGTTGATCGCGCTGATGATGCCGTCGCCGAACTCCTCGTGGACCAGGGCCTTCAGCGTGGTGCCGTAGACCTGGAGCATCTCGTAGAAGCGGTAGATCGTCGGGTCGGTCGGGATGCCGCCGGAGATGGAGCCGCGGGTCGGGATCGTCTGCAGCAGGGTCGCCGCGTCGTCGTCCAGGCCGAGCAGCTCGGCGACGGCCTTCGCGGCGGGCTCGGGCAGGGCGTGCTGGCCGAGCACCGCAGCGGTGACGAAGGCGACGGACAGGCCCGCCGCGTCGGCGATCTGCTGCCAGGACAGGTCCTTGCGCACCTTGGCCTCGACGGCCTGGACCGCGAGGTTCTGGCGGGCGGTGGGGTCGAACTGGGCGTGGATCATGAGAGGGGTGTCCTTTCGGGGTCCGGGCAGGGACGGGCCCGCCACGGAGATGGTCAGGAGTTGGGGGTGCTTCAGGCCGCGGTGGCGGCCGTGAGGGGGGTGATGGCGGTGACGTCCTCGACGGCGCCCGTGGGGATGTCGTAGACCCAGCCGTGCAGCGTGAGCGCGTCGTGGGACAGGGCCCGCGCCACCGAGGGGTGTGTGGCCAGGTGGGTGAGCTGGGCCAGGACGTTGTCCCGCACCAGGGTGGCCACCCGCTCGCCGCCGGTCGCGGAGTCGGGGGTCCGGGCCAGGGCGGCGTCCGCGTGACGCAGCCAGTCGGCGACGGCCGGTGCGCCGGTCAGGTCCTGGCGTTCGGCGAGCGCGGTCATCGCCCCGCAGGCCGAGTGGCCGCACACCACGATGTCGGTGACGCCGAGGACGGATACCGCGTACTCGATGCTCGCGGCGATTCCGTCGGCGTACGGCGTATGGGCCGGGACGAGATTGCCTGCGGTGCGGATGACGAACAGCTCGCCCGGCTCGCGCTGGGTGAGCAGTTCGGGGACGACGCGGGCGTCGGAGCAGCCGATGAACAGCGTGTCCGGTGTGTGGCGGGTGGCAAGGCGCGCGAACAGCTCGGCCTTGGCCGGGAAGACGTCCCGCTGGAAGCGTTGCACTCCAGCCGCGAGGTCTCGCATGGTCACTCCCTTCGGTAGGGGTCCGCCCTGTCGGGCTGACGAGATCCACCATGCATGACCTGCATCTATAGCGTCCAAGACGCACTATCCATGACTTCCATCGATGCCATCTATAGATGGATCTATAGTGGGAGACATGGCTCCCGAACTGCGTCATCTGCGCTATCTGCTCGCCGTCGCCGAGCACGGCAACTTCACGCGGGCGGCCGAGGAGCTGCACATCTCCCAGCCGACGCTGTCCCAGCAGATCCGGCAGCTGGAGCGCGCGGTGGGCGTCCCGCTCCTGGACCGCAGCGGCCGCGCGGTGCGCCTCACCGACGCAGGCGCCGCCTACCTTCCGTACGCGCGGCGCGCTCTGCAGGACCTGGCGGCGGCCGAACGGGCCGTGCACGACGTGACGGACCTGTCCCGCGGCGCCCTGCGCCTGGCCGTGACACCCACGTTCACCGCCTACCTCGTCGGCCCGCTCACCGCCCTGCTCCACGCCCGTCACCCGGGGATCTCCCTCTACCTGCGGGAGCTCCCCCAGGAGCGGATCGAACCGGCCCTGCTAGCCGACGAACTCGACCTCGGCATCGCCTTCCAGGGCACACACCTGCCGGGTCTGTCCGCCGCGGACCTGTTCACCGAGAGCCTCAGCCTCGTGGTGGGCGACCTCCACCCGCACGCAGGGCGCACCGATCCGCTATCTCTGGACGAACTCGCCGCGGTCCGGCTCGCGCTGCTCAGCGGCGACTTCGCGACGCGCGTGCACATCGACGCCCATTTCACCCGGCACGCGGTGCGGCCGGACGTCGCCGTGGAGGCCACCTCGATCAACGCCCTCACCGAGATCGTCCGGTACTCGCCGCTGGCCACGGTCCTGCCCGACGCCCTCACCCGCGACCGCCCCGGCCTGCACACCGTCCCGCTCGACCCCGCCCTGCCCGCGCGTACGGTCACGCTGCTGCACCGCGAAAGCGGCTATCGGAGCGCCGCCGCGCGAGCCTTCACCGGGCTGGCCCACGAGTGGTCCCAGACGCAACTGGCGAACCAAGAACATCAGTTGAAGGGTTGACGGAGACCCGACAATCAGTAAGGTCTAGGCCAATGAGTCGACCGAGGCGCCCGGTTGCCTCTTCCCCCTCATCCCCCCATGCCCAGAGGGAGCAGAGATGCATTCGAAGCGGAAACTGGCCGCGATCATCGGCGCGGGCTTCGCACCCGTACTGGTCCTGACCACGGTCTCCCCTGCCGGAGCCCACGGCTACGTCAACTCGCCCCCGAGCCGACAGGCCCAGTGCGCGGCCGGCACCGTGGCGTGCGGCGACATCACCCACGAGCCGCAGAGCGTCGAGGGCCCCAAGGGCCAGACGACCTGCAGCGGAGGCAACGACCGGTTCGCCGAGCTCGACGACGACAGCAAGGGGTGGCAGACGACCGACGTCGGCTCCTCCCAGGACTTCAGCTGGAAGCTGACGGCACGTCACAGCACCAGCACCTGGCAGTACTTCGTCGGCGGCAACAAGATCGCCGAGGTCGACGACGGCGGCGCCCAGCCGGGCGAGACCGTCACCCACAAGGTCGACTTCGGCGGGCTCACCGGGAAGCAGAAGGTTCTCGCCGTGTGGAACATCGCGGACACCGCGAACGCGTTCTACGCCTGTATCGACGTGAACATCAAAGGCTGAGGAGACCCGAGGAGATTCGCCTCGGCCGAATGGATCCCTGAGGGATGACTGAGGGATCCTGAGGTGGTCCCCCACATTTGCCACCTCGCCCGTTTCGCCGGACCACGATCGGTCCGGCGGAACGGGCTTTTTTTATTTTGCACTCCATGTGTTTAGCGGCGCTTCGACAGGACACCCGGAGTCCAGGAGCGGTTGATCATTGCGACTCCCTCCGATAATCATCATCCTGCACTGCAGGCATCGATCTAGGAGTCCTGAATGAACAACGAAATGTGGAGCTACGTTCCGACCGCCGGTCACGGCCCCGACAGTGATCTGACGGGTTACAAGGTCGAGGCGGCGGACGGCCATATCGGAAAGGTCGACAAGCATTCCGACGAGGTGGCCAATCAGTACATCGTCGTCGACACCGGTGTGTGGATCTTCGGCAAGGAGGTCCTGCTCCCTGCCAGCACCGTCACGGCCATCGACAACGAAGAGCGGCGCATCCTGGTCTCGCTCACGAAGGAGCAGATCAAGAACGCGCCCGAGTTCGACAAGGAAAAGCACCTCGGCGACCCGGCCTACCGCGATCAGCTCGGCGGGTATTACGGATCCGGTCACTGAAACGGACCGAGAAACTCTAGCCGTTCGGAGAGTTTCAAGAGTTCCTGAGAGTTGCCAAGAGTTTCCGAGAGTTGGAGGATCCATGATCGCACTCGGCCTCATCCTGCTCGTCATCGGTCTGCTGGCCGGTGTGTCCATCCTCTGGACCATCGGCGTCGCACTCCTCGTCATCGGTGCGGTTCTGTGGGTCCTCGGCACTGCGGGACACGCGGTGGGCGGCCGAAAGCATTATTGGTGAAATGTAAATGCGGGAAGGGGCCCGGGCCGTAGCCCGGGCCCCTTCCTGTTCCCGGCAGCCGGGTGCGGCCCGTGTGACCTCACGGGCCGCACCCGGCTGCGCGGGCTTGTCACCCAAGTGCCAAGACTCCGGACAGGGATGCGCATGTGCGCGCGTAGTGAGCTGCAAGATCGTGAACTACGTTGCACGAGCTCCACCCCCCACGCACCCCTCCCCGGAGGAGAACCCTCATGCGCATGCCCAGACCGCATCGCACAGTGGCAGCCGTGGCCGCCGTCACGGGAATCGCCGCACTCGGCCTCGGCGCAGGTCCTGCCGCCGCCGCTCCCGACACCCGGGATCCCTTGCACTACGTCGCCCTCGGCGACAGCTACAGCGCCGGGTCGGGCGTGCTGCCCCTCGACCCCGGCGCGCCCCTCCTGTGCGCCCGCACCTCGCTGAACTACCCGCACCTCCTCGCCTCCTCGCTCGGCGCCCGCCTCACCGACGTGACCTGCGGCGGCGCCCAGACGACGCACTTCACCACGTCCCAGTACCCGGGGGTCGCCCCGCAATTCGACGCGCTGAAGAGCGACACGGAGCTGGTGACGCTCACCATCGGCGGCAACGACAACAGCACGTTCATCAACGCGATCCTCGCCTGCGGCAGCGCGGGCATCGTCTCGGGCGGCAGGGGCAGCCCCTGCAAGGACCTCTACGGCAGCAAGTTCACGGACCAGATCGACGCGACGACGTACCCGGCGATCAAGAACTCGCTGAGCCGGATCAAGGCGAAGTCACCGAAGGCGAAGGTCGCGATTCTCGGCTACCCCTGGATCACCCCCGCGAAGGCCGAGCCCGGCTGCTTCGCCAAGATGCCCATCGCGGAAGGCGACGTGCCCTACCTCCGGGATCTGCAGGCGCACTTGAACGGCGCCGCGCAGCAGGCCGCCGCGGAGACCGGCACGACGTTCGTCGACATGGCCGCCGCGTCCGACGCGCACGACGCCTACCGGCCGGTGGGCCAGCGCTGGATCGAGCCGGTCCTCTTCGGCACGAACTTCGTCCCCGTGCATCCCAACGCCATCGGCGAGGCCGGGATGGCCAAGCAGACGGCCAAGGCCTTGAACCTGTCCTGACCCGCACGCCCCGCATTGACCCGCCCTTAACCGCTGAACCCGCCCTTACCGGACGCCCGCCGCACAGGCCGCACACAGGGCCTGAGATCCTTGCCGGGTGAACGGGATCAAGTGGCCTACCAGCAACAACCGCTCCGAGCGGACCGATGAGACCCCTTCGGCGCGGCCGACCGGCGGCGCCGCAAGGGGCCGGGCCCTGCGGGCCGGTCTGGGCGGCACGCTGCTGCTGGCGCTCCTCGTCGGATGCTCGACCGCCGGATCCGACACCTCCGCCGGGTCCGGCGCATCCACCGGATCCGGCGCGGACGACGTCCGGCAGCCGCCCGTCGACGCGAAGTTCGACTATCAGCTGGGCGGCCCGTACGCGCCCCCCGCCAAGGTGCGCGCCGTCTCCCGCGACCGCACGGCCGACCCCGCCCCCGGCCTCTACAACATCTGCTACGTCAACGCCTTCCAGACCCAGCCCGGCAAGAAGGCGAAGCGCTGGTGGCAGCGCGAACACGGCGACCTCCTGCTGCGCGACGACGAGGGACGGACGGTCGTCGACGAGGACTGGCAGGAGCCCCTGCTCGACATCTCGACCCGGAAGAAGCGCGAGGCGCTCGCCGAGATCGTCGGGAAGTGGATCGACGGCTGCGCGGAGGCGGGCTTCGACGCGGTGGAGCCCGACAACCTCGACTCCTACGAACGCTCCGACGGCCTGCTCACCACCGACGACGCGGCGGCCTTCGCCCGGCTCCTCGCCCAGCGCGCGCACAGCAAGGGCCTGGCCATCGCGCAGAAGAACACCACCGACCTCCTCGACGAGCGCAAGCGGATCGGCTTCGACTTCGCGGTGACCGAGGAGTGCGCCCGCTACAAGGAGTGCCCCGACTTCGCGTCCGCGTACGACGGGAAGGTCTTCGACATCGAGTACGTGACGAAGGACTTCGACACCGCCTGCCGCGCCTGGGGCAAGAAGCTGTCCATCACCCTGCGCGACCGTGACGTCCTGCCTGCGGGCGAGGACGGGCACGTGTACCGGCACTGCTGATACCGGCACCGCGCACACCGTGCAGTATCGGGAGGGGCCGCCCGGCGCGGCGCCCTCCACCGACCGGAAGGATTTCCTTGCCCACCAAGACACTGCAGATTCCCACCGCGGACGGCAGCGCGGACGCCTTCGCCGCCTTCCCCGAGGGCGGCGAGCGGCACCCCGGAGTACTGCTGTACCCGGACGCGTTCGGCCTGCGGCCCGAGCTGGAGCAGAAGGCCCGCGAACTCGCCGGGCACGGGTATTACGTGCTCGTACCCAACCTCTACTACCGGCACGGACCGGCCCCCGTGCTCGAACTCCCCGCGCACATCGGCGCGGAGGAGCGGCCCGCGGTCTTCGCCCAGGCGATGCCCCTGGTCGAGGCCCACACCACCGAGCGCGTCCTGCGCGACGCCGACGCCTACCTCGGGTTCCTCACCGCCCAGCCCGAGGTCGGCCCCGGACCGGTCGCCGCGATCGGCTACTGCCTGGGCGCCGCCCTGGCGATGCGCACCGCCACGGCCCACCCCGGCCTGGTGGCCGCCGTCGCCGGATTCCACCCCGGCTTCCTGGTCACCGAGGCACCCGACAGCCCGCACCGCCTCGCCCACGAGCTCACCGCGGAGGTCCACCTCGGCCTCGCCGAAGGGGACTTGACGCCCGAGGCGATCAGCGAGCTCGACCAGGCATTCGACGCCGCAGGGGTCGGCCACACCACCGAGATCTACCCCGGCACCGTCCACGGCTTCACCATGTCCGACACCGACGCCTTCGACCCCGCGGCGCTGCGGCGCCACTGGGAGCGGCTGCTCCCGCTGCTCGACCGCACCCTCGGCAAGAACTGAGCCCCGCCCGCAGGCGGTCAGCCCGCGGGCTTCGGCCCCGCCACCAGCTCGGCCAGCTCCTCCGCCGTGCGCGGCCCTTCACCTGCTCCGGTCGGCAGGCCGTGCGCGCGGAGCAGCTCTCCGACGGCGATCCCCCACGGCAGGTGCAGGCCCGCCTGCGCCAGGAGGTCCCGTTGCCCGAGCATCTCGGTGACCGGGCCGGTCCGTACGCCGGAGGGGGTGAGCAGCGCCGCGTCGTCGGCCCAGCGCAGGGCCAGGTCCACGTCGTGGGTCGCCATCACCACGGTCGTGCCCGCGTCCCGCAGCCCTTGCAGGGTGGCGAGCAGGCGCTCCTGGCCGTCGGGGTCGAGCCCGGCGGTCGGCTCGTCGAGGATGAGGACGCGGGGGCGCATCGCGACGGCACCGGCGATGGCCGTCCGCTTCCGCTGGCCGTAGGAGAGGAGATGGGTGGGCCGGTCGGCGAGCGCGACGATGTCGAGGGCGGCGAGCGACTCGGCGACCCGGGCGCGGACCTCGGGGTCGGGCAGGCCGAGGTTGAGCGGGCCGAAGGACACGTCCTGCTCGACCGAGGCGGCGAACAGCTGGTCGTCGGGGTCCTGGACGACCAGCTGGACGGTCGTACGCAGCCGGGTCAGGCCCTTGCGGTCGTACGTGACGGGGGCGCCCTCCAGGGTCAAGTTCCCCCGGTCCGGGCGCAGTCCGCCGCTGAGCAGGCGCATCAGGGTCGTCTTGCCGCTGCCGTTGCGCCCGAGGAGCGCGAGCGCGCGCCCCTCGACGACGTCGAAGTCCAGGCCGCTGAGCACGGTGGGCCCGTCCTCGTACGCGTACGCCGCCGCTTGCAGGGCGACCACGGACCCGCGGGGTCCGCTGGGAGCGTCCGGCTCGCGAAGAGCCCTCGGCTCACTCATGGCAGGAACCTTTCCAGTACGAGGGTGAGGGCCACCAGGCCCACGAGAAGTGCCGCGCCCGCCGTGATGAAGGGGCGCGAGATGCGGGCCTCGGGCACCAGGACGCGCAGGGTGCCGTCGTAGCCGCGGCCCGCGAGCCCGGCCTGCAGACGGCTCGCCCGGTCGAAGGCGCGCACGAACGCGGTGGCGCCGAGACCTGCGAGGGAGCGCCAGGTGGCGGCGCGGGTGGTGTGCCCGAGCCGGGCGGCCTGCGCCTGCCGGATGCGGCTCATGGAGTCCAGGAGCAGGAAACTCATCCGGTAGGTGACGAGTGCGACGTCCACGACCGGTGCGGGCACGCCCGCTTTCACCAGGCGGGGCAGCAGGTCCGACATCGGTGTGGTGAAGGCGAAAAGCAGCACGCCGAGCGAGGCGGCGGAGGTCCGCAGGAGCAGCCCGCCCGCACGCGCCGGACCGCCCTCCGCGAAGGTCACGAACCCTTCGGGGCCGCCGACTTGGACGAGCAGGGTGAGTGCGCCGGTGACACAGAAGCCGAGCGGCACGCGGTAGGCGCGCCACAGCTTGCGGGGCGGCACACCGGCGGGGCCGAGCAGCAGGACGACTGCGGCGGCCAGGACCAGGACGGCGCCCGGCCAGGGCGGCAGCGAGATGGCGAGGATCGTGAGGCCGAGCCCGAGCACGGCCTTGTCCACGGGGTGCCGGCGGCGCCAGCGACTGCTGTGCGCCGCCGCATCGAGGGGCAGCACGCCGGGTCAGACCTGCTCGGTCTCGGCCCGGGCACCGTCCGCGCCGACCGGCGCGTCCGGCCCGGCAGCCCGCTCCGCACGCGCCTGTTCCGCACGCGCCTGTTCCGCGCCTTGCTTGCGGCCCTTGCGCAGCCCGAAGTAGTAGGCGAGGACGCCCGCGCCGAGGGCGGCCTGCAGGGCGAAGAGCGCCGACTCGACCTCCCCGGACGGGGGTTCGTACAGCGGCGAGAACCACGGCTCGTAGTCCGGCTTGATCTCGGTGATCGCCGTCTCGGCCTGGGCATCGGCCCCGGCGAACGGCTCCTCCTCGTCGTCGCCGAGTCCCAGCGCGATCGGCAGCACGGCGAGCGCGGCCACGATGAGGAGCAGCAGGGTGTTGATCTTCGCGTTGCGGCTCATCAGGCACTGGCCCCCGTCTGCGTCTCGGTCGACTTTGTCGGCTCGGCCGACTTGCTCGGTTCGGTCGGCTTGGTCGTCACGTCCGTCTGCTTGCGCTGCAGCAGCACGCCGAGGCGCGTGAGTTCGCCCTTGCTCGACTGCACGAGGAGCCGCATCACCAGGACGGTGAGGAGTCCTTCGCTGACCGCAAGCGGAATCTGCGTGACGGCGAAGATGCCGCCGAACTTGCCCAGGGCGCCGAGGAAGCCGCTGCTGGGGTCGGGGAACGCCAGGGCCAGCTGGACGCTGGTGACGCAGTACGTGGACAGGTCGGCGACGAACGCGCCGAAGAACACGGCGACCATGAGCGGCACGTCGTACCGCTTGAGGAGCCGGTAGACCGCGTATCCCGCCCAGGGCCCGACGATCGCCATGGAGAACACGTTGGCGCCCAGGGTGGTGAGCCCGCCGTGGGCGAGCAGCAGCGCCTGGAAGAGCAGGGTGATGGTGCCGAGCACCGTCATGATCGGTGGCCGGAACAGGATCGCCCCGAGTCCGGTCCCCGTCGGGTGCGAGCAACTGCCCGTCACAGAAGGGATCTTCAGGGCGGAAAGGACGAACGTGAAGGCTCCGGAGGCGCCGAGGAGCAGGGTGCTCTCCGGGTGTTCCTTGACTTCACGGGTCAGGGAGCGGACTCCGTGTACGACGAACGGCGCGGACGCTACGCCCCAGGCGATCGCGTGCGCCGGTGGGAGGAAACCCTCGGCTATGTGCATGGCTCGGCAGACCCTCTCCAGCACCTCGTGGATGGACAACGCGCCTTGGCCGGTCTCCTGGCTGACGGGTCGTACCGACCGGACTCCGCCTTCCCGGGCACGTGAGTACCCAGTGGCTGCCGCGAGGGCTGGAGCCGGACTTCCCGATCACAGTGGCGAGGGCCGCACCGGCATCACACCGGATTTCCCGTTCACCAAGGCGTGGCGACATTAGTGCGCAACGGACGTGCTGACAACTTGCGGGCTCGTTGCGCCGGTGGCACGCGCGAGCGCGCATACACCACGTGCGCCCCTGTTCAGAGGCTGTGCACCGAGTTGGCAGGTGGCGTGGAGCGGACGCGGCAGGGGGGCGCACAGGGGACGCAGAAGTGGGTCTGGAGCCGTCAGCTCCGGGCGTCCGGCGGCGGGGGCGGCTTCGGCGCTCCGCGCGGGGGTGCGATCTTCGCGTACGCGACGGGGGATCCGGCGGCGGCCGGGACCTTCTCCGCGGCGCGGTCCGGGTTCGGCGGCAGCAGTACGTCACGGCGGGCACCCGGGTCCCAGCCGGTCTCCACGACGCGCTTCTGCACGACGATCGCGCCGAAGAGGACGGCCACGCCGATCAGCAGCATCAGGACGAACCCGCCAGTCTCCTCCGTCTTGGCCGCATAACCGACGAGTGTGCCGAACCAGCCGAAGTCGGCGCCCCCGAAGGTGGTGTTCTCCTCCCCGAAGGCGCCGAGGACCTTCAGGAGCAGCGCGGGCAGGAAGGTGATGATGACGCCGTTGACGAAGGCGCCGAGGGCCGCGCCGCGGCGGCCGCCGGTCACGTTGCCGTAGCCCCCGGCCGCGCGCCGGTGAAGAAGTGCGGGACCAGACCGGGCAGGACGAGGGCGAGTCCGAAGGCCGGGTGGAAGATCCAGGCGAGCAGGCAGAGGCTGACGAGGCCGCCGACGAAGCTGGAGATGAAGCCGATGGGGACGGCGTTCTGTGCGTAGGGGAAGACGATGGGCGCGTCGAGGGAGGGGACCGCGCCGGGCCCCAGTTTCCTGGCGATGCCCTGGAAGGCCGGGACGAGTTCGCCGAGGATCGTGCGGACGCCGAAGAGGATCACGGCGACGGCGATGCCGAACTGGAGGCCCTGCATGTTCGCGCCAGTCGGCCGCGGGCGCGTCGAAGGGCACGGCTGCCACGGGGAGGATCTCGTTCAGCGCTGCCATGTCCATGATTCTCTCCGACGCGCGCGGCCCGGCACGTCCGCAGCGCCGTTCGGGGCGGAGCCACGCTGGGGCGCCCCCGGAAAGAGTGACCTGGCGAGGGTGGATGGCCCAGGGGTGATTGGCCCCACCGCTGCGGGAGGTACATCTGCGGCTGCACCGCCACGGACCCTGCGGCGGCCGCACCGCCACGAATGGAGACGCCTTGAAGGCAGCAACGACAGTCCGGGCCACCCGCCGCACCCGGATCGGCGCGAAAGTGCTCGCGCTGGTCGCCACGGCCTCGCTCACCGTGGGCGCACCCTCCTACGCGAGCGCCCCCGCCTCCGAGGACGCCCCCGCCCCCCGGAGCACCTCGCCCTTCACCGGGCAGTCCGCACGGCAGAACCCGGTCCTCGCCGTGAAGTTCGACAACGCGCGCCGGGCCCGGCCGCACACCGGTCTCGACCGGGCGGACATCGTGTACGTGGAGAAGGTCGAGGGCGGGATGAGCCGCCTGATGGGCGTGTACTCCAGCAAACTCCCCCACGCCGTCGGGCCGGTGCGCAGCGCCCGTGAGTCGGACATCGAGCTGCTGCGTCAGTTCGGGCGGCCCGCCCTCGCCTACTCCGGGGTGCGCAGCGCGCTGCAGAAGGTGCTGAGGAACTCCTCGCTGTACGCCCGCTCGCACGGCCGGCTGCCCGGTGCGTACTTCCGCCAGAGCGGGCGCCCCGCCCCGCACAACCTCTTCGTGCGGCCGAAGGCGGTGCTGCGCTCGGCGCCGCGGGCCGACCGCCCGGCCGACATCGGCTTCCGCTTCGGCCCGGCCCCGGCGGGCGGTGCCCGCACCGCGGCCAGGACCGTCCGGTACCCCTCCGCAAGCCACACCTTCCGCTGGTCGCCGCGGCAGGGCCGCTGGCTCGCGTCCTTCGACGGCGTCCCGGCCCGCAGCACGTCGGGCGGGCAACTCGGGGCCCGCACCATCGTGATCCAGTACGTGAACATGCGTCCGTCGCGCTTCAAGGACGTCAACGGCGCGGTGACGCCGTACATCGAGACGGTCGGCCGCGGCAAGGCGCTGGTGCTGCGGAACGGCAAGCGCTACCTGACCCGCTGGGAGCGTTCCGCGGCCACCGGCGGCACCACGTTCACCCGGCCGAACGGGCAGCCGATGCCCTTCGCCCCGGGCCAGGTCTGGATGGTCTACGCGGACCGCCACTGACCCGCGGGAAAGACCGAACGGGCCGGTCGGGGCACTCCCCCCACTTCAGGGGTGTCCCGACCGGCCCGCTCAGCGAGGACCGCGGTGTGTCACCTGCCCACAGGGGCCAGTTCCCGGTCCGTCTCGGCGTCAGGCGTGCCCGTGTCGCCGAGGTTCTTGTGGAGCTTCTCGCCCTCCACGTCCACGTTCGGCAGCGCCCTGTCCAGCCAGCGCGGCAGCCACCAGGCGGACTTGCCGAGCAGTGCGAGGACGGCGGGCACGATCGCCATGCGGACGACGAAGGCGTCGAAGAGGACGGCGATCGCCAGGCCGAAGCCCATCATCTTGATCATGTCGTCGTTCTCCATGATGAAGCCGGAGAAGACGCTCATCATGATGATCGCGGCCGCGGCCACGACCCGTCCGCCGTGGGTGAAGCCGGTCACGACCGACTCGCCGGGGCGCGCCCCGTGGACGTACGCCTCGCGCATCCGCGTCACGAGGAAGACCTCGTAGTCCATCGCCAGGCCGAACACCACGCCGATCATGAAGATCGGCATCATGCTCATGATCGGGCCCGGCTGGTCGACGCCCACGACGTCGGCGAGCCAGCCCCACTGGAAGACCGCGACCACGGCGCCGAGCGCGGCGGCCACCGAGAGCAGGAAGCCGAGCGCCGCCTTGAGCGGGACCAGGATCGAGCGGAACACCAGCATCAGGAGCAGGAAGGCGAGTCCGACGACCAGGCCGAGGTAGGGCAGGAGCGCGTCGTCCAGCGTCTGGGAGAAGTCGATGGTCATCGCGGTCTGGCCGGTGACCAGGATCTCGGAGCCGGTGTCGGCCCCGATGCCGTCGGCGGTCGAGCGGAGCGACTTGACCAGTTCCTCGGTCTTGTGGTCGCTCGGGCCGGTCTTGGGGATGACGTTCAGGATCGCGGTGTCGCCGGCCTTGTTGGCCTGGGCGGGCGTCACGGCGGCGACGCCGTCGATCTTGGCGATCGAGTCGCCGACGGTCTTGGCAGCGCCCGCCACGTCGGAGTCCTTGCTGACCGTGACCATCAGCGGGCCGTTGAAGCCTGCGCCGAAGGACTCGGACAGCATGTCGTAGGCCTTGCGCTGCGTGGTGTCCGGCGCCGACGTGCCCTCGTCGGGCAGGCCGAGCTCCAGGCTGGCCGCGGGCACGGCCACGGCGCCGAGGCCGAGGACGGCGACCAGGAGCACGGAGAGCGGGTGGCGCAGCACGAAGCGGGCCCAGCGGGTGCCGAGCTTCGGCTTGGCGTTCGGGTCGCGCAGCTCGCTCGCGGACTTCTTGCGGTCCTTGCGGCGCAGCACCTTGCGGCCCGCGAAGCCGAGCAGCGCGGGGATCATGGTGAGCGCGATGAGGACGGCGATCACGACGGTGGCCGCCGCGGCCAGACCCATCTTGGTGAGGATCGGGATGTTGACGATCGCGAGGCCGGACAGGGCGACGACGACGGTGAGGCCGGCGAACACGACGGCAGAGCCTGCGGTTCCGGTCGCCCGGCCCGCGGCTTCCTCCGGTTCGCGGCCCTCGGCTATCTCCGCTCGGTAGCGGGAGACGATGAAGAGGGCGTAGTCGATGCCGACGGCGAGGCCGATCATCATCGCAAGCGTGGAGGTCGTGGCGGAGAGGTCGAGGACGCTGCCGAGCGCCGCGATGCCGGAGATGCCGATGCCGACACCGATGATCGCGGTCAGCAGCGGCATGCCCGCGGCGACCATCGAACCGAAGGTGATGATCAGGACGACCGCGGAGATGGCGATGCCGATGAGTTCGGCGCTGCCACCCATCTCCTGCTCGGCCATGACGGCGTCACCGCCGGTCTCGACCGTGAGTCCGGCGTCGCGGGTGGTGTCGGTCGCCTTGGTCAGCGCGTCCCGGGCCTTGTCGGTGAGCTCGGTGGCGGCGACCTTGTAGGTGACCGAGGTGTAGACGGTGCTGCCGTCCTTGCTGACGGTCTTGGCCTTGTAGGGGTCGTCGACGCTCGACACCTGCGGGCCCTTGCCGATGGCCGCGACGAGCCGGTCGACCTCGCTCTTGGGCTGTCCCTCGGTGATCTTCTTGCCCTCGGGGGCGCGGATCACGACACGGGCGCTGGCTCCTTCGGCGCTGGCGTCGGGGAAGTTCTTCTCGAGGCGGTCGAAGGCCTTCTGGGACTCCGTTCCCGGCATCGAGAAGGAGTCTTCGGGCGGGGAAGGAGCGGCCGACGAGGCGAAGATGGCGCCGGCCAGCGCCACCACCCACAGCAGCGCCACGTAGCGGCGCCGCCGGAAGGCGAGGCGGCCTAGTTTGTACAGGAACGTAGCCACGGCGAAGGGGACTCCCGTCGGGTTCAGCAGGCAGGGACGACCCACTGCCAATGCGATCGCCGCACGTCAGGGGGTCCAGCAGGATTTCCCCTCTATCCTCACTGCCGATCCAGGGGAACAAGTCCGCCTGCGAGCCGGACTATCGGCCCACGGTCGCTGTACTGCGTCGCGCGAAGTGTCATCCCATGGGAGGAGAGCCGATCTCCCTTTCTAGGCCACAGGGTGCAGTCACGTGTCAACAGTTTCTTCATCATTGGCGCGGAACCATCGACTCCCCTTATCTCGCGCCGCAGCTCGGTCCGCATGTCTGCACCACACACGCATTTCCGCCGCCAGGAGACAGTTACAGCCGTTGGCCGAATTTCGCCCTAACCACTCGCTCTACGTCTCAGCGCTTGAGGGCCGCCATCCCCTCGGCCGCCTGTTCGTCGGCCCTGGCGCGGGCCACCGCGGCCCGCGCGTCCTCTCCCAGATCGTCGGCCAGGCGGGCCTGGGCCCGCCAGTTGTACGGGCAGACGGGCCGCAGGTTGATGCGCTCGCTCAGCAGGGTGCGGGCCAGCTCGTGGCGGCCCGCGCGCAGGGCGGCCTCCAGCAGGGTCTTGTGCACGGCGTCGCGCTGGGCATGACTGCCGCCGCACTCCCCAACACGGTGCCGTACGGGGATCAGCAGGTCCACGGTCCGGTCGTAGTGGTGCTGCCCGAAAGCGATCAGCGCGCGGCACACGGGCAGCCCGACCTCCGCGGTCATGGCGTGGTTGGACATGCCTGAGCCGCTGCCCGCGACATAGCGCTCCCGCTCGCGCACCAGGGCTTCGGCCTCGGCGGTGCGGCCCGCGCCGGTGTACGCCATCACCGCGTGCACGTCGTTGAAGGCGTAGTACGCGCCGTCGTGACGGGCGGCCCAGGCGTCGGCGAGCGGCTGCCACCGGTCCCCCGCGTCCTGCCCGGCCAGCTGCAGCCGCCACAGCAGGGCCGCGGCGTCCAGGAGCTCCATCGCCGCGCCCGTCGACCCCGCGTGGTGCAGGGCGGCGTCGTAGATCTCCAGTACGCGCGGGATGTCACCTGCCTCCAGGGCGTAGAGGCAGTAGTGCCACCAGTTGTGCACGTTCAGGTAGTTGCCCGTCGCCCAGTCCGCGGCGCGGGCGTCGAGGAAGCGGATGCCGTCGCCGAACCGCCCCTGCATCTCGTAGGTGTGCACCACGGCATGGACGGCCCACACGTCGCGAGGGCGGCGCTCGACGGCCTCCAGGCCCGTCTCGCGGGCCCGCTCGTAGTGGCCCGACTCCTCGAGCCCGAAGGCGTACATGCCGAGGATGGGGCCGTAGTGCGGGTCCGCCGCGTCCCAGGCGGACAGCGCGCCGCCGATGCGGTCCCGCAGCCGCGTCGCGTTGCCGGTGAAGAAGTCGATCTGGTGGCCGACGGCCAGCGCGAGCACGTCGTGCGGGTACTCCACGGAGATCTCGCCGAGCACCCGGCCCGCCTGGTGGATGTCGCCCCGCAGCCAGGAGGTGGCGGCGGCGACGTGCATGCGCTCGCGCGGTGTCATCTCGCCGCGGTGCACGTGTTCCTTGAAGCGCTCGAACGCGTTGCGGGCGTCGGCCGCTTCCTTCTCCTCCGTGCCGAGCAGGCCCAGGTGGGCGGCGAGGACGTGGCCCATGACCGAGCGCGGTGCGGCGGCGAGCACCTGCCGGGACGCGTCGGCCACGTCGGCGCGGAAGAACAGCAGGTGTTCCAGCGCCTGTTCGTAGTGCTCGACGGCCTCCGCGCCGGTGCGGGACATCGGGTGGCCGTGCCGGTCGCCTGCCATGGTCGGCTCCTTCCGCAGGGAGGCGCTGAGCGGCCCGGTGGGCGATCCGCTGAGCGACAGGGAACCAATCCTGCCCGCCCCGCAGGCACTTGACGCCCCACGTTCGGTGCCTGGCCCGTCACGGAGAGGCCCTATCGGCACTCTGGCATCACCGCTTCGGGCGGCCTACCTTGGCAGCGGTTGACGCACCACTCGAACGGTTGTTGCACCACCCGAACGGCTTGTCACGCACTTGTCCCTGTTCTTTCGGCAAGAGGCACGAGGTGAGCCATGCTCCTCCGTAAAAGACGCCCCGCACGTGGACCAGCCGCCCGTCGGCATCGCAGCCCGGCCCGTCGCGTCACCGTCGTCGTCGCCACCCTCGCCGCCCTGGCGGCGGCCGCCATGGGAACGGCGCGGGCGACACCCGACGAAACCGGCCCAGACGGCCGCGACCGCCCCTCCATGGCGAGACCCATCGACCCGCAGAACTGGCGCAATCCCGATGACATGACCTGGAGCGAGTACCGCTCCGTGCCCGGCACGGACTGGGCGAACCCCGACATCAAACCGACCGACCGGACCTTCAAGGGCGCACTGGTGCTCCTCGACTACCCCGACGAGGATTTCACCGTCAGCCGGCCGCCCGGCTCGACCGTCTTCGGCAACCCCCAGACCACCGCTTCCGACGTCCCGCGCGCCCACCTTCCGCAGTTCTACGAGGACTTCCTCAACAAACCCGGCGCGCTCAACCGCGGCCACACCATCAACGAGTACTGGATGGAGGACTCCGGCGGCCGCGTCGGCGTCGACCTCAAGGCCTTCGGCGTGTACCGCATGCCGTTCAAGTCGTTCCAGTACGGCATAGAGCCCGGCATGAACCCGGGCGCCTGCCCCACCGGCAGCACGTGCGGCAAGGACATCCGCACCAACGGCAGGGCGGCCTGGATCGCCGAGGTCGGCGAGGCCGAGGCGGCCAAGTACGACTTCGTCTTCTTCCTCACCGCGGGGCAGGACGAGTCGTCCACCTGGCAGGAGTTCGGCCAGATGAAGTTCGGCGCGGAGGGACAGGTGCCGGGCACGTGGGGCCCGCCGACCCCCATAGCCTCCGGCAGCAACGCGGCCGCCACCCGCTACGTGCCGTGGACCTCCTGGCAGGCCGCGGCCCGTATCTGGCCGAACGCCGTCACCGGCTCCTCCACCCAGGCCGAGAGCTCGGGCATGGGGGTGTACGCCCATGAGCTCAGCCACATCCTGGGCATCGGCGACAACTACAACAACCCCTACGGCAAGCCCCTGAGCCGCGCCTACACCGGCATCTGGAGCATGCTCTCGCGCGGCTCGTTCAACGGCCCCGGCGGACCGCACACCCGCTGGAAGATACCGGCCACCGAAGGCGGCTCGATGGGCTCCCAGCACATCCTGCGCGACAAGCTGAAGCTCGGCATCGTGGACGAGAAGAACGTGCTGCGCCTGGACCGCGACGCGCTCAAGGACTCCGGGGTGGTCGTCGCCAAGGTCACCGCCCGCTCCGCGCCGCCCGGCGCGAAGGGCCTGTCCGGCGTCAACATCGCCATGTCCCGCGACCTGTCCCCCGCCTGCGACCGCGCCACCGACCCGCTGTGCGACGGCGGCGGCTACGAGAACTACACGGTCGAGGTCGTGGACCGGATGGGCATGGACTCCTTCACCCCGGACAACGGCGTCCTGATCACCAAGACCAAGAACCAGGACCGGGCCCCGTTCGCCTGGGTGGTCGACGCGCACCCCGAGGACATCGACATGGTGGACTTCACGCGCCCCGACGGCATCAAGCAGAAGATCACCATGGGCGACTACCGGCAGCTCAGCGACGCGCTCTTCCACGCGGGAGCGGACTCCGGCAGCTCCTACGAGTACGTCGACCGCGCCAACCGTCTGCACTTCTACGTCAGCGACATCAGGCGCGGCCGCTCGGGCGTCCTGTCGTACACCATCGCCGTCAAGTCGCTGGACGGCGCGGGCCCGCAGCGCCGCGGGACCGCGCTGGACCGCGGCGAGGCCACGGGCAGCCCCGTGAAGAACCGTGCAACCTGCACCTTCCCGCTGACCAACACCGGCCGCGCCCCGGCCGATCCACCCGGCGGGCACCCCGAGGACGCCGCCCGCTACCTCGACTCCGACGTCTACCGGCTCTCCGCCAAGGCATCGGGACGCGGCTGGTCCGCCTGGCTGCCCAGCGAGCTGGCCACCGCCAGGGCGGGCGCCACGGTCGACGTGGACGTCGCCGTCTCCGCGACGGCGAACGCCCACTCGAAGGGCCGACTCAACCTGACGGCCCGCTCCGTGAGCGACCCGCACAAGGCGGCCACGGCCACCTGCACCCTCACGAAGAAGGGCGGCCGCTGACGGAGAACCGCGCGAGTTCTTCCGCCGTCAGGCCGCGGCCCGCAAGGGGCGGAAGAACTCGCGCAGTTCACGCGCGACCTGCTCGGGCTCCTCGTGCGCCATGAAGTGACCGCCATTGCGCGGGGTGCTCCAGTGGCGCAGGTCCGTGAGGACCCGCTCGGTCAGGCTCTTCGGGTAGTGCGCGAAGGCCGGTTCGTGGCTGAGGGTGACGGCGCCGGGCACGGTGATGGGCGGCACGGGGGTGTTGTGCCGTACGTAGTCGTAGTACTGCCGGAAGGACGAGCCGATGCTGCCGGTGGCCCAGTAGAGGGTGGCGACGGTCAGCAGGGTGTCCTTGTCCCACCGCGCCTCGAGGTCGCCGTCGCAGTCGCTCCAGTCGCGGTACTTGTCGATGATCCAGGCGAGGAGACCCGCCGGGGAGTCCCGCAGGGCGGCGGCGATCGTGTCGGGCCGGGTGCACATGATCTCGCTGTAGCCCTGGTCCTCGGCGTCGAACGCGGCCAGGTGGTCGAGGTAGGCCTGCTCCTCGGCGGTCGGCGGCCGTGCGTCGAAGTCCGCGGAGACCACCGCGGACGTGAGGTGCACCCCGGCGACGTCTTCGGGGTACAGGGCGCCGAGCCACTGGGTGATGCCTCCCCCGATGTCCCCGCCGAAGGCGCCGAAGCGTTGGTGGCCGAGGGTGCGGGTCATCAGCTCGTGCCAGATCCCCGCGACGGCGCGCCTCGTGAAGGGCCCCTGGGGCAGTTCGGAGTGGAGGAAGCCGGGCAGGGAGGGCACGACGACGTCGAACGCGTCGGCGGGGTCGCCGCCGTGGCTGCCCGGGTCGGCGAGGCGCCGCGCGAGGGGCAGCATCTCGACGTAGCTGCTCGGCCAGCCGTGGCTCAGGACGAGCGGCAGCGGGGCGGGGGCGCCCTCGGGCCGTACCCCGCGCAGGTGCACGAAGTGCACACGGGCGCCCGCGACGTCGGCGACGCGGTGCGGGAAGGCGTTGAGCCCGGCCTCGGCGGCGCGCCAGTCGAAGCCGTCCGCCCAGTAGGAGACGAGCTCGCTCAGATAGCCGGGGTCGGTGCCTGCCGCCCAGTAGGTGGGGTCGGAGGCCGCGGTGTAGAGGGTGCGGCGCAGGCGTGTGCGCAGGTCGTCGAGGACGTCGTCCGGGACGGAGACCTGGAAGGGTGTGGCGTTCACGGTGGAGCGGGTCCTTTGCTCAGGAGGGTGCGACGGTCAGTCGCGGTGGGGGCGCTCCTGGCGGTGGCGTCGAGCCCGTGGCGTCGGACGTGAAGTGTCGGACGTCAGACGAGGCTGTGGACGCGCGCTGCGGTCAGGAGGGCCCGGACGGGGTGCTGCGTGCTGTGCCGCGCGGTCATCGGGCTCACCTCCTTGCGTCGCTCGTGCCGCCCCGCGCCGGGTGCGGCGCGTGCGTCGTCGGCGATCGTACACACGTACTGCCGTGCGTCACCGGGTATTTGAGGTGGTCCTGAAGTCCTAGGACCGACGGACGGTGTCGGCGCCGTCCGGGGTCCGTGGCCGGAGCGCCGCGCCCCGACCACACTGGTGCTCATGGACACGGAACAGATCGACGCCTACTTGCGGCACATCGGCGCCGGGCGCCCCGCCGCCCCCACCACGCGGGCCCTGCACGACCTGCATCTGGCGCATGTGCGCAGCGTGCCCTTCGAGAACCTCTCGATCCACCTCGGCCAGGACATCGAGCTCACCGACAAGGCCCTGGTGAGCAAGGTCGTGGACGCCCGCAGGGGCGGCTTCTGCTACGAGCTCAACGGTGCCTTCGCCGCGCTTCTGAGGGCCCTCGGCTTCGATGTCGCGCTGCTGCAGGCCCGGGTGTACGACGACGCCGCGGAGCTCGGCATCCCGTTCGACCACCTCGCGCTCCGGGTGCGCACGGAGGACGGCGGCGACTGGCTGGCGGACGTCGGCTTCGGCGCCCACAGCGAGCTGCCGCTCGCCTACGCCGACCGTGGCGAGCAGACCGACCCCGGGGGCACGTTCCGCATCACGGAGACTCCGGACGGCGACCTCGACGTCGTCAAGGACGGCAAGCCGCAGTACCTGGTCGACCCGCGCCCGCGCGCGCTGGCCGACTTCACGTCAGGCGCCTGGTACCACCGCACGTCGCCCGACTCGCACTTCACGCGCTCCCTCGTCTGCTCCCGCCTCACCGAAAGCGGCCGCATCACCCTGAGCGGACGCACCCTGACGACCACCGTGGACGGCGAGCGGCAGACCACCGAGCTGACCTCGGAGGCGGAGGTCCTCGCCGCCTACGACCAGCACTTCGGCATCGTGCTGGAGGGGGAGCCGCACGTACGGGAGACCGGGTGACCTGAGGCGGCACGACCCGTTCGCCGCATGGCGATGAGTTCCGGGCGGTGCGACGGTCCACATAGACAGAAGGGCGGACAGGACCGCCGCGTAGCCGACAGGAGAACACCATGCCCACGATCACGCCCAGCCTCTGGTTCGACCTGCAGGGCGAGGAGGCAGCGAAGTTCTACGTCTCGGTCTTCCCGAACTCGGAGATCACGAGCGTCTCGTACTACGGCGAAGGCGCCCCGCGCCCGGCGGGCACCGTCCTGACCGTGGAGTTCGTGCTCGACGGCCGGTCCTTCACGGCGCTCAACGGCGGGCCGGACTTCACCTTCAACGAGGCCGTCTCCTTCCAGATCCACTGTGCCGACCAGGCCGAGGTCGACCACTACTGGACGAAGCTCTCCGAGGGCGGCGAGGAAGGGCCCTGCGGGTGGCTGAAGGACAAGTACGGCCTGTCCTGGCAGGTCGTGCCCACCGTCCTGAGCGAGCTCCTCACCGACCCGGACGCCGAGCGGGCGCAGCGGGCCATGCAGGCGATGCTCGGCATGAAGAAGCTGGACGTGGCCGCGCTGCGGGCGGCGGCGGACGGCACGGCGTAGCCACGCCCTCCTGACACGCCTCCTGGCTATGCCTTCCTGGCCACCACCAGCCGCCAGCGGGGGCTGCCGTCGGGGCGGCGGCCGAACTCCTCCAGGGGCAGCAGCCGCACGTCGAAGCCCGCGTCGGCGAGGTCCTCGCGGACCCCGCCGAGCGGGAAGGTCCGGTAGTACATGACGAACGGCGGGCGCCATAGGAGGTTCCGTGCGCGCATGGCGCCGTCGAAGCCGAGGAGCGCCCAGTACCAGGGCGACGCGAAGGACTGCGGGGCACCGATCGGGAACGCGAAGAGGCCGCCGGGCCGCAGCGCCCGGTGGACACCGGCGAAGAGGGCGGGCCGCTCGGCGGGCAGGAAGTGTCCGAACGCTCCGAAGCTGACGGCCAGGTCGAAGCCCGCAGAACCCCCAGACCCCCCAGACCCCCCGGAGAACGGCAGTGCGCGGGCGTCGGCCCGCACCCATTCGACCGCGGGCCCGTCCGGACCGCCGCCCCGCGGCACCGCTTCCGCCGCGGCCGCCAGCATGCCCGCGCTGAAGTCCACCCCGGTGACGCGCTCCCGGCACAGCGAACGCAGTGTGTCGACGCCCGCGCCGGTTCCGCAGCACACGTCGAGCCCCGCGTCGAAGGGTCCGAGGGGGCGCAGAGCGTCGGCCGTGGCCGTCAGGAATCGGCCAGGCGTGCGGAAAGGCGTGCGGTCGAACTTCGGGGCGAGCAGGTCGTACCCGTGCTCGGTGGACGAGAACGCCTGAACTGCGAGCTCGCGCAGCGTGGGACCCTGGGAGGAGAACATCGGCTCCAGGGTAGTCAGCGGGGCGGTGGAAGGGGCCACGGCGAGGTGCTGCCGTGGCCGGATACCGCCATGAGGTCTATCGGCAGGTGGTGAGGGTCGGGTAGAGGTTCACGTCTGCCCCAGACCCGCTCCTCGCTCCCGGAGGTCCCCCATGACCACTGACCGGCACAGGACAAATGCCTCATCGGGCAAGACCCGGTTCGACGACATCTACGACCAACCGGACCCTCGCGCCTACTTCCGGACACTCGCCCCCCACGAGTACGAGATCCCGCAGCACGCCCAGGCGGTCTTCCGCCGCACCCGCGACCTGCGCGCCCACTTGCTCGGCCACGAGGGCCCCGTGACGGTCCTCGACCTGTGCTGCTCGTACGGCATCAACGCGGCGCTGCTCAACCACGACCTGACGCTCGCCGACCTGTACGCGCACTACACCAGTGACGAGGCAGCCGCGCTCACGCCGCACGAACTCATCGAGCGCGACAAGGAGTTCTACGCCTCGCGGCGGCGCGCCGACGCCACCCCGGTCATCGGCCTGGACATGGCGGCGAACGCCACCCGCTACGCCCTGGACGCGGGCCTGCTCGACGAAGCGTATGCCGAGAACCTGGAGCGGCATCCGCCCAGCCCTGAGCTCCGTCGCGCGATGGGCCGCACCGGACTGATCACGGTCACCGGAGGCATCGGCTACATCTCGCACCTCACCTTCGACGCGCTGCTCGACTGTGCACGGTTGCCGGTCTGGGTCAGCGCGTTCGTCTTGCGGTCGGTGCCTTACGGGCCCATCACCGACACGCTCACGGCGCACGGTCTCGACACCGTGACGGACTCTTCGCGGACGTACACGCAGCGGCGCTTCACCAGCCCCGAGGAGCAGCGTGACGCCATCCAGCAGGTGATCCTGGCGGGTGAGGATCCCGCGGGGTACGAGTCGGAGGGGCGGTACCACACGCGGCTGCACGAGTCGCGGCCGCGTACGGAGTGATCCCGGCCGCGCGAGGCGGCCGTCAGAGCGCCAGGGAGTAGCCGGTCCCCGGGCGTCCGTCGAGTTGGATGGCCCCGACGGGCACGAAACCGGCCCGCGCGAGCACGGCCTGTGAGGCCGGGTTGTCGAGCGTCGTCCCGGCACGCAGTGCGGTCAGGCCGTACGCGGTGACGGCGAGGTCGCGGATCTCCCGGACGGCCCGGGTGGCCAGCCCCCGGCCCGCGGCCTGCTCCGCGATCCGGTAGCCGAGCTCGGCGCTGCCGTCCGCGACGTCGACCAGGTTGGCCCGCCCGAGGATCCCGCCGCCGTCGTCCACCAGGACGTGGAAGAAGCAGGCACCCGTGGCCTGCTCGGCCAGGAGGGCGCGGTGGCGGGTGTCGAAGTCGCGGAAGTAGGCGTCTCCGCGGTCGGGCACGGAGGCCGCGAAGTAGGCGCGGTTGGTCTCCTCGAAGGCGCGCAGCGCGGGCGCGTGGTCGGCGCGCAGCAGCTGGAGCTCGGGAGGCGGCGGGAAGGCGGGCATGGAGGAACCTTAAGGAGCGTGCCCGCCGACTCGCGCACCGGGCTGCGGCTGCGCACGGTCGATGGTCGTGGTGAAGCCGTCGAGCAGGGAGCCGAGGCCGAACTCGAAGAGCTCGTCGAGGTGCAGGTCGTAGCCGCCCGGCGCGGACAATTTCCTCGGCCTGGACAACTGGTCGCGCGGCAGGGTGGTGCTGCTCGGAGACGCGGGCCACTGTGCCTCCCCGCTCTCCGGGCAGGGGACGAGTCTCGCCCTGGTGGGTGCGTACGTGCTCGCCGATTCACTCGGCCGCGCCGACGGTGGCCACCGGGCCGCCTTCGCCCACTACGAGCGGCGCCTGCGCCCCTTCGTCGCGGTCAACCAGGCGCTCGCCACGGAGAATCCGGGCGGCCCCGCGACCGAGGAGTCCGTCGACCACGCCAAGAACGCCATCGTGCTCGACGCGTGAGGCGGCGGCATCCGGCGCGGGCCGGGGCCACGGGGTCCCGTCGGCGGACGGGGTCAGGTCAGCGCCCGTCCGGCGGTTGCACCTGCTCGTACAGCGCCACCAGCACGCCGTGCACCGGCTGGTCCTCCGCGTCCTCCTCGGCCTCGTCGACCAACCGGGCGAGCGTCTCGCCGAGTTCGCGCGCCTTGTCGGGGCTGAGGCGCACGTGGCGCAGGGACAGAGTCGTCCGCTCGGACCTCCCCAGCTCCTGGGCCACGGCCCCGAGCATCGCGGCCGTCCCTTCGGCCTGCGGCTCGGCGACGGCCATGCGCTCGGCCACCCGCTGGTAGTACTGCTCGGTGCCGCCCCTGACCTTGCGGGTCTCGGCGACATGGACCAGTCCGGCGGTGCGCAGCACCTTCAGGTGGTGGGCCACATTGCCCTTACCGGTGCTCAACCGCGCCGCCAGCTGGCTGATGGTGGCGGGCCGGTGGCCCAGCGAGAAGAGCAGGCGCTGGCGCAAGGGGTGCGCCAGCGCGGCGTGCTGCTCGGGTGACTCGATCGCGACGACCGGGTGCGGTGGGGACTGCTGATGCTGCTCGGGCATGCATCAAGTGTCCAATCTTCTTGACGCTTTGGGAAGGGTGCTGCTCTACTCACCTGCCATGACCACAACCGAACAGCAGCTCAGCGTCGCCCCCGTCGTCGAGGCGACCGCCCAACTCCTCCTGGACCACTACGTGTTCCCCGAGATCGCGGAACCGCTCGCCGCCCTGCTGCGGCGCCGCACCGCGGACGGCGCGTACGACGTCGAGGACCCCGCCGACCTGGCACGCCTGGTCACCGCGGACCTCCAGTCCCTCAACGGCGACCTGCACCTGCGCCTCAAGCACCACACCGACCCGGTGCCTCCGGAGCAGGGCGCGGCCGCCATGGCGGCCATGCGTGCGCAGTTCGACTCCTCGCTGGGCGGCGCGCCCCGCGTGGAGCTGCTCGGCGGCCGCGTCGCGCTGCTCGAACTGGCCCCGGCCCTGTTCCCCCTGTCGTGGTCCGCCGAACCGCTGGGCGCCGCGCTCTCCCTGGTCGCTCCCGCCGATGCCCTCATCCTCGATCTGCGCGGCAACACCGGCGGGGATCCCGACACGGTCGCCTTCGTCTGCGGCCACCTGCTGGCCGAGCGCACCCACCTCAACTCCATGTACTGGCGGGACGGCGAGCGCCTCGAACAGTCCTGGAGCCCCGCGCACGTGCCGGGCGCACGCTTCGGCGGCACCAAGCCGCTCTACGTACTGACGAGCGGCCGCACCTTCTCGGCGGCCGAGGAACTCGCCTACGACCTGCAGCAACTGGGCCGTGCCGTCGTGGTCGGGGAGACGACGGGCGGCGGGGCGCACCCGCGTGACGGCTGGACGGTGCATCCGCATCTGGAGGCGACCATCCCGGTGGGCCGCTCCATCAACCCCGTCTCCGGCACCAACTGGGAAGGCACGGGCGTACGCCCCGACGTACCCTGCGCCGCCGACGACGCACTCGACCGGGCCCGCGCACTGGCCCTGGCGAGGCTCGACGGAGAGCCCGGCGAGCCTCGCCCCGAGGCGGTCAACCCGGTGCAGTGAACCTCGGGCTGACCGCCGTGCGCGCTACGAAGCGTCGCGCACCGTGCCCGTGATCCCCGGGCCCGGCTGCGGCTCCCACTTCGCGTCGTAGACGTAGAGCTGGCCCTTGACGGACTCGTCCTGCTCGCTCACCCGGTCCTTGATGGTGGGGATGCGCACTTCGGCGCTCTTCTCACCCGCGGGCACGTTCACGAACAGGCCCCGTTCCCCCGACATCGTCGACAGCGGCCTTTCCGGACGGGGCGAAGCGCCGAACTCGCTCTCCAGCCAGCCCGGCTCCACGTCCAGGGTGGACAGTTCCCTGCCGCCGTCGACCGGCTGGAAGGAGAGGGTGCCCATCATGTCCACATCGACCGCCTCCGACAGCGTCATCCGCCAGGTCAAGGGCTTGCCCTCGGTGACGCGGTCCGCGACGGGTTCGAGGGTGACCTTCGGCGCCGGGTCGTCGTTCTCCGCCATCACCCCGCCCCGGTAGGAGCCGACCACAGCACCCCGTACCGCCTTGACCAGCGCGTCGTGTCCCGTGTCCTGGTTGTAACGGGTGTCGCCGCGCACCTCGACGGGCACGTCGACGTGGTCACCCGGGCGTACCGTCACCATCCGGTTCGCGACCTCGCCCGTGTCGCCGTCGGGCACGAAGAGCCTGACCTTGCCGCTGCCCTTGCCGGAGACCGTGATCGGAACCCGGTAGGTGCGCACTCCGGAGTCGCCCTCCTTCACGTTCAGCCTGCCGACGTCGACGCGCGGCAGTTCGGGAGCCCGCACGGCCGGTGTGCCCGGGCGCCAGCCCCAGGCGTCCATCAGCCACGCCTTGCCCGAGCGGGTGCGCGGCGTGAGTTCCACGGTCTTCACGTGCTTGAGGTCCAGCTTCTCCCGGGCCGAGGCCGACAGGGGTACGCGCACCTCGCGGCCCCAGTAGGAGGCGGTGAGGTCGCTGCCCGGCAGTCCGTCGACGCGGACCCGGCCGAGCCCTGCCCGGTGACCCGAGGCGTCGACGAGCGAGACGTCGAACCGCGTCCCTGTGGTGTTGGGCGGCACGATCACCCGCAGCGCCACGTCCTTGGCGCCCGCCAGGGAGAACGGACGCGCGGGGCTCACCCGCACCGGGTCCCCGGCCCGCGACCAGCGCATCGCCACCGCGTCTCGCCCCGGCTCCGGCGCGAACTCCCAGAACGCGAAGTGCGGTGAACTCCCGGACGTGGTGGACGGCAGACAGGCCTTCGTCTCGTCGGTGGCGATCTGAGCGCACAGCCGTCCGCCCTTGACCTTGGTCGAGGCGCCGGGCAGCAGGGCCTGCGTGCGGTGCGCGCCGACGGCGTGGGTCAGCACCCGCGCGGGGTCCGCCGAGGGGGCGCGTCGGCCGGAGCCGTCGAGAAGGGGGCGCACCCGGTCGTCGTCCGCGACGAACAGCCGGGCCGCCGCGGCTATGTAGGTGGCACCGGCGGCCTGCTGCTGCGGTGCGGTCAGCCGGGTCCTGGTGCCCTTCGAGCAGACCGGGTCTGAGGTCTCAGCGGTCGGGAAGTCGTCCTCGGCGGGGGCCGTCGACTGGCCCGGAGTCCACTCGCTGTTGAAGAAGTTGTGGTTGGCGCCGACCATGTACACCGCGCTGTGCAGGGCGGTGCCGCGGCTGACGCCGCGCGTTCCGTCGACGTACAGCTCGCCCTGCAGGTCGGACACGTCTCCGTCGCAGCCCGGCAGGATCGTCACGGAGGGCACGTCGGGGGCCGGGTTCTGACCGAAGAGGGTGGGGCCGATGAGGACGTTGCCGCGGATCTTCCAGCGGACCGGTCCGGTGGGGACGTCCTGGTCGGCGGGCGGACGGTAGAGGCTGTCCAGCGCGGCGCGGTCGACGCCCTCGCCGCCGCGGGAGTGCCCGACGAGGAGGACGCGGGACAGGTCCGCGGGCGCGACGGCGCGCACCCCGGCCGGTGCGGCCGACCGCTTCTCGGCCCAGTCCGCCCAGCGGGCGAGGTGCAGCCGCACCAGGGTCGAACGGGCCTGCGCGCCGCCGTCCTCCGCCCGTTGGTCCTGGCCGTTGATGCCGTTGGCGGCGATGGAGACCGTGACGTATCCCTGGGAAGCGAGGAGCTTCTGGGTCCGCTGGTAACCCTTGTGGCTCGGCACCGGCTTCAGGCCTGCCTTGCAGGGCCACGCCATCTGCCGTTCGGCGCCGTAACAGGTGTAGTGGCGGCCGTGCAGGAACAGGGCCAGCGGCCGCTTGCCGGGCGCGTCGACGGGGCCGACCACGTTGGCCTTCATCTCCACCGGCTCGGGGAACCCGGGCAGCCGCACCGACTTGAGCGTGTACGAGCCGGTGGCGGTGCGGTAGCGGCCCGGCTTTCCGGGGTCGACGCCGTTCGCGGGCAGAGGCGCCGCGGGGCGGGCCGCCTGGCCGGACCGCGGGCCCCGCGACTTCGCGCCGGACCCCGCCTCGTCCAGACGGCGTCCGGCAGCCAGCACCTTCAACTGCCGCGCGGGGCCGATGCTCGCGCCGTGCAGCGGCAGCCGGAACGAGCGCCCGTCCCGCGCCGCCACCGGTCGGCCGAGAAGCCTGTTCCCGGAGTAGAACTCGACCCGCGCGTCGCCCATGGCCACCGGGTCCGGCGAGGCCCACACGAGCTGCTTCCCCTCGCCCTTGCCGGCCAGCCGCCAGCCGTCAGGCAGCCCCTTGCCGTCGCTTCCGGCCGACGCGGCCGACGCGGGCAGCGGGGGCGGCCCGGTCGGCGGGGGCTCGGCGGACGGCCCCGCATGGGCCGCGCCCGGCGACACCGCCGCGAGCGCGAGCACCGCTAAGGCCGCGGTCGCCCCTCTCAGCACACCTCTCAACGTGATTCTCCTCGTCATCCCGAACATCGGGCCACGCCTCGAACTCACGTGTCCCGCTTACTTCTTCGATGACGGCAACGGATGGCCGAGAGTTGCCTCCCGATGCATGCGGGTGGCGAGAGACGGACGGGGTGCCGGAGACGGGGCGCGACTCACGGGAACCCACCGCCCGTCGCCGCACCCCTGCCTGCCAGGATGCGGTCATGCACATCTATGAAGAGCGGCTGAGCGTCCCCCGCTCCTGGTGGGGGCTGGTCGCGCTGGGCGGAGTCGGGCTGGCCGTCGCGGCGATCCCCTTCGGCGCGCTCGCCGCGGTGATCGCGGCCGCGCTCGGCATCCTGGTCTCCGCCACGCTCGTGCACCGGCACGGCAGGGTGCGCATCCTGGTGACGCCCGGCTCCCTCGTCGTCGGCAAGCGGGTCATCCCCATCGAGGCGCTCGGCGCGACGGAGATCCTCGACGAGCGGGAGGCCTTCGAGTGGCGCACGGTCAGGGCGAATCCGTATGCGCTGCTGCTCCTGCGCTCCTACGTCCCCACCGCGCTGCGCATCGAGTTGCGGAACTCCTGGGGAGGCGCGCCGTACGTCTATGTGTCGACGCGACAGCCGATGAACCTCGCGGCCGTGCTGGCGTTCTCCCGGGGCTGACCGCACGCTGGTGCCGTGAAGGATCAAGAAACGGAATCCCCCGCGGCCGAAACCCCCTCCTCGCTCCCCTGGTACGTGCGGCCCGCCGCACGCGCGTGGACCTGCGCCCCTCCCCCGCCGGACGCCCGCGCGTTCCACACGTCACTGACCGGGTACGCGCCCACCACCCTGCATGAACTACCATCCCTCGCACGCGAGTTGGCGGTGGCCCGGGTCTTCGTCAAGGACGAGTCCTCGCGGTTCGGACTGCCCGCCTTCAAGGCGCTCGGCGCGTCCTGGGCGATCGACCGGATCCTGGCGCGGCACGCGAACGGCAGACAGGGAGCGGCCGCCCCGCAGATTCTGCGGTTCGTCACCGCCACCGACGGCAATCACGGCCGGGCCGTGGCCCGCATGGCCCGGCAGCTGGGCCGCCGCGCCCATGTCTTCGTGCCCGCGGGAGTACACCCTGCCGCGGTGGCCGCCATCGAGGGCGAGGGCGCCGAGGTCACTGCGGTGGCCGGATCGTACGACGCGGCGGTGAGCGAGGCGCGGGCCGCGGCCGCGGCGCCGGACGCGGTCCTCGTCCAGGACATGGCGTGGGAAGGGTACGAGGAGATTCCGGCCCTGGTCGTCGAGGGGTACGCGACCCTGTTCGCCGAGGTGGACGCCCAACTGGCGGCCGCGGGGGCACAGTCGCCCGCTCTGGTCGCCGTTCCCGTGGGGGTGGGGTCACTCGCCCAGGCGGCGGTCACGCATTACCGCAGCGGGCGGAGTGCGGAGGCCTCATCCGACGCCGCCCCGCCCGCCATGCTCTCGGTGGAACCCGTCGGGGCTGCCTGCGTGTTGGCGAGCCTCCGTGCGGGACGGCTCACGCACGTACCGACCGGCGTCACGGTCATGGCGGGGCTGAACTGCGGCACGCCCTCCGCCCTGGCCTGGCCGGTGCTCCGCGACGGCCTCGACGCGGCTGTCGCCGTCACCGACGCCGACAGCACGTCGGCCGCACGGGACCTGGCGGATCTGGGCGTCTCGTCCGGCCCGTGCGGCGCCGCCTCCCTCGCCGGAGTGCGCGCCACCCTCACCGGCACCGACAGTTCCGAACGCCGTGCCGCCCTGAGGGTGGGAACCGACGCAATCGTCGTACTGATCAGCACCGAGGGAGCAGACGCCAATCCGGGGTGATAGACCCCGAAACACCAATGATTCGCATGATCAAGAGGCTATTTAGCGATGATTTCCGGACGATGCAAGTGGTCGAAGCGCAAACCAATTTTTCATTTCCGCAGGTCAGACGGTGGTTCTTAGTTATACCAATGCCATTCGTCCACATGCTGGACAGGTAGCACGGAACCGCTCCCACCGCCCCTGAGCTGCCCGAACGAGCGTACGATCACCGCTCACCGGAACGGCACATCCGGAAATCGACCATCCGCATGGCGCTCACTCTCCGCACCGGCAAGACTCCTCACCGCAGTCACCAACCGCATCGATCGAAGGAGAGTTCACCATGCGTCGCACCCTCAAGGCCGTGGGAGCAGCCGCGGCAGCGGCCACCTGCGTCCTCGCCGCGACGGCAGGCACCGCGCAGGCCGAGGCGCCGCAGGCGAAGAGCCTCTACGCCCCGTCCGCCCTCGTACTGGCGATCGGCCAGGGCGAGAACGCCGAATCTGCCGCGGTGGAGCGCGCCGTGACGCTCACCTGCGCGCCCCGTCCCGCGGGCAGCCACCCGTCGGCGGCCGCCGCATGTGCTGAACTCGCCAAGGTCGGCGGAGAGTTCACCCAGCTGGTCGGCACCACGTCCGACGCCATCTGTACCAAGGAGTGGCGTCCGGTCACGGTCACCGTGGGCGGCGTGTGGAACGGCAAGCACGTCAACTGGACGACCACCTTCGCCAACCAGTGCACGATGAAGGCGGGTCTCGGGGAAGGTGCCGCACTGACCTTCTGACGGGATCACAGACCCTGACCACACTCAGGGGAGTCCCGGTGACCTTTCGTGGGGGAAGGCAGTCGGGACGCGGGGCGGCCCCCGGTGTCGGGCGACACCGGGGGCCGTAGTGTCTTCACCCGACCCCGACCCCGTTCCCGTCCACAGCAGCAGCCGACGTCGCGAGGAGTCCATGGTGAACCGACCCCACCGAGCGCAAGCGATGCCCGTCCCGTACGAGGGACTGCCCGGCGGCATCGGGGTGTCGCGGCTGAGCGTGTACAACTGGCCCGCCACCGACGGCCGTCGCGGCGGAACTCCCCATCTGCACCTGACCTGTTCGGAGGGGTATGCGGTGACCGGCGGGAGCGGCGCCGTGCAGACCCTGACCGCGGACGGCTTCCGCGAGACGCCCCTCTCCCCCGGCGCCCTGGTCTGGTTCACCCCGGGGACCATCCACCGCCTGGTCAACGACGGCGGACTGACCATCAACGTCCTCATGCAGAACTGCGGGCTGCCCGAAGCCGGGGACGCCGTCCTGACGCTGCCGCCGCCGCTGCTCGCCGACCCCGGGACCTACCGCACGGCCGTCGCCCTGCCCGCCGAAGGGAGCGAGGCCGAGCTGGCCGCCGCGGCCCGGTGCCGCCGCGACCTGGCCGTCGAGGGCTTCACCGCGCTCCGCGAGGCGACCGAGGCGGGGGACCCGGAGCCGCTGGCCGCCTTCCACCGGGCCGCGGTCGCCCTGGCGCGACCGCTGGCCTCGGCATGGCGGGAGCGCTGGCGGGCGGGCGCGGCCGCCGCGGCGGAGGCGACCGGCGACCAGCTCGACCGGCTTGAGCGCGGCGACGCAGGCTATCTGGCGGGGGCCGCGGTGCGGGCCGAACAGCCCTCGGTCCGCGGCAGGTTCGGGATGTGCGGGCGGCTCGACGTCTACGACGTGGCGTGAGCGGGCGCCGCCGGTGATCCTCCGCCCCGTTCGGCGAGTCTGTGCAGCACCCGGGTGCGCAGCAGTTCGTACTCCTCGCGGCAGCGGCGGATCTCCGGCGGCCGGGTGACGGCGACGCCGTCCGTGACGGTCTCGTCCGGCAGGAACTGGCCCCGGGTGAGGTCGAGCTCGAAGCCCGAGTCCAGGCGGTTCCACCAGTGGTATCCCGTCCGCGCCCCGCCGACGTGGACCTCGGCGCATATCAGCTCGCCGCCCAGCAGGTCGTTCAGGATGAGCGCGGTGACGCCGCACTGGTCCCGCTCGGGGTTGTCCGG
Source organism: Streptomyces sp. NPDC042371 (assembly GCF_056437465.1). Taxonomy (NCBI): domain Bacteria; kingdom Bacillati; phylum Actinomycetota; class Actinomycetes; order Kitasatosporales; family Streptomycetaceae; genus Streptomyces; species Streptomyces sp. NPDC042371. Next base: position 192,389 of record NZ_JBWKAP010000009.1, on the reverse strand, counting down.
CAGCCACGTCTCACCGGAGTCGGGATCGGCCGTGTCCGCGCCCCAACTGTCGCGCAGCGCCGTCTCGATGTCGGTGAGTCGCAGTGGTGTCATGCCTGCCACCCTCGCACCCGACACTGACAATCACGCGTCGTCCCTGGTCACGGCCGACCGCACCACCCCTCGCCCGACCACCCCTTCGATCGCCTCCTCGTCGAATCCCCGCGCAGCGAGCACCTCCCGCGTGTCCGCCCCCGCGCTCCGCACCTCGGCCCGCACCGAAGCGGGCGTACGGGACAGGGACACGGGCGAGGCGATCCCCCGGTAGTCGCCGTCCTCGACGACCAGGCCGCGGTGGCGCACCTGGGGTGCGGTGAGCGCCTCGGCGACGTCGTGCACGGGTGAGGCCGGGATGCCCCGTGCCGTGAGGAGCGCGGTGAGCTCGGCCCTGGGGCGGGCCGCGATGGCCTTCTCCAGTGCGGCGCGCAGCTCCTGCTGGTGGCGTACGCGGTCGGGGTTGGTGCGGAAGCGGGGGTCGTCGGCCAGCGCGGGCACCTCCAGGACCTCCGTGAGCGCGGCGAACTGCCGGTCGTTGCCGACCGCGACGAAGAGCGGCCCGTCGGCGGCGGTGAAGGCGTCGTAGGGGGCGATGCTGGGATGCGCGGAGCCGGTGCGGCGCGGCACGGAGCCGTCGGCGAGCCACGACGCCGAGTGCGGGTGGAGCAGGCTGACCACGGTGTCCAGGAGGGTGCAGTCGACGAGCTGGCCGAGGCCCGAGCGGTGGCGTTCGTGCAGGGCCAGCAGGATGCCGGAGAACGCGAGGATGCCGGTGACCTGGTCGACGACCGGCACACCGACGCGCAACGGCGGACCGTCCGCCTCGCCGTTGACGCTCATCAGACCGCCGTAGGCCTGCAGCACCGCGTCGTAGCCGGGCTGTCCGCCGAGCGGTCCGTCGGTCCCGAAGCCGGTGACGCGGCAGTGGACGAGGGCCGGGAACCGGCGCCGCAGCTCCTCGTCCGGGTAGCCCCACTTGGCGAGGGTGCCCGCCTTGAAGTTCTCCACCAGCACGTCGGCGTCGAGCAGCAGTGTGTCGAGGATGTCGCGGCCCTCGGGCACGGACAGGTCGACGACGATGTTCTTCTTGCCGCGGTTGAGGTTCTGGTAGTACGCGGAGGTGTCAGGCGCCACGAACGGCGGGCCCCAGCCGCGGGTCTCGTCACCGGCGGGGGGTTCGACCTTGATGACGTCGGCGCCGTGGTCGGCGAGCAGCTGCGCGCAGTAGGGCCCGGCGAGGACACGGGACAGGTCGAGCACCTTGACTCCGGTGAGGGCGCCGCCGTGCGGGCCCGCGCCGGTGGGCGGCTGCGTCATCAGTAGGACCTCGGCAGACCCAGCACGTGGCTGGACACGTAGTTGAGGATCATCTCTTGGCTGATCGGGGCCAGGCGCAGCAGCCGTGACTCCCGGAAGTACCGCTCCACGTGGAACTCCTTCGCGTATCCCATGCCGCCGAGGGTCTGCACGGCCCGGTCCGCGGCCAGGTAACCGGCGTCGGCGCACAGCCACTTGGCCATGTTGGCCTCCTTGCCGCAGGGCAGCCCCTGGTCGTAGCGCCAGGCGGCGTTGCGGGCCATCAGTTCGGCGGCGTCGAGGCGGGTGGCGGCTTCGGCGAGCGGGAAGGCGATGCCCTGGTTCTGCCCGATGGGGCGGTCGAAGACGACACGCGTGCGTGCGTAGTCGACGGCGGCGCGCAGGGCGGCCCTGCCGATGCCGACGGCTTCGTGGGCGAGCAGGATGCGTTCCGGGTTGAGGCCGTCGAGCAGGTGGCGGAACCCCTGGCCCTCCTCCCCCACTCGGCAGCTCGCGGGCGCGCGGAGCTCGTCGATGACGACTTCGTACGAGGCGACGGCGTTGCGCCCCATCTTCGGGATGGCCCGCAGCCGTACGGCGTCGGAGTCGATGTCGACGAGGAACAGCGTCATGCCCTCGGTGGGCCGCTCCGGGTCGCGCGGCGCGGTGCGGGCGATGAGGACCATCTTCTGGGAGTGGCCCGCCTTGGTGATCCACACCTTGCGGCCGCTGATGACGTAGTCGTCGCCGTCGCGGCGGGCGACGGTGGTGATGCGGGTGGTGTCGGTGCCCGCGTCGGGTTCGGTGACGCCGAAGCAGACGTGCAGCGAGCCTTCGGCGGCGCGCGGCAGGATCTCCCCGCGCAGTTGTGGACTGCCGTGCTTGACCAGGGTGTTGAGGCCGAAGATGGTCAGGTGCAGGGTGCTGCATCCGTTCATGCCCGCTCCGGAGGCGGCGATCTCCTGGAGCAACAGGGAGGCCTCCAGGATGCCGAGCCCACCGCCCCCATACTCCTGGGGGATCGCCATGCCCAGCCAGCCGCCCTCGGCGAACGCGTCGTAGAAGTCCTGGGGAAACGCCGCTCGTTCGTCGTGGTCGGCCCAGTACGTGTCGGGGAAGCGGGCGGCGAGTTCGGCGACGGCGCGGCGGATGTCCTCCTGTTCCTCGGTCAGCGCGAAGTCCATGGATTCCTGCCCCAGTTCGGTCGAGTTCGTATATACGATTGCCGAGTCGGATATGCGTGAGGCTAAGAGCCGTATGATCGGCCGGTCAAGAGCCACTCGGCGGAGGGGAGCCGGACCGTGAGCATGGGGCCCGCGCCCAAGGAGCACCGCACCGTCAGCCGGGTGACGGGCATCCTGGAGTGCGTGTCGCGGCGGGGCGGCGCCCGGATGCAGGAGCTCGCGGACGTCCTCGACGCCCCCAAGTCTTCGGTGTTCGGCCTGGTGAAGGGCCTCGTCTCGACCGGCTATCTGGTCGAGGAGCAGGGCGTCTACCGCCTGGGTCCCGCACTCGGCAGTCTCCTGGCGCGGCCCTCGCGGGATGTCGCGGCCGCCGCGCTGCCCACCCTGGAGGCGCTGCGGGACCGCTTCGACGAGACGGCGATGCTCGGCACCGCGGTGGGCGACTCGCTCGTGTACGCGACCGCCGCCGAGTCGCACCGGCTGATCCGCTACTCGGCGCCGCTGCGCACCCGCCGCCCGCTGTATCCGCCGAGCGCGGGCAAAGTACTGCTCGCCCATCGCCCCCTGACCTGGCGCGACACGTATCTGCGGATGCTCATCGACGATCCGGCCGCGCGGCAGGCGGCACACGACGAGCTGGCCGAGGTCCGTGCGACGGGTGTGGCGTTCAACCGCGGCGAGACGCTCCCCGACGTGACCGCGGCGGCCCGGCCGGTCCTGATCGGCGGGCAGGTCCGCGCGGTGATCGCCGTGGCGGGCCCGACGTCGCGGACCGCGGAACGCCTCCCGGACATCGCGGACGCCCTCGTGGACGCGGTGCGCTCGGTCGCCGACCGGCTCGGCACAATGCACTCATGATCCCCACCGAGATCCGCACGCCCCGCCTCGACCTCGTACCGCTGCGCGTCGAGCACGCCGACGAGATGGCCGCCGTGCTCGGCGACCCGGCGCTGCACGCCTTCATCGGCGGCGCTCCCGACGACGTCGGGGCGCTGCGGGCCCGCTACCGGCGCATGCTCGCGGGCTCGCCCGACCCCGGTGTCTCCTGGTGCAACTGGGTGCTTCGGCTGCGTACGGAGGACGGTCCGAGCCTCGTCGGGACGGTGCAGGCGACCGTCGTTCCGGAGGGGCACGCGGAGATCGCCTGGGTGGTCGGGACACCTTGGCAGGGACGCGGCTTCGCGTCGGAGGCGGCCCGTGGCCTGGTGGAGTGGCTGGCGGGGCAGCACGTGCGTACCGTCGTCGCGCACGTCCATCCCGACCACCGGGCGTCCGCGGCCGTGGCGAGATCGGCGGGTCTCGCCGCCACCGAGGTGATCCAGGACGGCGAGATCCGCTGGGAGGTCAGGCTCTGAGCACCGGCCCCCGTCCGCGTCAGTACGGCAGGTCGCCCGCGATGGCGACGCGCTCCGCGACCCGCCGGTACGGGGCGTAGTCGTCGACGGCGTAGTGCTGGGTGGCGCGGTTGTCCCAGAAGGCGATGTCGCCCGCCTGCCAGTGGAACCGCACCTGGTACTCCGGCACATGGGCCTGCCGCACCAGGTAGCCGAGCAGCCGGTCGCTCTCCTCGCGCTCCATGCCGACGATGTGCGTGGTGAAGGACGTGTTCACGAAGAGCATCCGCCGCCCGGTCTCCGGGTGCGTGCGCACCACGGGGTGGGTGACGGGCGGGAAGCGGTCCTGGAGCGGGGCGAGCTTGTCCGGGCCGTAGAAGCGGGCGAAGCCGGGGATGAAGTCGTGCACGGCACGGGCACCGTCGATGCGCGCCTTCACGGTGTCGGGAAGATTGTCGTACGCCGCCGCCATGTCCGCCCACATCGTGTCACCGCCGAACGGCGGCACCTCGTGGAGTTGCAGCACCGCTCCCAGCGCGGGGCGTTCGCGGAAGGTGACGTCCGCGTGCCAGACGTTCTCGTACGTGGGGGTGGCGCTGCCGCCCTTGTCGAAGCGGACGACGTCGTCGGCGGAGCCGCGGGCGAGCAGCGGATTGGTCTCCAGCTCGCCCCAGTTGAGGGCGAAGGCGCGCTGCTGCTCGGAGGTGATGCGGGCGCCGCGGAAGAACAGCACCTTCCACTCGAGGAGGGCGCGGTTCAGCTCCTCGCGCAGGGCGGGCGTCAGCGGGCGGGTGAGGTCGACGCCGCGGATCTCGGCGCCGATGACGCGGCCCTGGGGCACGACGTCGAAGAGCTCGTACGGACGCTCCTGCCAGTCGTCGGGCAGGCGGCGCAGGGTGCGGCGGCCCTCGTACATGCCGTCGGCGGGGACGCGCGCCTCGCGCAGGGCTGCGGTGACGGGAGATTGGGGTGCGACAGTCATCGGATCTGATCCTTCGGATGCGTGAGCGGGCAGGGGCCGTGCGGAGCCGGACTCCGGACAGCTAGCGGCCCGATCGCTCGCACCCGCGCCGCCACGGGACGTTGAACGTCCGTGCGGCGGCGGTCAGGTGCTGGATCATGGTCGTCATTGTGGGACGTCGATCCCGCCAGGTCAAACGTTCCGTCACGGCTTGCGCAGCACTCCGCCGTACTCGTAGATCCCCTTGTTGGCGTCGGTCACGCCGAGGTAGGGCACGAGGTCCGGGTCGACCGGCGCGAGGGGCGGCTGGTCGGGGTCCGGGCGCCAGTCGACGAGGTTGACCACGCCGGGCTCCACCGGTTCGAGGCCTTCGAGCAGGACGTCGACCTCGGCAGGCGTGCGGGTCTGCCACGGCACGCCGCCACCTGCGATGTGCTCGGTCATCGCCGCGCCCCGGACCGGGTCCTCGCAGATGACCTGCGAGAATCCGACGAAGCTGCCGGGCGCCGCGCGGTCGACGATGGTGCGCAGGATGCGGTGCGGGTCGTCGGCGTCCACGAGGTGGTGTCCCACCGACAGGAAGAGCGAGGCGACCGGCTCGTCGAAGTCGATGAGACGCGCCACGTCCGGGTGGTTCAGGATCCCGTCCTGGTCGCGCATGTCCCCCATGATCACCGTCGTGGAGGAGTCGTCGGCGAGCAGCGCGCGGCCGTGCGCGAGGACGATCGGGTCCACGTCCACGTAGACGACGCGGGCGTCGGGGGCGAAGCGCTGGGCGACCTGGTGGACGTTGTTGTCGGTGGGGAGCCCGCAGCCCATGTCGATGAACTGGCGGATGCCCATCTCGCGCGTCAGATAGCGCACCGCGCGGAAGAGGAACTGGCGGTTCTGTCGGCAGATGTCGACGACCTCGGGGAACGAGGGCACGGTGGAGAGGATGAACTTCCGGTCGATCTCGTAGTTGTCCTTGCCGCCCAGCATCCAGCCGTAGCCGCGCGCCGAGGTGGGGACGTCGTAAGGAATGGAAGGATTGGACGGCCCGGACACCGTCTCGGACTGGTTGTCACTCGCCACAGCGCGCTCTCCACCTCTCCCGCGGGATTCACAGAACGTGTTCCTTGTCGCGACACTATCCGGTGATCCACGTTCGGGTGAACGGACTGCACAATCTTCAACACACTTGTGGATGCCGGTGGTTGGCGGTGACTCAGGCCCCCTTCCCTTCCGCCTCCCCGCCCCGTTCCCGCTCCTTTCCCGCCACCGCCCCTCGGCCAGGGCTGTGGTGTCCCTCACCCGCCGACCGTCCGGACCTGCGCATGGCGGATGATCGGGGAAGAGAGCCATCCGCACCACCGGATCCGTACCACCCAGAGAGGACCTCCCCATGGAAGACCGCTTCGACGTCGTCGTGCTCGGAGCAGGACCCGGCGGCTACGTCGCCGCCATCCGCGCCGCCCAGCTGGGCAAGCGGGTAGCGGTCGTCGAGGAGAAGTACTGGGGAGGTGTCTGCCTCAACGTCGGCTGTATCCCGACGAAGGCCCTGCTGCGCAACGCCGAGCTGGCCCACCTCTTCACGCACGAGCAGAAGACGTACGGCATCAAGGTCGACGGCCAGGTCTCCTTCGACTACGGCGAGGCGTTCAGCCGCAGCCGCACGGTCGCGGACGGCCGCGTCAAGGGCGTCCACTTCCTGATGAAGAAGAACGGCATCACCGAGTTCGACGGCCGGGGCACGTTCCTGGACGCGAACACGCTGCAGGTCGCCAAGTCCGACGGCACGACCGCCACGATCGGCTTCGACAACTGCATCATCGCCACCGGCGCCACGCCCCGGCTGCTGCCCGGCACGAGCCGCAGCGAGCGCGTGGTGACGTACGAGGAGCAGATCCTCGCCGACTCGGTGCCGCAGTCCATCGTGATCGCGGGCGCCGGTGCCATCGGCATCGAGTTCGCGTACGTCCTGCACAACTACGGCGTGAAGGTCACGATCGTCGAGTTCCTCGACCGCGTCGCGCCGCTGGAGGACGCGGACGTCTCCAAGGAGCTGGCCAAGCAGTACCGCAAGCTCGGCATCGACGTGATGACCTCGACCCGCGTGGAGTCGATCGACGAGTCGGGCGAGCAGGTCAAGGTCACCGTCACGGGCAAGGACGGCAAGCAGCAGGTCCTGGAGACGGACAAGGTGCTGCAGGCGATCGGTTTCGCGCCGAACGTCTCCGGCTTCGGTCTGGAGGCGACGGGCGTGGCGCTCACCGAGCGCGGCGCGATCGACGTCGACGGGCGCTGCCGTACGAACGTCCCGAACATCTACGCCATCGGCGACGTCACCGCGAAGCTGATGCTGGCGCACACCGCCGAGTCCATGGGCGTCGTGGCCGCGGAGACCCTCGCGGACGCCGAGACGATGGAACTCGACTACCCGATGATCCCGCGCGCCACGTACTCGCAGCCGCAGATCGCCAGCTTCGGCTGGACGGAGGCGCAGGCCAAGGAGAAGGGCTTCGACGTCAAGGTCGCGAAGTTCCCGTTCCAGGCCAACGGCAAGGCGCACGGCCTGGGCGACACCGTCGGCTTCGTCAAGATCATCAGTGATGCGCGGTACGGCGAGATCATCGGCGCCCACCTGATCGGCCCCGACGTCACCGAGCTGCTGCCCGAGCTCACCCTGGCCCAGCAGTGGGACCTCACCGTCCACGAGGTGGCGCGCAACGTCCACGCCCACCCGACCCTCGGCGAGGCCGTCAAGGAAGCGGTGCACGGCCTGGCCGGGCACATGATCAACTTCTGACGGGACGCGGGCGCCCCGCCGCGACGCGAGTGACCGAAAGTGAGTTGCTCGAGTGGCGGGGCCGCCCGCTCCGGCCGATCCTTGGCGGGACACGACTCTTATGCCTCGGGGGCGAGGAGAGGCAGTAGCCGATGTTCTCTGGCCTGGGCCGATTCGTGGTGCGCCGCCCCTGGTGGATCATCCTGGCGTGGGTGGTGGCGGCCGGCGCCGTGATCTCGCTGGCGCCGAAACTCACCTCCAGCAGCGACGAGGCGAGTTTCCTGCCGGACCACTACGAGTCCATTCGCGCCGCCGACGTGCAGGAGAAGGACTTCCCCAAGCAGCAGAACGTCGGCGCGATCATTGTCTTCCAGCGCTCAGACGGCGGGAAGCTGACGGCCGCCGACTCCGCCGACGTGAGCCGCGTCTCCAAGGATCTGCAGAACCGGAAGATCCCCGAGGTGCAGGCCGTCGTGCCGGGCGAGGTCTCGCCCAACAAGCTGGTGCAGACCTCGGTCGTCGCCATGCCGAAGATCACCAACCCCGAGGACACCGCGCAGCAGGACGCCGTGAAGGAGCTGCGGAGCGACCTCAAGCCGGAGCTGAAGGGCACGGACCTCTCGGCGGGCATCACCGGATCCGCCGCCCAGGCCCTCGACGAGAGCGACGCCTCCAAGAAGGCGGGGCTGCTCGTCGGCGTCGGCACGATCGTGATCATCGTGGTGCTGCTGCTCGTGATCTTCCGCAGCCCGATCATCGCGCTGCTGCCGGTCGTCCTCATCGGTCTGATCTCGCCGATGGCGACCGGTCTGATCGCCTCCGCCAACAAGGCCTTCGACATGAAGGCCGACTCCTCCATCCAGGAGCTCCTGACCGTCGTCCTGTTCGGCGTCGGCACGGACTACATCCTGTTCCTGCTCTTCCGCTACCGGGAGGCGCTGCGCGCGGGCGAGGATCCCAAGAGCGGCATGGTGCACGCCGTCGAGCGGGTCGGTGAGGCCATCACGTCGGCGGCCGGGGCGGTCATCGTGGCCTTCGCCGCGCTGACGCTGTCCTCGCTCGGCATGCTGCGGTCGATGGGCCCCGCCTTGGCCATCGCGGTGTTCGTGACGCTCCTCGCCGGACTCACCCTCGTCCCCGCGGTGGTGTCGCTGCTCGGCACAAAGGTGTTCTGGCCTTCGAAGTCCTGGCAGCAGGAGCCGCAGGGCACGGGATTCGCCAAGCTCGGCGCGTCCATCGCCCGCAAGCCCGCCGTCTGGGCGCTGGTCTCCGCGCTGTTCATGGGTGCCCTCGCGCTCGGCGCGCTCGGCTACAAGGCCAACTTCGACCTGGCCGGATCCTCGCTCCCCAAGGACAAGGAGTCGATGGTCGCCCTGGACGACCTCCAGAAGGGCTTCCCCGCGGGCAGCACCGACCCGACCTCCGTGTACCTCAGCTCCACGACCGACAGGCCGGTGACGGAGCCGCAGGCAGCCGCCTTCCGCAAGCAGCTCTCCGGCGTCCGCGGCGTGGGCGAGGTCGCGGCTCCGCGGCTGAGTCCGGACCGTACGACGGCCTCGTACTCCGTGATCCTCTCGGACCCGCCCGCCTCCGACAGCGCCCTGGAGACGGTCAAGGGGCAGCTGCGCCCGGCCGCCCACGAGGACGCGCCGTCCGGCACGGAGGCGCTCGTCGGCGGCACCACGGCCGTGTACGTCGACATCAACAAGGCGGTCGACCGGGACTACTCGGTGGTCTTCCCGGTGGCGGCGCTGGCCATCATGGTGATCCTCGGGCTGCTGCTGCGCAGCCTGGTGGCGCCCTGGTACCTGATGCTGTCCGTCGCGCTCGGCTTCGGCGCGACGCTCGGCGCGACCTCGCTGATCTTCCAGCAGATCGGCAGTCAGCCCGGGCTGATGTTCATGCTCCCCGTGATCATGTATTTGTTCGTGGTCGCGCTGGGCACGGACTACAACATCCTCATGGTGTCGCGGCTGCGGGAGGAGGCCCGCGAGGGCCGCTCCCCGCACGACGCCGCGGGCACGGCGGTGCGCCACTCGGGACCCACGATCGGCTCGGCGGGCGTGATCCTCGCGGGTACGTTCGCGACGCTGATGCTCGCGGGCAACTCGACGCTCTCCCAGATGGGTTTCTCGCTCTCCTTCGGCATCCTCATCGCCGCGTTCGTCATGGCGATGATCTTCACTCCGGCGCTGACCGCGCTCATCGGGCACGCGGCCTGGTGGCCGGGGCACGGCGACGAGAAGCGGAACGGGCGCGGCGGGCCGCCGCCGTTGACGGACGCGGACGGGCGCGCGGGCGAGGGCGAGCAGACGGCCGGGGGCGCGACGCGCTCCCGGTAGGCCCTCGCCGCCGGGCCGCCGAGGCGCGCGGTGTCACGCGGTTTCCGTCGCCGACTCCGCCGCCTCGTCCGCCTCGTCCGCCTCGTCCGCCTCGTCCGCCTCGGGTGCCTCGGGTGCCTCGGGTGCCCGGGACGCGTCCGGTGCCTCTGCTCGTACGATCCCCGTCAACGTCCCGCTGAGCGCCACGCACACCACGCCCACACCGACGGCCAGGCACACCCGGGCCACCCCGAACCCGGCAGCGGCCGCGGTGACGGCGGCGGCGCCGAGGGGGCCGAGCGAGTAGTGCGTGGTCCAGAACGCCGCGGTGACCCGCCCCAGGAGATGCCCCGGCGTCACTTCCTGCCGCAGCGACATGGAGCAGATCCCGGCGACGCCGGTGGCCAGCAGCATGGTCGCCGAGAGTGCGCCGATCACCGGCACGCTCTCCGTCAGTCCGAGGCAGGCGACGGCGATGCCGCCCAGAGTGACGGCGCCGATCCAACTGGGCCCGAATCCGATGCCCTTGCGCAGCCGGGCGACCAGGAAGGAGGCGATGAACGTGCCGACGGTGCCCGCGCTCAGCACATAGCCCACCGTGCCGTCGCCGTGGCCGAGGTCCTCCTTGATCCGGAAGATGATGACGTCGGTCATGCCGTGCGTGAGGAAGATGAACAGGGACAGCAGCACCGTCAGCGGGCGCAGGACGGGGTGCGCCCAGAGGAAGCGGAAGCCCGCCAGGAACTCGCCGCGCACACCGGCGCGTTCGGCTCCCTTCTCATCGGCTCCCTTCTCGCCGATTTCCTTCTCGCCGATTTCCTTCTCGCCGATTTCCTTCTCGTCGGTCGGCCGCGGGGTCGGCCGCAGGGTGACGAGGAGGAGCCCGGCGGCCGACATGGCGAACGTCGCGGCGTCGATCCCGATGGCGGCCACGGGGCCGAACGCCGCCGCGACGAGACCCGCGAGGGTGGGCCCGCCGACCGTCGCCACCGCATACGTGCCGTAGAGGTGCGCGTTGGCCTTGATGATCTGGTCGGGTTCCACGATGGCGGGCACCACCGTCACGTACGTCACCTGGAAGAGCATCGCGAAACCGCCCGTGAGCGGAACGACCGTGTAGATCAGCCACATCGGGGTCGCGAAGAGCCAGACCAGCGGGATCAGCGCGTACAGCAGGCAGCGCGCCACGTCGGAGAGCATCAGGAGCCTGCGCCGGTCGAACCGGTCGGCGATCACACCGGCGAAGAGTCCTGTGACGATCGACGCGACGCCGGTCAGGCCGGTGACCAGGCCCATCTGGACGACCGACCCGGTGCTGTGCAGCACGAGCAGCGGGATCGCCACGAACGAGAACGAGTCGCCGAGGGCGGAGAGCGTCTGGATGACGAGGAACACCCGGTAGTTGCGGTTGCCCCACAGTGAGGCGGTCGGCGCCCGGTCGGTCACCGCCGACCGCCCGCGCGCTCCGCGGCCAGCGCTTCGGCGACCGCCTTGCGGCCCGCCTCGCGGAACACCCGCTCGTTGGCGTCGACTTGGTGCACCCAGGCGCGGTGCACCCGCACCGTGCGGGCCTCGCCCGCGAGCCCCTCGCGCACCCCCTCCTCCAGGGCCTCGGCAAGACCAGGGTCCAGGACGTCCTTGCCGAGGGGGTTGAGGAAGGCGTACGTTCCCGGCTCGCGCTCCAGGTCGAGGGTGACCCGGGCCCAGCCGCCGCAGCTGGTCTGGCTCCCTGCGGTGGCGGTCCGCCGGACCGGGAGCTCGCGCCGCGCCAACTCCGTTGCCTGGGACGCGAGTTCGTACTGCGTGCGCCAGTCGTCCTCGGGGAAGCTGAGGACGAGCCTGTCGACACCGGCGCGCGCGAACTCGACGATCTTCTCGGCGGCCCGCTCCGGCGTGCCGTCGACCGGCATCGCGGCCGCCCGCTCAGCGTCGATGCCGTAGCGGCGCAGCACCGTCGCGTCCGGCTGCTCCCGTCGCGCGCGCGTCCCTGGCGCGGCGAGGGTGGACGGGACGGCGACACTCACCGAGGGCCTGACGACGCGGCCGGTCTCGGCGCCCAGCGCGGACAGCCGGGGCAGCATGCGGGCGATGTACGCGGGCGAGGCGAGGTTCGGGAACCAGGCGCCGTAACGGACCGCGCGGCGCAGGTCGGCGTCCGACTCTCCGCCGATGAGGAAGGGCGGCCGGTCGACGCGCGGCCGCAGGGTCAGCTCGGCGCCGCCGACCTCGGTCGGATGCGCCACGAGCAGGCTCCGCAACTGGTCCAGTGCGCGATCGGTCAGCTCGTCTCGCCCCTCGTACGGCACTCCCGACGCCGCCCAGACAGGCGAGTCGACCACTCCCCCGCGCCACTGAGCCCAGGCGCCCCCTCCGGCATCGGCACCAACCAACAGGCGCCCCTGGGAGAGGAATTGGAGGCTCACGAGCTGGTGGGCGAGGTGGGCGATCCGGTGGACGGGGGCCGTCAGGACTCCGTAGCCGACCCTGACGCGGGTGGTGGCCGCGGCGACCGCGGCGAGGGTGACCGTCGGGTCGAGCATTGGGACGCGCCCCGTCAGATGACCGCTCGCCCACACCGATTCAAAGCCGAGCCCCTCCGCCTTTCGGGCCGCCGCGACGAACTCTCCGGCCTGCCCCTGCCCCTCCGCCCGCAGCATCGGCAGGAACACCCCGATATCGACAGCCACGGTCTCCCCCATTCGCAGTCCTGAGGGTGAACGTTAGTACAAGTTGCCATTTCGAGAAAAGTGTGAGCACAGCGCCCGCATCCACCGAGCCTCTGATTGCCCACAGTCCGAGCGAAAATGCAAGTGAAATCCATAAAGCCTGCAAAAGTCGGCAGCCTAGGAATGGAAGCAAAATGTCAAGTCCGTCGACGCACTGGCTTCAATTTGTTCCGCACGGCCTCCACCAGGGGTTTTATGGTGTTAGGGTTTCCACTCGTCCCGAGCCGGGCCGCATTTTCACCGGCGCACCGCTCGGATTGCGCTGCGGTGCACCGCCTCTTCCCGGCGGCCGCCGTCGCCCCTCACACCGGAATGGAAGAAGGCCTTCCACATCTGATTCCTGTTCCGGCGGAATGTGTCCACGCCTCGTTCTGGAGCTCTTTCATGTCTGCTGACAGCACGGCTGTCACCACCCACGCATCCGCGGACACCGCCGCCGCGCCACCCGGCGGCGGCCGCCATCTCGGCCTGGCGCTGTTCGTCATCGCCGCGGCCCAGCTCATGGTGGTGCTCGACGGCACCATCACCAACATCGCCCTGCCCAGCATCCAGACCGCGCTGGACGTGTCCGACGCGAATCTGGCCTGGATCGTCAACTCCTACGCGCTGGCCTTCGGCGGGCTGCTGCTGCTCGGCGGCCGGGCCGGGGACCTCTTCGGACGACGACGGATGTTCCAGCTGGGCATCGCCCTGTTCACCCTGGCCTCCCTGCTCGGCGGGCTCGCCCCGAACGAGGGCCTGCTCATCGGCGCGCGCATCCTGCAAGGCGTCGGTGCGGCCGTCGCGGCGCCCAGCGCGCTCTCCCTGATCGCCACGACGTTCCCCGAGGGCAAGCAGCGCAACAAGGCGATGGGGGTCTATGCCGCGATGGCCGGGATCGGCGCCACCGTCGGCCTGCTGCTCGGCGGCGTCCTCACCGACGCCCTGGACTGGCGGTGGGTGTTCTTCGTGAACATCCCGATCGGCCTGGCCGTCCTCGCCGGTACGAAGACGCTCGTCGAGGCGGAGCGCCACCGCGGGCGGCTCGACCTCCCCGGCACCATCACCGGCACCGGCGGACTGATCGCCCTGGTCTACGGCATCACCCGCGGCGGCGAGCACGGCTGGACCGACAGCCTGACCCTGTCCTGCTTCGCCGTCGCCGCCGTCCTGCTCAGCGCCTTCCTGGTCATCCAGAGCCGCACCGCCCACCCGATGATGCCGCTGCGGCTCTTCAAGGACCGCAACCGCTCGGGATCCTTCGCCACGATGCTGTTCATCGGCGCCGGGATGATCGCCACCTTCTACTTCCTCACCCTCTACATGCAGCTGATCCTCGGCTACAGCGCGGTCAAGACGGGCTTCGCCAACCTGCCGTTCAGCCTCGGCATGGGAGTCGCCGCCGCGCTCAGCGCCAAGCTGGTGACGCGGCTGGCCCCGCGCGCCATCGCCGGGCCCGGTCTGCTGGTGGCGGCCGTGGGCATGTTCTGGTTCGCCACGCTCACCCCGGACTCGTCCTACACCGGGCACCTGATGCCCGCGATGTTCGTCACCGCGCTCGGCCTGGGCATGGGGTTCGTCCCGATGACCCTGGGCGCCGTCAGCGGTGTCGACCACCAGGACACGGGCATCGCCTCCGCGCTCCTGAACACCGCCCAGCAGATCGGCGGCGCCCTGGGCCTCGCCGTCCTCGCGACGGTCTCCACGTCGGCGGCGAACGACCGGCTGCCCGACGCGGCCTCCTCGTTCTACCGGGGCGTGGCCACCAAGGACCATGGCCTGGTGGCCAAGGCGGCCGACGCCCTGACCCACGGCTACACGCTGGCCTTCGTCGGTGCGGGTGCCATGTTCCTGGCCGGTCTCGCCGTCACCGTGCTGGCCATCAACGCCAAGAAGCAGGAGACGGCCGAGGGCCCTGCCCCGGTCCACATCGGCTGAACCCCCGCCCGTAGGTACCTAGTTCAGCCCTGGGGCCTCCAGTCCCCGAGCCAGTCGGCGCGCTCCTGGCTCGCGGCCTGGGCGTCCGTCAGGTGCGGGCGGTCACCATGGGGACCGCCCGCACCCGGCCCGCTGTTCCGGTACTCGGCGAAGCGGTCGTCCTTCCAGGAGAAGCCGCCCATGTCCGTCCAGGGAGCAGGCCTGACCGCGGCACCGAGGGTGGTGTCGCGGACGGTCGTCTGCGGGTCCAGGCCCGCGTCGCCGCCCGCGTGCCAGGGGCGGCCGAGGAAGAAGCTCCGCGCGGACACGTCGCCGTTCACCGTGGAGCGGGTGATGAGGAATCCTTTGCGTCCGGCGGCCGTGCTGGGGGCGGTGACATAACCGGCCGACGTACCGTTCCAGCGCTTCTTCAGGGTGAGGTCGGACTTGTCGATCACCGCGGTGGCCCGGCCGAAGACGAAGTCGGTGTTGCCGACGACATAGGAGTCGGTCATGAGGACGCGGCCCGCCTTGTCCTTGCCCGCCGTGTCGAGGAGCAGGGTGTCCTGGTCGCCGCTGACAATGAGTGAGTCGAGGCGGACGCGGTCGGCCGCGGTGCGCAGCGCCACCGCCTGCTGGCCGTTCACGTCCTGGTTGCGCGCCTCGTCGAAGTCGTTGGAGACGGTGAGGTTGCGGGCCTCGAAGTCGTCGGCCTCGGCGGCGAAGGTGGCGCTGCCGCTCGTGCCGTACGTCCCCGAGCCGTCCGGTTTCGGCATCCCGGCGGCATTGCCGAAGACGATGACGGTGTCCTTGCGGCTGGTGCCGGTGCCCTCGACGGTGACGTGCGGCTTGTTCGCCGGGATCTTGACCGTCTCGCGGTAGGTGCCGGGCGCGACGCGGATCACGACGCGCGAGGTGTTGCCCGCGGGGACGGCGTCGACGGCCTGCTGCACGCTCGTGAAGCGGCTACTGCCGTCCCTGGCGACGGTAAGGGTGCGTTCGGCGCGGGCGCCGGACGTCGTGCCGAGCGAACTACGCGGCCCCGCACCGGACTTGAGGAGTGCGGGGACGTCGGTCGCCTTGTCGAGGGTGTACTTGTAGTACGCCTTCGGGTCGAAGGCCGTGCCGCCGCTCTCGTTGCGGCCGCTGGTTCCGGAGAACACGTTGCCGCGCTGGACGACGGCGGCGGTGCCGTCCTTGATGACCGGGTTGTTGATGCCCTTGAAGTAGCTGTTCTCCAGGACCATCTTCGTCCTGCCGCGCGAGTAGTTGCCGTAGGACGAGGTGATGTCGGTGCCCGCGTCGTCCTGCAGGTAGTTGTTGTAGAGGTGGGCGTGCGCGACGTTGTCGGTGGACGGGTTGCGCTGCTCGGTCTCGCGGAACCAGTTGTGGTGGATCGTGAGGTCGGCGGTGGCGTTCTCGGTCCAGCCGATACCGAAGGTCTTGTTGTTGTCGGACAGCCTGTTCCAGGACACGGTCACATTCGTGGTGTCCTTGCGGCTGTCGATCAGGCCGTCGGCCATGTGCCGCAGATCGTTGTGGTCGATCCACACGTGGTGCGCGCCGTCCATCTGGATGGCGTCCCAGTCGTGCTCCTTGTCGTTCCAGATGCCCTCGTACGAATCCCGGATCGTGAGGTTCCGGATGATCACGTTGTGGACGCCGCCGCCGAGGAAGAAGCCGCCGCCGACGATCTGCCCCGCCGTGCCCGCCCCCACGATCGTCTTGTCCGACGCGACCTTGATCTCTCTGCCCTTGGGCTCCATCGTGATCGCCGCGGCCACGACGATGACGTACGGCTCCGGGGCGGTCGCGTACTTCTCCAGGTCGGCGAGGGTCCGCACGGTGACGGTCCGCCCGCCGCGTCCGCCGTAGGTTCCCTGCTGCCCCTGAGCGTGGACCGACGCGAAGCCGTCGGCGGTGTCGTCGGCCCAGGCCGGTGCGGCGGCGGAGGGCGCCTGCGCGGCCGCCGCACGGGACTCCGCGTCCTCGCCGGACGCCCCGAACGCCGTGCCGTAGGCCATGACCCCCGCGGCGGCGACGACCAGCGGGACACCGATCACCAGGACCGTCTTCCTTCTGCGGTGCCGCGCCTTGCCGTGGAGCTCACTCATGCGTCGCTTCCCATCTGTACGGACGTAGGGGGGATGCCCGTGTCCGGTGGCACGGGCCGCTCAGCAGTCGCCGCCGAGGACAGGGAAGGTTGCCCTCGATAAAATTTCTTCTTGCGAGGTGTCGAGAACGCGTCGTCCGCGCCGACGTCCCCTGTGAGAGTCGCCCGCAAGGGGCGACCGCGCAGCCGAGGAGCGAAATCATGAAGTATCTGGTGATGGTCCAGGGCTCGCAGGCCGACTACGAGGCGATGTCGGGCAAGCCGTCCGCGGACAGTCCGGCCTGGAGCGAGAAGGAGCTGCAGGCGATGTTCGCCTACATGGGCGAGATCAACAACGACCTCGCCGAGTCCGGTGAGCTCATCGAGGCGCAAGGACTCACCGAGCCCTCGCAGGCCCGTTTCGTCAGCCAGGACAAGGACGGCCGCCCCGTGATCACGGACGGTCCCTACGGCGAGACGAAGGAGGTGCTCGCCGGGTACTGGCTGCTCGAGTGCGAGAACCTGGAGCGGGTCACCGAGATCGCCCTGCGCGTCAGCGCGTGCCCCAGTCCGGAAGGGTTCGTCGAACCGCCCGTCGTGATCCGTCCCGTCCAGGACGCCGCCGGAGGCGACTGTTGAGACGCACCGGCGCCCGGTGAGACGTACGACCGAGGTCGAGAACCTGCTGCGCCTCCACGCGCCGCAGGTACTCGGCGCGCTCGTACGCCGGTACGGACACTTCGGCGCCGCCGAGGACGCCGTGCAGGAGGCGCTCATCGCGGCGGCTCGGCAATGGCCCGACGAGGGGATTCCGGAGAATCCGCGCGGCTGGCTGATCAAGGTCGCCTCGCGCCGCCTCATGGACCAGCTGCGCGCCGACGATGCGCGGCGGCGGCGCGAGGAGGACGCGGCCCGGCTTGCTCCCCGCGACGCGTTCACCGCTCCCCCGCCGGGCGAGAGCCGCGCCCCCGCGGACGACGACACGCTCACGCTGCTGTTCCTGTGCTGCCGCCCCGAGCTGACCGCGGCCGCGCAGATCGCGCTGACGCTGCGCGCCGTCGGCGGACTGACCACGGCCGAGATCGCCCGCGCACATCTGGTGCCCGAAGCGACCATGGCCCAGCGGATCAGCCGCGCGAAGGCGAAGATCAAGGGGGCACCCTTCCTGCAGCCGGGCCCCGGCGACCGCGACGCGCGGCTCGCCGTCGTCCTCCAAGTGCTCTACCTGATCTTCAACGAGGGCTACACGGCCACCTCCGGTGACGCCCTGCACCGCGCGGACCTCGCTCGCGAGGCGATCCGCCTCACCCGTTCGGTACGTCGGCTGCTGCCCCAGGAGGGACCGGTGACGGGGCTGTTGGCACTGATGCTGCTCACCGAGGCCCGCAGCGCCGCGCGAACCGGGCCGCACGGCGAGCTGATCCCCCTGGACGAGCAGGACCGCACCCTCTGGGACCGGCAGGCGATCGCCGAGGGCACGGAGCTCGTCGAGGAGGCGTTGTCCCAAGGCCCGCCGGGCGCCTATCAGTTGCAGGCAGCCATCGCGGCCCTGCACGACGAGGCGGACGAGGCGGACGCCACCGACTGGCCGCAGATCCTCGCCCTGTACGACGTTCTCGTACGCCTCGTTCCCGAGCCCATGGCCGGGCTGGGGCGGGTCGTCGCCTACGCGATGGTGCACGGGCCGCGATCCGGGCTCCGCGAACTGACGGCACTGGAGGACGGGTTGAAGGGGCACTACCGGCTCGAAGCCGTCCGCGCCCATCTCCTGGAGCGGGCGGGCGACACCGACCTCGCCCTCGCCGCCTACCAGTTGGCGGCCAAGGGGACGTTCAGCCGCCCCGAGGCCCACTACCTTCAGACACGCGCCGCGCGACTCGCTCCCTGATCGGGCCCCAGCAGCCCGCAGTGTCCGGCGACGGTGTCGGCGAAGGCGCGGGCCAGCGGGCTCAGCGCGTCCCAGCGGCGCACCGCCCACCCCACCGACAGCGGCGGCAGCTCCGGCACCGGCACGAGCCGCAGCCCCCCGGGCCCGCACGCGCGCCAGCCGGGCAGCAGCGGCACGACGGCCCGGCCGAGCCCGAGCTCCGCGAGGAGGGCAGCGGTGTCCCAGTCGGCGGCGCTGGTGACCGTCGGCAGCACCACGTCCAGCTCACCGAGACACGCGTCGAGGCGGCCGCGCGAGGTGGACCCCTCCGGCGGCGTGATCAGCTGCGCCGCGGCCAGCTCGGCGGGCTCGACGCGCGGCCGCCCTGCGAGCGGGTCGTCGGCACGGACGGCGAGGACCCAGGGCAGCTCGACGACAGGCCGTTGTTCGATGCCCCGCACGGGCTCCCCCAGCGTGATCCAGGCGAGGTCCAGGTCGTCGGCCGCGAGGGCGTCGAAGCAGCTGCGGCTGGAGCTCATGGTCTGAAACTCCAGGCTGACGTGCGGATAGCGGTCCCGGAAGTCGACGACGGCCTCGGCCATGAAGTGCCGTACGGAGGTGGCCCCGGTGGTGATCCGCACCGTGCCGCCCTCCCCGCGGACCTGCTCCCTCAGCCGCCGTACGGCGAGATCGATGCCGCCGATCCCGTCCGAGGCCGCGGCCTGCAGGATCCGCCCGGCGGAGGTGGGCACGACACCCCGCGCATGCCGCTCCAGGAGACTCACGCCCAGCTCCCGCTCCAGGCGTTTGACGTGCTGGCTCACGGCGGACTGCGTACAGGAAAGATCACGGGCAACGGCGCTGAGGCTGCCCGCACGGCACACGGCGATGAAGGTGCGGAGGTCGTCGAGGGTCACAGCGGATGAAGTTATCCCTTGGGGGGATGCAAGGAAACCCGAGGATTGACTTGGGTTTTCACGGTGCACCAAGATCGTTCATGGCCCGGGCGGCGACCCGGCGACGGGCGTCGACCCGGGGGCACGGAACACGTCCCCGGGCCGCGCGGGCCGTGCACCCGCCGGACGTGCGGCGGGAGTTCGAAAGGAGTTCGACGGGAACTCGGCGGGGATCGGGAAAGGTGACGCGTGGAAGCGCTCGAAATGGTGGCCGTCGGAGCCGCCGGTGTCGCGGCCGGCGGGCTCAACGCGGTGGTCGGGTCCGGCACCCTCATCACCTTCCCCACGCTGCTGGCCTTCGGCCTGCCGCCGGTGCTCGCGAACGTGTCGAACAACCTTGGCCTCGTGCCGGGCACCCTGAGCGCCGCATACGGCTACCGCCGGGAGATGAAGGGGCAGTTCAGGCGTCTGGTGCGGTTCGGCACCGCCTCGCTCATCGGCGGTCTGATCGGGGCGCTGCTCCTCCTGAAGCTCCCCGCCGACGCCTTCCGCGCGGTGGTCCCCGCTCTCATCCTGACCGCCTGCCTCCTGGTGCTGCTCCAGCCCTGGCTGGTCCGCAAGCTGAAGAACCGCGAGGGCGGCGGAAAGGTGGACGGCGGCATCCCGATGTGGTGCGGGGTCCTCGCCACCGGGGTCTACGGCGGCTACTTCGGAGCGGCCCAGGGGGTCCTGCTCATGGCCCTGTTCGGCACGTTCCTCCTGGACGACCTGCAGCGCCTGAACGCCGCGAAGAACGTGCTGGCCTCGATCGTGAACGGAGTCGCCGCCGTCGTCTTCATCGTGGTCGCGGACATCGACTGGACCGCGGCCGGACTGATCGCCGCCGGTTCGACGGTGGGCGGCCTGGTGGGCGCGCGCTTCGGCCGCAAGCTGCCTCCCCTCGTGATGCGCACCTTCATCGTCGTCGTGGGAACCACGGCTTCGATCATCATGCTCATCCAGTGAGGACCGGGGTGCCGGGCAGCGCAGGTGCCGGGCAGCGCAGGTGCCGGGTAACGCAGCTCACACCGGCAGGCCCCCCGCCTCGGAACTTCACCCTATGGTTTATCGTTGAACATGATGTGGCCCCGACCGCGATTCCCCCGTCCGGTCGGGGTCACTTCCCGTTCACACCGGCTTCATGCCTGCGCCTTCCCCGGTTTTCACGCCTTCGAGGGCGAATATGCCAACCGCGCCGCGTCACACACGCCCGAGCGGCATCATGCGTCCATGGACGGTGCCAAGCCTGTGCAGGTCTTGTTCACGCCCGACGAGTACGCCGCGCTCCTGCGGCATGCGGACCGGCTCGGATTGCCGGTGGCCGAGTTCATCCACCGCACAGTGACCGTCCGGGCCGAGGAGTCGCCCGGCCCGTGCCAGACCTCCGACACCCGGCGCGGGGCGGCCGTGCCCCCGGTCAAGCGGGACCTCGGCCCGGACGGGGCACCCGCGCTCCGACGGTTCCTCGACACCCTCGCCGCCACGGCGGACCCCGAAGAACAACAGGGACGGTGACCGGGACGCGGCACACAGCTCAGCTCAGGTCAGGTCAGGTCGATCTCAGGGCTGTAGAGGTCCAGCCAGAGCGCAAGGTCGAGCGTCCGCTCCAGATCGCGCCGCGAGGCCTGCGTGATCTGCGGCGCCTCCCGCCCCGCGGCCTTCACCGCACGTTCCCGGTCCACCAGGTCGAAGACCGGATGCCCGGGCCGTGCGAGCAGATCCTTGACGTGACCCTGGAGGGCGACCGCGTACTTGGGGTCCTGAGTGGAGGGATACGGGCTCTTCACCCGGTCGTAGACCGACCGCGGCAGCACATCGGCGGTCGCCTCGCGCAGCAGACTCTTCTCCCTGCCGTCGAAGGACTTCAGCGCCCAGGGCGTGTTGTACACGTACTCCACGAGCCGGTGGTCGCAGAACGGCACGCGCACCTCGAGGCCGACCGCCATGCTCGCGCGGTCCTTGCGGTCGAGCAGGATGCGCACGAACCGGGTCAGGTGCAGATGACAGATCTTCCGCATCCGGAATTCGAAGTCGCTCTCCCCGTCCAGGCGCCGGATGCCGGAGACGGCCGTCGCGTAGCTCTCCTTGATGTAGGCGGGCAGGTCGAGCGCGGCGGTCACGTCGGAGCGCAGGATGCGGGCATCGTCCCCGAAGTGGTCGGCGAAACGCACCAGCCAGGGGAAGGTGTCGGCCGCGCGCGCCGTCTCGTCGAAAAACTGCAGATAGCCGCCGAAGACCTCGTCCGCGGACTCTCCGGACAGCGCCACCGTGGAGTGCTCGCGGATGGCACGGAAAAGGAGGTAGAGGGAGGCGTCCATGTCGCCGAAGCCCATCGGTATGTCACGCGCGCGGATCATCTTGGCGCGTACGTCCGGGTCGGCGAGGGCGTGGGAGTCCAGGACGATGTCGCGGTGGTCGGTGCCCGCCGACTGCGCGACGTCGTGGACGTAGGGGGTGTCGGGTGTGCCGCGCAGCTCGTCGGCGACGAAGTTGTCGGCCTGGCCGACGAAGTCGACGGCGAAACTGCGTACCGTCTCCCCCACCTCGGCCAGCTGTCGGGCCGCGAGTGCCGTCATCGCCGAGGAGTCGAGGCCGCCCGAGAGCAGCGTGCAGCGCGGCACGTCCGAGACGAGCTGGCGGCGCACGATGTCGTCGAGGAGTTCGCGGACCTTCGCGATGGACGCGTCGCGGCTGTCGGTGTGCGGACGGGTCTCCAGCGACCAGTACACGTGTCGGCGCAGACCGGAGCGGTCCACCGTCACGACCGTGCCGGGCTCGACCTCGCTCATGCCGTCCCACACGGCGTGACCGGGCGTCTTGACGACGGCGAACACTTCCCTGAGGCCGTCGAGCGTGACCCGGCGCCGGGCGAGCGGGTTGGCGAGGATCGCCTTGGGCTCGGAGCCGAACAGGACGCCGTCGGACGTCTCGTAGTAGTAGAAGGGCTTGATGCCCATGCGGTCGCGGACCATGACGAGCTTGTCGTGGCGGGCGTCCCAGATCGCAAAGGCGTACATGCCGTTCAGCCGCTCGGCGAGGGCCTCGCCCCATTCGAGGTAGCCGCGCAGCACGACCTCGGTGTCGGACGCGGTGGTGAACCGGTGGCCGCGGCCCGCCAGTTCGCGGCGGAGCTCGGTGAAGTTGTACGTCTCGCCGGAGTAGACCAGGGCGACGGTGCCCGTCGGCGTCTCGACGGTCATGGGCTGGCGACCGCCGGGCAGGTCGATGATCGCGAGCCGACGGTGCCCGAGCCCGGCGGGCCCCGCGGTCCACCTGCCGCGGTCGTCGGGACCGCGGCAGGACATCGTCTCCGTCATGGCGTCCAGGGTGGTGGACTCGGCCGTCAGATCACGGTCGAAGGAGACCCAGCCGGTGATGCCGCACATGCGTTTTCCTTCCGCTCGCCGAACTAGGTGTAACTAGCACCTATGTATGCAGCGTGCTCCCGTGCCCGCGTACGGTCAACGCCCCCGCCGCCCGCCTGCTCCGCCGACCCCGGCGGTTTCGGCCGCGCTTTGCCAGTCCCAGGTACGTGACTCGTGTCAGTTCCACCGACTGACCCCGTCGGACGCCAGGACCCCCGCGCCCGGAAGCGAACATTCCAGCCACGGGCAAAGACTTGTCAACGCTCTCCGGACACCCGGCCCCGCCCCTGCTCGACGGCGGCGCGGGACAGCACCTCCGCTTCCCCACGGGCCTCATTGATGGCATCGGGAAACAGATGCAGGCCGTGCGCGACGAGCGCACCCTCGTGCAGCAGCATCAGCGCCCGCCCCAGCCGGGCACCCGCGCCTACGCCTCCACTCGGCGCGATCTCCTCGGCGAGGCCGGTGAACAGCGCGAGCATCCAGGCCTTCTGGCCCATGATGATCGGGTACGCGGGGTGGGCGGGGTCACTGATCTCCGCGTGCGCGTTGACCATGCTGCACCCCTTCGTCAGATAACCGTCGGCCCAGTCGCGCGAGGCGTCGAAGACGGCGAGGATCCGGGCCCGAGGCGTGGCGGCGGCCTCCAAATACGGGGCGAGGAAGGCGCGCCAGCGCTCGTCCCGGTCGGCCAGGTACTCCACGACGATCTGCTCCTTGGAGCCGAACCGGTCATAGAGGGTCTTCTTCGTCACCCCGGCCTCAGCGGCGATCAGATCCACTCCGACGGCGTGGATGCCGCGCTCATAGAAGAGGCGCCCCGCGGCGTCGAGGGCGCGGCGCGCGGCCGGGGTCATGGCGATGCGATGCGGCGCGGCGACTCCGGGCCCAGCCCCACGGTCCGACCCGCGATCCGACCCGCCCTGCACCTCGCCTTCCGCCCCGCCTTCCGCCCCGCCTGCCGCCCCGCCTGCCGCCTCGGCTTCCGTCCTGTACGCGTCATCACCCATGCACCCCATGGTAGACCGACCTGTATACACGAGACCTATACCGATCTGTATACTCACTATCGCCATCCCAGGTAGACCGATCTGTCTACTCACTTGCGCCGAGCCGCCGCACGACGGGAGAAACCCATGAACGTCCTGCTGTCGACCGCATTCGTGCTGACCTGGAGCTCCGGGTTCATCGGGGCGAAACTGGGCGCGGGCAGCGCGTCCGCGGTGACGGTGCTGATGTGGCGCTTCCTGCCGCTGGCCGTGGTGCTCGGGCTGGTCGCCCTGGTGCTCTCCCGGGCGTCCTGGCGGGGTCTGACGGCGCGCGATGTCGGGCGGCAGGCGGTCGTCGGCGCGCTGTCGCAGAGCGGCTATCTCCTGACCGTGTACCTCGCGATCCAGCTCGGCGTGTCCAGCGGTACGACCGCCCTGATCGACGGCACCCAGCCGCTCGTCGCGGGCGCTCTCGCCGGGCCCCTGCTCGGCCAGTACGTCTCGCGCACGCAGTGGACCGGCCTCGGCCTCGGTGTGACCGGCGTCGTCATCGTCACCGCCGCGGACTTCGCGCACGGCGGCGACGCCCCTGCCTGGGCCTATTTCGTGCCGTTCCTCGGCATGCTCTCGCTGGTGGCGGCGACGTTCCTCGACCGGCGTGCGCCCCGCCCGGTCGCCCCTTCGGTGTCGATGACCGTCCACTGCGTCACGAGCGCCGTGGTCTTCACGGGCCTCGCGCTGGCGGCGGGGGCCGCGACGCCACCGGCCGAGGCTTCCTTCTGGGCGGCGATCGGGTGGCTGGTGGCGCTCTCCACGTTCGGCGGGTACGGCCTGTACTGGCTGATCCTGCGGCGCTCGGGGGTCACCCAGGTCAACACGCTGATGTTCCTCATGGCGCCCGTGACCGCCCTGTGGGGCGCCCTGATGTTCGGTGAGCCCTTCGGGCCGCAGACCGTGTCGGGCCTGGCCGTCGGGCTCGCGGCGGTGGTGGTCGTACGGCGGGGCGCGGCTCGACGGGGGCCGAACCGGTGTGAGGCCGAACGGCCGGGTGCCGTCGCCCCGGCGGCGCGGGTCAGCGAGGCGTCAGGAAGGCCTGCACCAGGGGCGCGTACCGGTCGGTGATCTCGGCGATCTCCGTGGCGCGCAGGTGCGGGCCGCGGGCGATGCCGTACATCACGCCCAGGCCGAGCAGCATGCCCACGGCCAGCTCGGCCCGGAGCCCCGCGTCCGGCCCCGAGAGCCGCTCGGTGAGCCGATCGGCCACCTGGACGCGGAAGTTGGCGCGCAGTATGTCGCCCTGCTCGCCCTGGAGCGGGGCGAAGACGATGCGCAGGATCGGGTCGGCGCCCCGCTCGGCCTGACCGGTGAGCAGGTGCCGGACCATGTGGCGCCCGAGGTCGACGACGGGGGCGTCGAGAAAGGCCCCGGCGTCGGCCTCGAACGACATGACCTGGGAGAACAACGCGTCCTTGTTCCCGAAGTACTTGAGGATCAACGGCGCACTCACCCCGGCCCGGTCGGCCACGGCCTTGAGGGTGATGTCACCGTGCGCGTGCCGGGCGAGGAGATGGCGTGCGGCACGGATGATGGCCCCCTTGCTCGCCTCGGCGTCCCTGCGCCCGGCGGGAGGGGCGGGGTTCGGGCGGGGGTCGGCGTGCGAGAGCGCGTCGGCGTTCGACGGCCCGTCCGCCTCCGCAGCCGCGCCCCCCTGGGAATCCGCGCCCGCCGCCGTCGTGTTCCTCGCCGCCATCGTCAGCTTCCCTCCAGCGCGGTCTCCTGGGTCGGCCCGCCGCGTCCGGCGGTCTTCCGGTCGCTCTTCGGGGCCGTGTCCGAGGGTATGGCGAGTGCGGTGACACATGCGATGAGCGCGACCGTGCCCGCCAGGGTGAAGGCGAGTTGGTAGCCGCCGAGCGTGGGGAAGCGGACGCCGTCGGCGGACGAGGCGTGCCGGACGAGTACGGCGGCGACCGCCGCGCTGGAGACGCTCTGGCCGATCGTCCGCATCAGGACATTCACGCCGTTCGCCGACGCGGTCTGCTCGACCGGGACCGCGCGCAGGATCAGCGTGGGCAGCGCCGAGTACGCGAAGGTCGTCCCGGTCGACACGACCGCGGCGCCGATCATGATCACCCACAGCTCCCGGCTGTCGACGATGCGTACGGCATAGCCGAGCGCCATGATCGCGCCGCCGACCGCGAGGGTGACCCGGGGCCCGCGTGCCGTAGAGACGCGGGCCGAGAAGGGCGAGAGGACCAGCATGATCACGCCGTTGGGCAGCAGGCACAGACCGGTCGCCACGATCGACAGCTCCAGGCCGTAGCCGCTCTCCGCGGGCGCCTGCACCAATTGCGCGGTCACCAGCGAGTTGGCGTAGAAGGCGAACCCGGCGAGCAGCGCGGTCACGTGCGGCAGGGCGACGCGCCGTCCGGACGCCAGGCGCAGGTCCACCAGCGGCTGCTCCGCCCGCAACTGCATCCGCCACCAGACGGACAGGATGACGACGGCACCCGCGAACAGCCCGAGGACGGGCCCACTCCCCCACCCCCACTGACCGCCCTGCGACACCGCGAGCAACAGGCAGACGAGTCCGGCCGCCAGGCCGAGCGCGCCCCACGTGTCGAACCGCCCCGGCGAACGCACCGGAGACTCCCGCACGGCCCACCGGGCGAGCAGGAGACCGGCGGTGCTCAGTGCTGCCGTCACCCAGAACATGACGTGCCAGTCCGCGTACTGCACGATGAGCGCGGCCAGCGGCAGACCGAGCGCCGCGCCGATCCCGACCGTGGAGCTCATCAGGGCGACGGCGGACGCGGTGCGCTGCGGCGGGAGTTCGTCGCGCAGGATGCTGATGGACAGGGGCACCACCGCGGCGGACGCGCCCTGCAGGGCCCGTGCCGCGATCAGCAGCCGGATGTCGGACGTGAGCGCACAGAGCACCGAGCCCCCGGCCATCAGGCCGAGGGCGATCAGCAGGACGCGGCGCTTGCCGTACATGTCACCGGCCCGGCCGAGTACGGGTGTGAGCACCGCTCCGGACAGCAGTGTCGCGGTGACCAGCCAGGACACGGCACCGGCCGAGCTGTCCGTCAGGCGGGGCAGATCGGGCAGCAGCGGCACGACGACGGTCTGCGTGACGGCCATGAGGATGCCGCCGAAGGCGAGCACGGGGACAGCCAGCCGACTGCGCAGCCCTCCCGCGCCACCGGCTGTCGGAACAGGCGCCATGGCCTCTCTCCCCCTGCTGTGAGGTGAATAGCCATTCACCATATCGGGTGAATGGCTATTCACCGAGAGGTGCCGAGAGGAATTAGGGAGACAGTGGACCCTCGGACCCCGGCCGTACACCGTCGCCCCTTGGCCGTGAACCGCCCAGGCGGGCCGCGCACCTCCTGCCGCGACAGGTCCGCGGCGGGCGGCTTCGGTCATACTGCGGCCCATGAACCGACTCCGCTTCGGCCTGGTGGGCACGGGCCCCTGGGCCTCCGCCACGCACGCCCCCGCGCTGGCCCGGCACCCGGGCGTGGACCTCAGTGGCATCTGGGGCCGCCGCCCCGAAGCGGCGGCCGCGCTCGCCGCCGAGCACGGCACGCGGGCGTACGCGGACGTGGACGAGCTGTTCGCCGCGAGTGACGCCGTGGCGTTCGCGGTACCGCCCGACGTGCAGGCACCCCTCGCCGCGCGGGCCGCGGCGGCGGGCTGCCATCTACTGCTGGACAAGCCCGTGGCCACGACGCCCGCCGGGGCGCGGGACCTCGCGGCGGCGGCCGAGCGTGCGGGGGTGGCCTCCGTGGTCTACTTCACGCTGCGCTTCACCCGCGCCTCGGCGGCCTGGCTGGCCGACCAGGTCGCCACGGGCGGCTGGTTCACGGGCCGCGCCGACTGGTACGGCTCGTTCTACGCGCCGGACGGCAGCGCCGCGTTCTCGTCGCCCTGGCGCGCGAGCCGGGGCGGCCTGTGGGATGTCGGCCCGCACGCCCTTTCGATGCTGCTGCCCGTACTCGGCGACGTCACCGACGTGACCGCGGCACCGGGCCCCAGGGACACGGTCCATCTGATCCTGCGGCACACGGGCGGCGCCTCCAGCACGGCGACGCTGACCCTCTCGGCACCGGCGAAGTGCGAGGGCGTGGCGGTGGAGCTGCGCGGCGAGAACGGCACGGCGGTGCTTCCGTCGTGGGAAGACGCGGGCGACCCGTTCGGAGCGGCGGTGGACGCGCTCGTCGAGTCCGCGGCCACGGGCACGCCGCATCCGTGCGACGTACGGTTCGGGCTGCGCGTCTCGGAGATTCTGGCGCGGGCGGAGGAGCACATCACGGCCACGTGATCCGCCCGGGACAACCACGGGCGGCCGGTACCGTGGCCGCTACGTAATGGCGAGTGACGGCACCGACCGCATCCGGTGGTCCTACGGAACCGGCGCGGGGAGCAGAGCTGTGCGGTCCTGCGCTGCTCCGATTCCGACCACACGGATCAAAATACGAACAGTTGTCCCACACGCTTCCCACATCGGCCCTGTAGGCCTAGGGGGTACCCAATGCCGGGGAATTTCAGCCATTCTCGAACTCCCCGGACAAGATGCCCCGCTGTTGTGCACGGGCGCCCGCCGACGATCAAACCTGCAGGTCGGTGACCCCGCAAGCTCCATCATGCCCGAGCAACTGATCGTTTTCTTCGGGCAATGTTTACTACCAAAGCCGATGTGAATATTTAGACTGATCACGCTCCAACTCGGCGTGCACCAAGAGGGATTACCCACCATGAACAAGACGGCGCTCCGCGCTCTGCTCCGCGAACGACGCGCCCTCATAGCCCCCGAATCGCACGGCTTCGCCCGCCCGACAGGCCAGGGCCGGCGCGCCCCCGGCCTGTCACAGCACCAGGTCGACCAACTGCTCCACCGCACGTTCGGGACGTATCACCGTCTCGAGTCCGGCAATTACCCCAATCCGCCGACCTCGCTGCTCCGGGACGTGGCACGCCTGTTCGGGCTGAACGAACAGGAGTGGGTGTCCCTCTGCCGGTACGCACTGCTGCAGGACCCGCCGGGACCGCTCCACCTCTCCTCCGGCAAGGAGGTGCCCGGCGTCTGGCAGGAGGCGGTCGACGGCATCGGACACATGGCCTACGTGACCGACGCGTCCTGGGAGATGCTCGCGTACAACACCGCCTTCGCCGGCATGTTCCCGAGCGGCAAGGTCCCCGGCAACACGCTGCGCTGGATGCTCCTGGACCCGCACGGGCGCGAGACCCTGATGGACTGGCACACCGCCTGGGCCCCGATGGTGCTGCCTCAGCTGCGGGCGGCGCTCGCCACCAGGCCCGACGACGACATCCTGCGGCAGATCGAGAAGGAGATCCTGGCCGACCCCGAGACCGCCGATCTCTACGCCGCGGGCAACTCCCATCCACACCCCGACGGCGACGAGCGCCCCCTGCTGCACGCCCTGGAGGGCCCCGGCTGGGTCACCATGTGCGCGGCGCAGCCCCTGACGGCGCCCGGCTCCCGGCTGATGATCCTGGTGTTCCACCGCGGCACGCACCGCATCCACTCGCGGGCGCCCATCCTCCGCTCCGACTGAGCCCGCGCACACACCTCATACGCGCATCTCACACACGCGTATCGCACACACGCGCATCGCACACACATTCGAGAATACGGCGCTCGACAGGGCACTCCCGGCACAGTGCAGTACTTTGGCCACACCCCCACCCGCTTCGCCGATCCATGGGGAGTCGCCTCGTGACTGCTCACGTACTCAGACCACACACCGTCTTCGGCGACCACAAGGTCACCACGGCCGAGATAGCCGAGGACGTGAGCGCGCACCACGCCGACCACCCTCGGTTGCGCGCCATCCTCCGCGTCATCGGCAATTGCGGCGTGCAGACCCGCCATTTCACGCGCCCGCTCGGCTCCCCCACGGTGTCCGGGACGGCCGACGTCGGCGAACGCGCGCAAGTCGCCTTCACCGACGCGCTCGCCATGGCCGAGCGCGCCTCGGCCATGGCCCTGGACAGCGCGGGCCTCGCCGCGCAGGACATCGACGCGATCGTCACCACGCACACCACGAGCTGGGCCGTCCCCAACCTGGACATCCACCTCGTCACCCGCCTCGGCCTCCGTCCCGACCTGCGCCGCATCGCGCTCACCTCGGTGGCCTGCCCCGGCGGCACCCAGGCCCTCACCCGCGCCGCCGACCTCATCGCCGCACGGCCCGGCAGCAAGGTCCTGGTCGTGGCCTCCGAGGTGCTGTCCAGCATCTACCACCACAGCGACACCACCATCGAGTCGATGATCTACAAGGCGCTGTTCGGGGACGCGGCCTCCGCGACCGTCGTCACCGACACACCGCTGGGTCCCGGACTGGCCATCGAGGACACCTTCGAGTACGTCCTGGCGGGCAGCCTGGAGCGCCAGCGCGGCCGGATCTCCATGGACGGCATCCACTTCGACTCGACCAAGCAGGTCCTTGCCGCCGTCACGGACGTGATGCCGCACCTCCTGGAGTGGCTGGGCCCGCGGCAGCTCGACTTCGCCGTCATCCACCCCGGCAGCCCGCGCATCATCGCCGACACGGCGGCCGCGCTGCGCATGGACGAGCACGACTCCCGGCACTCCACGGACACGCTCAGCCACGAGGGGAACCTCGGCGGCGTGAGCATCCTGCGCGTCCTGGAACGCACCCACGCCGACCCTCCGGAGGACGGCGCGCACGGCGCGGCCATCGCCTTCGGACCCGGCTTCGCCACGGCGGCCGTGCGCTGCCGCTGGCAGACCTAGGCCCTCAGGCCCCCGGCGGAAAATCGGTTGCCGCCGCTTCGGCCCGCTGCTGAGGTGACCGCATGGATCATGCAGCGGTACTGGCCGCGTACGACCGCCAGCTTCGGCACGACACGCAGGGCGAAGGCGGTGACACCCGGGTCGAGCGGACCGGTGGCGTCGTCCGTGTGACCGGCTCGGCACACGACTGGAACGGCGTCCTGTGGACCGACATCGACGCGTCGACGGCGGACGCCGTGATCGCTGAGCAGGTGCGCCACTTCACCGACGCCAGGCGCGAGTTCGAGTGGAAGCTGCACTCCTACGACCGGCCCGAGGACCTCGGCGGGCGTCTTCTCGCGGCCGGGTTCGAGGCCGAGCCGGTGGAGACCGTGATGGTCGCCGAGGCCGCCGCCCTGCCCGCGGGCCCCGAACTGCCGGACGGCATCCGGCTGCTCCCGGTGACGGACGCGACAGGCGCACGGCTCATGGCCGAGGCGCACCTCGCCGCGTTCGGGGAGGACGACGCGGCGCTGAGCGAGCACCTCGCCCGGCGTGTGCTCGCCCAGCTCACCGAGGCGCCGGACGAGATCGTGGCGGTCGTCGCGATGGCCGGTGACCGGCCGGTGTGCGGCGCGCGGATGGAGTTCCGCCCCGGCACCGACTTCGCCGGGCTCTGGGGCGGCGGCACCGACCCGCAGTGGCGCGGCAAGGGCATCTACCGCGCGATGGTGGCCCATCGCGCCCGCATCGCCGTCGAGCGCGGCTACCGCTATCTGCAGGTGGACGCCTCGGACGACAGCCGCCCGATCCTGGACCGACTCGGTTTCGCCACGCTGTGCACGACCACGCCGTACGTGTACCGCCCGTAGGCCGTGGGCGTTCCTGCCGTGCGCGTTCCGGCCGTGGGCCGAGGCCTCATCCGAGGAGCTTGGCGATGGCTTCCGTGGTGTCCGTCTCGCCGAGGCGCGGGAAGATCTTCTCGACGCTGTTGCGGTGGGCGTCGGCGTCCATGTCGGTGACGGCGTCGACGGCCACGGTCACGTGGTAGCCGTGCTCGTGCGCCGCGCGGGCCGTCGACTCCACGCCGATGCTCGTCGCGATGCCCGCAAGCACGACCTGGGTGACGCCCCTGCGGCGCAGCTGGAGGTCGAGGTCCGTGCCGTAGAAGGCGCCCCACTGCTGCTTGGTGACGACGATGTCCGCGTCGGTGCGGCGGAGCTCGGGCACGAGCTCCGCCCAGTCCGCGGGCACGTCGCCGCCGCGCGCGGGGGCCTCGGTGCGGCCGGGGGCGCCGCCGGTCACCCGCACCAGGACCACGGGCAGTCCGCGCTCGCGGAAGGCGTCGGCGAGCGCGGCGGCCCGTTCGACGATCCGCTGCGAGGGGTGGGCGGTGGGCAGCGCGGTGATGCCCTTCTGGAGGTCGACGAGGACGAGAGCGGTGGTGGGGTCGAGGACGGTGGCAGTCATGGGTGTCGCCTTTCGCATCTGTTCTTGTCTCATACGTTCTTGTCTCATGCGTTCTTGGCTTCCTGGTCCCGGCCGGGGCGGCGGCGCAGCGCGCGGTCCGTGGCGGTCAGGACGATCAGGGCAAGCGCCAGGACGGCGCCGACGGCGGCCATGAGGTGCAGCCCGCCGTCGTCGGCCCGCTGCCCGTAGGCGAGGCCGATCAGGCCGGAGGCCGTGATGGCGCCGATGTACTGCGCGGTGCGCTGGAGTCCCGCCGCCGACCCGATGGCGTCGGCGGGCGCGAACTGCTGCACGGCGGCCTGGTTGCCGGTGCCCATGAGCCCCTGTGGAATCCCGAAGCAGGCCCCGGCCAGAAGCAGTACGGCGAGCGGCGTGGACCCCGTGGTGCAGAGCAGCAGCGCGCTGCCCGCGGTGAGGAGCACGGCGGCGACGGTGAGCGGGGCGCGGATGCCCTTGGTGCGCGCCCCGATCAGGGAACAGGCCAGCGCGGTCAGGGACATCGGCAGCATGACGAGTCCGGTGTGCAGCGAGGAGTAGCCGCGCTCCTCCTCCAGCCACTGTGTGAAGCCGTACATCACGCAGTACACGACGAGGTAGCTCAGTCCGTGCCGCAGATAGGTGCGGGCGAGCGCGTGGTTGGCGCCCAGCATGCGCAGGTCGATGAAGGGGTGCGGGTGGCGCAGCTGCCACCGGGTGAGCAGCGCGGAGAGCAGGACGACCGGGGCCAGTAGCAGCCACATCGGATGGCGCAGGTCGAGCAGGAACACGACGAGGCAGCTCAGTGCGCCCGTGAAGAGCGTGATGCCGAGCGGGTCGAGCGTGTTCGCCCGGCCTGCCGCCGGGGTCTCGCGCGGGATGTCCTTGGGGATCCACCGCAGGGCGGTGGCGTACGCGATGAGCGCCACCGGCACGTTGACGGCGAAGACGGCGCGCCAGCCCGCGGTCGCGACGAGGAGTCCGCCGAGCGTCGGGCCGATCGCCGCGCTGCCGAGCGCCGCGAAGGAGAGGCGGCCCAGGACGGTGCGCGGGGTCGGGCTGCCGAGCCGCGTGGACTCGTCGCGCAGGACGGCCATCGCGGCGGGGTACGCGGCGGACGAGCCGACGCCGAGCAGCGCCCGGGAGACGAGCAGCCAGCCGAATCCGGGGGCGAGCGCCCCGACGAGGCCCGACGCGACGACGAGCGCGAGTCCGCCGAGGAAGACGCGGCGCGGTCCGATGCCGTCGGCGAGCTTGCCGAGCACGGGCTGGGCGACGGCGCTCGCGAGGTAGAGCACGGAGACGAGCCATGCGGTGTCGGAGGCGCCGACGCCGAAGTCGTGGCCGATCGCCACCAGGCCGGTGGAGATCATCGTGGTGTTGAGGGGATTGAGCAGGGAGCCGAGGAGCAGCGGTGCGGTCAGCCGCGCGCCGAAGCCGGGCCGCTCCGGCGCCGGTCGTTTCGCCCTCGCGACGGACGTGACCCTCACTTCTGCACCAGTCGCTCCAGCAGCACGATGGCGTCGGCGAGTCTGCGCAGCTCCGCCTGGTCGAGCTCTTCGGAGACCGCGTCCGACAGCCAGCCCCGCTTGGCGGCCCGTCCGTCGGTGAGGGTGCGGCGGCCCTCTTCGGTCAGGGAGACCACGGACTGCCGCCCGTCGTCCGGGTCGGGCGCCCGCTCGATGAGCTCCATGGCTTCGAGGGCGGCCACGGTCATCCGCATCGACTGCGGCCGCACGAACTCGGCGCGCGCCAGGCCCGCGGTGGTGCTGGGGCCGCCACGGTCGAGGCGGGCGAGCACGGAGCGCTGCGAGGGGCTGAGCCCGTTCATCGGCGAGGCGCTGCGCAGTTTCCGTACGAGATGTCCGACGACGTGCGTGAGGTCGGCGGCGACTTGCTCGGGCGTCGGTTCGTGCACGGGTCCGCTCATACCGCCACGCTACGAGATCGACAGTCAGACTTGCAAGTCTGCCTTTCTAATATCGCCGCGACCGCATGCGGTTCCGTTTTCGCGATGGATACGCCGACCCGTCGGCATGCTGTCCGAGGAGGCCCGGGACGCGACGTCCGACCCCGTCGCCCTGGCGCGAGCCGCGGAACCGGCGCCCAACTAGGGGAACCTACGGCCGGGGCGCAGCCGGGGCCGCTTCGGCCGCGGGGGCGTCGCGCAGGCCGAGCCGCAGGTGCTCGACGTGGAAGAGGGCCTGTTCCAGCAGCTCGGCGACGTGGCCGTCATAGAGGGCGTAGACGATGGAGCGGCCCCGGCGTTCCCCGGCGACGAGGCCGAGATTGCGCAGCAGGCGGAGCTGGTGGGAGCAGGCCGAGGCTTCCATGCCCACGGCCTCGGCGAGGTCGCCGACCGCGCAGGGGCCTTCCTGGAGGCGGGCCAGGATGTACAGCCGCGAAGGGGTGGCCAGGGCCTGAAGCGTGGCGGCGACGTCGGTCGCCCCCACCGCATCCAGGCGCTCCCGGGGGCTGGCGTGGTGCGTGACGTCGACTCCGTGACCCATGGCGCCATCCTACTCGTCACATATGAAGACCTGTTCAGGTGTTCCTGTACGGTGGGCGCGTCGCCGTCCTCCGCCCCGAAGGGGTCTCTTTGCCATGCCTTCCGACCTGATCCAGCGGCCCGCACAGGCAGCGCCGACCGCCCCGGATACCGCGCCGAAGCGACGTACCCGGGTGTTCGCCCTGGCGGAAGCGCGCTGGGCCGCCGCGGCACTGGTGCTGTTCCTGATCGCGCTGCCGCTCCAGCTGACCGGCGCGTCCGCCTGGTCGTGGGGCCCTCTCTACGCCGCCGCCTACGTCACCGGCGGGTGGGAACCGGCCTGGGCGGGGCTGACGGCACTGCGGGAGAAGACCCTCGATGTGGATCTGCTGATGATCGTGGCCGCGATCGGCGCGGCCTCGATCGGGCAGCCGATGGACGGCGCGCTGCTGATCGTCATCTTCGCCACCTCCGGCGCGCTGGAGGCCCTGGCCACCGCCCGGACCCAGGACGCGGTGCGCGGCCTGCTCGACCTCGCGCCGACCGTCGCCACCCGCCTGGCCGACGACGGCAGCGAGTCGACGGTCCCTACGCAGGAGCTGGTGGTCGGGGACACCGTCCTGGTCCGCCCCGGCGAGCGGGTCGGCGCGGACGGCCGCGTCCTGTCCGGGCTCAGCGAGGTGGACCAGGCCACCATCACCGGTGAGTCGCTGCCCGTCGCGAAGGAGGCCGGGGACGAGGTCTTCGCAGGCACGCTGAACGGCACGGGTGCCCTGCGGGTCAAGGTCGAGCGGGACGCCTCGGACTCGGTGATCGCCCGGATCGTGGCGATGGTCGAGGAGGCCTCCGAGACCAAGGCGCCGACCCAGTTGTTCATCGAAAAGGTCGAGCAGCGGTACAGCGTGGGCATGGTCGTCGCGACGCTGGCCGTCTTCCTGGTCCCCCTCGCGTTCGGCGCGGACCTGACCGCTTCGCTGCTGCGGGCGATGACTTTCATGATCGTGGCCTCGCCGTGCGCGGTGGTCCTTGCGACGATGCCTCCGCTGCAGTCGGCGATCGCCAACGCCGGACGCCATGGCGTCCTGGTGAAGTCCGCGGTGGTGATGGAGCGCCTCGGGCAGGTCGACGCGGTCGCCCTGGACAAGACCGGCACCCTGACCGAGGGCACCCCGCGCGTCACCGACATCCGCCCACTGCCCCGCTCCGGGCTGTCCGAGGACGCCCTGCTGGCGCTGGCGGCCGCCGCCGAGCACCCCAGCGAACACCCCCTGGCCCGTGCCGTCGTCGACACTGCCCGCACGCGCGGCCTGGCCATCGCCGACACGCGGGACTTCACTTCCACGCCCGGCGTCGGCGTCACCGCCACCGTCACCGGCCGCACCGTCACGGTCGGCGCGCCCGCTCGCCTCCTCGACCACCACGCCGACACCGCGACGGTCAGCGCCGCCGAGGCCGCGGGCGACCTGGAGGACGGTGGCCGCACGGCCGTCCTTGTCCTGCTCGACGAGGTCCCGGTGGGGGTGCTGGGCATCGCCGACCGGCTGCGTCCCGACGCCGCCGCGACCGTCGCCGACCTGACCGAACTGACCGGCAGTTCGCCGATGCTGCTGACGGGCGACAACCCCCGCGCCGCCGCCCGCCTGGCCGCGGAGGTCGGCATCGCCGGTGACGACGTCCACGCCGGACTCCTGCCCCAGGACAAGGTCGAGGTCGTACGGTGCCTGGAGGCCCGCGGCCGCAGGACGATGGTTCTCGGCGACGGCGTCAACGACGCCCCGGCCCTGGCCGCCGCCCACACCGGAATCGCCATGGGCCGCGCCGGGTCCGACCTCGCTCTGGAGACCGCCGACGCCGTCGTCGTCCGCGACGAACTCGCCACCGTCCCCCAGGTCATCGCCCTGTCGCGGGCGGCCCGCCGCCTGGTGGTGCAGAACCTGGTCATCGCCGGGGTCTTCGTCTCCGGCCTGGTCGTCTGGGACCTGGCGGGCAACCTGCCGCTGCCGCTCGGCGTTCTCGGCCACGAGGGCTCCACCGTCGTCGTCGGCCTCAACGGGCTGCGTCTGCTGCGTGACGCGGCCTGGAACCGCGCCGCAGGGGCCATGCGGTGAGCCGCCGTAGCAGAATGTCCGTCACTCCCCACCCCTGACAAGGAGCACGACGTGACCACCCTCGCCCTGTACCTCCCCGGTTCGGGCGCCCTCCCGCGCTGGATGCAGATCACCGTCGGCGTAGTGGTTCTCGGGCTGGTCGCGGCCCGGATCTGGTTGACCTTCCGGCGCCGGAAATAGCCCCTGAAGACCTGAAGAGAAGCCCCTCGGCTCACAACGCCGAGGGGCTTCTCTTCAGGTCTTCAGGGGGTGGTCCTAGCGGATCGGCATCCCCGAAAGCGTCCGCGCGATGACGAGACGCTGGATCTCGCTCGTGCCCTCGAAGATCGTGTAGATCGCGGCGTCGCGGTGCATGCGCTCCACCGGGTACTCGCGGGTGAAGCCGTTGCCGCCGAGGATCTGCACGGCCTGCGCGGTGACCTTCTTGGCGACCTCGCTCGCGTACAGCTTCGACATGGAGCCCTCGGCCGACTCGAACTTCTTGCCGGTGGTGGCCATCCAGGAGGCGCGCCACACCAGGAGGCGGGCCGCGTCGATCTGGGTGCGCATGTCGGCGAGCTGGAAGGCGATGCCCTGGTTGTCGATGATCGGGCGGCCGAACTGGGTGCGCGTCTTGGCGTACTCCAGGGCCTCCTCGTACGCGGCACGCGCCGTGCCGACCGCCATGGCGCCGACCGCCGGACGGGAGGCCTCGAAGGTGGCCATCGCCGCGTTCTTGACGCGCTCGCCGCCGGACTTGGCGCGCTCCCGCGCACGGGCCATGCGCTCGTCCAGCTTCTCCTTGCCGCCGAGCAGGCAGTGACCCGGGACGCGGACGTCCTCCAGGACGACCTCGGCGGTGTGCGAGGCACGGATGCCGTGCTTCTTGAACTTCTGCCCCTGGGACAGGCCCGGGGTGTTCGGCGGAACGATGAAGGAGGCGTGCCCCTTCGAGCCGAGCTCGGGGTCGACGACCGCGACGACGACGTGGACGTTGGCTATGCCGCCGTTGGTCGCCCAGGTCTTCGTGCCGTTCAGGACCCACTCGTCCTTGGCCTCGTCGTAGACGGCGCGGGTGCGCATGGCCGCCACGTCGGAGCCCGCGTCGGGCTCCGAGGAGCAGAAGGCGGCGACCTTCACGTCGTTCACGTCGCCGTACATCTGCGGGATCCAGGTGCCGATCTGTTCCTCGGTGCCGTTGGCGAGCACGCCGACGGCGGCCAGACCCGTGCCCATGATGGACAGGCCGATGCCCGCGTCACCCCAGAAGATCTCCTCCGTCGCCATCGGGATGCCGAGGCCCGAGGGGTCGAAGAACTGCTGTGCGTAGAAATCGAGCGAGTAGATCCCCAGCTTCGCCGCTTCCTGGATGATGGGCCACGGGGTCTCTTCGCGCTCGTCCCACTCGGCGGCCGCGGGGCGGATCACATCGGCGGCGAACCCGTGGAGCCAGTCCCGGACCTCCTTCTGCTCGTCGTTGAGCTCCATGGTGAACTCGGCCATGACCCCTCCAGGACCTGCGATCATCTGCGACGTTACTTGCGGTAACCGCAGTCTGTTACTGGCCAGTAGTCCATGTCAACTCCCGATGGCCCGTTCGATACGCACGGGACGCCGGGTGTTACGTTGCGCGTGCGTCACCGATTCAGCACGGGCGGGGAGAAACGATGGAGACCACGCAGCGGACCGATCAGCAACGGTCCGCGGAGCACCGACGGCGAGAGCTGCTCGAGGCCGCCGACCGGGTCGTGCTCCGCGACGGCCCCGGCGCCTCGATGAACGCCATCGCCGCCGAGGCGGGCATCACCAAGCCGATCCTCTACCGCCACTTCGGCGACAAGGGCGGCCTGTACGCCGCGCTCGCCAAGCGGCACACCGACGCCCTCCTGGAGGCCCTGCGCGCCGCGCTCGACGCCCCTGCCGAGCGCAGGGAGCGGGTCGAGGCGACGCTCGACACCTATCTCGCGGCCATCGAGGCCCGCCCGCAGGTCTACCGCTTCCTCATGCATCCGTCGGAGGCCCCCTCCCCCGGCGAGCAGGGCTTCGACGTCGGGCTGCACTCGGCTCCCCTGCTGCGCCGCCTCGGCGAGGAGCTCGCGGAGGTCATCGAGGAGCGCGTCGACCTCGGCCCGGAAAGCGCCCAGCTCGCCCGGGTGTGGGGGCACGGCATCGTCGGCATGATGCACGCGGCCGGCGACTGGTGGCTCGGCGAACGGCCCTGCCCCCGCGCCCAATTGGTACGCAGTCTGGCCGACCTCCTGTGGGGGCGGCTCGCGGCGGCGGGCAACCGCGTCGGAGGTCCCGGGTTCTGACCTCACACGTTCCAGGGGGCCTTGGCTGCGGCCCGCAGCACCCTGCGGCGCCGCCAGCCCGTGACGCGCTCGGTGTAGACACCACCGTCGAGGTGGTCGCACTCGTGCTGGAGGCAACGGGCGAACCAGCCCGTGCCGTGCACCTCGATCGGCTCCCCCCGCAGATCGAAGCCTTCGACCACGGCGTGGTCGAAGCGCGGCGTGCCCGCCTCGAGGCCGGGCAGCGACAGACAGCCCTCCGGGCCGCGCAGCGTCACGCCGTCCGCCTCGACGAGCCTGGGGTTGACCACGTGCCCGAGGTGGCGGACGTCCTCGTCGTCGGGGCAGTCGTAGACGAACACCCGCAGGCCCACGCCGACCTGGTTCGCGGCGAGTCCCGCGCCCCGCGCGGCGTACATCGTCGCGAACATGTCCTCGATGAGGACCGCCAGTTCGGGGCCGAAGTCGGTGACCTCCTCGCACGGCGCGTGCAGCACCGGGTCACCGAGCAGGGTCAGAGGTCGAACGCGCCCCGAGGCGCCTGGGATCGTGCTGTGTCGCATGGCGGCAAGAGTACGGTCCGGGGGACGGAGCGCCACCGGCGAGGTGCCGAGGTGGTGCCGTGATTCGGGCTTGTCAACGGATCTCGATAGGCTGAGCAGCGAAACGATGCCGGGGGCAGGCGCGGCGCCGTACGCAAGGAGGATCTCGACAGATGTCAGGCAACACGGACCCGCTGTCGCCGCGGGCCAAGCTGGCCGTGACGGCGGGCAAGGCGGCCGCGGCGGTGTCCCGGGCAGCGGGCCGCGGCAGCGGATCGGTGATCGGCGGCAAGGTCGCGCTCAGGCTCGACCCCGAGCTGCTCGGACGGCTCGCCACGCACCTGGACGTGGTCCTCGTGTCGGCCACCAACGGCAAGACGACCACCACGCGACTGATCGCCGAGGCACTGGGAGCCAGCGGCCCGGTCGTCTCGAACGCGCTCGGTGCGAACATGCCCGCCGGAATCACCTCGGCGCTCGCGGGCGGCTCGGACGCCAGGTTCGGCGTGATCGAGGTCGACGAGAAGTACCTCGCGGGTGTCGCCCGTGACGTCGACCCCAAGGCGATCGCCCTGCTCAACCTCTCCCGCGACCAGCTGGACCGCGCCGGAGAGACCCGCATGCTCGCCGAGAAGTGGCGCGAGGGCCTGGCCGGTTCCAAGGCCGTGATCATCGCCAACGCCGACGACCCGCTGGTCGTCTGGGCGTCCTCCTCCTCGCCGAACGTGGTGTGGGTGGCGGCGGGCCAGGAGTGGAAGGACGACGCCTGGTCGTGCCCGTCCTGCGGCGGCGTCATGCAGCGCCCCGGGGACGACTGGTTCTGCGGCGAGTGCGGTTTCCGCCGCCCGGCGCCCAGCTGGGTCCTCTCCGGCGACCACGTCCTGGACCCGCACGGCTCCGCGTGGCCGATCCACCTGCAGCTGCCGGGCCGGGCGAACAAGGCCAACGCCGCCTCATCGGCCGCCGTGGCCGCCGTCTTCGGAGTGCCGCCGCAGGTGGCCCTGGAGCGCATGTACCAGGTGCAGGCGGTCGCCGGACGCTATGACGTCGTGCAGTTCCAGGGCCGCGACCTGCGGCTGCTCCTCGCGAAGAACCCCGCGGGCTGGCTCGAAACGTTTTCGCTGATCGACCCGCCGCCGACCCCGGTGATCCTCTCCGT
Organism: Streptomyces sp. NPDC042371; assembly: GCF_056437465.1. Taxonomy (NCBI): domain Bacteria; kingdom Bacillati; phylum Actinomycetota; class Actinomycetes; order Kitasatosporales; family Streptomycetaceae; genus Streptomyces; species Streptomyces sp. NPDC042371. Next base: position 151,847 of record NZ_JBWKAP010000009.1, on the reverse strand, counting down.
GAACGCGCGCGGCGCGGACGGCACGGACACCTCCTGGCTCTGGGACGTCGACTACACCCGTCTCGCCGGTCACCCGATCTTCGTGCTCGGCGACCGCAAGCTGGACCTCGCCGTGCGCCTCGAGGTCGCGGGCCTGGACTTCCGGGTCTGCGAGACCGTCGACGAGGCGGTGCAGCTCGCCCCGCCGGGACGCATCGAGACGATCGCGAACTACACCGCGTTCCAGGACCTTCGCCGCCGCGTCGGCAACTGACCCGCCCGGATAAGGACATGAGCATGAGCGACAACAGCCTGCGGCTGGTGTGGGTCTACCCCGACCTGCTGAGCACGTACGGAGACCAGGGCAACGCCCTGGTGGTGGAGCGCCGCGCGCGTCAGCGCGGTCTCCAGGTCGAGCGCTACGACGTGCGCAGCGACCAGCCGGTGCCCACCTCCGGCGACATCTACCTGATCGGTGGCGGCGAGGACCGCCCGCAGCGTCTCGCCGCCGAGCGGCTGCGCCGCGACGGCGGCCTGGCGCGCGCGGTGGGCAACGGCGCGATCGTCTTCTCGGTCTGCGCCGGATACCAGATCCTCGGCAACGAGTTCATCAACGACCTCGGCCAGCGCGAGCCGGGTCTCGGCCTCCTCGACGTGGTCTCCACCCGCGGCGAGGGCGACCGCTGCGTCGGCGACGTGCTCGGCGACATCGACCCGCAGCTCGGCCTGCCGCCGCTGACCGGCTTCGAGAACCACCAGGGCATCACGCACGTCGGCCCGGCCGCGCGCCCCTTCGCCCGCGTCACCCTCGGCCGCGGCAACGGCACGGGCGACGGCACCGAAGGCGCGTACAACGGCACGGTCTTCGGGACGTACATGCACGGCCCCGTCCTCGCCCGCAACCCGCTCATCGCGGACCTGCTCCTGAAGCTGGCCCTCGATGTGAACGCGCTGCCGCCGACGGACGACCGCTGGTACGAGGCGCTGCGCACCGAGCGCATCAACGCCGCGCAGCAGCCCGCGTAACACCCCGCAACAAGGGCCCGCTTGACGCCCCGCCCGCACATGTGAGCGGGGGCGTCCAGCCCTCGGACGCCGGGTGCGGCCCCGCCCCCCGGCGCCTATAGGGTGGCGGGGATCCAGCCGGACGACGTGGTCCGGTCATCGACCCACGTTGCAAAGGTATTCCGGGCAATGCGCATTGGTGTCCTGACCTCCGGCGGCGACTGCCCCGGCCTGAACGCCGTCATCCGCTCCGTCGTGCACCGCGCGGTGGTGGACCACGGCGACGAGGTCATCGGCTTCCACGACGGCTGGAAAGGCCTCCTGGAATGCGACTACCGCAAGCTCGACCTCGACGCGGTGGGCGGCATCCTCGCCCGCGGCGGCACGATCCTCGGCTCCTCCCGCGTCCAGCCCGCGAATCTGCGGGACGGCGTCGAGCGCGCCAAGGGGCACGTCGCCGACCTCGGCCTCGACGCGATCATCCCGATCGGCGGTGAGGGCACCCTCAAGGCCGCCCGGCTGCTCTCGGACGCGGGCCTGCCCATCGTCGGCGTCCCCAAGACCATCGACAACGACATCGCCGTCACGGACGTCACCTTCGGCTTCGACACGGCCGTCGGCGTGGCGACCGAGGCCCTCGACCGACTCAAGACCACCGCGGAGTCGCACCAGCGCGTGCTCATCGTCGAGGTGATGGGCCGGCACACCGGCTGGATCGCCCTGCACTCGGGCATGGCCGCGGGCGCGCACGCCATCGTCGTCCCGGAACGCCCCTTCGACATCGAGGAGCTGGCCCAGAAGGTGGGGGAACGCTTCTCCGCGGGCAAGAAGTTCGCGATCGTCGTGGCCGCCGAGGGCGCCAAGCCCCGCGCGGGCTCCATGGAGTACGACGAGGGCGGCAAGGACGTCTACGGCCACGAGCGGTTCGCAGGCATCGCCCGGCAGCTCTCCCTCGAACTGGAGCAGCGCCTCGGCAAGGAGGCCCGCCCGGTCATCCTCGGCCACGTCCAGCGCGGCGGTACCCCGACCGCGTACGACCGCGTGCTCGCGACCCGCTTCGGCTGGCACGCCGTGGAGGCCGTGCACCGCGGCGAGTTCGGCAGGATGACGGCGCTGCGCGGCACGGACATCACGATGGTGCCGCTCGCCGAGGCCGTCGAGACGCTGAAGACCGTGCCCGAGGAGCGGTACGCCGAAGCGGAGTGCGTGCTCTAGTCCTGTTGCTCGTTGTACTACTTGCCCCCGGTCGCGTCAGCGGCCGGGGGCAGTTCTACTCTGGTGCCGACACACCTCGCACAATCCGCACGAATCAGGAGCCATTGGATGGATCACAGCGGGCACGGCATGAACATGGATCTGCCGCCGTTCACGCTGGGGCGAGGCCTCGAGCTGTCGGCCGACCCCTTCTTCCTCATCGGCTGCCTGGTGGCCCTCGCCCTGTACGGGTGGGGCGTGGCGCGGCTGGTGCGGCGCGGTGACAAGTGGCCGGTGGGCCGCACGATCTCGTTCGTGCTCGGCGTCCTGACCGTGCTCCTCGTGATGTGCACCAAGCTCAATGACTACGGCATGGTCATGTTCAGCGTGCACATGGTGCAGCACATGGTGATCAGCATGCTGTCGCCGATCCTGCTGCTGCTCGGTGCGCCGATCACGCTGGCGCTGCGTGCGCTGCCGACGGCGGGGCGTGGCCGCAAGGGTCCGCGCGAGTGGCTCCTCTGGCTGCTGCACAGCCGCTACATCAAGATCATCACGCATCCCGCGTTCACGATCCCGCTGTTCATCGCGAGCCTGTACGCGCTCTACTTCACGCCGCTCTTCGACACGCTGATGGGCTCCAAGGCGGGCCACATCGGGATGATGGTCCACTTCCTCGCCGTCGGCCTGGTCTTCTTCTGGCCGATCATGGGCGTCGACCCGGGGCCGCACCGGCCCGGTTATATCTTCCGGATGCTGGAGCTGTTCGCGGGCATGCCGTTCCACGCGTTCTTCGGCATCGCCCTGATGATGGCGACCGAGCCGATGATCGGTACGTACATGCACCCGCCCGCCTCGCTCGGCATCGACGCGCTCTCCGATCAGGAGGCGGCGGGCGGCATCGCCTGGGCCTTCAGCGAGATCCCGTCCGTCGTGGTCCTGGTGGCCCTGCTCTTCCAATGGCGCAAGTCCGAGGACCGCGAAGCCCGGCGCAAGGACCGCGCGGCCGACCGGGACGGCGACAAGGACCTCGAGGCGTACAACGCCTATCTGGCCTCACTGGCCGCACGCGGACGCTAGCGCAGGAGGGGCCTCCCGGGTGACGATGGTCTTCGGACCGCGGTCTGGGCGCATCGGCGCCGCAGGCTGCCGGGAGGAGGCTGAGCTATGCCAGGTTCCACGAAGACCATGGGTGGGTTCACCATCGGAGGTCTCGTCATGGTGACGGCCTATACGGTGGCGCTCGGAAGCAACGGCTGGTTGTGGTTCGGCTGGGTCGTGCTCGGTCTGATCACGCTGGCGATGGTGCTGTCGCGCACCGCATGACCGCGGTGCCGCGCGACCGTGGTCCGCTCGGCGCGGCGTCGCGCGACCGTCGTCGGCGCCGCTCAGAAGCGGAACACGTAGCCGGTGTCCGCGTCCATCGCGCAGGCGTTCGGGTACGTCTTGTGCCAGCTGGTCGCCCGGCCCTCGTACGACCCGGTCACCGTCGCCGTGACCGGGTCGAACTCCTTCGTGCACGCGTGCGGGTCGTCGGGCAGCGCGTTGAAGTCCCCGCCCGCCTGAGCGATCGCCTCGCAGGCCTTGGCCGCCTGCGGGTGGGCCCCCGACGGTTCGGGCGCGCAGTGCAGCAGCACGCCGCGGATCCAGGTGTGGTCGGCGCCCGACACGGTGAGGAAGAGTCCACGCTTCGGGGTGGGGACCGGGTCCGCCGCCGCGTGGGCGGGGGCGAGCCCTCCGAGAGCGATGAGAGTGGCGGCAGCGAGGGGAAGCGAGCGCAAGGAAGACCTCCGGGGTACGCGCCGGATGCACCGACGGCGGTGACGTTCCGTGGCGTCGCAGGACGCCGGGGAGAGGCCAGGGCACCCTCCGGCCGGGACGTCCGTCGAGCCGCCACGCCGGTCGTTCGCCCGTCCGGCGCCGCGCAAGGGCCCGAACGGGCTCTCGCTTCCACGCCGTCGATTGGCTACTGTGCGTCGGCACCGGGATCAGGGGGAAGGCGGCCGCCATGTTCTACCTACTGCTCAAGCACGTGATCCTCGGCCCGCTGCTCCGGCTGATGTTCCGGCCCAGAATCGAGGGCCTGGAACATGTGCCGGACGCCGGCGCGGCCATCGTCGCGGGGAACCACCTGTCGTTCTCCGACCACTTCCTGATGCCCGCGATCATCAAGCGCCGCATCACGTTCCTCGCGAAGGCCGAGTACTTCACGGGCCCGGGCCTCAAGGGGCGCCTGACGGCCGCGTTCTTCCGCAGCGCGGGGCAGATCCCGGTGGACCGCTCCGGCAAGGAAGCGGGGCAGGCCGCGATTCGCGAGGGCCTCGGCGTGCTGCGCAAGGGCGAGCTGCTCGGCATCTATCCGGAGGGCACCCGCTCGCACGACGGAAGGCTCTACAAGGGCAAGGTCGGCGTCGCGGCGATGGCGCTCAAGGCCCAGGTGCCGGTGGTCCCGTGCGCCATGATCGGCACCTTCGAGGCGCAGCCGCCCGGCCAGAAGGTCCCGAACTTCAAGCGGGTGACGATCCGCTTCGGCAAGCCCCTCGACTTCTCGCGGTACGTCGGCATGGAGAACGAGAAGGCCGTGCTCCGGGCCGTCACCGACGAGATCATGTACGCGATCCTCGGGCTCTCCGGACAGGAGTACGTCGACAAGTACGCGGCCGTCGTGAAGGCGGAGGAGGCCGAGGAAGCCGAGCGGGAGCGCTTGGCGGCCGGGGGCAAGGAGCCGCGCAAGTTCCCGCGGATGCCGCTGAGCTGACGGCCTCGGTACGGGGTGCGCCACAGCTAGGCACCGCCGCGGTTGGGCGCGAGCGTGTCCTGCGGCAAGGTGCAGCCCTCGTCCCGGTAGAGCGTCGCCACGGTGTCCGTGACGTTGTCGACGACGCCACCGCCGCCCGGCATCTTGATGCGCTCGTCGTCCGACGGGTTCTCCATGGCCTGCCGGAAGCCGGTGTCGGCGCGGTTGTCGGCGAAGGTGCCCGATGCGGCCTGGGCGCTGGTCGACAGCCCTGTCACCAGTGGCCCACCGCCCCTCGGCCGGGAAGACACCCGGACCGAGAGGCGGCGCGGCGTGCGCTCCGGTTCCGCTTCCGTTACGGCTTGGGCGTGGCGTGGGGGCCGCACGTCACGTCGGAGGCGTCCACCTTGCCGGTCAACAGGTAGGTGTCGACGCGGCTGTTGAGGCACGGGTTGACGAGGTTGGTGATGCCGTGCGAACCGGCGTCCTTCTCCGTGATCATGCGCGAGCCCTTGAGGCGCTTGTGCAGCTCGACGGCGCCGGGGTACGGCGTGGCCGCGTCACGCGTGGACTGCATGATCAGTGTCTTCGGCAGACCCTTGTGCGTGCGGACCTCCAGCGGGCGCTGCTGCTTGCTGGACCAGGTGGCGCAGGGCAGGTTCATCCAGGCGTTGCCCCAGGTCATGAAGGGGCTGGTCTTGTGGATGCGGGTGTTGTCGCGGTCCCACTTCCGCCAGCTGCGCGGCCACTTGGCGTCGGCGCACTCGACCGCGGTGTAGACCGCGTTGCCGTTCTCGCTGGCGATGTTGCCCGCGGTGTCGGACAGGTCGGGGCTCGCCGCCTCGACGAGGGGCTTCGGGTCGCCGGCGACGTACTTGCTCCAGTTCGTGGCGATCTCGACCCAGGACGAGTCGTAGTACGGCGCGTTCTGGAAGTAGGACTGCAGCTCGGCCGGGCCGACGACGCCGTCGAGGGGCTGCTGCTTGGCGGTGGCGCGCAGCTTGTCCCACTGGGCGCGGACCTTGCCGTAGGTGTCGCCGAGGTGGAAGGCGGAGTCGTTCTTCGCGACCCACGTCATCCAGTCGATGAGGCGCTTCTCGAAGGCCACGTCCTGGTCCAGGTTGACCTCGTACCAGATCTTGTCCGTGCGCGGGTTGACCACGGAGTCGAAGATCATGCGGCGCACGTGCGCCGGGAAGAGGGTGCTGTAGACCGCGCCCAGGTAGGTGCCGTAGGAGACGCCGAGGAAGTTCAGCTTCTTCTCGCCGAGCGCGGCGCGGATGACGTCCAGGTCGCGGGCGGTGTTGGGCGTCGTCATGTGCGGCAGGAGGTCGCCGCTGCGCTCCTGGCAGCCGTCGGCGTACTCGGCGGCGAGCTTGCGCTGGGCGCGCTTGTCGGCCTCGCTGTCGGGGATCGGGTCGAGCTTGGGCGCCTTCACGAACTCCTGCGGGTCGACGCAGGAGATGGGCGCGGAGTGCCCGACGCCGCGCGGGTCGAAGCCCACGAAGTCGTACGCCTTCGCGGTCTTCTCCCACAGCTTGCTCTTGGTGGTGACACGGCGCGGGAAGCGCATGCCGGAGCCGCCGGGGCCGCCCGGGTTGTAGACGAGGGAGCCCTGGCGCTCGTCCTTGCTCCCGGTGCTGCCGATGCGGTCGACAGCGAGCTTGATCTTCTTGCCGTTCGGCTTGGCGTAGTCGACCGGGACGGTGACCCAGCCGCACTGGATGGGCTTCTCCAGCCCCCAGTCGGCGGGGCAGTCCCGCCAGTCGATCCCGGCCTTCGCGGCGCGCTGCGCGGCGAGTTCGGCACCACGGGCCTCACGGTCCTTGCCGGAGCGGGCCGCGTCGGCCTTCGCCGCCGGGGCCGCGTCGGCGTTCGCCGTCGGGGCAGCGACGGCGCCCGCTATCAGCGTCGCCGCGACAAGCGCGCCCGCGGACCCGAACACCGTCGTCCGCCGTCTGGTCCCTGCTGACCTTCTCAAGTGGGGCCTCCCGCACATCGATTCGAGCAGATTCGATCAGTACGGGGGATCCTTGCGCCTGTGAGGTGGCTGAGAACAGATGTGGCGGGCGTTCTTTGCCAATCCGATAAACGGGGCGGGTGGTACCGGTGAGCGGTTCCGGCACGTCAGCCTGAACTTGTGGGAGGCGACGGGCTACCGGCAGCCCTCGGGCAGCGCGGCGCCGTTGTCGCGCAGATGACCGAGTGCGGCCGCGAAGGAGTAGCAGTCGAACAGCGCCGAGTGTTCTTGTCCGGCAGCGGGCTTGGGCAGTCCCAGTACGCTCCACAGACGGCCGACGTTCGCCTGCGCCGTGGCCGGTGCCACGGTGTTCAGCCAGGGACGGATGTTGACGAAGGCGGCGTCGAGGAAGCTGTTATTGATCTGTTCGCCGCGGGCGCGCGCCCAGCCGACGTTCTCGCCGAGCACCACCATGTCGTTGCCGTAGGACAGGACGGTCTGACCGCGGCAGAACCCCAGGAAGTCCCCCAGGGCCTCCGCGGCAGGGAGCCCGTCGCGGTCGACGGCCTGCTGGCTGATACCGGTGAGCTCGGTGAAGTACGAGGACAGCTCGGTGTTGAGCGTGGGGCGCACCAGAGCCTCGTACTCCTCGACGACTGTGCAGTCGTCGCGCAGGCGCAACGCACCGATCTGCACGATCTCGCGCAGCTGGCCGCGCGCTGACCAGTCCTGTTCCAGCGCGCGGGGCCACGAGGTGAATTCAAGGTCGAACACGACGAAGGTAGACATCCTGACACCCTGCCCGTCGCGCCCCCGGACGAGACGCCGGAGCACGGGATGTCCGGCACCTGTTCACGGTACGTGTATCCGGCATTGGCCTGACGGCTGGGCCATCGCCCGTGTCAGCGCCGGGCTGGTTGCGCGCGAAGAGCCCCTGAAGGTCACTCGGCTCGTCAGGCGCGGTCGTGGAGCGTGACGTGGTAACCGTCGGGGTCGGCGAAGGTGAAGGTCCGGCCGAACGGGCCGTCGATCGGCGCGGAGACGATGGTGTGTCCGTCGGCGACCAGAGCGTCGTGGATGGCCTGGACGTCGGTGGCGTGGAGCCAGATCGCGGCACCGATGCCGGGCTGGGCGACGGATGCGAGATCGATGCCGGGAACGACCTCGCGGAGTGCGAACGCGATCGGCTTCGTCTCGAAGACGACGGCGTGCGGAGGTCCGGCCTGCGAGCGGACGAGGCCGAGGTACTGCTCGTAGAACGCCCGCGAGGCGTCGAGGTCGCGCGCCTGGAGCGAGATGAAGTCGGGGCCGGTGACGGGCATGATGCTGCTCCTTCTCTTCGTGTCAGATTCCTGACACGCATCAACGTATGTCAGAATCCTGACATGAGTCAAAGCGGTGCCGGCGTCGACCTGGACAAATCACTGGGGTACCTCCTGAAGGAGGCTTCGAGCGCCCTGCGCGCAGCCATGGAGGAGGTGCTGCGGCCGCTCGGGATGAGCGTGACGCACTACTCCTGCCTCGAACTGCTGGCCCAACGGCCGGGCTTGTCGAACTCGGAGCTCGCGCGGGGCGCGTTCGTGACACGGCAGACGATGAACGTGCTGCTCCAGTCGCTGGAGCGAGAGGGCTACGTGACCAGGCCCGCGGAGGCACCCGTCGGAAAGGTTCTTCCCGCGAAGCTCACGGCCCGCGGCCGACGGAGCCTGGAGAAGGCGACCGCGGCGGTCCGGTCCGTCGAGGTCAGAATGCTGGCCGGGATGACCGAGACCGAGCAGGCAGGTGCGTTCCGGAGCCTGCAGAGCATGATTCATTCCCTGCGCGAAGGCGACGACGGCGCGTAGTCCGTTCCTCGGCGCACGGATTGCCGCGCCCGGACAGGCGCGGACCGGCTCCGGTGTCTCAACCCGTTGGACGCTGGGTGCCAGCGGTGCCGCCCTTGCTCCAGGGGCGGCACCGGTTGCTGGTATGGGGCGGCATCGCCGCCGTCAGGCCTCTGAGCGCTCGTAGACGACAGGGAGGGTCAGGCGGACGGTGAAGCCTCCGTCGGGGGTGGGGCCGCTGTGGAGTGTGCCGTCCAGCAACGTCGCCCGTTCGTACAGGCCAGTCAGGCCCGTCCCGCTGCCGGGCAGGGGCGCTGTCGGCAGTGGCGGGGCGGGGGTGTTGTCGACGGTGGTGCGGAGGTGGGTGCCGTCGGTGTCGATCGTGACGGTGGCGGTCGCGCCGGGCGCGTGTTTGCGGATGTTCGTCAGGGATTCCTGGACGGTGCGGTACACGGTGCGCTGGTGTGCGCCGGGCAGGGGACGGTCGGTGACGGCAGCAGAAATGTGCAGGTGGGAGTCGACGCCGCTCTGGTCGAGCAGTGCGGACAGGTCGGCGAGTCGGGGCTGAGGAGCCAGCGCGTTCGGGTGGGGGTGAAGGTGGGGGGCTTCGCTGCGCAGGACCAGTAGGACCGTGCGCAGGTCCTCGAGCGTGGCCACGGCGAGTTTCCGCAGCGTCTCGGCCTTGTCGCGGACCGTGGGGTCGGCGGCGGTCACCGAGAGGGCGCCCGCCTGGACGGCGATCAGTCCGGCCTTGTGGGAGACCACGTCGTGCATCTCCCACCGGATGCGTGCCCGTTCCTGACGGACGCCGTGCTCGACGTGCAGCCGCTGTTCCTGTCGGCGCAGGGCGTCCACCTCCTGGAGTCGGCGGGCCAGTTCCACCCGGGCCCGGTAGTGCAGTCCCACGACGACGGGCGCGCCGACGATCAGGATCGCGTACGCCAGGTGCCGGGCCATGTCGGGCAGCGTCGCCCCGGCGAGGCCGGGGCCCTCCCACATCCGGCACGGGCGCCAGCACAGCAGGTCGCCCAGCATCACCGTCACGAAGGCCACGGCGGTGGTGCCGCGCGGTCCGTTCCGGCGGGCCAGGGCGCACAGGGCGAAACAGCTCAGGGCCAGAGCCTGGGAGCCGAAGAGCGCGGGGACCGTGAGCGCGAACGGCGCCGCGGGACGGCTTCGGCGCACCCGGAGCGCGCCCGTGGCAGCCAGCACGCCCAACTGCTGCCACCAGGGCTCATGCACGAGTTCGGGCCAGCAGTCGGCCAGTCCCAGGGCTGCCAGAACCAGGTCACCGATCCAGCGCGGCCCCGCGGAGCGGGGAGCCAGGAAGTAGCGGTCCCACCACCGGTCCTCCTCGCGGCGAGCGGCGTCGCTCACCGGACTCGGTCCGGCGCGGTCACCAGGCCCGCCCGGGTGGCAAGTACCGCGGCCTGGACGCGGTTGTCGACGTGGAGTTTCGTCAGCAGGGCGCTGACGTGGTCCTTCACCGTGCTCATGCTCATGTGCAGGCGAGCTGCGATGTCGCCGTTGGAGAGCCCGTCCGCAAGTACCACCAGGACCTCACGCTCGCGCGGCGTCAGCGTGGCCAGTTTCGGCCCGGCCGGATCGGCGGCTCCCTGCTCGCGCAGGCGGCGCACCATGGGCAGGGACAGGCAGCCACTGCCCGTGCCCAGGGCCCGTACCGCACGGATCAGGTCGGTGGGGCTGGTGTCCTTGAGGAGGAACCCCGCGGCTCCCCCGCGGAGTGCCTCCCCCACGTACTCGTCCGTGTCGAACGTGGTGAGCATCGCGACCTGCGGCGGGCGGGGCAGCGCCCGCAGCCCCTCCAGCACGGTCAGGCCGTCCACGTCGGGCATGCGGATGTCCAGCAGCACCACGTCCGGCCCCTGCTCGCGCGCCACCTCCACCGCCTCGCCGCCGCGGCAGGCAGCCACCACGCGCACATCGGGCGCGACGGCGAGGATCTCCGACACCCCTGACCTCAGCAGCTCCTCGTCGTCCACGACCATGACCCGCAGTGCGGGGCACGCCAGTACCGGCATTGCGACAGACCTCTCGATGCGCTCCAGGGCCCGTCCTCGTCCTGGCGGGCAGCCTCCGAGGGCAGCAAACCCTGCCGCGGCCGACGAGCACCAGAAGGCTGTGCCTCGCGTGCCTCGTCCATGAGGGACGGCCGGACGGGCGCCCTACAATGCGGCGGCTGTCGTGCCCGGTCGTCGGTGCGGTTCAGGTGCTTGGCTGCCGCCCGCCGCCCAGCAGACCCAGCAGGTCCTGCACGAGGGGCTCGTCGCGATGCGGGTCGAATCGACGGCGGTACTCCCCCGCCAGGGCGCCGGGCAGCCCTCCGGCCAGCGCTGCGGCGTACCGGGCACTGTGCGCGGCCATGTCCAGCTCCCCCAGGGCCAGTTGGGCATCCACGGCGTACAGCAGGACACCTGCGGTGAAGGGCGAAGGAGCCGGACCGTCGGGACCGGTGGTGGCCTTGGCGTCGGTGAGCGGAACGAGCCACTTCAGGGCTTCGCGGGGCTGGTTCCGATGCAACAGGGACAGTCCACGGCACAGCCTCAGACGCATGTCGTCGAGGTCCCGTACCGGCAGGACGTCCGCCACGGCGGGTTCCCGGTGGCTGTTGCCCAGCTCCCGATCGGCCCGGTCCAGGGCCTTGGCGCCGGACGACTCGTGTCCCGTCCGGGCCAGGGCCAGCGCCTCCCAGCTGTTCACCAGCGCGGCCAGGCGCGGAGTGAGGGGCGGCGCGGCCCCGCGTGCGGCGCTCAGTACCGACAGGGCGTCCCTCGGCGCTCCGACCGCGGCGTGCAGCCCGGCCAGGTCCGCCAGGCAGACGACGCTCTGGCGCCGGGCGCCGACGGCGGTCGCGGCGCGCAGGGCGGCCAGGCTGTAGCGCTCGGCGGTGGCGAAGTCGCCCAGGCAGGTGCTGAGGCAGGTGCAGAGCCGCCCGGTCCTGGCCAGCAGGTAGAGCAGCCGGGCCCCGGTCGTCCGGTCGTAGCCCGCGTCGGTGAGCACTCCGCTGATCAGCCGGTACTCGGCGCGGGTGGCCAAGTACAGCGCACTCGGCGTGGCCGACGAACCGGCCTCCTGCCGTTCCAGGGCCCGTACGCGGAATTCGATCCAGTCAAGGGCTTCTGGAGGAACGGGAACGGCGGTTCCGCCCCGGGCGGGTGCGGGGCGCGGGTCGTCCAGTGCGGCCAGCGCTCCCCTGAGCTGAGCCAGGAGCGCAGGCCCCGTACAGGCGAGTACGCGCGCGGAGGCGCCCGCGCTGTCAACGGTGGCGGCGACGTCCCGCGCGGCGGCGACCGCGCTGTGCGCACGCCAGGGTTCCTCACTCGCTGCGACCGCCCGGGTGGCTGCGGTGAGCCACGTCGGCCACCCGAGCCGCAGCACATCGGCTTCGGGGACGCCGTGGATCCGGGCGATGGAGAGCTGCGCGGTCGGTGACGGCACGGTCCGGCCCGACTCCCAGCGCGACACCTTCTCCCGCCGCGCGAGCAGCGGCCCGAACCCCAGGTCAGCGTGGGTGTCGGCGACCAACTGCGCGTAAGCGGCATGCGACAGGCCGACGGATGCCCGCAGGACCGCCAGGGGATGCTGTGCCCTGCCCATGACGCTCACTCCCCAGGGGGAAGCCGCTCCGTATCGACGGCTCCAGCGTACGACCCGCCACGGAGTACAGCCATGTGAAGGGTGAAGCAGGGGCGTACTCGATGGTGGCTGGGTTCAGCTCAGGAGATGGGCGGCGGTGCCGAGTCGCCGCAGGGCGCGGCGCTGTTCGTCGGTGAAACCCGTGGCGTGTGGGTGGTGGGTGGAGACGACGCCGATCAGAGTGCCGTCCGCGGCGGTGATGGGCAGGGAAACACAGGCGCCGACGCCCGCTTCCTGCAGCACGTCCAGCGCCGGGGTGGCGTAGAAGAGTGCGCTGGCGGCCACGTCGTCGACGAGGACGGGCCGACGGTCCTGTGCGGCGACCCCGCAGGCGGTGTCCCGGTCGGCCACCGTTGCGAAGTAGGTCAGGAACGGTTGCCGGAAGCCGCGTTGGGCGACGATCTGCAGTGTGCCGTCCTGCGGCTGGTAGAGCTGGGCGTTTCCCATCGGGGCGCCGGTGATGGCGAAGGCGGCGGACAGGGCGGCCGAGAGCACCGAGAGCCGCGGGAGCCTCTCGTGCCGCGGCAGCGGCACCGTCGCCGACTCGCGGGCCATCCGCTCGCCCTCCGCGTCACCGCACAGTTGCAGCGCCCGCAGCACGCTGTTGTGGGCCCGCTGCAGTACGAGGCTGCCGCCTGCCGCTCTGGCCTGCCGGGCGGTGTGCAGCAGCAGCTCCACCCCCGCGGTCCCGCAGAACGTCACGCGGCTGGCATCCACCAGGACGCGGCCGCAGGGATGCTCGACAGCGCGCTCCAGTGCCTTGGCCAGGTCCGGCACGGAGGCGATGTCCAGCTCGCCGGCGATACGGACGAGGACTCTGCCGTCCACTTCGGCAACGCTGACGGGCAGCGCCGACGACGTCTTTGACCACTGCACTGCGATGTGGCTGGCGGCGCTGCTCATCGGATGCATGCCTGCCCACGCTAGGGCCACTGGCGCGCATGCCGGGCGCGCTTGCCCCAGGCGGTCGGCCTCGGCGCCGTATCGATCACAAACGTGCAGCGCGAGCGGGCGGATCGCCCGGCTGACACGGAGCTGGGTCAGCGCTGTCGTACGACTCTGCTCGCTGCCGTCTTCTGAAGCAGTCCGTAGGCCAGCACGGGCAGCAGCAGGTGTGGTTTGTCGGGCAGGGTGGTGGTGAGCAGGACCGCGCTCGCGCTGCTGTTGTTCATGCCGCAGGCGAGGGTGAGGGACGACGCCGCGGGGGTTTCCAGTCTCAGCAGGCGCGCAACGCCGTGGCCGAGCGCGAAGGACAGCAGGCAGACGAGCGTGGCCACGGTCAGCGCGGCGGCGAGCAGCAGCGGGCGCGGTCGGGTGAGGAAGGTGCCGAGTGCGCCGCTGGCGTTGACGTAGGTCAGCAGGAGCGAGCCGGTCAAGGCGCAGGGACCGACGACGGCGAGGGCCCGGGGCAGCCACGGTTCGGGCAGTGCCAGGCGGAACAGGATCCCGGCCGCGCAGGGCAGGACCACGCCGACCAGGGCGAAGCCGCCCTGTGTGGGGTGTCCGGCTCGGGTGAACGTGTGCGCGTATTCGCCGCTGAGCAGTGGCTGCAGGGTGCTGATGACCAGCGGGATGGTGAGGGGGCTGAGGAGCGTGGAGACGAGGACCAGCCCCACCATGGTCGGCTGGTCGCCATCCCCCTTGCCGGTCCATACGGTTGCTCCAGCGGCGACGGGCATGGCCACGATCAGGATCATCGCGGTGATCAGGCCGCTGCCGCCGTCGGCGTCGGGAGTCCGGTGCAGCAGGAACGCGACGGCAGGAACGGCGAGGAGCGGGATTGCCAGGTGCAGGACGAGTCCGGCCAGCAGGGCGGTCGGGCGCCGGAGCAGGGTGCCGAGCGCGCGTACGGGCACTTGGAGTCCCGCCGAGAACAGGACCAGGGAGAGCAGGAGTTGCGCGGCGGGCAGGGGGAGGTCTCCCGGCGTGCCGAGCGCCAGCGCGTGGGGTCGGCGCAGCCACAGCCCCGGACCGGGCAGCAGCAGGGCGGCGGCGTACGCGAGGACGATCGCGCGGCCGAGCCGGTGTCGCAGCCAGCTCGTTGCGCGGTCAGTCGGCGGTCGGGCGGCAGTCGGGGTGGTCACGGTGGCCTTCCTCCGTCGCTGGCATGGGAGCGGGAAGCAGTGCCGGTATGCGAGGGGCCAATGAGGGGTTCACGACATCCATGCTGCTGGTCGAAGACGTGCTGTGTGCGCGGTGCCGCGCAGCGGTCAGGATGCGTTCAGGTTTCCGGTGGCACGGTCGTCCGCCATGACCCACGAAACGTCTGAGACATCCGCGGTCCCCACGACCGGTGAGCCTTCCGTGTCCGCGCGGCACCGGCTGCGCTGGAACAAGGTGCCCGAGGTCACCGTCTACTTCTGGATCATCAAGGTGCTGTGCACGACGGTCGGTGAGACCGCGGCCGACCTGCTCGACGAGAAGGCGGGGCTCGGCCTGACCGGTGTGTCGGTGCTGATGAGCGTGCTCCTTGCCGGGGTGCTGGTCGTGCAGTTCCGCACGCACGCATACCGGGCGGGCGTGTACTGGCTCGCCGTGGCCCTGATCAGCGTCGTCGGCACGCTGATCAGCGACAACCTCACCGACAACATGGGGGTGCCACTGGAGACGAGCACGACGGTGTTCGCGATCGCCCTCGCGGTGGTCTTCGTCGTCTGGTACCGGCGGGAGCGGACGCTGTCCATCCACAGCATCGACACCACAGGACGGGAGTCCTTCTACTGGCTCGCGGTGCTGTTCACGTTCGCCCTGGGCACCGCGGCCGGGGACCTGGTCTCCGAGCGCATGGCCCTCGGCTACTGGCTCGCCGCCGTCCTGTTCGCGGTGGGCATCGCGGCGGTGGCCGTCGCGCACTTCGCACTGGGGCTCGACGCGGTGTGGAGCTTCTGGGTCGCGTACATCCTCACCCGGCCGCTCGGCGCTTCGATCGGCGACTACCTCTCCCAGCCGACCGGGGACGGCGGCCTGGGCCTGGGCACGGTGGTGACCAGCGTCCTGTTCCTGGCCGTCATCCTCGGCCTGGTCGTGTATCTGGCGGTGACACGCAAGGACGTCACCGAACCGGAGAGGGGGGCCGGGCTCCCGGCCTGACCTGCCGAACCGGCCCGCGTTCAGGATGCGTTCAGGCTCTTGGCGCCAGGGTCGGTGTGCGCGACCGCCGTCGGTGGGCGGTCCAGCATCCCTCAGGGTGCTCGTCCGGTTCGCGACGAGCACCCTGTCGTACGACTGGAGTGGAGAAGCTGAAGTGGAGAAGCCGGAAGTCCTCACCAATCCCGACGTGACGAGCAGGTCGAGTGCGTCGGGCCCGTCGGGTACGCCGAGTGCCGCGAAGTCGGTGATGAAGAAGCTGCCCGAGGTCACACTCACCTTCTGGATCATGAAGGTCGCCGCGACGACCCTGGGCGAAACGGCGGGCGATCTCTTCGCGCAGACCCTGAAGCTCGGCTACTTCCTCACCACGATCGCGCTGTTCCTCGTCTTCGTGGTGACGCTGGTGGTCCAGCTGCGGTCACGCCGTTACAACCCGTTCTTCTACTGGACCGTGATCCTGTCGACCAGCATGGCCGGTACCACGATGTCCGACTTCATGAACCGCGACGCCAGCGCCAAGTACCTTGCGGGCAACGCCACTTCGCTGGGCTGGGGGCCGCAGGGCCTCGGCCTCGGCTACCCCGTCGGGGCGGCGATCCTCATCTCGATCCTCCTGGCGATCTTCGTTGCCTGGAGGGCGCGCGGGATGACGTTCCAGATCCGCGACATCGTCACGTTCAAGGGCGAGGCCCTGTTCTGGTCGGCGATCCTCGTGTCCAACACGCTCGGCACCTCCATGGGCGACTTCCTGTCCGACAGCTCCGGCCTCGGCTTCGCGGGCGGGGCGCTTCTGGTGACCGGTCTGCTCGCGGTGCTCGTCGCGCTGATGAAGGCGCCCGTGGTGCCCAACGTGCTGCTGTTCTGGATCGCCTTCGTCCTCACCCGCCCGCTGGGCGCCACCGCGGGCGATTTCCTCACCAAGCCGGTCGCCAAGGGCGGGCTCGATCTCGGCACCGCGGGCTCGTCCGCCGTCCTGCTCGCCGTGCTGTTCGGGATGATGGCCTACGCCCAGGTGCGGGAGCGCCGGGCCTCAGCCGTCCCGGTCACCCGGCGGGCAGCCTCACGGTGAAGGCGGCTCCGGGGGTGTGCCCGGGGTCGTGGGCCACTTCGCCGCCGACGGCGCGGGCCAGGCGTCGTGCGAGGGGCAGCCCCAGGCCCGCGCCGTCGTGTCCGTCGTCGGTGTCGGCGCGTCGGCCGGGCTGGAAGAGTTCGCCCACGAACGTCTGCGGCACTCCCGGGCCGTCGTCGACGACATCGATGCGTACGACTCCGGGGAGCTGCCGCGCGGACACGGTCACCTGGGAGCGGGCGTAGCGGGCGGCGTTGGCGAGCAGGGGGCTGAGGACGCGTTCGAGGAGAGCGGGGGCAACTCCCGCCTCCAGCACGGGTGTTGCCGGTTCCAGCACGGTTCTCACCCGGCCCGGTGGGGCGAGGTTGTGGAGCAGGCTATCGATGACGGGCACGACGTCGGTGGCACCGGGGGCCGTCGCCGGGGTGAGGGCGTTCACTCGCGCGTCGTCCAGGACGGTGTCGCAGATGGCGCGCATGGACCGGGCGGCCTCGGCGATCACCTCCACGGTGGCCCGGGTGTCGGCGTCCGTGCGGGGGCGGGATCGCCACCAGTCGAGTTCCATGACGATCCGGGTGAGCGGTGTGCGCAGTTCGTGGGAGAGCTCGCCCGTCAGCTGCTGCTCGTGGCGCAGCACGGTGCGGATGCGGTCCAGGAGCGCGTCCAACGAGGCGCCGAGGCGGGTGAGTTCGACGGGGCGGCCTGCGGTGTCGAAGCGCTCGTCGGAGGCCACCGCGCTCCACTGGGTGGCCTGGTCCGTCATCGCCCGCACCGGGCGCAGTGCCCGGCCGACGGACAGCCGGGTCAGGGCGTACGTGCAGCCGAGCATCATCACGTCCAGGACGAGCGATCCAAGGAGCAGGGTGTCGGCCGAGTTGCGGTACGGAGTCAGGTCCAGGGCGGTGACGACGGTGGCAGTGGCCCGGCGGTCGGTGAGGGGATGCGAGCACAGCCGGACGGTGTGGACGGTGGCGCAGGCGCGCCCGGCGTGCGCCGCCAGCCCGTCGGCGGCGCGGGTGAGCGGGCTGCCAGCCGTGGCGGACGGCGGTTTCTCCAGCAGCCGGGTTCCTTCGTAGATCCACACATTCGCGTCGAGCAGGCGGTCGTTGGCGGTCTCCAGGATGCGTACGCGAGGACCGCTGGTGTCGACGGTCGTGGCCACCGCTGCCGCCCGGTCGCGCAGTCCGTGGTCCGCCTGGCGTCGCAGGTGCTCGTCCATCGCGACGTTGAACACCACGGTCAGCACCGTCATCAGCAAGGCGGCGGTGGCCAGTGCCACAAGGGAGAGGCGGCCGCGCAAGGTGCGCGGGGCAAGGCGGCGCGCGACGCTGCGGGTGCGGTTCACGACAGGCGGTGCCCGACCCCGCGCGCGGTGCCGACCGTCAGGGCACTGCCTGCCTCGCGCAGTTTGCGGCGCAACCGGCTCAGGTACTGGTCCAGGGTGTTGTCGCTGACGTGCGCGCCTTCGGGCCAGCCCGCCCTGACCAGGTCGCGGCGGCGCACGAGGTCGCCGTCCGCGGCGACGAGCGGGGCGAGGAGCCGGAACTCCGTGGGGGACAGCAGGACGCGGACACCGTGCACGGTGGCATGGTGGCCGACCGCGTCCAGGACCAGGTCGCCGGTCGTGGCCGGGGCGCGGGGGCCGGTGCGTTTGAGTGCGGCGCGCAGCCGGGCGGCGAGTTCGGCGAGGTGGAAGGGCTTGGGCAGGTAGTCGTCCCCTCCGGCGGAGAATCCGGCGAGCCGGTCGGTGAGGTGGTGACGGGCGGTCAGGAAGATGACCGGGGCGAGGAATCCGTTGGCGCGCAGCGCCTGGCACACGTCCCGGCCGTCCGCGTCGGGCAGCCCGACGTCCAGGACGAGTGCGGCGATGTCGGTGGTGGCCAGCCGCAGGGCCGTGGCGCCGTCGGCGGCGGGCACGGGGTCGAATTCCTCGTCCCGCAGACCGCGGCGCAGGACGTCACGCAGGGCGTGATCGTCCTCCACCACCAGGATCTTGGGGCGCATGGTTCTCCTGGTTCTCCATCGACTGCGGGGCGGAAGCCGTCGGGTGAGTGAGGAACGGGGCGGGCAACAGGTGGACGGCCGCGCACAGACACGCCCCCAGCCAGCCGAGGGCGAACAGCCAACCGCCCAGGACATCGGTGAACCAGTGCACGCCGAGGAAGACCCGGCTCACTCCGACCAGCAGGCCCCAGCAGCCCACGGCGACCCGGAGCGCGGTGCCGCCGCGCGGGCGGCGCAGAGTGAGCGCGGCGAGCAGCAGACCAGCGGTCAGCGCGGCCGTGGTGGTGTGCCCGGACGGGAAGGCCCAGCCGCTCGCGTGCGCCGTCCAGTCGCCCCGCGGCGGCCGCGCGCGGTGCACGAACTCCATCACGGCGTACCGCAGCGCTTGTCCCGAGCCGAGGCAGACGAGCGCGAGGACGGCGGCGAGCAGCCGGTGCCGCGCCGTGCGGCCCGCCACGACCCCGGCCAGGACGACGAGTACGTACGGAACCACGCCGGTACCGGAGGCCGTCACACCCCGCGCCACCGCGACAGCCACCTCCGGGCGGTGGCCGACCGACCAGGCGAGGAAGCCGTCGTCCAGCCACAGCGGCGAACCGCCCCGCCCTATTACGACCAGGGCCAGGACCCCGAACGCCGCCCACGCACCCAGCGCGACGCTGACGAGCAGATCGGCGGCGTCCCTCCGGTTCACGGGCTCGAAGCGGTTCATGAGGCCGTGAGCAGCAGACGCAGTGGAGCCGCCACCGTCATCCGCCCGGCCAGTGCCGAGGACCGACGTCCCACCACGGGCATGGCGCCGAGCGCGACGAGCCCGCCCACCAGGAGCCCGGCCAGGACGTCGTGCGGATAGTGCACGCCGACCCAGACCCGCGAGGCCGCCATGGCGGCCGCCGCCACGCAGGCCACTGCGCCCAGGCGCCGCGAGACGATCAGCAGCGCCACGGCCGCCGCTGCGGCGATGGCCGCGTGATTGCTGGGGAAGGACCAGTCACCGGGCGCCGGGCACGCCTCCAGGGGCCGCACCCGCAGGCTCCGGCACGGCCGGTCTTCCCGGACGAGCAGCTTCAGGACGTCGTCCAGGACGAACGCCAGGGCCGCCACCACCGGAACGGCCAGTGCCGTCACCGCCGCCGCGGCGCCCACGCGCCGGGCCCGCCACCAGCCCAGGACCATGAGCAGCGCGAACACCGCAAGGCCGTACGCCGACCACACCGTCACCGCACTGTCCAGCCAGCCCGGCGAGCGCTGCGCCAGGTCCGCCACATCCCGGTAGCCGGAGCCGTCGATCGATGCCCCGTCCAACGCGAGGATCATCCTCGGGCCTCCTTCGTCCTGCCCCGCCCCCGCCCGCGTCCGCGGTACGGCTCGGCGGCGGGCACCCCGAAGGCGGCAAGGAGCGGTCGAGCGTTGAGCGGGTCCACCGCGAGCTGCGACGATGGGACCACGGGTGTGGTCATCGGCATGAGTCCTCTCTCTGCTGACGACCGGAAGTGCGGCACTCGCGCGCACAGCAACCGGCATGCACAGCACCTGACTGACTACAAACCTGTAGACGGTCTACGTTACTGTAGACGACGCGGGGGTGAGGATCGTTCCCATGAACACCGAGAAGGACGACCGTCGGTCGGCGGGCGAACTGGAGGCCGCGGTGCTGGCCGCGCTGTGGGCGGCGGATGCCGCCCTCACGCCGTCCGAGGTCCAGGCCGAGCTCGCCTCCGGACTCGCCCGGACCACCGTGACGACGATCCTGTCCCGCCTGTACGAGAAGGGGACGCTCCAGCGGGAGCGACAGGGCCGTGGCTACGCCTACCGCCCCATACAGGACCCGCACGGCCTGACCGCCCTGCGCATGCACGGCGAACTCGACCGCGACAGCGACCGCGAGACGGTGCTCGCCCGATTCGTCGCCCAACTCGCCCCGGACGACGAGCAGGTCCTGCGCCGCCTCCTCGAGGAGGGCCCATGACGCTGGCGGTGCTGTTGATCCCCCTGCTTCTGCCCTGTGTCGCGCCGCCGCTGGCACGCCGGATCCTGAGCCATCGCTCGCCCGGGGTCACCCTGTGGACGCTCACCGCCTCGGCGCTCCTCCTCGCGGCGAGCACCGTCGCAGCACTCGGCACGCTGGCCCTGACCGGGCTGTTCAAGATCCCGGCCTTCGCCCCGCTCGGCGAGCTGGTGCACCCGCTGCGGACACCCACCGTTCGGCTGGTCCTGCCCTTGGCCGCGCTCGCCGCCGGACTGCTCGTGCTCGCCGCGCTCACCCTGGGGCGCTCGGTCGTGCGGCAGACCACGGCGCTGCGTACCGCCCGGTCCGAGGCCGACCGCAGGCCCCCCGCGGGCGACCTGTGCGTCGTCGAGTCCCCGCACCCCGACGCGTACGCCCTGCCCGGCCGACCGCACCGCATCGTCGTCACCACCGCCATGCTGCGCAGCCTCGACGCCCGCGAGCGCGAGGCGCTCTTCGCGCACGAGCGCGCCCACAACTCGGGCGGCCACCACTACTTCCTGGCCGCGGCGGAACTCACCGCCCACTGCCATCCCGCCCTGCGCCAGGTCCGCGAGACCATCCGGCTCGCCGCCGAGCGGGCCGCCGACGAGGCCGCCGCCACCGCCGTCGGCGACCGCCGCCTGACCGCGCGCGCCATCGCCCGAGCGGCCCTGGCCGCACACGCGAGCGACACCGTGCGGCCCGTCGTGATGCCCGCGGCCACCACCAGCCCCGTGCCGCAGCGCGTGGCCGCTCTCCTCTCCCCCACCACACGCTCCCCGCGGGCCACGCCCTGGATCGCCGCCCTGCTGGCCGTCTGCGCGCTGGTGTCCTGCGGCACCGCGGCAACCGTCGCGCTCAGCGTTCACCAGGACATCGAGGTCGCCCAGGGCGAAGCGGGCCGCTGAGCGGCCATGTCATCGCTGGATCGGGAGCGTACGGGCAAGGAGTTGAAGGAAGTCGCCCGTGGCGTCGGCGGCGCCGATGGCCGGGAGCAGGCCGAGGGTGAGGACGGCGGCGACCAGGGGCAACAGACGCGGGGGCGGTGCAGCCTGGAGGGCGGCCACGCGGCGAGTGACGGCGCGGTCGGTGAAGTTCAGTGCGCGGACGGGCCTGGTGTGCACCGCGATGAGGGCGGCACGGGCCAGGGCGCGGGCGGCGGTGGTCCGGTCGCCGACGGCGGTGGCGGCGCGTTCGTCCGCCCAGCGTTCGATGAGGAAGACGACGGTCGTGCGGACGGGCACCAGCAGGGGGTTGGCGGCGACGGCCACGGTGACGGCGGCCGAGACGAGTGCGTGCCGGTGAGTCAGGTGGGCGCGCTCGTGGGCCAGCAGGACGCGGCGCTCGGCGGGTTCGAGGGCGCCGAGCATGGCGGCGGTGACCAGGATCCGGCCGGGCGCCCCGGGTCCGGCGGGGATGGCGAAGGCTCGGGGTACAGGGGAGGCCGCGACGATCAGCTCGGTGTCCTGCGGGTGGCCTTCGCACAGGCCGCGCAGGGTACGGCGGGTGGCGCACTCCGCGCGCAGGGCGCGGCAGACCCGGTACGCGATCACGCCGAGGGCCAGGACGGCGGCGACGGCGATGACTTCGGGGACGGGGTCGGGCAGGCTCCGGCCGTCCTCGTGCGCTTCGGCGGCCACGGGCGGAGCCTCGCTGACGAGGGTGCCTGCCAGCAGGACGAGCGCCCAGGTGGTGGCGGCCGCGGTGACGACCGCGGCGGCGGTGAGCACGCGAACCGCCAGGGCAGGGGCCACCCGCCTGCCGACCACGGGGCTGACGGCGGCGAGCAGCAGGGACAGCACGAGCGGGGTGTAGACGTCGATCCTCATGGGCCGCTCCCCCCGAGGAGGTCACGCAGCGCGCGCTCCTCCTCGACGCTCAGGCCGGTGACGAACTGCTGGAGCGCGGCGATCGGGTCGGGGCCGCGGTCGAGTGCCTGGTGCATGGCCTCGGCAGTCATCTCGGCGGCGTTCTTCACCGGTCGGTACGCCCCGCGCCGCCCCTCCGCGTCCCGCAGGACCAGGCCCTTGTCGTGCAGCCGCTTGAGGATGGTGTGGACCGTGTTGTACGCGAGGTCGCCGCCGATCCCGGTCTGGATCTCGGCGGGAGTGAGGGCCTTGTCGGTGGCCCACAGGGCGGCGAGCACTTCGCTCTCCAGCTCTCCGGAGTTGCGCCGTTCCGCTCTGCCCGATCCGCCTGGGGAGTTGGTGCCTGCCATGCCGTCACCTTACAGCGCGTAGGGTCAACGGGAGATGGGACTGCCGGATGCGCCGGACCGGGCTCCGGTGCGCCCGCCGGGCCCGCTAAGCTCTGCGAACAGGGCCTCCCACTGTTCGCGGATGCGTCCGGGCGCGTAGCGCCTGGCGGCGAGGGCCGCCGACTCCCCCAACTTCTCGCGCAGCTCCGGGTGTTCGATCAGGAGGGCGAGGGCCTCGGCGAGAGCCACGGCATTGCCGGGGGCGACCAGGAGCCCGTCCTGGCCGCCGGTGATGATCTCGCGGGGGCCTTGCGGACAGTCGAAGCTGACCGGCGGGACGCCGTGACTCATCGCCTCCGCCAGCACCATGCCGAATCCCTCGTGGCGGGAGGCGAGGGCGAAGACGGAGGCCTTGGCGAGTTCGGTCTCCAGGTAGGGCGTACTGCCCATGAGGTAGACGTGGTTGTACAGGTGCCGTTCGTGGATGAGGGCGCGCAGCCGGTCGCGTTCGGGGCCGGATCCGTAGATGCGCAACTGCCAGTCGGGGTGGGCCCGGGCGACACGGGCGAAGGCCTCGATGAGGGTGTCGAACCCCTTGGCTTTGACAAGGCGTCCGGCGCTGACGACGAGCGGCCGGTCCAGGGACGAGCGTGCGGGGGTGACATCGGGCAGCGGGTTGGGGATGCGCTCGATGCGGACGTGGGCGTCGGCCAGACGCGCGGCGTAGGTCTGCCGGTCGGCCTCGGTCAGCACCGTCAGCGCGTCGAGCTGGGGGTACCAGAGGTCGATCTGCTGGGTCAGGGCGAGCTTGTGGCGCTCGTAGTGCAGGTGTTCCTGCCCGATGCGGAGCACAGCGGGCGGGGCGAAGCGGGCGGAGAGGATGTTGAGGCCGGGGCGGGTCGCGATGAGGACGCCGTCCTTCAGGGAGCGCAGGTAGCGGGTGATGCGGTGGTCGGTGAGGCGGCTGAAGCGCGTGAACTTGACCTCCGCACGCGGGATCAGCCCGCTGGGACGACGCCGCTGCCACGCCTCGACGTGACGGCGCCCCCAGGGGCCGGTGACGGTGGTGTCGGTGAGGGCGTGCAGGCGGATGCCGTGGTGGAGCGGGAAGGCCGGATCGGCGCGGTGCCGATGGACGCTGGCGATCTCCACCTCGTACCCGGCGGCGGCCAGCGCGTTCGCCTGGTTGACGACCGTGCGGACGGTGCCGCCGACCGCGTACGCGTTCAGGAGCAGGAAGCGGATCTTCACTTCGCCTCCCGGCGGCAGGCGATCGAGAGGTTGTCCTTGACCGTGTAGTACGGCTCCACCCAGGCACCGGCGGCGAGCTGCGCCGGGTACACGAAGATCTTCTTCTTGCCGACGACGTCATCCAAGTGCCGCCCCACACGCAGGAGTCCGGCCCCCGGGCCGACGTCGAGATAGAGGTCCCAGACCTGCTCCGACACACCGCAGGAAGCACCCAGGGGCTCCAGAGGGATGCGCACACCGAACCAACCGTCGCCACCGCCGTCCACGGGCAACCGCACCTCTCCACCGCCCTCCCCCCGCACCTTCAGAACGAGCACGGCCCGCGCGCCCCGTCCGCCCACCACGGCCAGACACAGCCGGATCCGCCCGTCGCGCGGCCAGACCTCCTCGACCTCCACGCCGTGCACCCCGTCGGCACCCCGCTCTTCACGCATGTCCGGCCCACCCCTTCACCTGAACCCTACAGCTCGTAGGGTGGAATGAACCCTACAGCCTGTAGGGGTAGTGGGGGCATAAATGACGAGGACCACGCACACCGCGCTCGTCGCCGTCACGGCGGCCTTCACAGTGGCCCAACTGGTGTTGGTTCGCCCGGAGATGGGGCTCGGCTGGGACGAGACGGTGTACGTCAGCCAGGTCAGCTCGCACACCCCGGCCGCGTTCTTCAGCGCGCCGCGCGCCCGGGGGCCCCCTGCTCGTGGCGCCGGTGGCGGCCTGGTCGTCGTCCACCGCACTGCTGCGGGTCTATCTGACCCTCCTCTCCGGCATCGGTCTCTACGTCGCGCTGCGCTGCTGGCGGGGGCTGCTGCCCGTGCGGGTTCTCGCGCTGGCCGGGGCCCTGTTCGGGTCGTTGTGGGTGACGGTGTTCTACGGGCCGCAGGCGATGCCCAACTACTGGGTGGCGACAGGGTCGTTGGCGGCCGTGGGCTGTTTCCTGCGCGCTCAGGGGGACCTCCGCGACCGGGGGGCCGTCCGGGGCCTCGCGGCGAGCGCGGCGCTGATGGCGCTGATGCGGCCCACCGACGCGGCCTGGGTGGCACTGCCGTTGTGCGCCGCGCTGATCGGCGTACGTCGGTGGCGGCAGCCGCGATTGCTCGGGGCGCTTCTCCTCGGGCTCTCCGCCGGAGCCGCCGAGTGGGTCGTCGAGGCGTACGTCCGCTACGGCGGACTCGGTGCGCGACTTGCCGAGGGCGCCCGGATACAGGGCGGTCTGGGCCTGCACCTCGCCGTCGGGGATCAGCTGCGCAGCCTGGGCGGGCGGACGCTGTGCCGACCGTGCACCGGGGCGATGCCGGACGCGGCCGTGACCGCGTGGTGGTTCGCGCTGCCCGTGCTCGCGGCGGCGGGCCTGGTGGTCGCGGTGCGGGCGGGCCGAGTGGCGGGCACACTGCTGGCCCTGGCCTGCGCGGTGTCAGCGGCCGTCCCGTACCTCTTCCTGATCGGCTACGCGGCGCCGCGCTTCCTGCTGCCCGCCTACGCGCTCCTCGCGATCCCAGCTGCCGACACCCTCACTCGTCTCGTCACCGCACCCGAGGGACGGTGGCAAGCAACGGCCATCACGCTGGTGGCAGCCGTACTCGCGGGTCACCTGGTCGTGCAGTACGCGGTGCTGGAGCACACCGTGCACCGCTCCACCGCGGCCCGCCGCGAGTACGCCCGCGCCGCCGCCGAGCTGCACCGCCTCGGCGTACGACCGCCCTGCCTGCTCACCGGCCGCCAGGCCATCCCCATCGCCTTCTACGCCGGGTGCGCCTCCGCCCACATCCGCGGCCACAACGCCAACACCACCGCGACACGCATCACCGGGGCAGCCCGGCGGATACGAGTCGCCGCCCTGGAACCGCCCAAGAGCTCCCCGCCGACGTACGCTCACGCCTGGCGCCCCCGTCGCCTGGAGGACCCGAGGGGGCACGACGACTATCGCGCCTACCTCTCTCCGGTACCGGACCGGACCACATGAAGAACGGTCTCGGATGTCGAGAACGTGTCACCGGCTCCGTCCCAGGGACATCAGCGGCCACCACCGGCCGCGCCAGGAAGAAGAAGCAGAAGGAGAAACCAGCATGGCCATTCAGCGGATGGACAACGTCGGCATCGTCGTCGAGGACATGGACGCCGCCATCGCGTTCTTCGTGGAACTCGGTATGGAGCTGGAGGGCAGGGCGGAGGTCGCGGGGCTCGTCGCCGACCAGTGCACCGGACTCGACGGCGTCCACTGCGAGATCGCGATGGTCCGGACCCCTGACGGTCACAGCCGACTCGAACTGTCGAAGTACCGCAGCCCCGCGGCGATCAGTGCCGGGCAGCCCAACCCGCCGCACAACATCCTCGGCACGCACCGCGTCATGTTCGCCGTCGACGACATCAAGGACACCGTGGCCCGCCTGCGCCCGCACGGCGCCGAACTCCTCGGCGAGATCGCCCGGTTCGAGGACAGCTATCTGCTCTGCTACGTCCGCGGCCCGGAGGGCATCATCGTCGGACTCGCCGAGCAACTGACCTGAGCCCCCTCCACAGGCACCCGCGTCCTCACCCGGACGGTCAGTTCGGCGGGTCGTCCAGGGCGAAGCGGCGCTGGACCCCGTCGGGAAAGAACTGCCGCACGATCGTGCCCGACTGCACGCTCCCCAGGCAGATCCTGTCTCCGGGGTCCCGTGCCGGTCAAGGGCCGCCCGATGGGCTCACGTCATGGACGACGAGGATGCGGCGGTCGCCTGTGAACGGTTCGCGGCCGTGGGCCATCAGGAGGTTGTTGACGAGCATGATGTCGCCCGGCCGCCAGGGGATGACGAGGGAGGCGCGGTCGTAGGCGGATCTGATCGCGGCGAGGTCGTCCTCGGGGATCGGGCTGCCGTCGGCGAGGTGCGCGTTGCGGGGCAGGCCGTGGTCTCCGTACCTGGGGTTCTCACTATTGATTGACCGTCAGCGGAGCCGAATCGTGCCGAACGGGCCCCCATTACCGCCCCGCGCGCGGATCGGCTCAGCTCAGCCGGCGCACCGCCTCGTCCAGCGCCCGGCGCACCAAGAGCGCGTCCGGCGCGACGGCGGTGACCAGGACACCGGGGCCCGCGAGCGGGGTGAGTGCGGCCCACTCCCCCAGGAGCGCGGGCTGCGGTGCGGAGCTTTCGAACTCCGGTCGTACGACGACGAGTTGCCCGATCGCGCGATGTCCTGCCAGGACCGCGGGGCCGTCCCAGCCGCCGGGTGCGCCAGGGCCGCAGGCCAGTTCCTGGTCCAGGAGGAGACGGCCCGCGCGGCGGACGGTGAGGCGGCTGGTGAGGCGGCCCGGTTCCTCGCCCGTGCGGCCGAGCACCTGCTCCTCGCGCAGCACCAGGCGGGCCCCGGCCGCCAGCTCCGCGCGGGTGGTGACGCGCAGATCGCTGCCGCGCACCGAGATCAGTTGCTCGGGCAGCCAGCGCAGTTCGCCGCCGTCGGCAACGGTGAGGCGTACGTCGTAGCGCGCCGCGGCCTCGGTCTGGCCCGGCAGCGCGATGGTGGCCGCCGCCGAGTCCATGTGCAGCGACGCCCCCTGTTGGACGGCGGCCTCGACGGCGAGGTGGTCGCCGCCGAGGGGGCCGCTCATCGCCCCGACGAGCGTGACGCGTGCCGTGGGGCCGGTGGCGCGGGTGCGACGCAGCGCGAGCGGGCCCTCTCCGTCGAGTACCGGCAGGGCGATGCCGCCGCGGCCGTCGGGGCGTGCCTCGACGCGGGCGGTGGCGCGGACGCCCGCGCCATCGGTTCGCGCGGCGCGGGCTACGGTGTCCGCGGCCCGTGTGTCGCCGGTTCGCACATCACCGACCGCTCCCGTGGCCACCCGCGCCGCAAGGTCCGCCGTCATTCCGACGCGGTCCACGCCGCGTACTGCGCACGCACCCACGCGGCGACCGGTCCGACGCCCTCGGCGGAGCGCAACGACTGGAAGGCGACGGGGAGTTCGGCGCGCTGCGCCTTCGCGTCGGCGGCCATCCGGGCCAGGTCGGAGCCGACGTGCGGGGCGAGGTCGGTCTTGTTCACGACGAGCAGGTCCGCCGTGGAGACGCCGGGGCCGCCCTTGCGCGGGATGTCGTCGCCGCCCGCGACGTCGATGACGAAGATCTGCGCGTCGACGAGGCCCTTGGAGAAGGTCGCCGTGAGGTTGTCGCCGCCGGACTCGACGAGGATGAGGTCGAGCGGGCCCACCTCGTCCTCCAGGTCCTCCACGGCCTCCAGGTTGGCGGAGATGTCGTCGCGGATCGCGGTGTGCGGGCAGGCGCCGGTCTCCACCGCGGTGATGCGCTCGGGCGGCAGGACGGCCTCGCGCAGCAGGAACTCGGCGTCCTCGCGGGTGTAGATGTCGTTGGTGACGACGGCGAGGGACAGCTCGTCGCGCAGGTCGCGGCAGAGCGCGGCGACGGTCGCGGTCTTGCCGGAACCGACCGGTCCGCCCAGCCCTATGCGCAGGGCGCGGCGGCTTCCGTCGGGGCGGTGGGCGTCGGCGGATACGGCGGCGGGGCCGTCGTGGGAGTGGTCGAGGTGCATGCTTCTGCTCCTTCAGGTGGTGCCGGTGTTGCCAGTCGTGCGGGAGTAGATGAGTGGATGGGTGGAGTCGTGTCGCCGCTGGGAAGCGCCGCCAGGACCCGCCGCCAAGACGCGCCGCTAGGACGCGAAGAGCCGCACGGGCCAGGCCGCATGCGCCTCCGCGCTGATCTCCAGGAGCGGCGCGGAGGCCGCGGGCAGCGCGTCGACGCCCTCGTCGACGGCGCGTCTCGCGGCCTCGGCCGCCCGGAGCGCCACGTGGTCGACGTCCGGGGCGAGCCGAGCCAGGACCGCCGTGGCGTCGAAGGGGTCGAGGCTGAGCAACCGCACGGTGGCGGTCGCGGGGCCGCTGATCCCTTCGTACGCCGAGCAGTACGCGGCGTCCTCGGGGCCGAGCCCGGCGGCGCGGGCGGCGAGTCCGAGGACGACGGGCTGGTGCGTCCCCTTGGGGAACTGCTGTGCCAGTGCGTCGAGTTCGGGGTGGGGCCAGGTGGCGCGGGCGGCCCGCGTCAGCTGCCTGCCGAGGCGTCGCGCGGCATGGCGCAGCGCGGCCGACGGCGTGCGGGCGTCGGCCGCCGCGTCCAGGTCGCCAGGGTCGATGCCCAGGGCGGCGGCCGCCGCCAGTGCCGCCGACACCAGGCCGGAGGTGTGCAGCCGACCCCGGCAGAAGGCCTCCAGGCTCGCCGCGCCGGTGATGCGGCCCGCCTTGACGGCCGCCTCGGCCCCGCCGGAGTGGGCGTGTCCACCGGCGGGGAAGCGGCCGTCGGCCAGGACGAGGAGTGCTGCTCGTGACATGTGATCGTCGCCAGGCTGTTCGGGGCCGTCAGAAGAGGAAGTACCGCTGCGCGAGCGGCAGTTCCGCGGCCGGTGACGGTTCAACGAGTTCACCGTCGATGGTGACGGCGAAGCTGTCGGCGGCGACCTCGACCCGGGGCAGCGCGTCGTTCTCGCGCATGTCGGCCTTGCTGCGGCCGCGGGTGGAGCGGATCGCGGCGAACGGCTTGTCGAGGCCGAGGCGCTCCGGCAGGCCGTCGTCCAGCGCCGACTGCGTGACAAAGTTGACCGAGTTCAGGGCCGGGGCCTTGCCGTACGCCCCGTACATCCGGCGGGGCAGGACGGGCTGCGGGGTCGGGATGGAGGCGTTGGCGTCGCCCATCTGCGCGTAGGCGATCTGACCGCCCTTGAGGACGAGCTGCGGCTTGACGCCGAAGAACGCCGGTTCCCACAGCACCAGGTCGGCGAGCTTGCCGGACTCGACCGAGCCGAGCTCGTGGTCGATGCCCTGGGCGACGGCCGCGTTGATCGTGTATTTGGCGACATAGCGACGCGCGCGGCGGTTGTCGGCGCGGATGTCCCCCGGCAGGAGGCCGCGGCGCTTCTTCATGACGTGCGCGGTCTGCCACGTACGCATGATCACTTCGCCGATGCGCCCCATGGCCTGGGAGTCCGAGGACATGATCGAGATGGCGCCGAGGTCGTGGAGGATGTCCTCCGCTCCGATCGTGCTGGGCCGGATGCGGGACTCGGCGAAGGCGAGGTCCTCGGGGACCGCCGGGTTGAGGTGGTGGCAGACCATCAGCATGTCGAGGTGCTCCTCGACGGTGTTCACGGTGTGCGGCCGGGTGGGGTTGGTGGAGCTCGGCAGCATGTTGGGCAGCGAGACCGCCGTGATCATGTCGGGGGCGTGCCCGCCGCCCGCGCCCTCGACGTGGAAGGCGTGCAGGGTGCGGCCCGCGACGGCGTCGAAGGTGGCGTCGATGAAGCCCGCCTCGTTCAGCGTGTCGGTGTGGACCGCGAGTTGGGCGCCGGTCTCCTCGCAGACGTTCAGGCAGGCGTCGATGGTGGCGGGCGTCGCGCCCCAGTCCTCGTGGATCTTGAAGCTGACGGCGCCCGCGCGGAGCTGGGCGTGCATCGACTCGGCGTTGACGGTGTTGCCCTTGCCGAGGAAGCCGATGTTGACCGGGCTGGACTCCAGCGCCGCGAACATCCGGGACAGGTGCCAGGCGCCGGGCGTGATGGTCGTCGCCTTGCTGCCCTCGGCGGGTCCCGTGCCGCCGCCGAAGAGCGTGGTGACGCCGGAGGCAAGCGCCTCGTCGATGATGGTCGGCGAGATGAAGTGGATGTGGGTGTCGATACCGCCCGCGGTGAGGATCTTGCCGTTGCCCGCGATGACCTCGGTCTCGGGGCCGATGACGAGATCGGGGTGGACGCCGTCCATGGTGTCCGGGTTGCCGGACTTGCCGATGCCGGTGATGCGGCCGTCGCGGATGCCTATGTCGGCCTTGACGATGCCCCAGTGATCGATGACCACGGCGCCGGTGATGACGGTGTCGGGGGCCCCGTCGGCGCGGGTGGTGCGGGACTGGCCCATCGACTCGCGGATGACCTTGCCGCCGCCGAACACCGACTCGTCGCCGGAGCGTCCGGGGCCGCCCGAGCGGTCCTCCTCGATCTCGATCAGGAGGTCGGTGTCGGCGAGCCGGATCCGGTCGCCGGTCGTGGGGCCGAACAGATCGGCGTACGCGGCACGGGACAGCTCAGGCATCGAGGGCACCTCCGGTCTCGCCGCGCAGACCGGGCACGATGCGCTTGCCGGCCAGCGGGACGAGTTCGACGTCGACAGGGATTCCGGGCTCGAAGCGCACGGCGGTTCCGGCGGCGATGTTGAGCCGCTTTCCGTGCGCGGCGCCGCGGTCGAAGTCAAGCCCCGGGTTGGCCTCGGCGAAGTGGTAGTGGGAGCCGACCTGGACGGGCCGGTCGGCGGCATTGAGGACGGTGAGGCGGGTGACCTCGCGGTTCTCGTTGAAGGGGACGGGCTCGTCCGCGAAGAGGATCTCTCCGGGGATCAGCCCTCGTCCGGTGCCGTGCGATGCGGCATGCATGAAGCGTGAACTCCCGTCAGACGATCGGCTCGTGGACGGTGACGAGCTTGGTGCCGTCCGGGAAGGTGGCCTCGACCTGTACGTCGTGGATCATCTCCGCGATGCCCTCCATGACGTCGTCACGGGTGAGGATCCGCCGCCCCGAGGACATCAGCTCGGCGACGGTACGGCCGTCGCGGGCGCCCTCGAGGATGTGGGAGGTGATGAGGGCGATCGCCTCGGGGTGATTGAGCAGCAGTCCCCGCGCCCTTCGCTTCTCGGCCACGTCAG
The DNA here is from genome assembly GCF_056437465.1 of Streptomyces sp. NPDC042371. Classification (NCBI taxonomy): domain Bacteria; kingdom Bacillati; phylum Actinomycetota; class Actinomycetes; order Kitasatosporales; family Streptomycetaceae; genus Streptomyces; species Streptomyces sp. NPDC042371. The sequence goes on along the minus strand of NZ_JBWKAP010000009.1, from coordinate 120,224 downwards.
CAGCCACATGAATGAGCAGTCTCTCCTGCTCGTGCGGGGTCAGTCGCACGCGTCCCACCTCACAGTCCTCGCTCCGAACCATGCGGGGTCCGGCTGCCGCGGCCACCGCGACGGATATAGATGTAACACACAGCGAGTGCGCACGATCTTGCGCACCCCGGATAGAGAAACCGCTGGTGGCGTGGCACGGGAGGGTAGTTGGGAGGAGTTTCAACGAGGTTAACCAGTCATTGACCGTCACATGACCGTCTACTGGTCTACGCCATACCTTTCGATGCCCTGGGCAACTTTCGATACCCTGGGTGCGGCGCGAGGCACCGACGGATTTCCTACGTGGCGTGGGGGCCGCGATGCTCGGCCGCGATGCCGAACCGCTGCCGCTCCGAAGACGTGGGCGTCGCGGACCCGAGGGAGGTGACCGTGCTGACCGTCCGCTCCTCCGAGGCGTCCGCGAGCGCTTCGAGGCGCTCCAGGTCGGCGGCGGAGACGAGCGCCACGAGCGGCTTGCCGTGCCGGGTGACGACGACGCGCTCGCCGCCGTAGACGACACGGTTGATCAGCTCGGCGAGCTCTGCACGGGCTTGCGTCACCGGAATCTCGTAGGCCATGGATTCAGCTTAAACGCCGCACCTCGCCCCGATCCGGTGGCCGGGGCCCCGCTGAACAGTGAAGCTGCGCAGTGAACTCCGCGGGAGCGCGCGAGGCCGGGTGTTCGCTGCGCGCCACGAAGTCCACCCTGACGAGTTCGGCGACCCGGGACGAAGCAGGGGCTCAGCGCACCGTCCAGATCCAGCCCAGCGGCGCGAGGCCCAGGGTGCGGGCCACCGAGCGGGAGGCGTGGTTGTCGGCCGTGGTGCTGTAGAAGAGCACCTGCTTGTCGTGGTGCGCGCGGCGGGACCAGGCGGCGACCGCGGCCGGGGCGAGGCCGCGACCCCGGAAGTCCGCCCGGGTCCAGATTCCCGCCTCCGCCGCGCGGGTGTTGGCGGCCGGGGTGTGACAGATCGACACGGGCGAACCGTCGCGCACGGCCATCGCCCACTCCCCCGCCGCACCGGAGATCAGCTCCGCCCACTCGCCGGGCTGCCAGTTGCCCGGGCGGGTCAACTCCCCTGCGGCTGCGCGCCCTTCCGCATCGGAGAGCAGAAGCGGAAGCGGCGACGGAAAGTCCTCGCTGAGCCGCTCGGGGAAGGTGAAGCTGGGGCCTCCCCGAAGCGAGGCCCGGTCGCCCTCGGCCGCACACGCGTCGGCGATCCGCACGAGGACATCCGGCGGCTCCCCCGGCGCGTACGCCTGCTCCATGTCACCAAGATCACCGAATCCGTCGGCGGCACGCAGGACGTCAGGGCCCTCCGCACCCAGCGCCAGCACGCGCGCCCCCGGCGACCAGGCCACCACCGCCCGCACCGACGGGTCGGCCACCCTCAGCGCGCCGTCGCCCTCGCCCGGCCCGAGGCCGTGGATGACGTCCACTTCGAGGGCCAGTAACTCTCGCTCGCCGCTGCTCCGTTCCATGCCTCGGAGAGGGTACGCGGCGCCCCGGACGAGAACCCATCCCGGCTCCACCCCCCTGACGGAACGTACGTCCTGTACATTTTTTACAGAGACCGGGCCGCTCAGCGACCGGAGGAAGAGAGGCGTGCCATGAATCGTCCGTCTGCCCGTTACGTCCTGCCCGAGTTCACCGAACGCACCACGTCGGGGACGCGGACCATGGATCCGTACTCCAAGCTCCTCGAAGAGCGGATCGTCTTCCTCGGCACCTCCATCGACGCCACCTCGGCGAACGACGTGATGGCCCAGTTCATGCACCTCGAACACCAGGCGCCGGACCGCGACATCTCGCTGTACATCAACTCCCCCGGCGGCTCGTTCAGCGCGATGACCGCGATCTACGACACGATGCAGTTCGTCAGCTGTGACGTGGAGACGACCTGCCTGGGCCAGGCCGCGTCGACGGCCGCCGTCCTGCTCGCCGCGGGCACGCCAGGCAAGCGGTTCGCGCTGCCCGGCGCGCGCGTCCTGATCCACCAGCCCGCCATCGGCGAACCGGTCCGGGGCCAGGCCTCGGACCTCGCGATCCAGGCCGACGAACTGCTGCGCACGCGGCGCCTCCTGGAGGAGCTGCTCGCGCGCCACACCGGGCAGAGCCAGGAGCGGATCACCGCGGACATCGAGCGGGACAAGATCCTCGACGCCCCGGCCGCCCTGGCGTACGGACTCGTGGACCGGATCATTCCGAGCCGCAAGACCTCGCTCGCCGCCCGGGACCCGAGGTGACCCGCCGATGCTGCCGCCCGAACTGCCGCCGCTGCCTGCGCTGACCCGCGCCGAGGCGGAGCTGATCGACCGCTATCTCGAAGTCGTCGACCTGCTCGGCCGGATCAATCCGGCCCGCGCCGAGCACACCTACGGCGGACTCCGCGCCGCCCAGGCCCTCGTCGGCCGGGCGAGTGCCCTGCGGGACGCGCTCGCCCTCATGCACCAGCGCGGTGAGAGCGAAGTGCACGCGCAGACCCTCGCCCAGGCTCTGCGCGTCCTCGACGGCGAGCGGCGGGCCGGGCGGATCACCGTGCCGCCCCCGCAGGGCGGCTGAGCCCCCGCCGACCCGCCCCGCCCCGGACACCGTGACGTCCGGGGCCACTTCGAAACGGACCAGTCGGGCTACCTCGGACGGCGTAGGAAGAGGTCGTCGTCCGCACCGACGAAAGTTGCGTCGAGCGAGTACAGCACCGGCGGAATTGCGCATTCCGGTGCTGGTCGAACCGTCGTCGGACCACGTGCCAACGCGACGATTTCGGCAGTGTCCACCTGAACAGGTCAGTCGTGAGGAGCCTCACAAAACGCCGTTTCGGCTCGGTTTTTTGGCCCATGTCGGGTCAAGATCCCTTCCGACGACAAGCCCCCGCCACCGCGGCGGGGCGGTCCGGGCGGACGCCGAGTCCTGCCGCCACCCGGATGACCGGTCGACATCTGTGCAACGGCAGGAGTGGAGGACCCAGGCACGACGGGCCCGTCCGGACAGTCCGGACGACGCCCTTGGGGTGAAGCCGCAGAGCACGACGCGGCCGGGCATCTTCGCCTGCCCGAACCCGACAGGTCATCTTTCACAGGCGGCTGACGAAGGGTTGCGCATGACTGCGCTGAATCATGTTCCGTCGCTGCTCAGCAGGACCGGTGCCGCATCGGTCCTCACGCTCGCCGTCGTAGGCGGCACCGTCCTGGCCCCCGGGCTCGCGTCGGAGGCCCAGGCGGCCACTCACGGGACGAAGGCGCTCAAGATCGCGGCGTCCAAGAAGGGCTCCCCGTACGGCTACGGGTCGGCAGGGCCCAACCGGTTCGACTGCTCGGGCCTGACTCTCTACTCGTTCAAGAAGACGGGCAAGAAGCTGCCGCGCACCGCCGCCGCGCAGTACAACAAGACCAAGCACGTCTCCAGGTCCCAGCGGACCCGCGGCGACCTGGTGTTCTTCCACTCCGGTCGGAACGTGTACCACGTCGGGATCTACGCGGGTAACAACCGCATCTGGCACGCCCCCAAGAGGGGGACCGTGGTCCGCCTGGAGAAGATCTGGACCAAGAGCGTCTGGTACGGCAGGGTCCGCTGACCCACCGCGCCCGCTCCGGCGCGCTCCCCGCACGGTCAGGTGCCGATGCTTGGAGCGCGCCCGCGGGGATACCCGTGCGGGATGTCCGACGACTATGCCTGCACGGCCCGCAACGAAACACCGTTGGAGCGCGCCGACCGCAACTTCGCGGAGCTGCTCCAGGAGCTGAGAGTGACGCAGACGGGCGTCCAGATCCTCTTCGCCTTCCTGCTCACCCTCGCCTTCAGCCCGCGATTTCCCTCGCTCGACGCGGTGCAGCGCGCCACCTACGTCACGACGCTGCTGCTCGCGGTGCTCGCGGCGGCGCTGTTCACGGCGCCCGCCGCGTTGCACCGCTCGCTGTTCCAGCAGCGGGCCAAGCCGCTCATCGTGCGGGTGTCGTCCCGGCTCGCCGGGGTCGGCCTGGGCGTTCTGGTGCTGACGCTCGCCGGTTCGGTGCTGCTCGTCGTCGATGTGACGTCGGGTCGGACCGAAGGCCTCCTGGCGGGCGCGGGCACGCTGCTGATGTGCGTCGGGCTGTGGGGCGTACTGCCGCGGCTCGCGCGGCGCCCGCTGGCGCGTGTCGAAGCGGCGCTCGACGAGGAGCCCGACGCCAGGCCGTCAGGGGCCCGTGGCGGAGCACCGCGTCCCCAGCGCAGAGAACGGCACCGCTGACGGTGTCCATCCCGACGACCCGGCCGGGGCACACCCCGGTCAGTGCGTGGCGTCACGGTCCTTGCGCTGGACCGGAGCGCGCCACGGCAGCGCGATCCACACGGTCTTGCCCCCCTCGTCGGTGGGACTGACCGAGAGCCTGCCGCCGCACTCGGCGGTCAGCCAGCGGATGATCACCATGCCCCGGCCGTTGTCCTGCTGGACGGCCGCAGGGAGGCGCTTGGGGTAGCGCGGGTGGCTGTCGGTGACTCCGATCCTCAGGTGCTCGTCGCGTTCGAGCTCGACGTCGACCGTGAAGGTGGGCGACTGCCCCAAGGTGTGCTGCACGGCGTTGGTCGCGAGCTCGGAGACGATCAGTCTGATCGTGTCGGCCACCTCGGCGTCACCGGGCAGGCCCCATTCCACGAGCACACGCGAGACGTATTTCCGGGCGGCGGGGACCGAGGCAGGATCGCTCGGCAGGGTGACGGAGGCTTCCTGGTGGTCTGCCATGGCGGCGCTGTCCCTTTCCCACCGGGACTGGTCTCCGACCCGCGGCGGATGACTCGAGGACAGTCCCGGACTGGTGCTTCGCGCCAGCCTGCCACTCCTTGGCCGGTCACGGGTGGCGATCCACCGAGATGTGCATATATCTGTCGCTCGAAGCGGTGAACTCTGCTACGGCAGACCGTATTTGGGCGTGGGACCGGTACTTCCTCTAATCTCGCCTACTGCCCCGCCCCGCCGCCGGGATATCCGACGGCTCCGTCCGAAAGGAGACGGGCATGCAGTACGGCCCCGCGGTGCGCCGTCGTCAGCTCGGTGCCGAACTGCGCGCGCTGCGCCTGAACGCCGGACTCACCAGCAGCGAGGCCGCCGCCAGGGCGGGCTGGCACCAGTCCAAGGTGAGCCGGATCGAGACAGGACGCAGCGGTGTGAAGGCCGCCGACGTGCGGCTGCTCCTGGACGTCTACCAGGTCGAGGACCCGCAGCTCAGCGAGCTCCTCATAGCCTTCACGGGCGCCGACGACCCGGGTGCGGGACGCCACCACTGGTGGAAGGCGTACCGCGATCTGCTGCCTGCCACCTACCGCGACTTCATCAGCCTGGAGTCACAGGCGCGTTGGGTGCGCACGCTCGAAACCACCGTGGTTCCCGGCCTGTTGCAGACGCCCGACTACGCGCGAGCGGTGACCCGGGCCGCGCTCGGCGGGCTGCCGGAGAAGCAGGTCGACGCGCTGGTGGAGGTCCGGCTCGCCCGTCAGGACGTGCTGCGGGCGGATCCGCCGCTGCGCCTGAGCGTGGTCATGGACGAGGCCGTGCTGCGGCGGCCGGTGGGCGGGGAGAAGGTGCTCGCCGAACAGCTGGTCCGGTTGCGACAGGCGTCCCTCCTGCCCCATGTCCAGCTGCAGGTACTGCCGTTCGCCGCCGGCGAGCATGTAGGTCTGATCGGTTCTTTCGTTATTTTTTCGTTTCCGGACATTGCTGATCTGGATGTGGTTGTTCTCGACCATTTGACGAGTAGCCTCTACCTCGAACGGAAAGAAGACCTCCAGGCGTACTCGGAGGCCTTCACTTCCCTTCAGGTACAAGCGCTCTCACTCGAGGACTCAACGGAATTCATCGCCGGGCTATGCGACGGCGCGTAAGGAGGCACCATGACCGCAATGCCTCGGTACGTACCTTCCAGCACGAGACTTCAAGGTGCGCGGTGGCAGCGCAGCAGCTACAGCAACGGAATGAACAACTGCGTCGAGACCGCCACACTCGACTCGGGTCCGCTGACCGGCCTGTACGCCGTGCGTGACTCGAAGAACACCGCAGGGCCCGCCCTGCTCATCTCCCCCGGCCCCTGGGAGTCGTTCCTCAACAGCCTCCGGTAAGCGGTTTCCGGCCCTTGTAGGGGCCCGGCACGCTACCGGTGTGCACTGCGGCTGATCACCCGTACGGCACCGGCGATCTGTGCGTCGGTCAGATCCGCGCGGGCGGTCAGCCGCAGCCTCGAGATGCCGTCCGGCACCGACGGCGGCCTGAAGCAGCCCACGGCCAGGCCCGCGGCCCGGCAGTCGGCCGCCCACCGCACGGCCCGCTCCGGCGACGGCGCGCGCACGGAGACCACGGCCGCGTCGGGACGCACCGCCGCAAGCCCTTCGGCCGTGAGCTGCCGGTGCAGCTCGGCCGCGACCTCGCGGGCCCGCGCCGCACGTTCGGGCTCGCGGCGCAGCAGCCGCAGGGCCGCGAGCGCGGCGCCGACCGCGGCCGGAGCGAGACCCGTGTCGAAGATGAAGGTGCGGGCCGCGTTCACCAGGTGCTCGATGACCTTGGCAGGGCCGAGCACGGCGCCGCCCTGGCTGCCGAGGGACTTGGAGAGGGTGAGGGTGGCCACGGTGTCGTCCGCCCCCGCGAGCCCCACGGCGTGCGGCGCGCCCCGGCCGCCCTCGCCGAGCACCCCGAGTCCATGGGCGTCGTCGACGATCAGCCCGGCGTCGAACTCCCGGCAGGCCGCGGCGAGTTCCGTCAGCGGCGCCATGTCGCCGTCCACCGAGAACACCGAGTCGGACACCAGCACGGCGGGCCCGTCGTGGGCGTCGAGCGTCTTGCGCACCGCCTCGGGGTCGGCGTGCGGCACCACCTGGGTCGTCCCGCGTGCGAGACGGCATCCGTCGATCAGCGACGCGTGGTTGCCCGCGTCGGAGACGATGAGCGTGCCGTGCGGGGCGAGTGCGGTGACGGCGGCGAGGTTCGCCGCGTATCCGGAGGAGAAGACGAGGGCCGCCTCGAAGCCGCAGAACTCGGCGAGCTCGCGCTCGAGTTCGGCGTGCAGCTCCGTGGAACCGGTGACGAGCCGCGAGCCGGTGGCGCCGCCGCCCCAGCGCCGGGCCGCGGCCGCCGCGCCCTCGGTGACCTCCGGGTGCCGGGTCAGGCCCAGGTAGTCGTTGCCCGCCAGGTCGAGGAGGCCGTCCGGGTCCGCGGAGCGCGGGCGCAGGGTGCGGACGAGTCCCGCGTCCGCGCGCAGCCGCGCCTGTTCGTCGAGCCAGCCGAAGGCCGCGCTCGACGCGGTGTCCGGCGCGGTGGACGGCCCCGTCAGGGGGTGCCTGTTTGTAGACATTGCACAGACCTTAGCCGCCGGACCACCTGGCCAGGGTGTGGCAATACCCACACCTCAAACCGTTTCTGTTGTGCGAACTCTCCTTGGCCGGGGAGGCTGCCGTGCGTAAGGATCAGCGCCATGGACCTGCTGAACACGCTGGTGGAAAAAGGGCTTCGGCGCGAGCTGCCGACCCGCGAAGAGGCGCTGGCCGTACTGGCCACCTCCGACGACGATCTCCTGGACGTAGTGGCCGCCGCCGGGAAGGTGCGGCGGCACTGGTTCGGGCGACGGGTGAAACTCAACTATCTGGTCAACCTCAAGTCGGGCCTGTGCCCCGAGGACTGCTCGTACTGTTCGCAGCGGCTCGGCTCCAAGGCCGAGATCCTCAAGTACACCTGGCTGAAGCCCGACGAGGCCTCGCAGGCCGCGGCGGCCGGGGTCGCGGGCGGCGCCAAGCGGGTGTGCCTGGTCGCCAGCGGCCGCGGTCCGACGGACCGGGACGTCGACCGGGTGGCGCAGACCATCGCGGCGGTGAAGGAGCAGAACGAGGGCGTCGAGGTGTGTGCCTGCCTCGGGCTCCTCTCGGACGGGCAGGCGGAGCGTCTGCGGGGCGCGGGCGCGGACGCGTACAACCACAACCTCAACACGTCGGAAGCGACGTACGCGGACATCACCAAGACGCACACCTACGCCGACCGTGTCGACACCGTCCAGAAGGCGCACGCGGCGGGCCTCTCCGCCTGCTCGGGACTGATCGCCGGGATGGGCGAGCGCGACGAGGACCTCGTCGACGTCGTCTTCTCGCTGCGCGAACTCGACCCGGACTCGGTGCCGGTGAACTTCCTGATCCCCTTCGAGGGCACCCCGCTGGCCAAGGAGTGGAACCTCACGCCCCAGCGCTGCCTGCGCATCCTCGCGATGGCCCGCTTCGTCTGCCCCGACATCGAGGTGCGCATCGCGGGCGGCCGCGAGGTGCATCTGCGCTCCCTGCAGCCGCTCGCCCTGAACATCGCCAACTCGATCTTCCTGGGCGACTACCTGACCAGCGAGGGCCAGGCGGGCAAGGACGACCTGGCGATGATCGCGGACGCCGGATTCGAGGTCGAGGGCACGGACCAGGTGACGCTGCCGGAGCATCGCGCCGACGCTGCCCCTGCCGCCGCGGCGGCGGACGCCGGGGGCTGCGGCTCACACGGGGGCGGCGGCTGCGGTCCCTGCGGGTCCGGTGAGCCCGCCGCGGAGCCCGTGGCCGAGGCCGTGCCGGATGCCAACGAGGCGCGTACGGACCTGGTGGCGGTGCGCCGCCGGGGCGCGGGAACGGATCTGGCGCCCAATGCCTGACCGGTCCACCCTCTCCACGGAGCAGTTGCTCGCACTCGACCGGCAGCACGTCTGGCACCCCTACGGGCCGATGCCCGGCCGTCAGGAACCCCTGGTCGTCGAGTCGGCGAGCGGCGTCCGGATGCGTCTGGCGGGCGGCGGGGGCGAGCTGATCGACGGCATGTCGTCCTGGTGGTCGGCGATCCACGGCTACAACCATCCGGTCCTCAACGAGGCGGTACGCGGCCAGCTGGACCGGGTGAGCCACGTGATGTTCGGCGGGCTCACGCACGAGCCTGCCGTCTCGCTCGCCAAGCGCCTCGTCCACATGACGCCCGACGGTCTGGAGCACGTCTTCCTCTCCGACTCGGGTTCGGTCTCGGTCGAGGTCGCGGTCAAGATGTGCCTGCAGCACTGGCGCTCACTCGGCCGCCCCGAGAAGCAGCGGATGCTGACGTGGCGCGGCGGTTACCACGGCGACACCTGGCAGCCGATGGCCGTGTGCGACCCCAAGGGGGGCATGCACGAGCTGTGGCAGGGCGTCCTGCCGCAGCAGGTGTTCGCGGACGCGCCGCCCAGCGGGTTCGACGCGTACGAGGAGTCGTACGCCGATCACCTCCATGAGCTGATCGGGCGGCACGCCGACGAGCTGGCCGCGGTGATCGTCGAGCCGGTGGTGCAGGGCGCGGGCGGGATGCGCTTCCACTCCCCCGGCTACCTCCGCGCCCTGCGGGAGGCATGCGACGCCCATGACGTCCTGCTCGTGTTCGACGAGATCGCGACGGGCTTCGGCCGCACGGGCGCGCTGTTCGCGGCCGACCATGCGGGCGTCACACCCGATGTCATGTGTGTCGGCAAGGCCCTGACCGGCGGCTATCTGTCGATGGCGGCGACGCTGTGCACGCCCCGCGTCGCCGACGGCATCTCGCAGGGCGAGGTGCCGGTCCTGGCGCACGGCCCGACGTTCATGGGGAACCCGCTGGCCGCCGCGGTGGCCGGTGCCTCGATCGACCTGCTGCTCGGGCAGGACTGGCAGACCGAGGTCAAGCGGATCGAGACGGGGCTGCGGGGCGGTCTGGCCGAGGCGGCCGACCTTCCTGCGGTCCGGGAGGTCCGTGTCCTCGGGGCGATCGGCGTCGTACAGCTGGACCACCCGGTGGACATGGCCGCGGCGACCCGGGCGGCGGTGCGCGAGGGCGTGTGGGTGCGGCCGTTCCGCGACCTGATCTACACGATGCCGCCGTTCATCACGGGCGACGACGACGTGGCACGGATCGCGCGCGCGGTGTGCGCGGCGGCGAAGGAGGGCTGACGTGACGGTGATCGTGGTGTCCGGTACGGGCACGGAGATCGGCAAGACGGTGACGACGGCCGCGGTGGCCGCCGTCGCCCGCGCGGCCGGGCGCAGCGTCGCGGTGCTCAAACCGGCACAGACCGGGGTCGGCCCCGGTGAGCCCGGCGACGCCCAGGAGGTGCTGCGGCTGGCGGGCGACGGCATCACCACGCGTGAACTCGCCCGCTATCCCGAGCCGTTGGCGCCCGACGTGGCGGCGCGGCGGTCCGGCCGTGCCCAGGTCCACCCGCACGAGGCGGCCGAAGCGGCGGCGAAGCTCGCGACCGAGCACGATCTGGTGCTGGTCGAGGGGGCGGGCGGTCTGCTGGTGCGCCTCGACGACGAGGGCGGCACCCTCGCGGACGCCGCCCGGCTCCTGGGCGCGCCGGTTCTGATGGTGGTGTCGGCGGGCCTCGGCTCGCTCAACACGACGGGCCTGACGGCGGAGGCGCTGCGGGCGCGCGGCGTGCGCCAGCTGGGTCCGCTGGTCGGCAGCTGGCCGTCCGTGCCCGACCTGGCGTCCCGCTGCAACCTGGCGGACCTGCCGAAGGACGCGGGCACACCGCTGCTCGGCGCCATTCCGGAGGGGGCCGGGGCGCTCGAAGGGGCCGCCTTCCGCGCCGCGGCCGGGAGCTGGCTGGGGCCGGAGCTCGGCGGCACGTGGGACGCGGTGTCCTTCGCCGAGCGGGAGGCACCCGGAGCGCTCGTGCAGTGACGCGGTGAGCGGGACGGTGGGGCGGGTGACTCCTGGGGCGCGGTCGGCGAGGCGCGTCCGCTTCGAGGGTCGAGCGCCCCGCCGTCCGGGCACCATGGCGGTATCCGCTCGATCCGCCGAGGATCTCCGCCGAGGAGGGCCCATGTCGCCGCGCTCCGCCAAGCCCGTGTCCCGGGACGTCGTGCACCACCCCGTTTTCGCCCGCTTCTACGCCCGGCAGAGCGTCGCCGCCGAGTCCGTGATCGGCGTCCACCGCCGGGAGCTGCTCGCCGGTCTCTCCGGCCGGGTCATCGAGGTCGGGGCGGGCAACGGGCTCAACTTCGCGCACTACCCGGGTGCGGTCTCCGAAGTGGTGGCGATCGAGCCGGAGCGGCTGCTGCGGCGGCTTGCGGTGTCCGCGGCCCTGCGTGCGGACGTGCCGGTGGACGTCGTGCCGGGCGCCGCAGAGGCGCTGCCCGTCAAGAGCGAGGCGTTCGACGCGGCGGTCGTCTCGCTGGTGCTGTGCAGCGTGCGGGATGTGCCGCGGGCGCTCGGCGAGCTGCGAAGAGTGCTCAGGCCCGGCGGTGAGCTGCGGTTCTTCGAGCACGGCAGGGCGCCGGGGAAGCTGATGGTGGGCGCCCAGCGCGTCCTGGACCGCACGGTGTGGCCTCCCCTGTTCGGCGGCTGTCACGTCTCGCGGGACACGATCGGGGCGCTGCGCGAGGCGGGCTTCGAGCTCGGTGCGCACCGGCGGCTGCTGGTGCCCGCGAAGGGGCCGCGCCTGCCGACGTCGTACTGCGTGCTCGGTACGGCGTACCGCCCCGACGCTCCCTGACACGCCGGTGTCAGCGCCCGGCCCGTGGCGGGCTCACAGGCTCCACTGGCGCAGTTGTTCCGCGATGGCGTGCACGCTCGCGTCGCCCTCCTTGACCAGCCGGGCGAGGTCACGCACTTGCTCGGGCGAGGTGACGACCTTCAGGCCGCTGGAGACGAGGTAGGCGTAGGCGACGGAGGAGGCGAAGAGGGCGTTGGAGCGCTCCAGCGCCGGGATGTGCAGCAGGACCTGGAGGAGCGCAGCGGCGCGGTCGTGCGGCGTTTCGTAGACGGGAACGCCGAATATCTCCGCCTCGTGTCTGCTCACGGCGGCGACGAGTGCGCCCCAGTCGGTGACCTGGGGGTCTCCGGGCGTCTTGTGTTCGGCGATCATCAGGAGCCAGGCAAGGTCGATTCTGAGGTTCAACGGCTCAGCGACGACCTTCACGCAGCGGGCGGCTGCCCTCGCGCTCGACGCCGAACTCCTCGGCGAAGACGGATTCGTACTGCTTCATGAAGTCGGCGGCGGACTCCACGAAGGTGTGTCCGATTTCGCCTGCGTCCTGTTTGACCAGTTCTTCAATGTAGCGATTGACGCTCATTCCTCGGGCCAGGGCGCGCTCCCGCGCGGCCCGGGCGGTGTCCTCGTCCACCCGCACGTTCAGCTGAGTCTTCGCCATACCGTCAAGCTAGCGCCGGAGCGCTAGCACGACAAGACCGCCAGGACCATGCCCCTTACATACGTTCCGGGGCCCGACCTCGGAGGGATACCGGACACCCGGGGAGCCCCACTACTCTCGGCGGCAATACGGGAGTTGGAACGGCCACAACCCAGGAGGCCGCCTTGTCCACACCTGCTTCGGCACCGTTCACGGACAGTTCGGAGCCCGCCGGGATCGCCGCGCGTGCTCGCGGCCTCACCAAGGCGTACGGCTCCGGCGAGACGACCGTCCTCGCCCTCGACTCAGTCGACGTGGACATCGCACGCGGGCGCTTCACGGCCGTCATGGGCCCTTCCGGGTCGGGGAAGTCCACCCTTATGCACTGCCTGGCCGGGCTCGACAGCGTGTCGGCGGGCCAGGTGTGGCTCGGCGACACCGAGATCACGGGCCTGAAGGAGCGCGAGCTGACCCGGCTGCGGCGCGACCGCATCGGCTTCATGTTCCAGTCCTTCAACCTCATCCCCACGCTCAACGCCCTGGAGAACATGACGCTCCCGATGGACATCGCGGGACAGCGGCCCGACCGCGACTGGCTGGAGCACGTCATCGACACGCTGGGCCTGCGGGACCGGCTGAAGCACCGCCCGGCGCAACTGTCCGGCGGTCAGCAGCAGCGGGTGGCCTGCGCGCGGGCGCTCGCCGCGAAGCCCGAGCTGATCTTCGCCGACGAGCCGACGGGCAACCTCGACTCGCGGGCCGGTCTCGAGGTCCTGGGCTTCCTGCGCGACGCGGTGGACCAGCTCGGCCAGACCGTGGTGATGGTGACCCACGACCCGAGCGCGGCAGGCCACTCCGACCTGGTCCTCTTTCTCGGCGACGGGCGGATCGTGGACGACATGGCGCGGCCGACGGCGGATGCGGTCCTGGAGCGCATGAAGAGGTTCGACGCCCTGCACGCGGCGGCGCCCGACGCACCCGAAAAACCAGCGCACGCACCCGCCGACCGCCCGTCCGAGCAGAGCTGAGCAGGGGGCCGCGGTGCTGAAGGCGACGCTCAGGAGCTTCCTCGCGCACAAGGGCAGGCTCGCGCTCTCCGCGCTTGCCGTCATCCTCTCGGTCGCGTTCGTCGCGGGCAGCCTGATCTTCTCGGACACGGTCACCCGCACCTTCGACCGCCTGTTCGCCTCCACCTCCGCCGATGTGACGGTGGAGCCGAAGGAGGACCTCGACGAAGCGGTGCCCTCCGGGCAGACGCCGACGGTCCCGGCGCACCTCAAGGAGCAGGTGTCCGGGGTTCCCGGAGTCGCGGCGGCCCACATCGACGTGTCCGTCGACAACATCACCATCGTGGACCGCGACAACGAATCCGTGGGCTCCACGACGGGCGCTCCCACGATCGCCACGAACTGGTACCCCACCGACCGCAGCCCCGTGGAGCTCACCTCGGGCCATGCCCCGCGCGGCGGCGGCCAGGCGATGATCGACGCGGACACGGCCGACAAGAAGAACGTGGAGATCGGGGACACGCTCACCGTCCTCGCACGCCCCGGCTCGTTCAAGGTCGAGGTCGTCGGCATCGCCACCTTCACCACCACCAACCCCGGGGCTGCACTCGTCTTCCTGGACACCGCGAGCGCCCAGCGCGAGCTGCTCGGCTCGAAGAGGGTGGCGACGAGCATCGACGTGACCGCCGCCGACGGCGTGAGCGACACGACGCTCAAGCGCCGCATCGGCGCCGAACTGGGCTCAGGCTACGACCTGAAGACCGCCGACGAGCAGGCCGAGTCCGCGGCGTCCGAGCTCGGCGGCTTCCTGGACGTCATCAAGTACGTGATGCTCGGCTTCGCCGGTGTCGCCGTGCTCGTGGGCATCTTCCTGATCGTCAACACCTTCTCGATGCTCATCGCACAGCGCACCCGCGAACTGGGCCTGCTGCGCGCGCTCGGCGCCGACCGCAGGCAGGTGCGCCGGTCGGTGCTCATCGAGGCGCTCCTGCTGGGGCTCGTCGGCTCGACGCTGGGGCTCGCCGCGGGCGTAGGTCTTGCTCTCGGCCTGATCAAGCTGATGGGCCTGCTCGGCATGAACCTGAAGTCCACGGAGATGGTCATCGGGTGGGCGACGCCCGTCGCCTCGTACGTCGTCGGGGTCGGCGTCACGTTCGTCGCGGCGTACCTCCCCGCCCGGCGGGCCGCGCACGTCTCGCCGATGGCCGCGCTCGCGGACGCCGAGATCGCCGGTGTGGGGCGGCCGTTGAAGGTACGGGCTGTCGCCGGTGCCCTCGTCGGCGCGGCCGGTGCCGCCGCCCTGGTCGGCTGCGCGAACGCGGAGAAGACCTCGTCCGCGGCGTCGCTCCTCGGCCTCGGCATCGTCCTGACCCTGATCGCCACGGTCATCGCGGGGCCGCTCCTGGTGCGCCCGGTGATCCGGGTCCTCGGCGGCGTCTTCCCCGCGGTCTTCGGCTCCGTCGGCCGGATGAGCCAGCGCAACGCGCTGCGCAACCCGCGCCGCACGGGCGCCACCGCGGCCGCGCTCATGGTGGGGCTCGCGCTGGTCGGAGGCCTCTCGGTGGCCAGCGCTTCGATGACGAAGTCGTTCGACCGGCAGATCGACAAGACGCTCGGCGCGGACTTCGTCGTGCAGAACAGCAACTTCATGCCGTTCTCGTCGGAGATCACCGGGAAGGTCGAGGACACCGAGGGCGCGGGGCTCGTCGTACGCCAGCGCTTCACCCCCATCGAACTGGCGCTGCCCGACGGCAAGAACGTCGAGTCGACCGCCGCGGGCTACGACCCGCAGCTCGACGAGGTGGCCAAGGTGACGTACGCGCAGGGCAGTTCGCGGGCCGCGCTCGCCGCGGGGCGGATCGGCATGGACGTGGACTACGCGAAGAAGCACAAGGTGCGCATCGGTGACGTACTGGAGGCGACGTTCCCCGGCGGGCGCGGCACGAAGCTGACCGTCGGCGCGCTCACCGACCAGGACTCGCCCGAGGGCTTCGGCGTCGAGGGCGGGCTCTTCATGGGGTTCGGCACGGTCGAGAAGTACGTGCCGGGCGGCCAGGACTCCGCGCTGTACGTCAACGCGGCGTCCGGCACGGACGCGGACACCCTGCGTGCCCGCCTGGACAAGAGCCTCGACCCCTATCCACAGGTGCAGGTGCGCGACCAGGCCGACTACAAGGAGCTGATCCGGCAGCAGATCGCCGTGATGCTCTACCTCGTCTACGCCCTCCTCGGTCTCGCGATCGTCATCGCGGTGCTGGGCGTCGTGAACACCCTGGCCCTGTCTGTCGTGGAGCGCACCCGGGAGATCGGGCTGCTGCGCGCCATCGGCCTCGGGCGGCGTCAGCTGCGCCGGATGATCCGTCTGGAATCGGTGGTGATCGCGGTGTTCGGGGCGCTGCTCGGGCTCGCGCTCGGGCTGGTCTGGGGCGTCGCCGTGCAGCAGGTGCTCGCGCTGCAGGGCATGAAGGAGCTGGCGTTCCCCTGGACGACGATCGTCGCGGTGGTGATCGGCTCGGTGGTCGTCGGCCTGGCGGCGGCGCTGCTGCCCGCGCTGCGCGCCTCGCGCATGAACGTACTGGCGGCCATCGCGCACGAGTGATGGACTGGCCCCTCGGCGGGCTCCCGATCCTGCTCATCGGCACCGTCCGCCAGATGGCCGACCAGCTGCGCGCCCAGCGGGAGCGGTACGGCTTCTCGTACATCACGGCCGTCCACATCCTGGAAATTTCGCGCGCCGGGGCGGCGGCCGGTGATGGGATGGCCGTATGAGCGATCTTCGAATACGGGCCGCGGCGGCCGGGGATCTGGATGCGGTGCTCGCCTTCTGGAAGGAGGCCGCCGAGGGCACGAGCATCAGCGACGACCGCTCCGGCGTGGAGCGGCTCGTCGCCCGCGATCCGGAGGCCCTGATCCTCGCCGAGCGCGACGGCGAGCTTGCGGGGACGGTGATCGCGGGCTTCGATGGCTGGCGCTGCCACCTCTACCGGCTGGCGGTGCATCCGGACCACCGCCGCCGGGGCGTGGGCTCGGCGCTGCTCGCCGCCGCGGAGGAGCGGTTCGTGCGGCTCGGCGGGCGCCGCGGTGACGCGATGGTCCTGGACGGCAATGATCTCGCCCACCACGCGTGGCGTGCGGCGGGCTACGCTCCGGAACCGCAGTGGAGCCGCTGGGTGAAGCCGCTGTCCGCGGGTACTCGGTAAACCCCGACAGAGGTTCGAGTGGCTTTGCTGATCCTTTACCATGGACCCACCACTCGTATCCAACTGAAAGGTGTGAGCGTCCGCCCATGGGCGAGCCTCCCAGTACCCGACATCGCGCATTCCTCCTGCCCCTGCCCGATCATGGGACGGAGGTGACCCGATGACCGAAGTGCTTCTGCTCCTCGTGGCGGTGCTGCTCTCGCTGGCGTGCGGTGTGTTCGTCGCCGCGGAGTTCTCCCTCACGACGGTCGAGCGCAGCGAGCTCGAGCGGGCAGTCGAGCGCGGCGAGCGCGGCGCCGCCGGTGCCCTCAAAGCCGTCAAGAACCTCACCTTCCAGCTCTCGGGCGCCCAGCTGGGCATTACCGTCACCAACCTGGTGGTCGGCATGCTCTCCGAGCCGTCCATCGCCGCGCTGATCGCGGGCCCGCTGCGCGACCTCGGCATACCGCGGTCGGCGGCGTCCTCCATCGCCCTGGTGATCGGGACGGCGCTGTCCACGGTCTTCCTGATGGTCATCGGCGAGCTGGTGCCCAAGAACTGGGCGATCTCCTCGCCGCTCGCCGTCGCCAAGCGGGTGGCCACGCCGCAGCGTCTGTTCAGCGCCGCGTTCCGGCCGTTCATCGCGCATCTCAACAACACCGCGAACCGTTCCGTACGCCGCTTCGGCATCGAGCCCGCAGAGGAGCTCGCCTCCGCGCGCGGCCCCAAGGAGCTGGTGGCCCTGGCCCGCCACTCCGCGAAGGCGGGCGCCCTGGAGGC
Source organism: Streptomyces sp. NPDC042371 (assembly GCF_056437465.1). Classification (NCBI taxonomy): domain Bacteria; kingdom Bacillati; phylum Actinomycetota; class Actinomycetes; order Kitasatosporales; family Streptomycetaceae; genus Streptomyces; species Streptomyces sp. NPDC042371. The sequence continues at coordinate 103,110 of NZ_JBWKAP010000009.1, read as the reverse complement.
GGACACGGCCGAGCTGTTCGTGCGCACGCTGAACCTCGCCGACCTCACGGCGGAGAACGTGATGACGCCCCGCGTGCAGGTCATGGCCCTCGACGTGCACGCCACGTGCGAGGACGTCGCGAATGCCACCCGCGCCACCGGCCTCTCCCGCTTTCCCGTGTACCGCGGAAACCTGGACACGGTCGTCGGCGTCGCGCACATCAAGGACGTGCTCGCCGTGCCCGCGGAGCGCAGGCAGCGGGTGCCCGTCGCCGAGCTGATGCGCGAGCCCCTGCTCGTGCCGGAGACGCTCACCGTCGACCGGCTCCTGGACCGCCTTTCGGGCAAGCGCACGATGGCCGTGGTCATCGACGAGTACGGCGGCACCGCCGGGGTGGCCACCCTGGAGGACATCGTCGAGGAGGTCGTCGGCGAGGTGCGGGACGAGCACGACCCGCACGAGACGCCCGACATCGCCCACGCGGGCACCGACGACGACGGCAGGACGCTCTACTCCGCCGACGGCGCGGCTCGCACCGACCAGCTCGCGCGGGTCGGCCTCCGGACGCCGGACGGGCCGTACGAGACGCTCGCCGGACTCGTCGCCACGGAGCTCGGCCGCATTCCCGCCGTCGGCGACAGCGTCGAGGTGGGCGGCTGGCGGCTCGACGTCGTCGACGCGGCCGGGCGCCGCGCCGCCCGCGTCATGCTGCACGCTCCGCTCGCCGCCGACGACCACGAGGAGGATGTCCGATGATCGCCGTTCAGTTGCTGATCGGTCTGGCGACGCTCGTCGTCAACGCCTTCTTCGTGGGCGCCGAATTCGCCCTGATCTCCGTGCGCCGCAGCCAGATCGAGCCGCACGCGGAGGAGGGGAACAAGCGCGCCAAGAGCGTGATGTGGGGCCTGCAGCACGTGTCGGCGCTGCTCGCCGCGGCGCAGCTGGGCATCACGCTGTGCACGCTCGTCCTCGGTATCGTCGCGGAGCCTGCGATCGCGCATCTGCTGGAGCCCGCGTTCGACGCGGTGGGCGTGCCGCACGGCCTGGTCCACCCGATCTCGTTCGTCATCGCGCTGGCCCTGGCCACGTATCTGCACATGCTGCTCGGCGAGATGATCCCGAAGAACATCGCGCTCGCGGAGCCCGTGCGCTCCGCGCTGCTGCTCGGCCCGCCGCTGGTGGCGCTCGCGCGGGCGCTGCGCCCCGTGATCTTCGCGATCAACGCGTTCGCCAACGGCCTGCTGAAGCTGCTGCACGTCGAGGCCAAGGACGAGGTGTCGGCGAGCTTCTCCGACGACGACCTCGCCCGCATGGTCAAGGACTCCGGGGACGCGGGTCTGATCGACAACCGTGCGCAGGAGCGGCTGCACGACGCGCTCGAACTGGGCCGCCGCCCGGTCAGGGACGTGGTCCTGCCCCTGGAGGACGTGGTCTACGCGCGCGTGGGCGTCACTCCGGAGCGGCTGGAGGCACTCTCGGCCGAGTCCGGGTTCTCCCGCTTCCCCGTGGTCGACGACGGCCGCCGGATCGTGGGCTATCTGCACGTGAAGGACGCCCTGGACCGGGCGCCGCGCGATCTGCCGTTCCGGGTGCCGGACATGCGCAAGATCGCCCAGGTGCGCGAGACGACACCGCTGGACGACGTCCTGACCGCCATGCGCGGCAGCCGTACCCATGTGGCGGCGGTGCTCGGCTCGGACGGGCGGCTCGCCGGGATGGTCACGATGGAGGACGTCCTGCAGCGGCTCTTCGGCCAGCCGGTGTGAGCCGGTAACCGGTGTGAGCCGGTAAGGGGTGGGACCGGGCCGGGGCGGCGTCTTCGTGGCCCCGGCCCGGTCCCACGTTCAGACCGCGGGCTCTCCCGCCGTCTTCGGCTTCTTCGGCTTCTTCGCCTTCGTGGTCGGCTGCTCGGTGATGCCGGGTCCTGCCGCCCCGACCTCCGAGGTGCCGATCGCCGTCAGGACCGCAAGGACCGCGGCCAGCCCCGCCGTCGCGAAGGCCGCGCCCCACGCGACGTCCAGCAGGCTGGTCGCCCCCGCCACCAGCACGGCGGCCAGCGCCTGCGCGAAGGTGCGGATCGCACGTTCCGTGGTGGCCTTCCAGAAGGCTGCGGTCCACATGGTGGCTCGCTCTCTCGTGACGATGGCGTGCCTATGACATACCGCCGTCGGGCCGCGCTGCCCAGATCCGCCGCACCGCCCCGCCGGACGGCCCGGCGGGTTACGATCACTTTCGCCATGCAGATGAATGTCAATTACACCAGTCTCGTCGCGGTGGGCGACTCCTTCACCGAGGGCATGTCGGATCTGCTGCCCGACGGCACCTACCGCGGGTGGGCCGACCTCCTCGCCGCCCGGATGGCCGCGCAGAGCCCCGGCTTCCGCTACGCGAACCTCGCCGTGCGCGGCAAGCTCATCGGCCAGATCGTCGCCGAGCAGGTGGATGTCGCGGCCGCGATGCAGGCCGACGTGGTCACCCTGGTGGGCGGCCTCAACGACACCCTGCGCCCCAAGTGCGACATGGGCCGGGTCCGTGGTCTGCTCGAGGAGGCCGTCGAACGGCTCGCCCCCTCCTGCAAGCAGCTCGTCCTGATGCGCAGCCCGGGACGGAACGGCCCGGTGATGGAGCGGTTCCGTCCGCGCATGGAGGAGCTCTACTCGTACGTCGACGACCTGGCGTCCCGGCACGACGCGATCGTCGTGGACCTCTACGGCGCGGCCGTCCTCGGCGACCAGCGCATGTGGGACGTGGACCGGCTGCACCCCACCGCCGAGGGGCACCGCAGGATCGCCGAGGCGGTGTGGCAGGCGCTCGGCCACGCCCCGGAGGACGACTGGCAGACGCCGCTGCCCGCCGCCGTGCCGCCGGGCTGGGCCACGCGCCGCATCGCCGACGCCCGGTTCGCCAGGCAGTACCTCGGCCCGTGGATAGGCCGCCGCCTCACCGGCCGCTCGTCCGGCGACGGACGCGCACCGAAGCGCCCCGACCTGCTCCCCTACGACGGCCCGCTCCCTTAGGGCCTGTGTCGGAAGCCCCGCCTGCCCCGCGGCACCCGGCGAAGGAGCTCTAGAACACCGACCAGCCCGTCACCGTGGTGAAGTGGTCGAGCGCGGAGACGCCCGCCACGGAGTTGCCGTACGTGTCCAGGCCCGGGCTCCAGACGCACAACGTGCAGCGCCCCGGGATCACCGCGACGATGCCGCCGCCGACGCCGCTCTTGCCCGGCAGGCCGACGCGGTAGGCGAAGCTGCCCGCCGCGTCGTACGTACCGCAGGTGAGCATGACCGCGTTGACCTGCTTCGCCTCGCGCGCGGGCAGCAGGCGGGTGCCGTCGCGGCGCAGTCCGTGCCGGGCCAGGAAGGCCCCCGCGAGGGCGAGGTCGCGGCAGCTCATGCGGATCGCGCACTGCCGGAAGTAGTGCTCAAGGACCGTGGAGACGGGGTTGTCGAGGTTGCCGTAGCTCGCCATGAAGTGCGCCAGGGCCGCGTTGCGGTCGCCGTGCTCGGCCTCGGAGGCCGCCACCACCGGGTCGAAGGCGACGTCCGGGTTGCCGCTCTCCGCGCGCAGGAACTCCAGCATCGTCGTGCCAGCGTCTCCGGTGAGGCTCTGCAGCCGGTCCGTGACGACCAGCGCTCCGGCGTTGATGAACGGGTTGCGCGGGATGCCGCTCTCGTACTCGAGCTGGACGAGCGAGTTGAAGGGGTTGCCCGACGGCTCCGTGCCGACCCGGTCCCAGATCCGCTCGCCGCCCTCGGCGAGGACGAGCGCGAGGCTGAAGGCCTTGGAGATGGACTGGACGGAGAACGGCTCCTCCCAGTCCCCCACCCCGTGCACCTCGCCGTTGACGTCGGCGACCGCCATGCCGAAACGCTCGGCGTCCACGTCCGCGAGCGCCGGAATGTACTGGGCCACTTGGCCCCGGCCCACCAACGGCCAGGCATAGGCGGCGACTTCTTCGAGAACGGCCTGGTAGTCCACAATCTGAGCTTTCTGCCTGTGTGGCGCGACCGTTTCCTCCCGAAAAGCCGCTGGATACAGGACTTTGTCATCGGTCGCGGCCACAGGATAACGCCTGGCCGAGATGGGCCCTCGTCCGGGATGTCGTGCGTGCCGGAAACTTGGTCGAGCGTCGGAGGCCAACGGGGGGAAGCCATGCTGCGCATCCATTTCACCGGCGACGACTTGGCGAACGTACGACTTGCCCGGCGTCCGGATCCGCTGTGGGAGATCGTATGCAGCCTGTGCCGCTTGCAGACACGCGAGGGCGCCCTCGCGTTCGCGCCATGGCGGCGGATGGCCGGTGGGCTGGTCCGGCAGGGGCGGGCGGGCCGAGGGGTGGCGTCGGCGCTGTGCAGTCTGGTGCCGCGTGCGGCCTACTTCCCCGACTTCCTCACCCCGCCCGTCGAAGTCGGGCCCCATGAGCTGCGGGACGGCATCGACCGGGTGCTCGCGACGCCGCGCCGTCGGCTGCGGCACGAGCTGTCCCTGCTGTCGGCGGGCGGTGGGCGCCCTTGGGCGGGTGCGGAGTTGGCGCGCGGTGACAGGGCGGCGCTGACCGCGCTCGGCGGGAACCTCCGTACCTACCACCGGGAGTTCATCGCGCCGGTGTGGAAGCGCATCGACACGGCCACGGCGACGGACCGGGCCCTGCGCACCCGCGCCCTCATGGACGGCGGGACGCGGGCCCTGTTGAACAGCCTGCGGCCGATGGCCGTGTGGGAGCCGCCGGTGCTCGCGGTCGACTATCCGGTTGAGCGCGACCTGTACCTCCAGGGCCGGGGCCTGCTCCTGGTCCCGTCGTACTTCTGCTGGCGGCGCCCCATCACCCTGGCCGACACCCAGCTGCGTCCGGTGCTCGTCTATCCGGTTGACAAGACCCCGTCGTCGCCTGCCGCCTCCCCGGCGTCGCTGGCCCGGCTGCTGGGGCCGACCCGCGCCGCGCTCCTGTACGAGACCGCCGTGCAGACCTGCCCCACCACCTCCGAACTCGCCCACGCGACAGGGGTTTCCCTGCCGAGCGCGAGCCAGCAACTCGCAGTGCTGCGGGAGGGAGGACTCATCGCGTCCCGACGCAACGGAAAGCGGGTCCTGCACACCGCGACCCCCTTGGGCCTGCGACTCCTCGACGGTCGCTGAGGCCACTCCCTCCACGACGTCTGCGCTGTGCTCTCTTGTGGTTACTCAGGAACCGTAGGAGAGTCAGCGCCGACCTGGAAGAACGTGTTTTTCGGTGACTGGGGGACCTGGTGGGGACCAAACTGCAGCTCAACGGCCTGCCCGAGGACGCCGACCTGCGGCGCGCGGACTCCCTGGCGCGGGAGATCTTCTCGGACGTCGCCAACAAGTGGGCGCTCCTGATCATCGAGGCGCTCGGCGAGGGCACCCTGCGCTTCAGCGAGCTGCGCGACGAGGTCGAGGGCATCAGCCACAAGATGCTCACCCAGAACCTGCGCATGCTGGAGCGCAACGGCCTGGTCGACCGGAAAGTGCACCCCACCGTGCCGCCACGGGTCGAGTACACCCTCACAGGACCTGGCCGGGCCCTGCGCGCCGCGGTCGACGTCATCTGCGGCTGGACCCAGCAGCACCTCGGTCACATCGAGAGCGCCCGGGACCGTTTCGACTCCTGACGGGCGCGCCGTTCTCGTCAGGCCACCAGCAGGCGGAGGCCCAGCTCGGCCGCGTCGAGGGCGACCAGGTGGCGGTTGCGCTCCGCCCACCGTCCCGAGGAGAGGTCGTCGTGGAGCCGGTCCACCGCGCGCTGTTCGGCCTCCGGGCCGACTCGGGTCCACACCGACACCGCGCGGCGCACGTGTTCCTCCAGATACGCCTCGGGGCGGCGCCAGTAGGCCTCGAAGAAGCCGTCGGCGCAGTCCCACGGGACGAGCACCGGTTCCGCGCGGCCCTCGATCGCACGGGCCAGGTCGGCCAGTGAGGGCCAGTCGGCGAGCAGGCCTGCGAACTCGGGCAGATAGTCGCGGGTGAGCCAGAAGCGTTGCCGCCAGCCGGTGTCACTCGCGTCGTACGTGAACACGACCACCCGGCGGGCCACGCGCCGCATTTCACGCAGCCCGGCGACCGGATCCGGCCAGTGGTGAACGGTGCTCACCGCCATCGCGGCGTCGAAGGACTGGTCCTCGAAGGGAAGGCTCTCCGCGGCGGCGGCCACGCACGGCGCCGCGCCCGCTGGACGCTGCGCCCGCATGACGGCCGACGGTTCCACCGACGTCACGTCGCGGTCCAGAGGCTCGTAGGAGCCGGTGCCCGCCCCGACGTTCAACACCGTTTGCGCGTCCCCGAGTGCGTCCCAGATCCTCTCGGCGATCCGCGGCTCGGTGCGCCGCGTCGCCGGATAGGCGGACCCGATGGTGTCGTACAACTGCGTTCCGAAAATCTTCAATTGCTCCTCCGGCGTGGTCCTGATCCCCATGGCCCGTGCCTCCAGCTCCCGGTCGATGGCGGTCACCGTGGCGGCGGCGCGATCCCGTTGCTCAAGGAGCAGGCCGCGCATCCGGCGCAGGTGCGCGACCGCGTCGGTGGCCGGGTCGTCGACCAGGCCCGCGATCTCGCGCAGTCCGAAGCCGAGTCGGCGGTAGCCGAGCACTTCGCGCAGCCGCTCGACGTCGCCCGCGGAGTAGGCCCGGTACCCGGCCTCGGTCCGCGCGGACGGTCGTACGAGGCCTATCTCGTCGTAGTGGTGCAGCGTGCGGACGCTCACGTCGGCCAGCTCGGCCACGCGCCCCACGGTCAGGTGCTCCTCCATGGCCCGGACTATCCGGCATCACGCCACGTGAGGGTCAAGCGCTCCCCACCCGGCGCCGCTCCCCTCGTGCCGGTGCCCGAAGGGCACTCCTCGATGCCCGGGTTTCTGCCCGCAATGCCCAAACGGGCAGCAATCGGGGCACATGAGTCCGTTGACACAGTGAAGAACCGAGGCCAATGATTGTGGCTGGCCGGACCCTTGACCCTCTGACCAGGCCTGACGACAGTCCGCGATTCGCCCACGCCGCCCACGCCGTCCCGGCACTCTCCACTCCACCCGCCCGCGGCGGCAATGCCGCACACGGCGGCTTCCGTCGGCGTCGATCGTCCACCTCACGGCAGAAGGACCGCTCCTTGACGGCGATACACACCCCCCACCCCGTGTCCTCCTGCGCACCGGAGTCCGGTGCGCGGCCGCTCTCGTCCTTCGGCCAGCAGCGCCTGTGGGCGCTGGAGCAGGCCGAGGGCTCCCACTCGGCGTACAACGAGCAGATGGCCTACCTCATCGAGGGCGACCTGGACCGGGCGCTGCTCGGACGGGCCCTCGACGCCGTGGCCGCGCGGCACGAGACGCTGCGCACCCGTTTCGTCGCGGTGGAGGGCGAGGCGCGGCAGGAAGTCGCGCCGCCCGGGGCCGGGTTCGCGCTGCACTCGGAGGATCTGTCCGACCGGCCTGACGCCGAGGAGGTCCTCGTCGCCCGGCAGCGCGAGGAGTGCGAGACCCCCTTCGACCTCGGCGCCGGGCCGCTCGCCCGGGGACGCCTCCTCACGCTCGCGCCGGACCGGCACGCCCTGCTGCTGACGATGCATCACTCCATCTTCGACGGACGGTCGATGGAGATCATGCTGCCGGAGCTGAGCACGGTCTACACCGCCCTGCTGCGCGGCGAGCAGGACCCGTTGCCGCCGCTGCCCGCGCAGTTCGCCGACCACGCGGCGCGGCAGCACGCGTGGGTCGAGGGCGAGGAGGCCGCCGCGCAGACCGCTTACTGGCGGGAGCAGTTGGAAGGCGCCCCCGCGCTGCTCCCGCTCCCGACCGACCGGCCGCGTCCGCTGCTCCAGGACCACTCGGGCGGCCGGGTCCCCGTCCGCCTCTCCCCCGGGCTCACGGACGCGCTGCGCGCCGCCGCCCGCGCCGAGCGCGGCACCCTCTTCACCGCCGTCCTCACCGGCTGGCACGTCCTCCTCGGGCTGCTCTCCGGGGAGGCGGACACGGTCGTCGGGATTCCGGTCGCGGGCCGTCGCCGTCCTGAGGACGCGCAGCTGATCGGCTTCTACGTCAACTCCCTCGCGCTGCGCACCGATCTGTCCGGCGATCCGACCGGTGCCGAGGCGCTCGGTCGCGTGCGTGCGGCGCTGCGCGGAGCGCTCGACCACCAGGACCTGCCCTTCGAGCGGGTGGTGAGCGCGGTCAACCCGCGCCGCGACCTCTCCCACAGCCCGCTGTTCCAGACGATGCTCGCGTGGGGCGCCACCCGCCAGGACCAGCTCCAACTGCCCGGCGCCCGGGTCGAGCCCCTCGACATCCCGCACGCCCCCGCGAAGTTCGACCTCACGCTGTCGCTGAACGAGGAGGACGGCGGAGTCGTCGGGCACCTCGACTACGCCCGCGCGCTGTTCAACCACGACACGGCCGAGCGGTTCGGCCGGTACTTCACGCGCGTGCTCGAGCAGTTGGCCCGGCACCCCGAGCGCGAGATCACCGGGTACGCGCTGCTGGACGCGGACGAGCGCGCGGAACTCCTCGCGGAGGGGCGGGGGCGGGTCGCCTCCGGCCCGGTGGCCGGGCCCGTCGAGCGCTTCGCCGAGCAGGTGCGGCTGCGGCCCGACGAGCCGGCGCTGGTCTGCGGCGGTACGCAACTGAGCTACGCGGAGCTGGACCGGCGGGCCAATCGGCTCGCGCACGCCCTGTACGCCCGTGGTGTGCGTCCCGGTCAGGTCGTCGGTCTGCACTGCGGCCGTACGGCGGAGCTGGTCGTCGGCATCTGGGGCGTTCTGAAGGTGGGCGCCGCGTACCTGCCGCTCGACCCCGGCCAGCCCCACGGGCGGCTCCGGGCCATCGTCGAGGAGGCCGCGCCGACCTTGGTGCTCGGTGATGTCGCCGACCCGCCGGGGCCGTGGCAGGAGCTGGCGGAGGTGGAGGCCGAGGGGGACCGCGACGACGCGCCCTGGGAGCTGCCGTCGCCCTCGCAGCTCGCCTACGTCATCTACACGTCGGGCTCGACCGGCCGCCCCAAGGGCGTCGCCGCGACCCATGGCAACGTTGCCAACCTGCTGGAGAACTGGCTCGCCGCCTACGGCGCCCTGCCCGGTGCGGCGTCCTCGGCATGGGCCAGCATCGGCTTCGACGCGTCCGTGCACGAGCTGTTCATCCCGCCGACCACCGGCGGCGTGCTGCATCTCGTACCCGACGAAGTGCGCGGCGACCCCGGGGTGCTGCTCGACTGGATGCGGGAGCACCGGATCGCGCACGCGTGGCTGCCCGCCTCGTACATCACCTGGATCGACGAGGACCCGGCCGCCCGCCTCGACGGTCTTTCGCTGCGGCAACTGGCCACCGGCGCCGAACCGTTGCCCGAGCAGGCGCTGTGGCGACTGCGCGCGACCCTGCCGGGTCTGCGAGTCTGCTACGTCTACGGGCCGACCGAGACCACCGTCTACAGCATCACCCACAACGAGCCGCGGGACCTGGACCGGCGCTCGCCGATCGGGCGGCCGGTCGACAACACCCGTATCTATCTGCTCGACCGGCGCCGCGAGCCGGTGCCTCCCGGCGTCGTCGGCGAGGTGTACATCGGTGGGGCCGGTGTCACACAGGGCTATCTGAACCGGCCCGACCTGACCGAGGAGCGCTTCCCCGCCGACCCGTTCGTACCGGGCGAGCGGGTCTACCGCACGGGTGACCTGGCGCGCCGACTGCCCGACGGGAACTACGAGTTCGTCGGCCGGGCCGACGACCAGGTCAAGCTGCGCGGGTTCCGCATCGAGCCCGGCGAGGTCGCGGCGGCCCTGCGCGAGCTGCCCGGTGTGCAGGAGGCCGCGGTCCTCTCCGACCGGGACGAGACCGGGGAGCTGTGCCTGGTCGCGGGCATCGGACGGGGCGAGGCCCCTGACTCCACGCCCGCGCAGTGGCGCGCGGCGCTCGCCGAACGGCTGCCGGACTACATGATTCCGTCGCTCTTCGCCGAGTTCCCGCGGCTGCCGCTGAACCGCAACGGGAAGCTGGACCGCAAGGAAGTCCTCGACCGTGCCCGCGCGTCGCGGTCCGACCAGGTCAACACCCTGGCGCCGCGCGACCGGGTCGAGATGGCGCTGTACCGAATATGGCGGCAGGTGCTGCTGCACCGCGACATCGGCATCACCGACGACTTCTTCGCGGTGGGCGGCACCTCGCTCTCCGCCATCAAGGTGGCGCATCTGATCCGGGAGGAGTTCGGCCAGACCCTGTCGACCCGCGACGTCCTCCAGTACCCGACGGTGGAACGGCTCGCGGCACGGCTGCGCGGGCAGACACCGGTGACGCCCGACGACGGCCTCGTCGAGATCCGGGCGGGCCGGAACGACGGACGCCGCGTGGTCTGCGTCCACCCGGCGGGCGGCACCGCCTTCTGCTACCTCCCGCTGGCGGGCGCCCTGCCGGACGGCATCCACGTGCAGGGGATCCAGGCACAGGGCATCGACCCGGGCGAGGAGCCGCTGCGCACGGTCGAGGCGATGGCGGAGCACTATCTGACGCTGCTGCAGACCAAGCCCGACGAATCCCTGGTCATCTGCGGTCTCTCCTTCGGCGGACTCGTCGCCCACGAGATGGGCCGGAAGCTCGCGCTGGCCGGGCACCACGGGGTGTCCGTGGTGCTGCTCGACACGCACGGGACGGACGACCCGGTGGAGCGGGCGAGGTTCGCGCCGGTCGACGCCGCCGAGTTCCGCGACAAGCTGGTCCGCTTCAACGGCATGTACCCCGGGATCGACGACGCGCAGATCGACCGGTACTTCCGGATCTACAACCACAACCGGGAGGCTGCCCGCGACTACGTGCCGGGGCCCTCGGACGCCCCGCTGCTCCTCGTACAGGCCGCCGAGGCGGAGGTCGCCGAGGGCGGTGACCCCGTGGCGGCGGGCGAGGCGCTGCGACAGTTCTGGCGCGCCCGCGCCGGAGCCGGGCTCACCGTGGAGATGGTCGACGGCGGCCACTGGGACGTCCTGGAGGGCGAGCGGATCCCCCGGATCGCCGACCTGATCGCGGACCGGCTCGCCCAGCCGGATGGCGACCCCGCCGCACCCGCTACGACCGCTACGACCGAGGACTGATGCGCACCTCATCCCGTTCCGTCGGCCTGGCCCAAGCGGTACACGAACAGAGCCTGCGGACCCCCACTGCCCCTGCCGTCGTCGACGGCGACCGGACCCTGAGCCACGCCGTGCTCGACGCGTCGGCCGCCGCCGTCGCGGCCGGACTGCGTGCACGCGGGATCGGCCCCGGCGACGCGGTCGCCGTGGGGCTCGCCCGGTCGTGGCAGCTCGTCTGCGTCATGCTGGGCGTGCTCCGGCTCGGCGCCCAGGTCGTCCCCGCCGACCGGCTGAGCCCCGCCGACCGCATCGGGCACATCCTCGACGACTCCGGCGCCCGGCTCCTGGTGCACGACGGCACGTTCCCGTCCGCCCCGGCTCTCCTCTCCGGCCTGCCCGCCGGGGTCACCGCGCTCGCGGCCGACGCGCTGCTCGACGCGCCGGTCCGCGCGGCGGACGGGCCGCCGCCCGCCGCGCCCGCGCCAATCTCCTTCGTCTTCTACACCTCGGGGACCACGGGACGCCCCAAGGGCGTGGAGGTCCGCGACGCGGGCATCCTGCGCCTGGCCGACCCGGAGTTCCTGCCGGACGCGCAGGGCGCCCGCTTCGCCTTCCTGTCGAACCCGGCCTTCGACGCGCTCAGCTTCGAGGTGTGGGTGCCGCTGCTGACCGGCGGCTGCTGTGTCGTCCTCGCCGACGAGGACGTGCAGTCCCCGGAACGGCTTGCCTCGGTGCTGCGCCGGGAACGTGTCCAGACCGCCTTCGTCACGACGTCGCTGTTCAACGCGGTGGTGGACACGGAGCCCGGCTGCTTCTCCGGTCTGACAGATCTGCTCGTCGGCGGCGAACAGCTCAACGCGCCGCTCGTGCGTCGCTGGTACCGCCACAACGCCGCCGCCGGGAGCCGCACCCGGGTCCACAACGCCTACGGCCCCACCGAGTGCACGACGTTCGCGCTGCACCACCCGATCCCGCGGGACTTCGACGCCTCCGTCGTGCCCCTCGGGCGCCCGCTGCCGCAGACCGGCATCACCTTGGTCGCGCCGGGCACCACCTGGCCGGTCGTGCCCGGTGAAGAGGCCGAACTGCTCCTTTCCGGGACCGGTGTCGCAGCGGGGTACCGCAACCTGCCCGCGGAGACCGCCCGGCGCTTCGTGACGCTGCCCGGCGAGGACGGCACGGCCACCGCGTACTACCGCACCGGTGATCTAGTGCGGCGCGCGGCCGACGGCGACCTGACGTACGTCGGCCGCGCCGACCGGCAGGTCAAGGTCCGCGGCTTCCGCATCGAGCCCGGCGAGGTGGAGCGGCACATCGCCGAGCACCCCGCCGTGCGACAGGTGCACGTGTGCGCCCACAAGGACGAGCGGGGCGGCCCGGCGGAGCTGCTCGCCTACCTCGTCGCCGAACCTGCCCTGACCTGGGCCGGGTTCGAGGAACATCTGGCTGCCGCACTCCCCGGCTATATGCGCCCGCACCACCTCTACCGCGTCCCCGCGCTGCCCCTCACCGCCAACGGCAAGGTCGACGAGGCGGCGCTCCGCGCGAGCGGCGCCGCGCCCTGGCGCCCCGAGGCCGCGAGCCGCCCGGCGGCCGTCGCCCCCCAGGCGGCGGACGAACCGCTGCGCGTGGTGCTCGACCTCGCGGGCGAGATCCTGGGCGTGCCGGGGCTCCGCCCCGAGGACCGGTGGATCGCGTGCGGCGGCGACTCGTTGAAGGCACTTCGGCTGCGGTACGGGATCCGTCGCCGCCTGGGCTGCGAGGTACCGGCCCACCGCGTGCTGCACGGCGATCTCGCCGGTGTCGCGGACGCCGTGCGCGAAGCCCGTGGCGACGGCGCGCCCGCGCTTCCCGAAGCCACCGCGGCCGGGGCCCTTTCCGGCCCCGCCACCGGCGAGCAGGAACGTCTCTGGTTCCTGCAGCAGCGGTCCCCGGACTCCCGCGCCTACGACGTCCGCCTCGCCTTCGCCGTCACGGGCCCGGTGCGCCGGGAGGCGCTGCGTTCGGCTCTCGCCGCGCTGGTCGCGCGGCACCCGGCGCTGCGGACCGGTTTCGCGGCGACCGCTGACGGGCTGTGGCAGCGGGTGGGCGAGGCGTACGACCCGTGGACGGACGCGGACGCGTCGGGCGCAGGGGCTCCCGAGGGCGCGGGGCACGATCCGCAGGACGCCTTCTTCGCCGTGCCCTTCGACCTGTCGTCCCCCAGGATGCTGCGCGCGTGCTGGCTGCCGTCGGAGGACGGCGGGACGCTGCTGCTGCACCTGCACCACGTCGCCGTGGACGGCTGGTCAGTCAACGTGCTGCTGCGCGACCTGTCGGCCGGGTACGCCGCGGCCGTCTCCGGCGACGCGGTGCCGACCTCGTCCGACGGGACGCCCACGCCGCTGGACTTCGCCGACTGGCAGCGCCATTGGCACACGAGCCCCGGGTACGCGGCACAGCGCGACGAGCTGTCGGCTCTGTACGCCGCGACCGCCGCCGACGCCGCGGACTCCGGCGGAGCGCAGGAGCTCCCGCTGCCCCGGCCAGGACACGACGCCGGGGGACGGCTGCTGTGCGACGCGCTCGACGCGTCGGGCCGCGCCGCTCTGGACCGGCTCTGCGGCGACCTCGGCCTGACGCGCTTCGAGCTGCTGGCCGGTGTCTACGCCTGGGCGCTGTACGGCGTGACCGGCCGGACCCGGCTGCGCGTGGCGGCGCCGGTCGCGCACCGGCCCGTGCGGGAGTTCTCGGACAGCGTCGGCATGTTCGCCAACACCGTGCTCCTTCCGCTGTCCGTGGACCCGCGGGGGACCGTGCGGGACGAGGTGGCGCGGACCGGCTCCGCCGTAAGGGAGTTGATGGGGCGTCAGGATGTGGCGCTCGCCGACGTCCTGACCGCGCGCCCGCACGGCGCCGCGGACGAGGCGCCGTTCGACTTCCTCCTCGTACTGGAGAACACCGACTACGACTCCCTCGCGCTGCCCGGATGCGCCGCGCGGCCGCTGTGGCCGGTGGCCGCGGAGGCCAAGTGCCCGGTGACCCTGACGGTCGTCGACCGCCCCGAGGGCCTCGAGTGTCTCTGGGAGTACGCCGACGACCGCCTCGACGCCGACCAGGCAGCCGCCCTGGCCGCCCTCTTCCGGCAGGGCCTGACCGCGTTGTCCGGCACCCCAGACACCACACCGGCGGAGCTGGCCGCGCCGTACCGCGGCTCGCTGCCCGAGCCGGGCCGGGGCGCCTCCGCCGAGCTGCCGTGGACCACAGTCGCCGAGGGCTTCGCCCGCCAGGCGGCCCGGGCCCCGGACGCGCCCGCGCTGCGGACCGCGACGGGCGCACTCTCCTACGCTGCGCTCGACCGGCACGCCGCCGCGCTCGCCGCGGAACTCGCCAACACGCTGCGGCTGCCGGACGCGGACGAACAGAGCCACGTCGCGCTGTTCCTGGAACCGTCCGTCGAGCACGTGGTGGCGCTCCTCGCGCTGGCCCGGCTGAACCTGACGGCGGTGCCGCTCGACCCGTCCTACCCGGCGGCGCTGCTGCGGCAGGTGCTGGAGCAGACCGACCCGCTGTGCGTGCTGCTCATGCCGGGCGACGGGACGGCGTTCGACGGCGTGGACCCCGGCGGCGCGCCCCGCCTGCACGTCACGCTGTCCGACGCGGGTTCCGACACCGAGGCCGCCGACGGCGGGCCGGTGCTGCCCGCACACCGCGGCACCCGACCGCTGTACACGCTCTTCACGTCAGGCTCCACGGGCCGACCCAAGGGTGTGCGGGTCTTCGACCGCACGCTGAGCAACCTGGTGCACTGGCAGGCGGGCCCCGGCGGCCTGGGCGCGCCCGCGCTGACCCAGCAGTTCGCCATGCTCTCCTTCGACGTCTCCTTCCAGGAGATCTTCGGCACCCTGTGCACCGGCGGCTGTCTGCGGCTGATCGATCCCGCCCTGCGACGGGACGTCCCCGCGCTGCTCGACCAGCTGGAGTCGGAGGGCGTCGAACGGCTCTTCCTGCCGTACGTGGCCCTGCAGTTGCTCGCCGAACACGCCGTGCACCTGGGCCGTTACCCCGCCCGGCTGCGCGAGGTGGTGACCGCGGGCGAGCAGCTCGTCTGCACCGGCGCCATCCGCCGGTGGTTCGCCGAGATGCCCGGCTCACGGCTTTTCAACCACTACGGCCCGACCGAGACGCACGTCGTCAGCGCCCTGTGCCTGGACGGCGATCCGGCCGACTGGCCGGACCGCCCGGCGATCGGGCACCCGGTGGCGGGCGCGGTGCTGCGCGTCGTCGACGAGGCGGACCTCCCGATGCCTCCCGGCGGCGCCGGAGAACTGCTCATCGGCGGCGTGCCGGACGAGCCGTGCTACCTGGGCGAGACCCCGCTGAACCGGGAACGGTTCGTCCGGCTCCCGGGCGACGGGCTCTTCTACCGCAGCGGCGACCGTGCGCGCTTCGACCACGACGGTCTGCTGCACTGCCTCGGCCGCGCGGACGACCAGATCAAGCTCAGCGGCCACCGGCTGGAGCCGGGACAGGTCGAGGCCGCGCTGATGCGCCACGACGCCGTCCTCGGCGCCGTCGTCGCCGTCGAAGGGGCGTCGCTGGTCGCCTGCCTCCAGTGCCGCGGCGACGCGCCGACGCCCGCGGAGCTGCGCGAGCACCTGGCCGGGCTGCTCCCCGGGCACATACGCGTGGAGCGCTTCCGTCTCCTCGAACGGCTGCCGCGCACCCCGAGCGGCAAGCTAGACCGGGCCGCCGCACTGCGCGCACCCGGCCTGGACCTCGGGGGCGCCCCCAGCGGGAACACCACAGCGCCGCCGTCCGCACGGGAGGCTCAACTGGCCGCCGTGTTCGAGGAAGTGACCGGCCTGCCCATCGCGGCGGACCAGACCTACTTCGCGGCGGGCGCCTCCAGCCTCGGCCTGATGCGCTTCCACCTGCGCTGCACCGCGGGGCTCGGCCTCCGCTTCACCGTCGCCGACCTCTTCGAACACGTCACTCCCAGGGAGCTGGCGGGATTCCTCCAGCGCACAGAACGCCAGCGCACGGACCCGGTGGCAGATACGCGTACGACCAACTCCCCCACCGGGGCGGCGGACGACCCCATCGCTGTCGTCGGGATGGCCGTCCGCGCACCCGGCGCACCCGACCTCGCGGCCTTCTGGGACCTCGTCGTCTCCGGGCGGAGCGGCATCGAGTACTTCGACGCGCCGGACGGCCTGGTCGGCGCGCGCAGCCAGCTGGACGGGATGCTGGACTTCGACCCCGCACGGTTCGGCATCAGCCGTCAGGAAGCCCGGCTGATGGACCCGCAGCAGCGCCAACTGCTCATGACCTGCGTCGAGGCGCTCGCCCACGCGGGCATCGCCGACCCCGGCGCGCTGCGGACCGGTCTGATCGCGGGCGCGGGCGAGAACACCTACTTCCGGGCGATGCTCCGCGACACCGATCCCGACGCGCTGCCCGACGACTTCCAGCTGGCCCTCCACCACGAGAAGGACTTCTTCGCCACCAAGGTCGCCTTCCACCTCGGGCTCACCGGACCTGCGTTCGCGGGCCAGACGGCGTGCTCAAGCTCGCTCGTCGCCGTGCACCTCGCGGCGTCCCTGCTGCGGCTCGGCGACGCCGACGTGATGCTCGCGGGCGGCGTACTCGTCGACCCGGAGCTGTCCGACGGATACCGCTACCGTCCGCAGCACATCTTCTCCCCCGACGGCCACTGCAGGCCCTTCAGCGACGACGCGGGCGGCACCGTCGGGGGCAGCGGCGCAGGGGTGCTCGTACTCAAGCCGCTCGCCCGCGCGCGCCGTGACGGCGACACCGTCTACGCGGTGCTCAGCGGCTCCGCGGTGAACAACGACGGCGCGGCCAAGCTCAGCTACAGCGCCCCGTCCCTGGCGGGTCAGCGCGAGGTGATCCGCAGCGCGCTGACGCGCAGCGGCCGCGCGGGCTCCGACGTGGCGTACGTCGAGGCACACGGCACCGGCACCCGGCTCGGCGACCCGGTGGAGGCAGGGGCGCTGCGCCAGGCCCTCGGGGTGGACGAGCCCGACCATTGCGCCCTCAGCTCGGTGAAGAGTCAGATCGGCCATCTGGGCGCGGCCGCCGGAGCCGTGGGTCTGATCAGGGCGGTGCTCGCGGTCCACCACGGCCGGATTCCACCGACGCGTGACTTCCGCGCGCTCAACCCGGAGATCGGTCCCTCCCCGGCGCCCTTCTACATACCGACGCAGGCGCTTCCCTGGCCGGAGGGCCGGGAGCGGGTCGCCGCGGTGAGCAGCTTCGGCATCGGCGGCACCAACGCGCACGTGATCGTGGAGGCGGCGGCTCCGTCCGCGGTCCCGGTCGCGGAGGAGGTCACGGGCTCCGAAGCCGTGCCGCTCGTCGTGCTCTCGGGTGTCGGCGAGGCCCAACTCGCCGCGGACGCCGCACGCGTCGCCGACCACCTCACCCGGCATCCCGACAGCTACGCCCGTACGCTCCGGCACCTTCAGGCGGGGCGGCCGCAGGGCCCGCTGCGTGCGGCCGCCGTCTGCCCGGACGCGGCGACCGCGGTCGCCTGGCTGCACACGGCGGCCGCTACGGCGGCGCGGCCCGAGCCCGTGCCCGGTCCCGCCCTGGAGACCCTGGGCCACCCGGCGCCAGAGCTGGCCGACGCCTGGCTGGCGGGCCGCGCGCTCGCCTGGCCGGACGGCCCGGCGCAACCGCCGTGGGACTTCCCCGCCCCGGCGTTCGACCTCTCTCCTTACGACCTGCCCCGCGCGGCCGCCCGGCCCCCGGCGCTCCCGTCGACCGGCGGGGATGCCGCGTCCGACGTCGTGGCCGTACCGGTCCGGCTGCCCGAGACGGAGTGGCTGCACCAGCCGCAGTGGACCCGGCTGCGGCGGGCCGCGGCGGGCCCCGCCGTCGCGCCGTGCGCGCGGACGTTGGTCGTCGTCGCCGACGGCCCGCCGGACGGCGCCGCACCGGCCGTGCTCGCCGCGGGCCACCGCCGCGTGGTGTGGGTCAGGGCGGCGGAACACTTCGCCCGCCCCGAGCGCGACCGTTTCGAGGCCGACCCGGCCGACCCCGAGCAGTTGCGGCGCGTCCTGCACGCGCTCGCCGAGGAGGGCTGCGCGGAGGTCGACTGGCTGCACACGCTCCCGCTCGGCATCGACGGGTCGGTCGGCGACAAGTCGCTCGACCGGGCGGTCTGGGCCTGCCTGGACACCCCCGCCGCCGTGGTCCGCGCCCTCCAAGGGGCGCCGCGGGAGCTGACGGTACGGCCGTGGTGGCTGTCGTGCGGGGCCCGGCCTGTGCTCGGCGCGGTCACCCGCCCGGAGGCGGCGCTGCTCGCCGGAGTCACCGAGGTCGCGCCGCAGGAGGGTGCCCCGGACGGGCACTGGGTGGACGTCGAGGACCCGGACGGCTGGGCGCCGCAGCTGTCGGCGCTGCTGGTCGCGTCGGCCTCCGCACCACCGCCGCGCCATCTGGCGCTGCGCGAGGGCTACTGGTGGGAGCAGGTCATGCTGCCCCTGCGCGGGGCGGCTCCGGAGGGGGCGACGGCGATGGCCGCGGCGGCTCCCGCGGACGGCGACCACTTGATCCTGGGCGGCACCGGCGGCCTCGGCACCGGGCTCGCGGCCTGGCTGCTCCAGCACACCGAAGGACGTGTGCTGCTGCTGTCCCGGCGGCCGCGGCTGCCCGAGGAGCTGGCCCGCTGGGCGGACCGCGTCGATCTCGTCGAGGCGGATCTCGCCGTCACACCGCGGAAGGAAGTGGCGGCCCTCATCGCCGCCCGCACGGCGGCGCTGGCCTCCGTGGTGCACGCCGTCGGGGTACCTGCGGGCGGTCTGCTGTCCCTGCGTGAGGCGGGCTCCGCACACGTGGCGCACGCCGCCAAGGTGCGCGGCGCCCTGCTGGTGGAACTCCTCGTCGAGCAGTTCCTGCCGGACGTCGCGGTCTACTGCTCCTCCATGTCGGCGCAGCTCGGCGGCGTCGGCCAGTACGACTACGCGGCGACCAACGCCCTGCTCGACGCCTTCGCCCAGTACGGCGGCGACGGGACGGGGCGGACCGCGCGGACCTCGCGGATCGGCATCGGCTGGGACGTGTGGCGGGAGGCGGGCATGGCGGTGCGCGGACCGCGGAGCGACAGCAGGCACCAGGCGCACCTGGAGGTGGGCCTGACCGCGGCCGAGGGAGTGCGTACGTTCGCGCGGGCGCTCGAACTCCGGCTGCCGCACGTGCTCGTGTCCACCACGGACCTCGACCGGTCCCGCGCCTTCTACGCCGGTCCGGTGCCCGGCACGCCGCGTCAGAGCAGCGCGCCCGCGGAGGAGGGCCAGGCGCCCGGCGAGCTGCTGGCCGAATGGACGCGGACCGCGCTGGACGTCGACGACCTCGCTCCCGACGCGTCGCTGTACGACCTGGGGGCCGACTCGCTGACCCTCCTGGACCTCATCGAGAAGATCGACCGGCACTTCGGGGTGGAGCTGGACCTGGCCTCCTTCAGCCACCGGGCCAGCCTCACCGAGATCGTGGAACTGCTTGCCGAACAGCGCGGCGAGCCGACGGCCCCGGCGGACACCCACACGGAGACCGAGACCGACGAGGTCGCCCTGGAGGTGTGGCAGGAGGGCACAGGCACCGACGTGGTGTGCCTGATCCACCCGGTCGGCGGGGACATCCAGTCCTACCGTCCCCTGGTCGCCGCGCTCGACCCGGGCCTGTCCGTCGTACTGATCGCCGACCCCGGCCTGCGGCAGGCAGCCCCGCCCGGCTGGACGCTGCGCGACCGCGCCCGGCGGTACGCGGCGGCGCTGCGGGCCCGCTTCCCCCGGGAGGCGTGGCGCTGGCACCTGGCGGGCTGGTCCTTCGGGGCCTGGGTCGCCGCCGACATGGCGGCCGAGGCCGAGGCGGCCGGGCACCCGGCCCGCTCGCTGCACCTGGTCGACCCGCCGCCGCCCGGCAGCGGCACGGTCTTCGAGGGGTACGACGACACCCAGCTCAGCGCGGTGTTCGCCGCCGAACTCGGCATCGCGGGGGACGGTGCGGCGGGGCAGCAGGCCCGTGCGTACGCCGACCGGCTCGCCCGCTGCTGCCGGGCCAACCTGCGCAGCATGGCCGCCCACGAGGTGCCCCGGATCGCCACCACCGCCACCCGGCTCTGGCAGGCCGAGCGGCCGTTCGCCGGGCTCCCCGCGCTCGGCAGCCCGGCTGAGCAGCGCGCCCGCTGGCGTGCCCGGCTGCCGGAGACGCTGGAGTGGGGCGTGCTGGCCACGGACCACTACGGCATTGTCCGGCCGCCGCACGCCGGAACGGTGGCGGAGGCGATCAACATCGCGAGCCACACCGCACCGCACCGCCCCTGACACGCAGTCACCCCGGGGCCGCGCCACGGCCCCGGCACCTGTGCACCACCCGGACACCCCGACCCCCCGCAACCCCAGGAGGACCCTGTGGAGCAGTACGAGCTTGACGCCCTCGAAGCCATCACGACCAGGCCGCCGAGGGAGTACCGGGAGATCTCCGTGGCTCCCCTGACCCCCGTCATCGGCGCCGAGGTCTCCGGCGTGGACCTCGGACAGCTGTCCGAGACGCAGCTGGCCGAAGTCAAGACTGCCTTCCTCGACCACCACGTCCTGGTCTTCCGCGACCAGGAGATCACCGACGAGCAGCACAAGCGCCTCGCCGGGCACTTCGGTGAGCTGCGCCCGGTCAACCCCCCGCCGCCGGAGGGGGACCCGTACGTGCTGGAGATCAAGACCAGCTCGGCGGCGGCGAACGTCGCGGGGAACGCCTGGCACGCGGACGGCACCGCGGACGCCGAGCCCTCCCTCGGTTCGATGCTCTACATCACCGAGACGCCCGAAGGCGGGAGCGGTGGCGACACGCTCTTCGCCAACATGCACCTGGCCTACGAGATGCTCTCCCCCACCTGGCGCGGCCTCCTCGACGGCCTGACCGCCGTGCACGACGGCTACCAGAGCTTCCGGGGCTACACCGTGCCGTCGAACTACGAGGTCCCGGTCAACGAACACCCGCTCGTGGTCCGGCACCCCGAGACCGACCGCCCGATCCTCTATGTGAACCAGGCGTACACCTCCCGCATCCCGCAGCTGTCGGAGGACGAGAGCCGTGCGGTGCTCGACATGCTCTTCGCCCTCGTGCCGAACCGCGCGATGCTGACCTGCCGCGTCCGCTGGGCCCCGAACACCCTGGTCTTCTGGGACAACAGGTGTGTCCAGCACCATGCGACGTACGACTACTACCCGCTGACCCGCTACGGCCGTCGCGTCGCGATCAACGGGGGCCCGCTGAAGGGCTGACCGTCGCGTGCCGGGCCGCCCACGGGGCGGCCCGGGCGCCGAAGTGACCGGCCAGGCGTCTCTGACCTGGAGGTTCCTACACATGAGGATGGTTCGGAGCCTGTAGGGACGCCCGGTAAACTCCGTACACGTGACTGCCGCGCCCGCAAAGCCCCGTATCCCGAACGTCCTCGCCGGACGTTATGCCTCCGCCGAGCTCGCCACCCTCTGGTCGCCCGAGCAGAAGGTGAAGCTGGAGCGTCAGCTCTGGCTCGCCGTGCTGCGCGCCCAGAAGGACCTCGGGATCGAGGTTCCCGACGCCGCCATCGCCGACTACGAGCGCGTGCTCGACCAGGTCGACCTGGCCTCGATCGCCGAGCGCGAGAAGGTCACGCGCCATGACGTGAAGGCCCGCATCGAGGAGTTCAACGCCCTCGCCGGGCACGAGCACGTCCACAAGGGCATGACCTCGCGCGACCTGACCGAGAACGTGGAGCAGCTGCAGATCCGGCTCTCCCTGGAGCTGATCCGTTCCCGTACCGTCGCGGTCCTCGCCCGGCTGGGCAAGCTCGCCGGTGAGTACGGCGAGCTGGTCATGGCGGGCCGCTCCCACAACGTCGCCGCGCAGGCGACGACGCTGGGCAAGCGCTTCGCGACCGGCGCCGACGAGCTCCTCGTCGCCTACCGCCGCCTGGACGACCTGCTCGGCCGCTACCCGCTGCGCGGCATCAAGGGCCCGGTCGGCACCGCCCAGGACATGCTCGACCTGCTCGGTGGCGACGCCGCCAAGCTGACCGACCTTGAGCAGCGCATCGCCGGGCACCTCGGCTTCGACAGCGCGTTCACCTCCGTCGGCCAGGTCTACCCCCGCTCGCTCGACTACGAGGTCGTCACCGCCCTGGTGCAGGTCGCCTCCGCGCCCTCCTCGCTGGCCAAGACGATCCGTCTGATGGCAGGCCACGAGCTGGTGACCGAGGGCTTCAAGCCGGGCCAGGTCGGTTCGTCCGCGATGCCGCACAAGATGAACACCCGCTCCTGCGAGCGCGTCAACGGCCTCACCGTCGTCCTGCGCGGCTATGCCTCGATGACCGGCGAGCTGGCGGGCGACCAGTGGAACGAGGGCGACGTCTCCTGCTCCGTCGTGCGACGGGTCGCCCTGCCCGACGCGTTCTTCGCGCTCGACGGCCTCCTGGAGACCTTCCTGACCGTGCTCGACGAGTTCGGTGCCTTCCCGGCGGTCGTGGCGCGCGAGCTGGACCGCTACCTCCCCTTCCTCGCCACCACCAAGGTCCTGATGGCCTCGGTGCGCGCGGGCGTCGGCCGCGAGGAGGCCCACGAAGCCATCAAGGAGAACGCGGTCGCCTCCGCGCTCGCGATGCGCGAGCAGGGCGCCGAGCGCAACGAACTGCTCGACAAGCTCGCCGCGGACGAGCGGATCCCGCTGGACCGCGCCCAGTTGGACGAGCTGATGGCCGACAAGCTGTCGTTCACCGGCGCGGCGAGCGACCAGGTCGCCACGGTCGTCGGGCAGATCGAGGCCCTGCTGAAGGAGCACCCGGAGGCCGCGGCCTACACGCCGGGCGCGATTCTGTAACTCCGGAGCCGACGGCCCGCATCGAGATGGCCCGGCCCGCCCACCGATCGGTGGGCGGGCCGGGCCATCTCGTGCGCCGGGGCCCGGGTCAGGCCGCCCGGGCGGCCGGGGACCCGTGGTCGGCCTCGGCGCGCACCCGGGCACAGCTGCGGCTGATCAGGCGCGAGACGTGCATCTGGGAGATGCCGAGCTCCTGCGCGATCCGGCTCTGCGTCATGTCCTCGAAGTAGCGCAGGTACAGGATGGTCCGCTCGCGCTCGGGCAGCTTCCGCAGCCCCCGCTTGGCCGCCTCCCGGTCGGTGATGACGTCGTACGCCGCGTCGGGCGCCCCCAGGGTGTCGGCGAGGCTGAACCCGTCGGCGTCGGCGGACGAGATCTCGGCGTCCAGCGACAGGGCGCTGTAACCCTCCATGGCCTGCATGCCGTCCCGCACCTCGTCCTCCGTCAGCCCCGCGTGCGCGGCGATGTCGGCGGTGGCGGGCTCGGGTCCGCTGCCCGGCATGTCGCGGAGTTCGCGGCGCGCGACACGGACCTTGTTGCGCAGGTCCTGGACGCGCCGGGGGACCCGTACGTCCCACATCCGGTCGCGGAAGTGCCTGCGCAGTTCGCCGGTGATGGTGGGCACGGCATAGCTCTCGAAGGCGCCGCGGCCGGGCTCGTACCGGTTGACGGCCTTGACCAGGCCCATCGCGGCGACCTGCCGCAGGTCTTCCAGGCTCTCGCCCTTGTTGCGGTAGCGGGCGGCCAGCCGGTGGGCCATGGGCAGCCAGGCCCCGACGATCTCCTCGCACAGGACTTCCCGCTCCGGCCCGTCCGCGAGGGCGGCGAGCCGGGCGAACTCCTCGGCGGTGTCCGGTGCGTCGTGGTGGGAGTGCCGGGCCGCCGTGCGGCGGCGGGCGGAATGGTCAGTGAGGTTCGTGAGCATCAGTTCGCTCCTCAACGGTGCGCCGACATGGACCGCGAGAAACGGGGCGCCCCGGCATCAGGCATCCACCAGGGGCAGACACACCGCTCCCGCGAACGCGCCTCCTGTCCGAAGCACGACATTCGCCTGCCCTTGCGATCCGGCACCAAACAGGTGTCCACACAAGGCAGTCGAGAACGCCCCGCAGCACGGTGCGGTCGGCCCGCCGCATCACTCCCCTCTCCTGGTGCGGGCCGCTACAGACCCACGTCCCTGCTCCGGAAGTCCTCCAGCGACTCCCGGCGGACCAGCAGCCTGGCGTGCCCGTCGGCCACGGCGACGACGGGTGGGCGGCCGACGAGGTTGTACCCGGAGGCCATCGACAGGTGGTACGCCCCGGCGGCGGGGACGCCGAGCAGGTCCCCCGGCCGTACGTCGCCGGGCAGCGGGACGTCCGAGGCGAGGATGTCACCGGCCTCGCAGTGCCGTCCGACGACGGTCACCGCGGCGGGCTCGGCCGTGGAGCGCCGTCCGACCAGCCGGGGCACGTAGCGCACGCCGTAGAGGGCCGGACGCGGGTTGTCGCTCATGCCGCCGTCGACGGCGACGAAGGTGTGCCTGGCGGTGCGCTTGACCGCGAGGACCCGGTAGAGCGCCACTCCCGCCGGGCCCGCGATGGCCCGCCCCGGCTCCACGATCAGGCGGGGCACCTGCAGACCGGCCACCGCACAGCTCTCGACCAGCTCGGCCCGCACCCGGCGGGCGAGCGCGGGAACGTCGAGCGCGTCCTCGCCGGGTCGGTACGCGATGCCGTGCCCGCCGCCGAGGTCCAGTTCGGGCAGCGTGAGGCCGTGCTGGTCCTTGATGCGGGCCATCAGCCCGACCATGCGGCGCACCGCGGCGAGGAAGGGCTTCTCCGTGGTGATCTGCGAGCCGAGGTGGCAGTGCAGGCCCACCAGTTCGAGCGTCGGCTGGCCCAGGATGCGGGCGACCGCGTGCTGGGCGGAGCCGTCCGCGAGCGAGAGGCCGAACTTCTGGTCGTCGGTGCCCGTGCGGATCTTGGCGTGTCCACCGGCTGCGATGCCGGGCACCACCCGCACCATCACCTTCTGGCGGCTGCCCGGCGGCACGGCCGCGGCAAGCCGGGCGATCTCCGACGCGCTGTCGATGACGATCCGGCCCACGCCGAGCCGGAGGGCGGCCCGCAGGTCGTGCGGGCTCTTCGCATTGCCGTGCAGCACGATGCGCTCCGCGGGGAAGCCCGTGGTGACGGCGAGCTCCAGTTCACCGGCGGAGCACACGTCGAGGCCCAGCCCCTCCTCCTCCATCCAGTGCGCCATGGCGCGGCACAGGAACGCCTTGGCGGCGTAGAGGACTTCGGCGTCCGGGAAGGCCTGCCGGTAGGTGCGGCAGCGGATGCGCACGTCGGTCTCGTCGATGACGTACGCGGGGGTGCCGAAGCGCTCGGCGATGTCGGTCAGCGGGACACCGCCGACGGTGAGGTCGCCGTGGGCCGGTGCCGTGGTGGTGGGCCAGACGGACAGTTCGGCGTCGGGCCGTTCGGCGTCGGGCGGGGTGACGGGGGCGGGGGCCGGGACAGGGCGCGCGGCGGGGGCCGGTGCCGGGAACGGGGGTACGTGCAGTGTGGTCATGACAGCTTCTCTCTTCGCCTCGACTTCGTCCTCAGCCGTTCCGCGAGGTCAGGGCACCCACCAGGGCGAACCTGCCCTGTCGGATGGTGGTCGCCCGCGGCGGGGCGACGGGGTGGGCGGCGAGCCGCGGGTCGACGGTGACCTCGCTGACGCCGAGCGGCTCGGCGAGGGACCGCAGCGCCGGTTCGGAGAGCCTGATCCACGCCTGTCGGGGGCCGAGAGCCGCGCTCAGGCGGCGTGGGGTCGTGAAGGCGACGACGGTGCGTCCGCCGACCGGTGTGCGGAACAGGCGGGCGACGCAGCCCGCGGGTCCCGGCCGGACGGGGACGAACAGTGGTCCGGCCGGGCCGGGTTCGCAGGGCTCGGGGTCCTCGTCGCAGAGACGCTCGACCATGGGTTCCTCCGGTGGGGACAGCAGGGAAGGAAAGGGACACCGCGGGTTCGGTCGGAAGCCGACGGCATACGGTGACGTTATGCCCGGCACCGGGTGTCAACCGACCCTCCATGACGAGACGTTGACGGAACGGTGCAGCCCTCTGACGCGTTGCTGGCGCCGGAGCCCGCCCGGCCGTCAGGGAAACGTCGAAACCACCGGTGCGCTCTTGAGCGAACGGTCCCGGCCCAGTTGGATGTGGGGCAG
Organism: Streptomyces sp. NPDC042371; assembly: GCF_056437465.1. NCBI lineage: Bacteria > Bacillati > Actinomycetota > Actinomycetes > Kitasatosporales > Streptomycetaceae > Streptomyces > Streptomyces sp. NPDC042371. The sequence continues at coordinate 77,023 of NZ_JBWKAP010000009.1, read as the reverse complement.
AACGGGAACCCGGCGCCGAGGCAGCCGGTCACCGGCCACGGTCCCGCGGACCGGTGCACCCGGTTCACTCGAAGGCCTCACTCCGAAGGAGCGTCTGATGATGCAACTTCCCCCGCACCACCTGCCCGCCGTGCCCCGCTGGTTCGCTCCCGACTCTCCCGGGCCCGCGTCCCTGCCCGAGCACGTCGCCGCCACCGGCATCGGCCGGTGGTGGGCCGACCGTGCCCTGGATCCGCGGGCCGTGGCGGTCTCGTGCGCGGGCCACGTGCTCCTGCGCGGCGATCCCGGCAGTGTCGCGCCGGATCTGCTCGCTCCCTTCGCGCACAGCCACGTCGAGGCGCCCGCCCGCTTCCTCCCGGTGCTCGGCGCCGCCTTCGACCGCCTCGTACCGGCCGAACGCATGGTGTACGTGCATCGAGAACCGGTGCCCGCGCCGCGCACGCCGCGGGGAGTGACCGTGCGCCGCCTGACGCCTTCGGACGCGCCCGCGCTCGCCGCCCTCTCACCGGAGTCGGCGTGGATCCATGACAGTTGGGGCGGGCCGGAGGGGCTCGCCGCGTCCGGGCACGGCTGGGCGGCGGTGGACCGGGACGGCCAGGTCGCCGCCGTGGCCTGCGGCTACTTCACCGGACAGACGTACGAGGACGTGGCCGTGCTCACCACGCCCGAGCGCCGTCGCGAACGCCTCGGTCTCGCCTGTGTCACCGCCCTGTGCGCCGACATCACCGCACGCGGCCGGAGAGCGAGCTGGTCCTGCAGCCGGGACAACCGCCCCAGCCGCCTGCTGGCCTGGACGGCGGGGTTCCGGCTGCAGCGGGAGTACGTGCAGTACGTCACTGGAAAGGCGCTCGCCCCGCCCCGGGCCTCCACCGACGTCCCGGCCTGACACACCGCTGCCGCGATATCTGCTGCGATGCCCGACTTGGTGACCGGTTCGATGCCTGCGGCAAGCAATAGCCGTCCGCTCGTTCGAGATCAAGAGCGACCGGAAGAGGGCAAGGTCACAGCCATTCATGGCACCGCGTGCCATGGGTTGCGCCCTAGCATCGGGGCATGACGGTCCTGCCTGACGACGGGCTTTCGCTGGCCGCCGAGTTCCCTGATGCGACCCATGAGCAGTGGCACCGCCTTGTGGAAGGCGTGCTGCGCAAGTCGGGTAAGGACGTATCGGGCACGGCCGCAGAGGAAGCGCTGTCCACCACCCTCGAGGACGGGCTCACCACCCGCCCCCTGTACACCGCGCGCGACGCCGCGCCCGACGCCGGTCTCCCCGGCTTCGCCCCGTTCGTCAGGGGGTCCGTTCCCGAGGGCAACACCCCGGGTGGCTGGGACGTCCGGCAGCGGTACGCGAGCGCCGACCCCGCGCGCACCAACGAAGCCGTCCTCACCGACCTGGAGAACGGCGTCACCTCCCTCTGGCTGACCGCGGGCCCCGCAGGCCTGCCGGTCTCCGGCCTAGAGCGGGCCCTCGACGGCGTCTACCTCGACCTGGTGCCCCTCGCGCTCGACGCGGGCGACCAGACCGAGCCCGCCGCCCGAGAGCTGCTGCGCCTGTACGCGGCCGCGGGTGTCGCCGACGACGCGGTGCGCGGCACGCTCGGCGCCGACCCGCTCGGGCACAAGGCCCGCACCGGGGAGAAGGTGACCTCCTTCGAGGGCGTCGCCGAACTGGCCCGGCTGTGCGGCGAGCGCCATCCCGGCCTGCGCGCCCTGACCGTGGACGCCCTGCCGTACCACGAGGCGGGCGCCTCCGCCGCGCAGGAGCTCGGCGCCTCGCTCGCCACGGGTGTCGAGTACCTGCGCGCGCTCCACGACGCCGGTCTCGGCGTCGACAAGGCCTTCGCGCAACTGGAGTTCAGGTACGCGGCCACCGCCGACCAGTTCCTCACCATCGCCAAGCTGCGCGCCGCGCGCCGCCTCTGGGCGCGCGTCGCCGAGGTGTCCGGGGTCCCGGCGGCCGGGGCGCAGCGCCAGCACGCGGTGACCTCACCGGTGATGATGACCCGCCGCGACCCGTGGGTGAACATGCTGCGGACCACCGTGGCGTGTCTCGCCGCGGGCGTGGGCGGCGCGAACTCCGTCACCGTCCTGCCGTTCGACCACGAGCTCGGTCTGCCGGACGCGTTCGCGCGCCGCATCGCCCGCAACACGTCGACGATCCTCCTTGAGGAGTCGCACCTGGCGCGCGTCATCGACCCGGCGGGCGGCTCCTGGTACGTGGAGCGGCTCACCGACGAACTGGCGCACGCCGCCTGGGAGTTCTTCAAGGAGATCGAGCGCGCGGACGGTCAGGCCGCGGCCCTGCGCTCCGGCCTGGTCGGCGACCGGATCGCCGCGACCTGGGCCGAGCGCAAGAAGAAGCTGGCCCGGCGCCGCGAACCGATCACCGGCGTCAGTGAGTTCCCGCTGCTCGCGGAGCGCACGGTCGAGCGCGAGCCCGCGCCCGCCGGACACACGGGCGGTCTGCCCCGGGTGCGCCGCGACGAAGCGTACGAGGAGCTGCGCGCCCGCTCGGACGCCCACCTCGACGCGACCGGCGCCCGCCCCAAGGTGTTCGTCGCCGCGCTCGGCCCCGCCGCCGCGCACACCGCGCGGGCGACCTTCGCCTCGAACCTCTTCATGGCGGGCGGGGTCGAGGCCGTGCACGACCCGGTGTCGGTGGACGCGGAGTCGGCCGCCGATGCGTTCACGGCGAGCGGGGCGACGGTGGCGTGCGTCTGCTCCAGCGACGCGCTCTACGCCGAGCAGGCCGACGCGGTCGCGCGGGCCCTGAAGTCGGCGGGCGCGCTACGCGTGTTCCTCGCGGGCCGCGGGGAGTTCACCGACATCGACGAGTACGTCTTCGCCGGCTGCGACGCGGTCGCCGTGCTCACCTCCACCCTCGACCGCATGGGAGTGGCGTAATGCGGATCCCCGAGTTCGACGACATCGAGCTGGGCCCGGCCGACGGCCCGGCCCCATCGGCCGAGCAGTGGCACGCCGCCGTGAAGGAGTCCGTGGGCAAGTCAGAGGCGGACCTGCTGTGGGAGACGCCCGAGGGCATCGCGGTCAAGCCGCTGTACACCGGGGCCGACGCGGAGGGCCTCGACTTCCTGGGGACGTACCCGGGCGTCGCGCCGTATCTGCGCGGCCCGTACCCGACGATGTACGTGAACCAGCCCTGGACGATCCGGCAGTACGCGGGATTCTCCACCGCCGAGGAGTCCAACGCCTTCTACCGCCGCAACCTCGCGGCCGGGCAGAAGGGCCTGTCGGTCGCCTTCGACCTGCCGACCCACCGCGGCTACGACAGCGACCACCCGCGCGTCACCGGTGACGTCGGCATGGCGGGCGTCGCCATCGACTCGATCTACGACATGCGTCAGCTGTTCGACGGCATTCCGCTGGACAAGATGACGGTGTCGATGACGATGAACGGCGCGGTGCTGCCGGTCCTCGCGCTGTACATCGTGGCGGCGGAGGAACAGGGCGTACCGCCCGAGAAGTTGGCCGGGACCATCCAGAACGACATCCTCAAGGAGTTCATGGTCCGCAACACCTACATCTATCCGCCGAAGCCCTCGATGCGGATCATCTCCGACATCTTCGCGTACACCTCGCAGAAGATGCCGCGCTACAACTCCATCTCCATCTCGGGCTATCACATCCAGGAAGCCGGTGCGACGGCCGACCTGGAGCTCGCGTACACCCTCGCCGACGGCGTGGAGTACCTGCGCGCGGGCCAGGAGGCGGGCCTGGACGTGGACGCGTTCGCGCCGCGGCTCTCCTTCTTCTGGGCGATCGGCATGAACTTCTTCATGGAGGTCGCCAAGCTCCGCGCGGCGCGCCTGCTCTGGGCGAAGCTCGTCAAGCAGTTCGACCCGAAGAACGCCAAGTCCCTTTCGCTGCGCACCCATTCGCAGACGTCGGGCTGGTCGCTGACCGCTCAGGACGTGTTCAACAACGTCACGCGCACGTGTGTCGAGGCGATGGCGGCGACGCAGGGCCACACGCAGTCCCTGCACACGAACGCCCTGGACGAGGCGCTCGCCCTGCCGACCGACTTCTCCGCGCGCATCGCCCGCAACACCCAGCTCCTGATCCAGCAGGAGTCGGGGACGACCCGGACCATCGATCCATGGGGCGGCAGCGCGTACGTCGAGAAGCTCACGTACGACCTGGCCCGACGTGCCTGGCAGCACATCGAGGAGGTCGAGGCGGCGGGCGGCATGGCGCAGGCCATCGACGCCGGTATCCCGAAGCTGCGCGTCGAGGAGGCCGCGGCCCGTACGCAGGCCCGCATCGACTCGGGGCGCCAGCCCGTCATCGGCGTCAACAAGTACCGGGTGGACAGCGACGAGCAGATCGACGTCCTCAAGGTCGACAACTCCTCGGTGCGCGCCCAGCAGATCGCCAAGCTGAAGCGGCTGCGCGAGGAGCGCGACGAGGCGGCCTGTCAGGACGCGCTGCGCGCGCTCACCGCGGCCGCCGAGCGCGGCCCCGGCCAGGGCCTGGAGGGCAACCTGCTCGCGCTCGCGGTCGACGCGGCCCGCGCGAAGGCCACGGTCGGTGAGATCTCCGACGCACTGGAGAGCGTGTACGGGCGGCACGCGGGCCAGATCCGTACGATCTCCGGTGTGTACCGCACCGAAGCAGGCCAGTCCCCGTCCGTCGAGCGCACCCGCACGCTCGTGGACGCCTTCGGCGAGGCCGAGGGGCGCAGGCCGCGCATCCTGGTCGCGAAGATGGGCCAGGACGGCCACGACCGCGGCCAGAAGGTCATCGCCACCGCCTTCGCCGACCTGGGCTTCGACGTCGACGTCGGCCCGCTGTTCCAGACCCCGGCGGAGGTCGCGCGCCAGGCCGTCGAGGCGGACGTGCACATCGTGGGTGTCTCCTCGCTGGCCGCCGGTCACCTCACGCTCGTGCCCGCGCTGCGCGAGGAGCTCGCCGCCGAGGGCCGCGACGACATCATGATCGTCGTGGGCGGTGTCATCCCGCCGCAGGACATCGAGGCGCTGCACGACGCGGGCGCCACGGCGGTGTTCCCGCCCGGCACGGTGATCCCCGACGCGGCGTTCGACCTGGTGAAGCGTCTGGCGGCCGATCTCGGCCACGAACTGTGAGCCGGTGAGTGGCGACCCCATGGCTGTGAAGATCGACATCGATACGTATGTGAAGGGCGTCCTCGACGGGAAGCGCGCGTACGTCGCGCGGGCCATCACCCTCGTCGAGTCGACCCGTCCGCAGCACCGGGCGCTGGCACAGCAGTTGCTGACCGAGCTCCTCCCGCACAGCGGGCGGGCCCGGCGGGTCGGCATCAGCGGGGTACCCGGCGTGGGCAAGTCCACGTTCATCGACGCGCTCGGCACGATGCTCACCTCGCTGGGGCACCGGGTCGCGGTGCTCGCGGTCGACCCGTCCTCGACGCGTACGGGCGGCTCCATCCTGGGCGACAAGACCAGGATGGAGCGGCTCTCGCTGGATTCCGCCGCTTTCGTACGGCCGTCTCCCTCCGCCGGGACGCTCGGCGGGGTCGCCAAGGCGACGCGCGAGTCGATCGTGGTGATGGAGGCGGCGGGGTACGACGTGGTGCTCGTGGAGACCGTGGGCGTCGGGCAGTCGGAGACGGCGGTCGCGAACATGGTCGACACGTTCCTGCTGCTGACCCTCGCCCGCACCGGTGACCAGTTGCAGGGCATCAAGAAGGGCGTACTGGAACTCGCCGACGTCATCGCCGTGAACAAGGCGGACGGGCCCCACGAGCGGGACGCGCGCTCGGCCGCCCGGGAACTGGCGGGCGCCCTGCGCCTCATGCATCCGGCGGACGCCGCATGGACCCCGCCCGTGCTGACCTGCAGCGCCCGCGAGTCGAGCGGCCTCGACACCCTCTGGGAGCGGATCGAGCAGCACCGCTCGCTCCTGGACTCGGCGGGGCGCCTCGCCGCCAAGCGCCGTGACCAGCAGGTCGACTGGACCTGGTCGATGGTGCGGGACGAACTCCTGGGCAGGCTGCGCGGCCACGCGGAGGTGCAGCGGCTCTCCCCCGGCCTCGAACAGCGCGTCCGGGAAGGCACCCTGACGGCCACGTCCGCCGCCGAGCAGATCCTCGACGCCTTCCAGGGCGACCGCCCCTGACCGCGCCCCACGTGAACGGAGCCACCCGCACCATGAACGCCACGCCCGACGCCCCCGCCGACACCGTCGCCGACTCCCCCGTCCTGCTCCGTCAGGAAGGCCGCGCCGGGCACATCGTCCTGAACCGGCCCCGGGCCATCAACGCCCTGAACCACCCCATGGTCCGGATCATGGCGGACGCCCTGGACGCCTGGGAGCGGGACGAGTCGGTGGCGACGGTGGTGCTCACCGGCGCCGGGGAGCGCGGGCTGTGCGCGGGCGGCGACATCCGCTCCATCCACGACGACGTCCGCGCGGGCGGCGTGGCGGCGTCGGCCGCGTTCTGGCACGACGAGTACCTCCTCAATGCGCGCATCGCCCGTTTCCCGAAGCCGTACGTGGCCGTCATGGACGGCATCGTGATGGGCGGCGGTGTCGGCGTCTCGGCGCACGGCGGGGTGCGGGTGGTCACCGAGCGGTCCAAGGTGGCGATGCCGGAGACCGGCATCGGCTTCGTGCCCGATGTGGGCGGCACGTATCTGCTGACGCGGACGCCCGGTGAGCTCGGCACGCATCTCGCGCTGACGGGGACGCCGGTGGGCGCGGGCGACGCGCTGCTGTGCGGCCTTGCGGACCACTACGTGCCGTCGGAGCGGCTGGCGGAGTTCACCGGGGCGCTCGCCGACGCGCACGTGATGGATGTGGTGCGGGAGTTCGCGGCCGCGGCACCGGCCGGTGAGCTGGCGGCCCACCGTGAGTGGATCGACCACTGCTACGCCGCGGATTCCGTCGAGGAGATCGTGGACCGGCTGCACGCCAGTGGTGACCGGCACGCGAAGGAGGCGGCCGAGACGATCCTGGCGAAGTCCCCGACGTCCCTGAAGGTCACGCTGGCCGCGCTGCGCCGGGCGCGTGCGCTGCCCACCCTGGAAGCGGTCCTCGAACAGGAGTACCGCGTGTCCTGTGCCGCGCTGAGCTCGCCCGACCTGCCGGAGGGCATCCGGGCCCAGGTCGTCGACAAGGACCGCAGGCCGCGCTGGTCGCCCTCGGAGCTCTCCGGAGTGACGGACGCGGACGTGGCCCGCTTCTTCGAGCCGACGGGCGCGGTATCGCTCGGCCTCATCTGACGGACTTCACTCGTCGTCGCCTCAGGGCGGGTCCGTCTCCGTGACCACGGCGAGCAGTTGGAACGGCTGTTCCTTGTCCCACTGGGCGACGCCGAGAGCTATCCAGCGTCCGTCCGCCCGCCACAGGTGGAGGTCCGGCACGCAGGAGCTCAACTGGGCCCACGGCTCCGGTATCTCCTCATCCGCGTCGCCGAAGTCCACCGCCACGGTGCGCTCGAAGAGGCTCGCCAGGCTGAACTTCTGCGGTGGCCCCCAGCGGTCGGCGAGGAGCACGGTCAGGGCGTCGCGCTCCGCGTCGTACTGCTCCTCGATGAGCTGCCACCGCGTGCCGTCGTCCTCCCAGAACGTCTCACTCGTCAGTAACTCCGCGATGTGGAACCCGGGCCCCTCAAAGCCGCGCTCGGACCTGCCGTGCTCCGCGGGGAAGTCCCGGGAGCGCAGCAGGTCGATCGCGGCGAGATGCTGTGCGCTGCTCATGACGTCCAGTAAAGCGGGCGCCACTGACAACGCGTCATGCGCCGTGCGTCACGCTGCGCGTCACGCGTCGCGGCGGCGCACCGCCCACCAACCGGCGAGCAGCACGACGGCCGTCCACGCCGCGGTCACCGCGAGCCCGGACAAGGGGCCGACGCTTCCGGTCGGGTTCTCGTGCAGCACCTGCTGTCCCGCCTTGTCCGGCAGGAATCCGGCGGCACCGTCCGCGACGTCGCCGACCACGAACGAGACGATGAGCGTGAAGGGGATGAGGATGCTGAGCACGGCGACCCCGCTGCGCAGCACGGCCGTCAGGCCCGCCGCGAGGAGCGCCATCAGCGCCAGGTAGATGCCTCCACCGACGCAGGCCCTTACGGCGCCCGGGTGGCCGAGCCCGATCGCGTAGTCCCCCATGAAGGCCTGGCTGGTCAGGAAGGTGGCGAAGCTGGTGACGAGTCCGGCGAGCAGGGCGAGGCCGCCGATGACCAGCATCTTGGAGCCGTAGAAGAGCCCCCTGCGCGGTACGGCCGCGAGCGAGATCCGCAGGGCACCGCTCGTGTACTCGGAGGAGACGGCGGTCGTCCCGAAGCTGATCGCCGCGATCTGGCCGAAGTTGAAGGCGTAGAAGGCGTCGAAGAGCGGTTCCGCGTCGGCGTTGTCCGCCTCGGCCTGACCGACGGTCGCGAAGGCCAGTGCGGTGATGGCGATGGTCGCCACGAAGACGATGACGAGCGAGACCAGGCTCGACCGCAGCGACTTGATCTTGATCCACTCTGCGTGGGTGACGGGCAGTACGGCGGAGTTCGCCATGATCAGGCCTCCTGACGGGTGCGGGACGCGGTGCCGGTGGGTGCCCTGAACTCGGCCTCGTCGGCCGTCAGGGCGAGATATGCCTGTTCCAGGGAGGTCTGTTCGTCGGCGAGTTCGAGCACCTGGACCCCGGCGCCCGAGGCGATCGCGCCGATCTCCTCCGCCTTCGCCCCGTCGACCGTCCAGCGGCCGTCGACCGGCTCCCCGAGGACGTACCCCTGGCCGGACAGCAGTTCACGGAGGCGGTCGGGGTCCGTCGTGCGCACGCGGACCCGCGCCTGGCTGTGCGACGCGATGAACGCGGTCATGGGGTCGTCCGCGAGCAGCCTGCCGCGGCCCAGGACCACGAGGTGGTCGGCGAAGGTCGCGGTCTCGTTCATGAGGTGGCTGGAGACGAGCACCGTGCGGCCCTCCTCGGCCAGGCGGCGCAGCAACTCGCGGATCCAGATGATGCCTTCGGGATCCAGACCGTTGGAGGGCTCGTCCAGCATCACGACCTCGGGATCGCCCAGGAGCGCGGCGGCGATGCCGAGGCGTTGCCGCATGCCCAGCGAGAACGTCTTGATCCTGCGCCCCGCCACGGAGGCGAGACCCGACTCGTCCAGGACCTCGTCCACCCGCCGCGCGGGGATGCGGTTGCTGACCGCGAGGGCGAGGAGATGGTTGCGTGCGGTGCGCGAGCCGTGGGCCGCCTGGGCGTCGAGGAGCGCCCCGACGTGGCGCAGGGGTTCGGCGAGTTCGGTGTAGGGGCGGCCGCCCACCGTGGCCGTGCCCGAGGTGGGGCGGTCCAGGCCCAGGACGAGTCGCATGGTGGTCGACTTGCCGGCGCCGTTGGGGCCGAGGAATCCGGTGACCCGGCCGGGGCGGACGCTGAACGTGAGGGCGTCCACGGCGCGGGTCGTGCCGTACTCCTTGGTCAGGTCTTTGACGTCGATGCTGGTCATGGGCATCAGCCTGGCCGTTGGCGTGCCGCCTGGGCTTCCCCCGCCCGGGGAGATCGTCTCCCCCTCACGGGGGAGTCGTGCGGTGCGGGTGGCCTGGCACGATGACGGAATGCCCGGCTTCCTGAGACCCCTGACGCGCGCGGTCACCTACACGCGCTGGCTGCACATGTTCCTGGGGTCGGCCATTGCGTGGGTGTGCGCCTCGATCTATCCGGGGCTCTCCGAGCCCTCGTACGCCGACTGGGTGCTCGTCGGGGTCACCCCCGTCCCCCTGCTGGTGCTCGCTGCCATGGTGCCCGTCATGCGCAGGGCCGAGGGGCTGCAGGCCAGGATGATGCTGTTTCCCGGTCAGCACGCGCGCGTGCCGGGTGGTGAGATCGAGGAGCCCGGCATCTCCGTGGCCCCTTCCGCCTCCTGGCGTGACCGGGTACGGACCGCCGTCTGGCTGGTGTTCCGCCTGGAGCTGGGCATCGCCCTGGTTCATCTGACGGGCCAGCTCATTGGAATGGTCTTCGCCTTGACGGGCGCGAACGACCAGCCTCCGGAGTCGGACGGCCTGCTGCTCACCCCGCCCGACACGGCCTGGATCAAGGCGCCGCTGAGCCTTCTGCTCGTCCTGGCGGAGCTCGGCGTACTGCTGGCGGCGGGCCATCTGATGGCCGTGGTGGCCCAACGCCTGCTCGGCCCCTCCCCCGCCGAACGCCTCGCCGTGATGGAGGAGCGCACCGAACAGCTCCTGGAACGCAACCGCATCGCACGCGAACTGCACGACTCCATAGGTCATGCCCTGACCGTCGCCGTCGTCCAGGCGGGCGCCGCAAGGGCCGCATCCGACCCGGAGTTCACCGCACGGGCCCTGGAGGCGGTCGAGGAGACCGGGCGGGCCGCCCTGGAGGACCTGGAGCGGGTCCTGCGCGTGCTGCGCGAGGACGAGCAGCCCGTGAGCGGACGGCCGGCCCTCACCGACGCCGACCGGCTGCTCCAGTCGGCGCGTGCGTCGGGCGCGAAGGTGGACGTGGAGGTGTCGGGGCCCGTGGAGCGGCTGCCCGGCCCGGTCTCCCGGGAGGGCTACCGCATGCTCCAGGAGGCGCTGACCAACGTCCTGCGCCACTCCGGGCCCGTGCCGGTGCGCCTGCGCATCACCGTGGACGACGGCCGCCTGGTGATGAACGTGCGCAACGCGCTGCCGGGCGCGACCAGTTCCACGGGGCGCGGCGGCAGCGGCCTGCGCGGCATCCGGGAGCGGGCGACGCTGCTCGGCGGGCGGGCCACCACGGGACCGCACGACGGCGAATGGCAGGTGCACGTCGAGCTGCCCCTGCGGTGATCTAGGCTGATCCGATGCCGGTGACCGTGCTCCTCGTCGACGACGAACCCCTCGTACGCGCGGGCCTGCGTGCCGTCCTGGAGGCGCAGCCCGACATCCGGGTGGTGGGCGAGGCGGCGGACGGCGCTGCGGTGATCCCCCTCGTCCGCGAGCTGCGCCCCGACGTGGTCGCCATGGACGTCCGCATGCCGCTGCTCGACGGCATCGAGGCCACCCGCGCGGTGCTGCGCACGGTGCAGGATCCGCCGAAGATCCTGGTGGTGACGACCTTCGAGAACGACGAGTACGTGTACGAGGCGCTGCGCGCGGGCGCCGACGGGTTCCTGCTGAAGCGGGCCAGGCCCGCGGAGATCGTGCACGCCGTGCGGCTGGTCGCCGAGGGCGAGTCGCTGCTCTTCCCTGCTGCGGTCCGGCAGCTGGCGGGCGAGTACGGCGCGGAGCGGGGCAATCCGCAGGCCAGGGACACGCTCGCGAAGGCGGCCCTGACCGAGCGCGAGGCGGACGTGCTGCGGCTGATGGCACGCGGCCTGTCCAACGCGGAGATCGCCGCCCGGCTGATCGTGGGCACCGAGACGGTCAAGTCCCATGTGAGTGCCGTCCTCGCGAAGCTGGGGGCGCGGGACCGGACGCAGGCGGTCATCGCCGCCTACGAATCCGGTTTCGTCTCGCCGGGATGACGCACCTGTGTGAGGCGCAGGCGGGCCCGGCACTCGCCGCCGTACCGTCCTGCGAGTACGATCCGGCCATCATGCGCACGAGCTGGGAGGACGGACGTTGGGGCAGCTGAGTGGCGGGGACCCCTCTCTGTTGCGGCGTATCAACTCCGCGGTGGTGCTGCACGCGCTGCGTGCCGTGGACTTGGCGACGCTCACGGAGATCACCCGCGTGACCGGGCTCTCCCGGCCCACCGTCGAGGGGGTCGTGGAGGGGCTCATCGAGGCCGGACTCGTGGTGGAGTCACTGGCCGAGGACGGCGGCGCACGGCGCCAGGGCCGCCCTGCGCGGAAGTTCCGCTTCCGGGCGGAGGCAGGTCATCTGCTCGGCCTGGAGATCGGTCCGCACCGGGTGGCCGCCGTCCTCTCGGACCTGGACGGCAAGGTGCTCGGAGCGGCCTCCAAGGGTGTCTCGGCGGAGGCGTCCGCGGACGACAGGCTGGAACGTCTGCGGACCGTGGTCGCCGATCTGCTGCGGCGTGCCGGGATCGCCCGCAGTTCGCTGCGTGCCGTCGGGGTGGGCAGCCCGGGCATCCTGGACGCGGACGGCACGGTGCGGCTGAGCACGGCGCTGCCCGAGTGGACGGGGCTTCAGCTGGGCGAGCGGCTGCGCAGGTCGTTCAAGTGCCCGGTCCTGGTGGAGAACGACGCCAACGCCGCGGCTGTCGCCGAGCACTGGCAGGGCGCGGCGGCCGACACGGATGACGTGGTGTTCGTCCTCGCGGGGCTGAGCCCGGGGGCGGGGTCGCTGATCGGCGGGCGGCTCCACCGGGGCTACGGCGGCGCCGCGGGCGAGATCGGCGCGCTGCACCTGCTGGGCAGGGAGGTCACTCCGGAGACGCTGCTCTCCACCACGGGCGAGCCGCTGCACCCCTTGGACGAGCAGGCCGTCGCCGAGGTCTTCGCGCACGCGCGCGAGGGTGACGAGCGGGCGCAGGCCGCGGTGGAGCGGTTCATCCAGCGGCTCGTGCACGACGTGGCCGCTCTCGTCCTCGCCCTCGATCCGGAGCTGGTCGTCGTGGGCGGCTGGGCTGCGGGTCTGGACGGCGTCCTTGAGCCCCTGCACCGGGAGCTGGAGCGCTACTGCCTGCGGCCGCCGCGGGTCGCGCTGTCGATGCTGGGCGAGGCGTCCGTGTCGACGGGAGCGCTGCGGCTGGCGCTCGACCATGTCGAGGAGCAGCTGTTCGCCGTCGAAGGGACCGTCACCGCGCGTCGGTGACGGTCCCTTCGGCCGGGCGGAGTCAGGAGGCGCGGCGCTCCGAGTCGTGGTGGATCTCCACCCCGCCGGAGTCCCCGAACGTGAGGCGGCAGGTGTCCGCCCGGTAGGTGGCCACGGAGACCGCTGCCGTGCGGCCCTCGGCGAAGAAGCGGGTCGTCACGACGAGCACCGGTGCTCCGGGGAGCCGGTCGAGGGCCCTGGCGTCGTCCGCGCGGGCCGAGCCGAGCTCCACGGCCCGGTCCTGCCCTTCGAGGCCGAGCCTGGCGAGCTCGCGCAGGACGACGCGCGCGCGTGCCGCGCCGGACGGCGCGTCCATGCCGGTCAGTTCGGCCACCGACGACGTGGGTACGAAGAGGAGCTCCGCGGCCACGGGCTGGCCGTTCGACACGCGTGTGCGGCGCACCATGTGCACCTGCTCGTCCGCGGCGGTCTCCAGCATCCGGGCCACGTCGGCCGGCGGGACCGCCGGAGCGCAGTCCGCGGGCTGCCAGGCGTCGCCGACCGCGCCCGGCCAGGTGCCCTGCGCGGATCCGACGGCCACGCCCATCCGCGGCGGGGCGACCGTGGTGCCCACTCCGCGGCGGCGCTGCAGCCTGCCTTCGAGTTCGAGCTGTTCGAGGGCCTGCCGGAGAGTGGCGCGGGCGACACCGAAGCGGGCGGCCAGATCGCGCTCGTTCGGCAGGATCTCGCCCACGGCAAATTCGGAGTCGAGCGCCTCACTGAGCACGGTCTTCAGATGCCAGTACTTCGGCTCCGGCACCGTTTCGAGCTGCGTGGTCCCCACCCTGTCCTCCGCAATCGCCGTGACCGGCGGCGTTTTAGCGCCCTTGTTTATTAAAGGTTCCTGCACTATCTCTGCGACCATAGGCCTGCACCCACCCTTGGTCAAGACCAATCCTCGATCCGTTACAGCCTGCACAGGGACGATGCCACAGAGCATTCATCCGGAGTTCGCGCGGGGCCAAGCAGGCGTAATCGGCCAGGCACACATGAACGGCTGGCAAAGATCGCACGACTGAGCCCCCGCCAACCGGGGCGGGGGCTCTGAAGTGCTACGACGCGCCGCCGATGGCGGCGCGGGGCCGGGACGCTACGGAACGAGCGACGCGAGCTTGTCCGGATTGCGGACGATGTAGACGTCCTGGATGAGGCCGTCGGCGACGTCCAACCGGAATACGGAGTCGGCCCTGCCGTCGACCACGATGAAGAGGCACTCCGCGCCGTTCACCTCGATGAAGCGGACGTCCAGCTCGCGCGCGGCCCTTGCCACCTTGCCCGCGGTGCTGTGCAGGAAGCGGCCCACCTTGTCGGCGGAGTGCAGGGTGCGCAGCGGCGCCTTCGACTTGCCGCCGCTGTCGCCGACCAGCCGGACGTCCGGCGCGAGGAGGGACATCAGCCCGTCCAGGTCGCCCTCGGTCGCCGCGGCGAGGAAGCGCTCGGTCAGGTCGCGGCGCTCGGCGGGGTCGACCTTGTAGCGGGGCCTGCCCTCGTCGACGTGCCTGCGGGCCCGCCCGGCGAGCTGGCGCACGGAGGCCTCGGTGCGGTCGAGCGTGACCGCGATCTCGGCGAAGGGGAACCCGAAGGCCTCGCGCAGCACGAACACAGCACGTTCCAGCGGCGAGAGCGACTCCAGGACCACGAGGACCGCCAGGGACACCGAGTCGGCGAGCACGGCCCGCTCCGCGGTGTCCGGGACGGACGACTCCAGTTCGGTGGCGTAGGGCTCCGGGAGCCAGGGACCCACGTACGCCTCGCGCCGGGACTGCAGGTGGCGCAGGCGGTCGATGGCGAGGCGGGTGGTGACGCGCACCAAGAAGGCGCGGGGTTCGCGCACTTGGTCGTGGTCGGACGTCGACCAGCGCAGCCAGGCCTCCTGGACGACGTCCTCCGCGTCGGCCACCCGGCCGAGCATGCGGTAGGCGACGCCCATCAGGACTGGTCGGTGCTCTTCGAAGACGTCGGTCATGCTGTCGGTAGCCACGCTTCTATCCCAGCCCACGGAACAGCGCCTGTCCAGGCACTTTGGCTGCGGCACGCGGCACACTCGGCGCCTCCGGAGACCGGCCTTCCCAAGCACCGCCGACCGCCCTCTTGAACTGGGACCTACTGAGCGGTAATTGTTGCTGACAGCGTGTCTAACGTAACGCGTGCCCATCGTGTTGAGGAGCCGTCGCCCGGCGGCGGGGACAGGAGCAGTCATGGCCGCAGAGGTCTCCTTCAGTGTCGCGTCGCCCGGTGGCCCGCACACCGTGACGATCTCCTACGAACGGGCGGGCGCCGGAGAGCCCCTGCTGCTGCTCCACGGCATCGGCCACCACCGACAGGCCTGGGATCCGGTGCTCGAGATCCTGGCCGCCGAGCACGACGTGATCGCGGTGGACCTGCCGGGCTTCGGCCGTTCGCCCGCGCTGCCCGACGCGATGGAGTACGGCCTGCCGTCGGTCGTCCCGGCACTCGGCGCGCTGTGCGAGACGCTGGGGATCGAGCGTCCGCACGTGGCGGGCAACTCCCTGGGCGGGCTGCTCGCCCTCGAGCTGGGCCGCGAGAAGCTGGTCCGCTCCGTCACCGCGCTCTCCCCCGCCGGTTTCTGGACGCCCGCGGAGCGCCGGTACGCGTTCACGACGCTGCTCGCGATGCGGCAAGGCGCACGTGTACTGCCGCGTCCCGCGATCGAGCGGCTGTCCACCAGCGCGGCCGGGCGCACGGCGCTGACGAGCACCATCTACGCCCGCCCCTGGCGCCGTTCCCCGGAGGCCGTCGTCGCGGAGACGCTCGCGCTGCGCGACGCCACGGGGTTCGACGCGACGCTGGCGGCCGGGCGCGATGTCCTCTTCCAGGACGATTTGACGGGCGTGCCGGTCACCGTCGCCTGGGGCACGCGGGACCGGCTGCTCCTGCGCCGCCAGGGGATACGCGCGAAGCACACCATCCCCGGCGCGCGGCTGGTCCGGCTCCCGGGCTGCGGCCACGTGCCGATGAACGACGACCCTGCGCTCGTGGCCCGCGTCATCCTCGACACCTGCCGCTGACCGGCGCCCGGCGCGGGCGGCTCAGCCGTTGGTCCACGCGCGCGTGGAGAGCACCAGACGGTAGCCGTCGGGGTCCTCGACGGTGACGCCCCACTCGTTCCAGTACGGGTTCGGCGACTGAACCCGCTTGCCGCCGTGCCCCTCCAGCCGTGCCACCAGCTCTTCGGGCACCTCTCCGTCGAGGTAGATGACGAGCAGGTCCTCCTCGGTGGGGCGCGGCAGGACGGGCGCGGACGCCTCGTGGACGAGCTCCAGGTGCCACGAGGCGTCCGGACGGCCCACCATCAGGAGATCGTGCTCGCCGGGGGCGCCGCCGCCCTCGGCCCGGTACAGGACGCCGAGGCCGAGTCCGTCGACCCAGAACCGCTCGGCTGCCGCGAGGTCGCGGGACGGGCGGGCGATGCGGATGTGGCTCTGACCGCTGAACGGCACGGGACTCCCCCTCTGGTGCGGCGCGCCGGTCGGCCCGCCTGCGGGCAAGAGCCTAGACAGTGCCCGCGCGGCGGTTCCCCCACGCCTGTGGTGAGTTGTTCACTTGTGCTTCGCGTGGGCGCTGTGGCGCGGTACCGCCCGGGCACCCGCACACTGGTCGCACCCGTCAACTGGAGGCGCATTCATGTCGCAACGTCAGCCGAGTCCGTCCCCCCGTCGCCGCAGCGTGCTGCGCGGATCGCTCGCCGTACCGGCGGCGCTCGCCGTGCCCGCGCTGGCCGGGGCAGCTCCTTCGCTCGCCCTCTCGGGCCGTCCGAAGGCCGGGTGGGGCGTACAGGCCGGAGACGTGACGGCGCACTCGGGGCTCGTGTGGGTCCGGTCCGACCGGCCCGCCCGGATGATCGTGGAGACGTCCGCCACCGAGTCGTTCCGCAACCCCCAGCGGTGGCGCGGCCCGCTGCTCGGCCCGGACACGGACTTCACGGGGACGACGCGGCTGCGCGGGCTGCCCTCGGGAGAGCAGATCCACTACCGGGTGCTGCTCGCCGACCCGGACGACCCGCGCCGTACGGGGAAGCCGGTCCCCGGCACGTTCCGCACCGCGCCGAAGGGCCGCAAGCAGGACGTCCGCTTCCTGTGGTCGGGTGACATCGCGGGCCAGGGCTGGGGCATCAACCCGGACCGCGGCGGCTACCGCATCTTCGAGGAGATGCGCCGCAGGGACCCGGACTTCTTCCTGTGCAGCGGTGACAACATCTACGCCGACGGGCCCATCCTGCCCAGCGTCACGCTGCCCGACGGCAGCGTGTGGCGGAACGTCACGACGGAGGAGAAGTCCAAGGTCGCCGAGACCCTCGGGGAGTTCCGCGGCGCGTTCCGCTACAACCTGCTCGACGAGAACCTGCGGCGGTTCAACGCCCAGGTGCCGTCGATCGTCCAGTGGGACGACCACGAGGTGCACAACAACTGGTATCCGGGGCAGATCCTGGCGGACGCGCGGTACACGGAGAAGAACGTGGACGTCCTCGCGGAGCGCTCGCTGCGGGCGTTCAGCGAGTACTTCCCCGTCTCGACCCTGCCGCCGGGCGACGAGGACGGCCGGGTGTACCGGGTGCTGCGGCACGGACCGCTCCTGGACGTGTTCGTCCTCGACATGCGCACCTACCGCAACGCCAACTCCCCCGGCAGGCAGCCCGACGACGCCACCGGCATCCTCGGCGCCCGGCAGCTGGCCTGGCTCAAGCGCGAGCTGTCCCGCTCGCGGGCCGTGTGGAAGGTGATCGCCTCCGACATGCCGCTCGGCCTCGTCGTGGCCGACGGCAGGGAGAACTTCGAGGCCGTGGCGCAGGGCGATCCCGGCGCGCCGCTGGGCCGAGAGCTGCAGATCGCCGAACTGCTGCGGCACATCAAGCACCGCAAGGTCACGGGCACGGTATGGCTGACCGCCGACGTGCACTACACCTCCGCGCAGCACTACGACCCGTCGCGCGCGGCGTTCAAGGACTTCGCGCCGTTCTGGGAGTTCGTGTCCGGGCCGCTGGCCGCGGGCGGCTTCCCCGCGGCGAAGCTCGACGCGACGTTCGGCCCCGAGCAGAAGTTCATCAAGGCCCCGAGCCGGGCGAACACCTCTCCCGCGGAGACTCCGCAGTACTTCGGGGAGGTCGACATCGACGGCGGCAGCGGTGAGTTGACGGTGCGGCTGCGGCAGGAGGGCGGCGGGGTGCTGTTCTCGAAGGTGCTGCAGCCGGGCCGGGTGGGGCAGTGAGCGGCTGCCGGTGACGCGTCGCGGGCGGCGCCTGCGAAATTGCCGCCAAAGGGGCAGATGACCTCTTTACCCATCAGTCACAGGACGTTCGTGATCACGAAACACCGGTCAAGCACAGTGAACGTATGCGAGCTGACATGTCTGACGTGACACGGACCAAGCACGGACGCCCCGTTCATCACTGGCGGCGCGACGTGGTCGAACTGGCGGCCCTGTTCACCGCCGTCGCGGTGGCCGACGCCGTCGCGAACACGGTGGGGCACGGCCCCGACGGGCCCGCCCTGCTGGTGGTGTCTGCCGTGGTGCTGCTCGCCACGGCAGGCTTCCACATCTGGTGGGCCAGGAGGCACGACCACGCCCCGCCGCCCGCGCACGATACCGCCGCCCGGCCGCCCGCGGACGCGGAGCAGGCCGGGCCCACCACGACCTCCCCCGCGACCGAGGCATCCTCGGCACTCCCCGGCGAGACCACCCTCTGGCGGATGCGCACGACCGTGCGGGACGAGCCGGGATCGCTGGCCGCGCTGTGCGTGACGCTCGCCGAGCACCGGATCGACATCCTCAGCCTCCAGGCGCACCCACTGGCCGAGGGCACCGTCGACGAGTTCCTGCTGCGGGCGCCCGCGGAGCTCTCCGGTGCCGCCATCAGCCGGTCGATCGCGCAGGCGGGCGGCGCGGGCACCTGGATCGAGCGCGCCGACGCCCATGACCTGGTGGATGCCCCGACCCGGATCCTCGGCCTGGCCACCCGCACCGCGCTCGACGCGGCCGAACTCCCCCTGGCCCTGCGGCACCTCCTGGGCCGCTGCACCATCCGCTCGCTGCCCGCCACCTCGCGCACGGGAACCCGCGGGGACGCGGCCGCACCGTCGGAGGCAACCCCGGTGGACGGCGTGCTCGAAGGCACGGTGCTGCGGCTGAAGGGCCCCGACGGTGAGGTCATCACCGTGGAGCGCCCCTATCTGCCGTTCACCCCCACGGAGTTCGCCCGCGCACGGGCCCTCGTGGAGCTCGACACGCGGCTCGGCCCGCGCATCCCGCACAGCCAGGACGTCCTGACGCTCCCCGAGGGCAACTCCATCACGGTGCGGCGTGCCGACACGGCCGACATCGAGGCCGCCAAGGCCATGCACGAGCGCTGCTCGCCCCGCACGCTGGACAAGCGCTACCACGGCCCGGTGCACGACGCCGACCGCTACCTCAACCACCTCCTCAGCCCCCGGTTCGGGCGCACGCTCGCGGTGCGCACCGCGTCCGGGCGGATCGTCGGCATCGGCCACCTCCTGTGGGACGGCGACGAGACCGAGGTCGCGCTGCTGGTCGAGGACGAGTGGCAGCGCCGCGGCATCGGCAGCCAACTGCTCGGCCGACTGGTGACGATGGCGGTAGAGGCGGGCTGCGAGAGCGTGTACGCCGTGACGCAGGCGTCCAACACCGGCATGGTGGCCGCGATGCGCGGGCTCGGCCTGCCGCTCGACTACCAGATCGAGGAGGGCACGCTGGTGATCACGGCCCGCCTGGACGCGACGCCGGTCAGTTCGCGGCTGCCGTACGACCACGCGCAGCGCCCTGAAGAGCGCCTCGGACATGCTCAGCAGGCGGAGCGCTGACGGTCCCGACGGCCGCCGGAGCGGGGACGGCGACCGGCACGGGGCCCAGCGCCCGGTCCAGGTCGTGCCACAGGTCCTCGACGTCCTCGAGACCGCACGACATGCGCAGCAGCCGGTCGCTGACCCCGGCCGAGCGCCGGTCCTGCGCGTCCACCACGCGGTGGCTGATGGACGCCGGGTGCTGGATGAGCGAGTCGACGCTGCCGAGGCTGACCGCCGGGGTGATCAGCCGTACACCGGCGATCACCCCGTGCGGGTCGCCGTGCACCTCGAAGGCGACCATGGCGCCGCCCATCCGCGGATAGTGGACGCGGTCCACGCGCGGGTCGGCGGCGAGGCGGCGGGCCAGTTCCGCCGCGTTCGCCGAAGCCGCGCGCACCCGGACCGGGAGCGTGGCCAGGCCGCGCAGCAGCAGGTATCCGGCGAGCGGATGCAGCACCCCGCCGGTGGCGAACCGGACCTGGCGCAGGCCGCGCGCGAGCTCCTCGTCGCACGCGACGACTCCGCCGAGTACGTCGCCGTGCCCGCCCAGGTACTTGGTGGCGCTGTGCAGCACCAGACGGGCGCCGCTCTCGGCGGGCCGCTGCAGGACGGGCGTCGCGAAGGTGTTGTCGGCGAGCAGCGGCACCGTGCCGCAGGCGCGGGCGACCGCGGCCAGGTCCAGTTCGGCGAGGGTGGGGTTGGCGGGCGACTCGACCATCACCAGACCGGTGTCGGGGCGGATGGCGTCGGCGATGCCCTCCGGGTCGACCCAGGTCACCTCCGTGCCGACGAGCCCCGCGGTGAGCAGGTGGTCGCTGCAGCCGTACAGCGGCCGGACGGCCACGACATGGCGCAGGCGCGCTGATCCCCGTACGAGAAGCACCGCGGTCAGCGCCGCCATGCCGCTGGCGAAGGCGACCGCGCTCTCGGTGCCTTCGAGCCGGGCGAGGGCGGTCTCGAAGCGGGCGACGGTCGGATTGCCGAGCCGTGCGTAGACCGGCGGCCCGTCGTCGACGACCCCTTCGGCGGCGAAGGCGTCGATGCGGGCGGCCTCGGCCCTGCTGTCACGGGAGGGGTAGGTCGTGGAGAGGTCGATCGGCGGGGCGTGCAGGCCCATTTCGGCCAGATCGTCCCGCCCTGCGTGCACCGCTTCGGTGGCCAGGGCGCGCGAGGGTGGGGTGCTGCCGACGGAGGGTGTGTGCGGTGCTTTCCCGGTGTTCGCTTCCATGCCGCACAGGCTGAACAACACCCGGGGCCATGGGCCCGAACCCCGTGCTACGTTCGGCCGATGGCCGATTCTGTCGCACTGGACCCGGTGGACCTCCACATATTGCGCGTGCTGCAGAACGATGCCCGGACCACTTATCGGGACCTGGCGGCGCACGTCGGGGTCGCGCCCTCCACGTGTCTCGACCGGGTGACCCGGCTGCGGCGTTCCGGGGTGATTCTCGGACACGAGCTGCGCCTGGACCCTGCGAAGCTCGGCCGCGGGGTCGAAGCGCTCCTCTCCGTGCAGGTCAGGCCGCACCGCAGGGATCTTGTGGGCCCCTTCGTGGAGCGCGTCAGGGCCCTGCCCGAGTCGTTGTCCCTCTTCCACCTCACGGGCCCAGAGGACTTCCTCGTGCACGTGGCGGTGGCCGGGCCCGCGGACCTGCAGCGGCTCGTCCTCGACGAGTTCACGGCACGGCGCGAAGTGGCGCGCGTCGAGACCCGGTTGATCTTCCAGCAGTGGGCGTGCGGCCCGCTGCTGCCGCCCGACGCCGCAGCCGACCCGGCGCAGGATCCACCGAGTGAATCATGGTGACGCGCAGCGGTCCCGCGTACGAGGATGTCCGCATGTCAGTCACCGAGAACCCGCATCCGAACACCGGCCCCCTGCCCCGCGCCGTCGCCGACGCCTACGTCGACGAGCTCATCGCCCTCGACCCCATCACGGGCACCTACCTCGGCATCGCGGAGAGCAGCAGCAAGCTCCCCGACACCTCCCCCGAGGGCCAGGAGGCCATCGCCCGGCTGGCGCGCACGACTCTGGCCCGGCTGGACGAGGCGGAGCGCAGGCCCGGCGCGGACAGCGAGTCCGAACGCCGCTGCGGACGGCTGCTGCGGGAGCGGCTCACCGCGCAGCTGGCCGTGCACGAGGCCGACGAGGGGCTGCGATCGGTCGGCAATCTGCACACGATGCCGCACCAGGTGCGGGAGATCTTCAACCTGTCCCCCATGGAGACGGAGGACGACTGGGCCGCGATCGCCGAGCGGCTGCGCGCCGTGCCGACCGCGCTCGAGGGGTATCGGGCCTCGCTCGAACTGGGCCTGGAGCGGAAGCTGTTCGGGCCGCCGCGCCCCACGGACACCTTCATCGGACAGCTCACCGAGTGGGCGGGGGAAAGCGGCGACGCCCCGAGCGGGCGCGGCTGGTTCGAGGACTTCGCGTCCGCGGGTCCTGACGCGCTGCGCACCGATCTGGACACCGCGGCCCGCGCGGCCAGCGCGTCGGTCGTGGCGCTGCGCGACTGGATGCGGGACGTCTACGCACCCGCGATCGAGGGCGCCCCGGACATCGTGGGCCGCGAGCGCTACGCCCGCCTGTCCCGCGAGTGCAACGGCACGGACCTGGACCTCGACGAGGCGTACGCGTACGGCTGGTCGGAGTTCCACCGGCTGCTCGCCGAGATGAAGACCGAGGCCGAGAAGATCCTGCCCGGCGCGGCCACGCCGTGGGTGGCGCTCGCCCACCTGGACGAGCACGGTGCGCACATCGAGGGCGTGGACGAGGTCCGGGTCTGGCTGCAGGAGCTGATGGACGAGGCGATCGACGCCCTGGACGGCACCCACTTCGAACTCGCCGAGCGGGTGCGGAAGGTGGAGTCCCACATCGCCCCGCCCGGCGGCGCGGCGGCCCCCTACTACACGG
The DNA here is from genome assembly GCF_056437465.1 of Streptomyces sp. NPDC042371. Classification (NCBI taxonomy): domain Bacteria; kingdom Bacillati; phylum Actinomycetota; class Actinomycetes; order Kitasatosporales; family Streptomycetaceae; genus Streptomyces; species Streptomyces sp. NPDC042371. Next base: position 54,584 of record NZ_JBWKAP010000009.1, on the reverse strand, counting down.
GCCCGTCCGAGGACTTCTCGCGGCCGGGCCGCACCTGGCTGCCGACGATGGGCGAGACCCGCTTCCCGGTCTACGACCTCGTCTCGACCTGGTACCACGAGGGCGTGCCCGGCCATCACCTCCAGCTCGCCCAGTGGGCGCACGTCGCGGAGGACCTCTCCCGCTACCAGGCGACCGTAGGCATCGTCAGCGCCAACGCCGAGGGCTGGGCGCTGTACGCGGAGCGGCTGATGGACGAGCTCGGCTTCCTCACCGACCCGGAGCGCAGGCTCGGCTATCTCGACGCGCAGATGATGCGCGCGCTGCGGGTCATCGTCGACATCGGGATGCACCTGGAGCTGGAGATCCCGGCGGACTCCCCCTTCCGTCCCGGTGAGCGCTGGACGCCGGACCTCGCCCAGGAGTTCTACGACGCGCACTGCAGCCGCCCCACGGACTACGTGACGAGCGAGATGACCCGCTACCTCACCATCCCGGGCCAGGCCATCGGCTACAAGCTGGGTGAGCGTGCCTGGCTGCTCGGCCGGGAGAACGCGCGGCGGCGGCACGGTGCCGCGTTCGACGCCAAGGCGTGGCACATGGCCGCGCTGTCGCAGGGGCCCCTGGGCCTGGACGACCTGGTGGAGGAGTTGTCCGGGCTCTGAGCCCCGGGCTTCATCTGAGCCCGGGCTTCAGCGGCGGCAGCCGCCTTCCGAGTCGATGACCTGACCGGTGATCCACTCCGCCTCGTCCGTGGCGAGCCACGCGATGAGGCGGGCCGGGTCGTCCGGCATGCCCCAGCGGCCCGCCGGGAAACGGGACTCGACCTCCGCGTAGGCCTCGCCATGGAGGTAATCCGTGTCCACGGGGCCGGGGTTGATGCAGTTCACCGTGACGGCGAGGTCGGCCAGTGCGGTGGAGAGCGAGCGGGTCGCCGAGGCCAGGGCGCCCTTCTGCAAGCCGTACGCGATCTCGTCCGGCATGCCGCCCGCGATGTCCTGCCCCGACGTCATCATCACGACGCGGCCGCCCGGGGTGCGGTGCGGCAACTGCGTGCGCAGCCGTGCGTACGCCTGGACGAGGAGGATCACCGAGCGGGTGTCGACCGCCCAGTGCGCGTCGAGCATGGCCGCGTCGATCTCGTCGAGCGATCCGTCGCTGCCGCTCAGCGCATGGTTGGCGACGAGGATGTCGAGGCGGCCGCCGAGCGCTTCGGCGGCCGTCCCGATCAGATCGGCGGGCGCCGAGGGCTCCGTGAGGTCGCCGGGCCCGGCGACGACCGGTGCGTCCGGGTCGCCGAGCGCCTCGCGCACTCCGGCGACGACGTCCTCCGTCCGGTCGGCGCCCCAGGGCATCGCGGCATCGTGCGGGATGTGATGGTGCAGGTAGACCCCGGCGCCGTACGCGGCGAGCCGTCGGGCTACGGCATATCCGATGCCCCCGCGTCGGCTGGCTCCGGTGACGAGGGCGGTCCGGCCGCGCAACGGGAGCGGGTCACGGCGGAGTTGGGCGGGTGTGGGCGGCGGCAAGTGCGGCATGACTGACCATGGTGGACGCCGGGACTCCGTCGCGCACGTGATTTCTTGCGGCCTGCCGGTCCTGCCGGTCAGCAGCCGCAGTCCTCGGCGCCGACCGGAGCGGTGAGCGCGTCGGGGTCGCGCCGCTCGCGGCCCTCCCACGTCTCGAACTCGAATCCCTCGCGCGCCCAGTACTCGAAGCCGCCGAGCATCTCCTTGACCTGGAAGCCCAGTTGGGCGAGGGCGAGCGCCGCGCGGGTCGCGCCGTTGCAGCCGGGGCCCCAGCAGTAGGTGACGACCGGCACCGACCTGTCGAGGAGCAGCTCCGCCTGCTCGGGGATGAGGGCGGTCGGCAGGTGGACGGCGCCGGGTACGTGTCCCTGGTCCCAGGAGGCGGTGGAGCGGGTGTCGATGACGGCGAAGCCCGGGTCGCCGTCCTCGGCGAGCGCCGAGGCCACGTCGGACACGTCGGCGTGGAAGGCGAGGCTCGCGCCGAAGTACGCGGCGGCCGCGGCCGGGGACGCGGGCGGAATCCGCAGGACCGCATTTCCGGCTGCGGGCGGCGCCGCAGCGGTGTGGGACTGAGCGGAGGAAGGGGCGCTGAGCTGCACGTTCGTGTGGTTCATGGCCAAAAATCTACGGGTGGCGACCGGAACTCTGAAGCGGTGATCCCCGGCATCCTCCCGGGCTCACCGTCGAATCCCCGGCGCATCACGGTTCGACCACCCCCTTCCCCTGCGGGCCGCGCAGGCGAAGCCAACAGGGTTGTCGTGAAAGGGCGTTGCCAGGAGTACGCACCTTCCGCCGAGAATGGTCCGGACCAGGATTCGGCTTGATCATGCACTGCTCCGCAAGCTCACCCACGGCCGCGACAACCGCACAGAAGGCACGGTCGGCACCCTTGCGCCGCCCACAACTCCTCTGCCAGATTCTCTTCCGCCAGAGATGGCATGTACGCGACAGAAGATACCCGCCTTCTCAGCGTGCACTGCGACTGCATACCTATGCGGTCTCGTCCTCATCAAGGACGTTTCATCCCCACACAATGGAGACGAACGTGCGAATATCCAGACTCGTCCCCGCGCTCGCGGCCACCGCCCTCGCTGTTCTGGGGCTCGCCCCCACCGCAGTGGCCCAGAGCGCGACGCGCGCGGAAACGCCCGCCGTGGCATCCACCCAGAGCCCCCGGCCGATCATCGGCGGCGGCTACGCCAGCAACGCGCCCTGGGCGGCCAGGCTCTTCTCCAACGGCCGGCAGACCTGCAGCTCCACGATCATCGCCCCGACCTGGATCCTCACCGCCAAGCACTGCGTCAGCGGCGGCGGCCTGTCGTTCCGCATCGGCAGCCTCGACCAGACGTCCGGCGGCACCACGGCCAACGGCACCAGCGTCAGCACCCACCCCTCCGCCGACCTGGCCCTGGTCAAGCTGGACCGCTCCGTGCCGGGCACCTACTCGCGCCTCGGCTCCCCGGGCTCGGTGACGGTGGGTCAGACCGTGCAGGTGTACGGCTGGGGAGCGACGTCCCAGTGCGGCCAGGAGATCAACTGCCAGTCCCAGTTCCTGAAGGTCGCCGACGTCGTCGTGACCGGCGGCTGCCGCGACGCCTACCAGGGCCAGGCCATCTGTGCCCGGCGCGGCAACGGCATCACCGCGGGCGGCGACTCCGGCGGCCCCATGAATGCCAACGGCGCGCAGGTCGGCGTCGCCTCCACCAGTGACCGCCAGACCACGACCGCGTACACGAACGTGACGGCGTACCGCTCCTGGATCCAGAGCATCGCGGGCGTCTGACAGCGCGCCGTGTGCGGCGGCGTTCCGCGGAGCTGTGCCGCCCCCGCGCCCTCACCGCGCGGGGGCGGCACAGGTCCGCTCCCCGGACCTTTGCGGACGAGTGGGACCAATCCCCGGCATCCCTCTTGATCGGCCGGGGATTTCCCTGTTACCTCTCGGCCATGACCGGTTATTCCACGGACGCCACCGACTGGCGCATCCTCGATGTCCTCCAGCGGGAGGGCCGCGCCAGCTACGCCGAGCTGGCGCGCGCCGTCTCGATGTCCGCGAGCGCCGTGACCGAGCGGGTGCGGCGCCTGGAGGAGGCCGGTGTCATCCAGGGGTATGGGGCGGTGGTGGACCCGGAGCGGCTCGGTCTGCCCATCCTCGCGTTCGTGCGCCTGCGCTACCCCAACGGCAACTACAAGCCGTTCCACGACCTGGTCGACGCCACTCCGGAGATCCTCGAGGCGCACCACGTCACCGGCGACGACTGCTTCGTCATCAAGGTCGCCGCGCGCTCGATGCAGCACCTCGAAGAGGTGGCGGGCAAGATCGGCGCGCTGGGGTCGGTCACGACGAGCATCGTGTACTCCTCGCCGCTGCCGCGAAGGCCGCTGGGCCGCTGACCGGCCAGTGGGTTCAGCCGGACTTGCGTGCCACGCCGCCGTAGATGCCGATCGCGTCGGACCCCGCGGGTGACGGGGCGTCCGGACGCCAGAACGGCACCTGGGCCAGGCCGGGCTCCTCCAGCTCGAAGCCGTCGAAGAACCGCATGACCTCGGCCTTGGGCCGCAGGTTCAGGGTGGCGGTGGCCTGGTTGTACACGGCCTCGGCGTCGCGGCGGTCGGCGAAGTCGCTCGTGGCGTGCGAGAGGACGAGGAAGCTTCCGGCGGGCAACGCGTCGCGCAGGGTGGCGACGATCCGCTCGGGCTCCTCCGCCTCGGTGAGGAAGTGGACGATCGCCACGAGGAACAGGGCGACCGGCTCGTCGAAGTCGATGACGCGGCGGACGTCGGGGTGGTCGATGATCGCCCGCGGGTCGCGCAGGTCGGCGAGGACGGTGCTGGTCGTGCCGGAGCCGCTGAGCAGCGCTCCGGCGTGCGTGTTCACGATCGGGTCGTTGTCCACGTAGGCGACGCGCACGTCCGGCGCCAGCTCGTGGGCGGTCTCGTGCACGTTCGGAGGGGTGGGCAGCCCGGTGCCGATGTCGAGGATCTGACGGACGCCCTCGCCCACGACGTGGCGGACGGCCCGCCGCATGAAGTCGCGGTTGGCCTGCACGCCGATGCGCACCTCGGGCGCGGCCGCGGCGAGTTCGTCCCCGGCCTTGCGGTCCACCTCGTAGTTGTCCTTGCCGCCCAGCAGGTAGTCGTAGATCCGGGCCGGATGCGGCCTGCTGGTGTCGATCTCCTCGGCACGGAAGCCGCCGTCCTGTCCCACGCTTCGCCCCTTTCGACGACCGCCACGGCCACCCGGCCCGCGAGCGGCTGGCGACAGCTTGTCACACCAACTTGCCTGCACAGCAAGCGGTTCCGGGCAAACGATCTCCTCAGGCCCCGCCCCGCTGGCGTACGACCGAACCGTCCCGCCCCTTCACGACCTCGAGCTGTGCGTGCACCCGCCGTCGCAGGTCCGCGACGTGGCTGACGATGCCGACGCTGCGGTCCCGCTCGCGGAGCGAGTCGAGCACGTCGAGGACCTCGTCGAGCGTCTGGTCGTCGAGGCTGCCGAACCCCTCGTCGATGAAGAGCGTGTCCAGCCGGACGCCGCCCGCCTCGTCAGTGACCACGTCGGCGAGCCCCAGCGCCAGGGCGAGGGAGGCGAAGAACGTCTCGCCGCCGGACAGGGTCGCCGTGTCGCGCTCGCGCCCCGTCCAGGCGTCGACCACGTGCAGCCCGAGGCCCGAACGGCCGCGCCCCGCGCGGTCGTCGGAGTGCACCAGGGTGTAGCGCCCGGACGACATGCGCTGCAGCCGGACGGTCGCGGCCGCGGCCACCTGCTCAAGCCGGGCCGCGAGGACGTACGACTCCAGGCGCATCCTGCGTTCGTTGTCCGCCGAGGTGCCCGCGGCGAGACCGGCCATGCGGGCCACCCGGTCGTACGCGGCACGCAACGGCGCGAGCCTGCGCGTCCCGGCCGTCGTCCGCGCGGAGAGCCGGTCGAGTTCGGTGCAGCGGCCCGCGGCGGCGTCCCGCGCGGATGCCGCGTCCCTCAGGCGCCGGGCGGCGGCCTCGGCGTCGTCCCGGGCAGCCCAGAGGTCGGCGGTCGGCTGCTGGGCGGCGGCGGCCGTGTCCGGTTCGGCGAGGACGGAGCGCACGGCGGCCTCGTCGTTCCGCCAGGCGTCGATGCGGTGCTGGACCTCGCGGTACCTGGCGTCGTCGAGGAGGGCGGCCGCGGCGGCCGTCGGCGTGTCGAACCCGGCGCGGAAGGCCGCGTCGGCGAGTCGCGCGTCGGCGTCCTTGAGGCGTTCGGCGGTGTCGTCCGCGGCGCGGGCGGCGTCCGCCGCCTCGGTGAGCAGCTCGGTCTGCCGCTCCAGCTGGGCGGCGCGGGCGGCGACGCTGCCGGTGGTGCCCCGCGCGCGGAGCAACTCCGCGTCGAGGGCGTCCTGTTCGCGCACGAGGGCGTCGCGCAAGGTGGCCCTCGAAGCGGCGCGTCGCGCGGCCTCCTGCTGCTGGGCGAGCCTGCGGTCGTACTCGCGCTCGGCCTGCGCCAGGGCCTCCCGGGCGGCGTGCAGCCCGGAGGCACGGTCGCGCGCCTCGGTGTACGCGTGCCGCAACGCGTCGACGGACGCGGCGAGTTCGTCGGTGGTGGGGTCTTCGGAGGTGGGTGCGCCCGCGCCTGATTCCGTGCCGGTGGCGTTGGTGTCGTCCGGGTCCAGCACGGGGCCGCCCCGCGCGGCGGCCTTCGCCGCGGCCAGGGATTCCCGGACGTCCCCGAGGGCGCTCTCGGCGGTCGTGCGGGACTCGTCCGCGCGGCGGTGGGCGGCCAGCGCCACCTCCTCGGCGTGGCGGTCCACGTGTCCGGCGATCTTTCGCGCCGGGTCGGGGTGCTCCGTGGCTCCGCACACCGCGCACGGCTCGCCGTCACTCAGGTGGGCCGCCAGTTCGGCGGCGATGCCGGTGAGGCGCTGCTCCTTGAGGGCGAGCCAGTGCTCGTGGGCGGCGGTGGCGGACTCGCGGGCGGCGAGGGCGTGTTCCTGCGCCGCCGCGACGTCCCGGGCGAGCCGGTCGCGGCGGCGGGCCGCTTCGAGGCGGGCCTCGGCGGGTGCGAGCAGGCCCGCCAGGCGCTCGGCGCGGGCCGCGGCTTCCTGGGCGGACTCGATGCGCTCCTGGAGCGTGGCCCGGGTCGTGTCCCAGCCGTCGAGCCAGCCAGACGCGTCCTCGAGCAGCTCGTCGTCCGCGCGCTCTTGGCGGTCGAGTGCCGCACGTTCGGTGTCGATCTCGGTGGTCCGCCGCTCGGCGCGCCGGGCCGATGCGAGGCCGCCCAGTTCCTCGGCGGCCGTGCGCGCGGCGGCGGCGAGGCCCGCCGCGCCGGAGGAGGCGAACGTCTCGGGCAGTCGGCCACGCGCGCGTGCCTCGGCTGCCGCGGCGTGGCGGTGCTCGGTGTCGGCGGTGTCGCGCAGGCCGAGCGCGGGCGCGACCGTCTCGGCCTTGCGGGCCCTTTCAAGGCGCTCTTCGAGAACGCGCTGTTCGTCCACGCGCGCGTGGAGCTGCGCGGCGCGTGTCTGCGCCTCCGCGAAGCGGTCCTGCAGCCGGTCGAGTTCGCGCACCTCGCCGAGCCTGCGCTCCGCAGCGGCCTGGGCGGATTCGGCGGCCGTGAGCGCACAGTGCGCGACGGTGAGGCGTTCCCGGGCACCCGCGCGGGCGACGGCCGCCCAGGTGAGGACCGCGTCCGCCAGGCCCGGGTCGCCGGGCGTCAGGTCGGGCAGGGGTAGTTCGGCTTCCTGTCCGCCGTCGCCCGCGGCCTGCTGCATGCGGTGCGCGTCGGCGAGGAGCACGGCGTCGCCCTCCTTGACCTCGGTCTCGGTGGTGCGCCGCTGCTCGGCGAGCCGCTGTTCCACGGCGGCGAACCTGCGCGTGTCGAAGAGCCGCCCGAGGAGCTTGCCGCGTGCCTCGGCGTCCGCGCGCAGGAATCGGGCGAAGTCGCCCTGGGGCAGGAGCACGACCTGGCAGAACTGTTCCTTGCTCATGCCGAGGAGCTGGGAGATCTCCTCGCCGATCTCCTGGTGGGACCGGCTCAGGGCCTTCCAGACGCCCGGTCCCGCCCCGGTGTCCGCGCCCTCTTCCGGCGCCGCCCCGGCGTCGTACTCGCGCAGCCAGCTCTGTGCCTTCTCCGTGGTGGTACCCGTGCCGCGCTTCTTGGGACGCTCCCACGGAGGCTGGCGGGTGACTTCCAGACGGCGTCCGGCGACGGTCAGTTCGAGGCGCACCTCCGTGCGCGTGCCCTGCTGCGCGTGGTCGCTGCGCAGCGTCATGCCCTGGCCGCTGCCCTGCCGGGCGCCGGGCACCGAGCCGTAGAGCGCGTAGCAGACGGCGTCCAGGACGGAGGTCTTGCCCGCGCCGGTCGGGCCGTGCAGCAGGAAGAGTCCGGCGGCGCTGAGGTCGTCGAAGTCGATGTCCTGGGTGGTGCCGAAGGGCCCGAAGGCGGTGATGCGGAGCCGGTGCAGCCTCATCGGGCGACCTCGCGCACGGTGGCGTCGGTGCGGACCGCGTCGAACGCAGAACGCAGCACTTCCTGTTCCTGCTCGTCGGGTCCCGCACCGCGCACGTGGGTCACGAAGTCCTCGGCGATCTGCTGGTCGCTGCGGCCCTGGAGACGCTGGGCGTACGAGACGTCCGGATCGTCGGGGGCCCGGTCGGGGGCGAAGACGAGGCTGAGGGTGTGCGGGAAGCGCTCGCAGAGCCTGGCCATCGGGTCGTCGGGGCGCACCGCGTCGGTCAGGGTGGCCTCGACCCACGCGTCCTCGTGGCGGGCGAGGGCCGGGTCGTCGAGCAGGGCGTCGAGGGTGCCCCGGATGCGGGCGAGCGGGCGCGGCACCGGGCAGTCGACCCGCTCGGCCTCGATGTGCCCCTCGGGTCCCAGGTCGACGAGCCACATGCTCTTGCGGTGGTCGGCCTCCGAGAAGGAGTACGGCAGGGGCGAGCCCGAGTAGCGCACGCGGTCGCCGAGGGTCTGGCTGCCGTGCAGGTGGCCGAGGGCTGCGTAGTCCACGCCTTCGAAGACACCGGCAGGCACGGCCGCCACCCCGCCCACGGTGATGTCCCGCTCGCTGTCGCTGGCCTCCCCACCGCTGACGAAAGCGTGGGCGAGGACGACGGAGCGGGTGCCCGGTGTACGGGTGGCGAGGTCGGCCCGCACGCGGTCCATAGCGGCCCCGATGACCGCCTCGTGCCCGGCCTTGTCGACCGCGAACTCGTCCTTAACCAGGGCGGGTTCGAGGTACGGCAATCCGTAGAACGCCACGTCCCCGTGGGCGTCGCCGAGGATCACCGGCTCCGCGCAGGCGGCCGGGTCGGTGCGCAGATGGATGCCCGCGCGGTCGATGAGGCCCGCGCCGACGCCCAGGCGGCGGGCCGAGTCATGGTTCCCGGAGATCATCACCGTCGGCACGCCGAGGTCCGCGAGGCGGTGCAGGGCGTCGTCGAACAGCTCGACGGCCGCGAGCGGAGGCACCGCCCTGTCGTACACGTCCCCGGCCACCACGACGGCGTCCACCTCGCGCTCGCGCACGGTCGCCAGCAGGTGGCCGATGAACGCGGCCTGGGCGTCGAGCATGTTCACGCGGTGGAACGAGCGGCCCAGGTGCCAGTCGGACGTGTGCAGCAGCCTCATGATTCCCGAGACTATCGGGCGGGTCGGACATCACGGGCGGCCACTCCCGTAACTCCCCCGGACACCCGTGCGGCTTCCCCGGACCCCCGTACGTCAGACATCCCCGTACGCCTCTCCCCCGAGCTCGAACGCGGCGCTTCCGGCGGTGGCGTCGGCAAGCCAGCCGCGGAAGGCGTCCACGTCGGCGTCGGGCAGCCCGATCTCGATCGTGACGACGTCCCCGTAGTGGACGTCGCGCACCTCGCGGCCCGCCGCCCGCAGATCGTTCTGGACCTTGCCCGCGCGCTGGTGGTCGACCGTGACGGTGGCCAGGCGGAAGCGGCGGCGGGTCACGGTGCCGAGGGCGTCGAGCGCCTCGCCGACCGATCCTCCGTAGGCACGGATGAGCCCACCGGCGCCGAGCTTGACCCCTCCGTAGTAGCGGGTCACGACGGCGGCGACGTAGCGCATGTCGCGGCGCAGCAGCATCTGCAGCATCGGGACGCCCGCGGTGCCGCCGGGCTCGCCGTCGTCGCTCGCCTTCTGTACGGCGGCATCGGCCCCGATCACGTACGCGAAGCAGTTGTGGCTGGCGGTCGGGTGCTCCTTGCGGATGCGTGCGACGAATTCCTGGGCCTCCCGCTCGGTGGCCGCGGGTGCCAGGGCGCACAGGAAGCGCGAGCGGTTGATCTCGGTCTCGTGCACGCCCTCGCGGGCCACTGTGCGGTACTCGTCCTGCATCACGCCAGCGTAGGCGCTCGTCGGAGGGTAGCCGCACCCGGGCGTGCCGCCGGTGGCGTAGGCCACAGCCCGCACTCCTGCGCGGGGCACCCGGTACCGTGATCTCCCGTGACGTCACCTTCGATACCCGCGCGCCAAGTCCCCGATCCGGCGGGCCCCTTGGCAACCCTGCTCGACGGCGTGCCCGTCACCGTCGTCGAGACCCACGACGACCCGGTCGACGCCGTCCTCTTCCCGGCGGAGGAGGCGGTGGTCGCGAACGCGGTGGCCAAGCGGCGCAACGAGTTCACCACCGTGCGGCACTGCGCCCGTACCGCGCTGGCCCGGATCGGCGTGCCGCCCGCGCCGATCCTGCCGGGGCACCGCGGCGCTCCCGGCTGGCCGGACGGCGTCGTCGGCAGCATGACGCACTGCGCCGGGTACCGCGCGGCGGTCGTGGCCCGCGCGGGCGAGGTGATCTCCGTCGGCATCGACGCGGAGCCGGGCGAGCCGCTGCGCGACCCGGACGTCCTGAACCTGGTCGCCGACGAGACGGAGCGTGCCGTGCTGGCCTCGCTCGGCTCCCGGCAGCCGACCATTCCCTGGGACCGGTTGCTGTTCAGCGCGAAGGAGTCCGTCTACAAGACGTGGTTCCCGCTCACCGGACGCTGGCTCGGCTTCGAGGACGCACACGTGGAGCTCGCCGCGGACGGAACGTTCACCGCGCGGCTGCTGGTCGAGGGGCCGGTCGTGCAGGGCGTCGAGCTCAAGGGGTTCTCCGGTCGGTGGATCGTGCGGGACGGGATCGCCGCCACGGCCATCGTCCTGCGCTGACGCCAGGGCCGCTCATCCCCTGTCAGTGACCCGATAGGTGGCCCAGCCGCCCAGCCAGGTACCCAGCACGCGCGCGTGGCGGATCTCCATCGGGTCCGCCGCGCGCGGGTCGGCGGAGAGCAGGACCAAGTCGGCGGGTGCGCCAGGGGCCAGCGCCAGACGGTCGTCGGCGCCCGCCTGGTGGGCGACACCGGTCGTCGCGGCCGTCAGCGCCTCGTCGACGGTGAGCCGCTGGTGCGGGAGCCAGCCGTCGGCGGGCTCACCCGTGAACGTACGCCTGGTGACGGCGACTTGAATGCCCTCCAGCGGTACGTGCGAGCTGACCGGCCAGTCGCTGCCGAAGGACAGCCGCACGCCCCTGCGCGCCAGCTCCCCCATGGGGTACTGCAGCGCGGCCCGCGCCGCGCCGATGCGCGGGATGGACAGCTCGGTCTGGAGCGGGTCCGGCTGTGCCCACAGGGGCTCGAAGTTGGCGATGACACCGAGCTCCGCGAAGCGCGGCAGATCGGCCGGGTCGACGATCTGGACGTGGGTGATCACCGGGCGCCGGTCCCAGGCCGGGTTGGCGGCGGCCGCGGACTCGATGGCGTCGAGCGCCGCGCGCACCCCGGCGTCCCCGATGGCGTGGATGTGCGTCTGGAAGCCGTCGGCGTCGAAGGCCCGCACGGCCTCGGCGAGGGCGCTCGGCTCCCACACCGGCATGCCGCAGCTGTGCGGCGCGTCCAGGTAGGGGGCGAGCATGGCGGCCGTGCCGCCCTCGACGACCCCGTCGCTGAAGAACTTCACCGTCCGCGCGGAGAGCAGTTCCCCGCCGTCGGCCGCCACGCGCGCGCGGGTCGCGGCGAACGGCGCGAGCTGCCCGCGCCAGCGGTCCGGGTCGGCGCGCTGGGCCAGGTCGACGCGGAGGGCGAGGGCCCCGCGCCGGGCGGCCGCGAGATAGGCGCCCACCATCTCCGGTTCGACCCAGGCGTCCTGGACCCAGGTGATGCCCGCGCGCGCGTACGCGTGCCCGGCGCGGCGGACCGCCTCCACCAGCTCGTCCTCCTCGCGCACCGGCACCTGGTCGAGCACGAGGTCGCAGGCGTGCCATTCGCGCAGGGTGCCGAGAGGGCTGCCGTCCGCGCGCCGCACGATCCAGCCGAGGCGCGGCTCCGGAGTCGCCTCCGTGACCCCGGCCCTGTGCAGCGCCTCGGTGTTGCACCACACGGTGTGGTAGTCGTGGGCGCGCAGGACGACGGGCCGGTCGGGCACCGCGGCGTCCAGCCAGCGCGCGTCGAACTCGCCGTCGGGCGCGAGCGCCGGGTCGTAGGAGGCGCCGACGACCCACTTGGCCTCAGGGTGCCGCTGCGCCCACCGTCCGACTTCGGCGACGATCGCGTCGACGGAGTCCAGCTCCTTGATCTGCGGCCCGAAACTCTCCAGGCCGCCGAAGAGCGGGTGGGCGTGCCCGTCTCCGAAGGCGGCCATCAGCAACCCCTCGCCGACGTCGACGACCTCGTCGGCGGTGGGGGCGAGGGCGCGGGCTTCGTCGCCGAGCGCGAGGACGCGGCCGTCGCGCACGGCGAGAGCGGTGGTGTCGCCACCGGGCCCACCGATTTCACTGGCCCCGCCGGTCCCGCTGGCCGCGCGGGTGGCGCTCCCGGTGCGGACCGTGCCGAGGAAGACGAGGGTCGCCGCCGTCATGCTGTCGCTCTCTCCTTCAGGTTGCCGTTCGGGCGGGTCGTCGTTCAGACGCGTTCCGCGTCCACCGTCGTCAGCCGCTCGTACGCCGCCGGGGCGCGCCGCCGGATCCGCAGCGCCACTCCCACCCCCACCACGAACAGCAGCGGCAGCGGTGCGATCAGGGCCGCGTTCACACCGCTCGACGCCCCGGTGAGCAGGTCGAGGTCGGCGCAGACCAGGACGATCATGACGGCGAGCCCCGCGCAGGCAAGCAGCGGTGCGACGACCACGCGCCAGGACGGCATGCCGCGCCGGTCGCGGCGGAAGAACCCGTACACGGCAAGCGCCGCGAGGGCCTGCATGAGGATGACGCCGAGGATGCCGGAGCCGCTGCTCCACAGGAAGGTGACGGTGTACGGATCGGCACCGCCGATCATCGTCACGACGATCACGGCGAGCGCGATGGCCGACTGCGTGAGCACCGCGACAGCCGGTGCCCGCGTCTTCGGCGACACCGTGCCGAGGCGGGCGGGCAGCAGGCCTTCCCTGCCCAGGGCGTAGAAGTAGCGGGCGGCGCCGTTGTGGAAGGCCAGGGTGGCGGCGAAGGCGCTGGTGATGATCAGCACGTGCATGGAGTCGGCGGCCCAGGCGCCCGCGAACCGTTCGGTGGCGGCGAACACCATGTCGGGGCCGCCGTCCCCGGAGGCGACGGCCTGGGCCTTGTCGGATCCGTACGCGTTGATGATCATCCAGACGGTGAAGGTGTAGAAGAGCGCGAGGAACGCCACCGCCACGTAGGTGGCACGGGGCACCGTCCGCTCGGGCCGCCGCGCCTCCTCCGCGTAGATCGCGGTCGCTTCGAAGCCGATGAACGCCCCGATGGTCAGGACGAACATGCCGCCCACCCCCGGCTCCCCCAGCCGGGCGGGTGAGAGCGTGCCGAAGTCGAGGCCCTGCGGGCCGCCCCCGTGCGCGAGGACGCCCGCCTCGAAGACGAACAGCACGAGGACTTCAAGGACGAGCGCGACGCCGAGGATCCTGGCGCTGAGCGTGACCCGGAGGTAGCCGAGCACGCCGATGGCGACGAGGCCCGCCGACGCCCAGATCCACCAGGCCACTCGCACCCCGGTGAGGTCCTCGAAGCCGGACTCGGTGAACCACCCGAAGGCGGCGAGCAGTCCGACCTCGATCGCGTTGTACGCGAAGAGGGCCACGTACGCGGATCCCGCCCCCGTCGCACGTCCCAGTCCCCGCCCGATGTACGCGTAGAACGCACCGGCGTTGCGCACGAACCGGCTCATGGCCGTGAACCCCGCGGCGAAGACCACGAGCAGCAGCCCGGAGAGCAGATAGCCGACCGGCGCCGCGTCGCCCGCCATGCCGATGGCCACCGGGGCCACACCCGCCATGACGGTGAGCGGCGCGGCGGCGGCCACGACGAAGAACACGAGGTCGCCGGTGCCGATGGCGCCTTCGCTGAGGGCGTCGGCGGCGGGGGCCGACGGGGGTCCGGAGGAACTGGGTCGGGTGGCGAGGGGATCGGAGGAGGCAGGTCCCGAGGAGGTGGGTGCGGTCACGCGCGTACTCCAAAACTAAACCCTTTAGTCCGGGCTGCCAGGACCGTACTCTGCGGGGGAAGCATCTGGGAAGAGGGCATGAAGTGACGGGCAGAGGGCGGCCGCACAGACCGGTTTTGAACGCGGATCTGATCGCGCGCGAGGCGCTGGCGATGATCGATGCGGGCGGCACGGACGCGTTCAGCCTGCCGCGGCTCGCCGACCGCCTCGGCGTACGGACCGCCTCCCTGTACAACCACTTGGACGGTCGCCCGGCCGTCATCGAGGGGGTGCGGCGGCTGGTCGTCGAGGAGATGGACGTCTCCGCGTTCGCCGTGCTGCCGTGGCCCGACGCCCTTGCCGCGTGGGCGCGTTCGTACCGCGACGCGTTCGCGCGCCACCCGCACGCCATCGAGCTGCTGGCCACGACGACGATCAGTTCTCCGGCGACGCTCGCCATGTACGAGGCCGTGGTGGAGGCGCTGGCGCGCGGCGGCTGGCCGGAGCGGCACCTGGTGGCGGTCCTGACGAGCGTGGAGTCCTTCCTGCTCGGCTCGGCGCTCGACCTCGTCGCGCCGCCGCTGATGATCGCCCCCTCGGATCACGCCCCTCGGGTGCCCGTCCTCGCCGCGGCACTGCGCGCCGCACACGACGGCAGCAAGTCGGCACGCGCGGACCAGGCCTTCGACGCGGGGCTCGACGCGCTGATCCGTGGCCTGGCGGCGCGGTTGGCGGAGCTGGGCGAGACGGAAGCTGAGTGAGTCAGCGGCCCCCGTCACGCCCGGCGAGAGTCGACCAGAACATCTCCTCGTAGTGCCCCAGCAGTCGGCCGAAGCGCAGATGGGCCGCCGTCACGCGGCCCCGCTCAAGGCCCGCCCGCACCGCGGCGAGGGCCTGCCGGTCGACGTCCGGCGCGGGCTCCGCGAACAGGTCGAAGAAGCCGCACGCCTCGTCGTCGAAGCCGTAGTGGTCGCGCAGCCCGCGGGCGACGGTGGCGCAACAGCTGCCCCAGGCGGCGAAGTTGGCGGTGAGCGCGAGGACGACGTCGGCCGGTTCTCCGTTCAGGGCGAGCCAGGACACGTACGCCGGATAGGCCTGGCAGCCCGGCTGCGGTTCGTACGTCGACGCCTCGGGCGTGCTCACTCCACAGGCCTCGAACAGCGGGTTCAGCCGCTCCCTCGCGAGGCTCTCGCCGTCGGCGAGGGTGTCGAAGAAGGCGGCCGACTCCAGGTCCTTCGCCTCGTCCGCCCGGCGGGCCAGATGCAGGAAGGAGCGCCGGTCCGAGGGGATCACGTGCCGCTGCTCCAGCGCGAGGAGGGCAATGGTCCGCGTCGCCGCCCGGCCGTCGGCGATGCGGGGCACGAGCGGGTTCTTGTCCGGGTCGGGGGCGAGGCGGGCAGCCGTGCTCCGCATGAGTTCTTGTGCCGTCGGAGTCATCACGCGCACCTTCCGCTGGGCGGGAACTTCTCGATCCGACTGCTAGTTTCTACTCTGCTGTAGAAACTGTCGGGGACCCGGACCTGCGCGCAGCGTACCGGGGACTCGTCCAACACCCCTGATACATCGATACGTTTATGGAGTTCCCCATGGCTCTGTGGGACCGCGTCAAGGAATCCGCATCGACGATGCAGACGCAGTTGATGGCGAAGAAGAACGACCTGAAGAGCGGAGCCTTCCGCGACGCGAGCATGGCGATGTGCGCCCTGGTGGCGGCCGCCGACGGCACCGTCGACCCGTCCGAGCGCCAGCGCGTCGCGCAGCTGATCGGCTCGAACGAGGTGCTGCAGAACTTCCCCGCGGACGACCTCCGCCGCCGCTTCGACGAGTACGTGGACAAGCTGACCGCGGACTTCGCGTTCGGCAAGGTGAGCGTGCTCCAGGAAGTCGCCAAGGCGAAGAAGAAGCCCGCCGAGGCCCGCGCGGTGATCCAGATCGGCATCGTCATCGGCGGCGCCGACGGCGACTTCGACAAGGACGAGCAGGCCGTCGTGCGCGAGGCGTGCTTCGCGCTCGACCTGCCGCCGCACGAGTTCGACCTCTAGCAGCGCAGCCGGACCGGCCCGGGCCCCTCGGGCCGGTCCGTTCGCGGCAAACACCGCTGCCGTTCAGAGCGGCGTGGCCGCCCGCAGGATCAGGACCATCGTGACGGCGGAGTTCGCCGAGGACATCGCGGACACGGCGGTGCCGAACGCGGCGGACCACAGGGCGAGCCCCACCCCCGTGAACACGGAGGGCCGGGTCGCGGCCGACGGGGCCGGGGCGAGGAGCGCGGCGACGCGGCGCGGCACCGGCCCGGGCGCCGCCAGACCCGCGAGGGTCGGCGCGGGCACACCTCGCGAGACCAGCGCCGCCTTGCCGATCGCCCGGGCGACAACCCGTCGGTCGCGCACCGCGCGGGCCGCCGCTTCGTCGGCCCAGCGCTCCGCGGCGTAGGCCACGGAGGTGCGCAGCGGCCGCAGGAAGGGGTTGGCACGGGCGGCGAGCTGCGTGACGATCAGATGCCGGTGGTGGCGCGCCGACAGATGCGCCCGCTCGTGGGCGAAGAGCGCGCGGCGCTCCGGGGCGGCGAGCCGGGCCAGCATCCCGGTGGTGACCACGACACGGCCGCCGCCGCGCGAGGGCAGGGCGTAGGCGTACGACGCCTCGTCGGCGAGGACGGCGACGGAGCTGCCGGGCAGCCCTTCGAGGGCGCGGCGCCCCCGGCGGCGCACTCGGGCATGCCGCCAGAGCGTGCGCACACATGCGGCGCACACGACGAGCAGCGCGGGGATCGCGACCTTCCCGGCCACCTCGTCATAGGGGACGGCCGCGCGCACCTCGGGGTCGGACCAGCCGTCGGGCAGCGGGTTGCCCGGCAGTTGGGCGGTGCCGACGACCATCAGGAGGGCCAGACAGAGCGTGCTGCACAGCGCCATCACCCCGGCGACGGCGGTGAGCAGCCGGGTCGCGGTGCGCGGGTGGAGGTGCTGCTCGGCGAGGCGGGCGATCGGCCACGCGGTCAGCGGCAGCACGAGCGGCAGGAAGACGAAGACGCCCATCAGCGAAGTACCCCCATCGGGCGTCAGCCGTCGGCCTCGGCGCCCGCCTGCCCGAGCAGCCCGCGCAGGAGCTCCTCGTCATCAGGGGTGAGCGTCGTGACGAAGCTGGCGAGCACGGCCTCGCGGTTGCTCTCCCCGTCGAGCACCTTGCGCATGCGGAAGGCCGCGAGTCCGGCCTCGTCCGACGCGGGCGTCCAGGCGAACGACCGGCCCGCACGCTCGCGGGTGACCGCGTCCTTGGCGAGGAGGCGGGTCAGGATCGTCATGACGGTCGTGTACGCGAGGTCGCCGCCGATCCGCTCCTGCACCCAGGCCGCGCTGACCGGGCCGCGCGCGGTGTGCAGCGCGGCGAGCACCTGCGACTCCAGCTCGCCCTGCGCGCGACGGCGCAGCCGGGGCTGCCGCTCGTCGTGCGAGTCGTGCCCCTCGCCCGAGTCGTGCTCGTCCTGGTGCGTCATGCCCGCGATCCCTCCAGCCTCAGTGTGCTCCACGGCGGACGCGGAGCGCCCTATCGTAACGGGACACCGCCGCACCACCCACTTCTACACTCCTGTAGATTTCAGTGAGCCAGAAGACAGATCCAGACACTCGGACCGTAGGAGGACATCGTGGGAGTTTCCCTGGCCAAGGGCGGCAACGTCTCGCTCAGCAAGGAGGCCCCGGGCCTCACCGCCGTAGTCGTCGGCCTGGGCTGGGATGTGCGCACCACGACCGGCACGGACTACGACCTCGACGCCAGCGCCCTGCTCTGCGACGAATCGGGCAAGGTCGTCTCCGACCAGCACTTCGTCTTCTACAACAACCTGACGAGCCCGGACGGCTCGGTCGAGCACACCGGCGACAACCTCACCGGTGAGGGCGAGGGCGACGACGAGGCCGTGAAGGTGAACCTCGCGCAGGTCCCCGCCGACATCTCGAAGATCGTCTTCCCGGTGTCGATCCACGACGCCGAGAACCGCGGCCAGAGCTTCGGCCAGGTCCGCAACGCCTTCATCCGCGTGGTGAACCAGGCCGACAACAACGAGATCGCCCGCTACGACCTGTCGGAGGACGCCTCGACGGAGACCGCCATGGTCTTCGGCGAGCTCTACCGACACGGTGCGGAGTGGAAATTCCGTGCGGTCGGCCAGGGTTATGCCAGTGGGCTGCGCGGCATCGCGTCGGACTTCGGCGTGAACGTCTGACCCGCGCGCGGCTCTGACGGCATCCCGCCGCGACATTCGAGGAGGCAGGCCATGTACGGCGACGACGAGACGGTGCGCAGGATCCTGACGGAGCTGGGCGACACCTGGGCCGTCGTGGGCCTGTCGAACAACCGGGACAGGGCGGCGTTCCGCGTCGCTTCGGTCCTGCAGCACTTCGGCAAGCGCGTGGTGCCGGTCCACCCCAAGGCCGAGACGGTCCACGGCGAGCAGGGGTACACATCCCTGTCCGCCGTGCCGTTCCCGGTCGACGTGGTGGACGTGTTCGTCAACAGCGCGCTGGCGGGCCCGGTCGCCGACGAGGCGGTCGCCGCCGGTGCGCGGGCGGTCTGGTTCCAGCTGGGCGTGGTCGACGAGGCGGCGTACGACAGGACGCGCGCCGCGGGCCTGTCCATGGTCATGGACCGCTGCCCCGCCATCGAGATCCCGCGGCTGGACTAGCGCTCCGGAGCGGCCGGTCCTAGAGCGGCTGGTCGGGCCAGTCGAGCAGGCGGGCGCCGATCACCGCGGTCTGCAGGGTGTAGCGGTGCACGGGGTCGGCCGGGTTGGCGCCGGTGAGCTGGTGAATGCGGTCCAGGCGGTACGTCAGGGCGCGCACGCTCAGCGAGAGGCGCCGGGCGGCCTCCGCCGCGACACAGCCCGAGTCGAAGAACGCGGTGAGCGTGTCGATGAGGGGCCCCGCGCCGCCGCGGGCCTGCCGCAGCGGGCCGAGCGTATGGACCACCAGGTCGGCCATGGCCTGCCGGTCGCGGGTCAGCACCGGATAGACGAGCAGATCGGCGGCGCGCAGCACGGGCCCGTCGAGTGCCAGCCGTTCAGCCAGGTCCAGGGCGTTCAGCGCCTCCTCGTACGACTGGACGACGCCGCCCGGGCCGGGCTGCGGCCTGCCGATGACAACACGGCCGCCGTCGATGGCCGCGTACGCGTGCTTGGCGAAGAAGGCGAGGACCTCGCTCTGGTCGCCGGGGGCGATGCACACCAGCCTGCCCTCCTTCGTGGTGAGCAGGATGCTGCGGTTGCCGAACCGGCCGATGAGGGCGGCCTCCACCTCGCGCGGCACGGTGTCCCCCTCCTCGTAGCCGCTCGGGCCCTGGGCGACGGCGACCGCGTGCTCGAAGGAGAGGCGCAGACCGAAGCGTTCGGCGCGTTCGGCGAGCCTGCCCAGGTCGCTGCGGCCGTGGAGCAGATCGTCGATGAACTCCCGCCGGGCCGCCTCCTGCTGACGCACCGCCAGCCGCTGAGCCCGTTCGTACCCCTCGGCGAGGGCGTCCACGGCCTGCTCCACGGCGGCCAGCACGCCGTCGGGAGAAGCCGCCCCGGCGGTGGGCCAGTGGGCACGGGTCGCCGCGAGGTGCGCGCCCACCAGCGCCCGCAGCCCGATGCCCGCATCCGCCGCACGCTCTCCCAGCGCACGGCGCGAGGACAGTTCCTCGCGGGTCAGCCGTCGCCCGGTGGCCGCCGCGGCGGCCAGAATGCCCGGATAGCCGTCGAGATACGCCTCGGGTATGCCGTGCCCCGCCATGTCCGCCCCCGGGGTCGTGGTGAACTTCTGCCACCGTGGTGAATCAATTGATGCCTTTCTAGCCCATAATGCGACCGGACCGTTAACCAACCGTCGTTGGGACAGACATGCCTCTGACTGGTGAGTACGAGCCCGGAACATGGGTCTGGTCGAACGAGCAGACCGATCTGTACGAAAGCTCCGGCGGGACGAGGGGGACGACGCTGCAGGGAAAGCCGGTCGTCCTGCTCATCTCGGTCGGCGCCCGGAGCGGGAAGCTCCGCAAGAACCCCCTGATGCGCGTCGAGCACGCCGGGGAGTACGCCGTGGTCGCGTCGAAGGGCGGCGACCCCGCGCACCCGTCCTGGTACCACAACCTGATCGCGCAGCCGCATGTGGAGCTGCAGGACGGGCCGGTAAAGAAGGACTACAGCGCACGGGTCGTCACCGGTGAGGAGCGGCAGCTCTGGTGGGAGCGTGCCGTGGCGGTCTGGCCCCAGTACGACGAGTACCGGGCGAAGACGGACCGCGAGATCCCGCTCTTCGTGCTGACTCCGCTCGAATCCTGACCCGAACGGCACCGCGCGGGCCCCGTGGGGCTCTCCGGAGCCCCACGGGAGCCGCGACGTGACGTTCGACGCAAACGGCGTCCGCCCGTTGTGGAGGGGCGCACCGAGCTGATCGGCTACGGGGACCGGGACCCGGGGGAGGCACCGGGGGAGCCGATCAGCACAGGAGAACTCCGCATGACGACCGGGTACTTCACGTCCGTCGACGACGTCGCGGCCCGCCTGGCCGCGACCGGCTATCTGGCCTCGCCCGCCGTCGCCACCACCGTGTTCCTCGCCGACCGCCTCGGCAAGCCCCTGCTGGTCGAGGGTCCGGCCGGGGTGGGCAAGACGGAGCTGGCGAAGGCCGTCGCCGCGGTCGCGGACGCGCGGCTCGTGCGGCTGCAGTGCTACGAGGGCGTCGACGAGTCGCGCGCCCTGTACGAGTGGAACCACGCCAAGCAGTTGCTGCGCATCACCGCGGGCCGCGACGAGTCGTGGGACGAGGCGCGCACCGACATCTTCAGCGAGGAGTTCCTGCTCTCACGGCCGCTGCTCACCGCGATCCGCGGCGGCGAGCCGAAGGTCCTGCTGATCGACGAGACGGACAAGGCCGACGTCGAGGTCGAGGGGCTCCTCCTCGAAGTCCTGAGCGACTTCCAGGTCACGGTGCCGGAACTGGGCACGATCAGCGCGGAGCGCCGTCCGTTCGTCGTCCTCACCTCCAACGCGAGCCGCGAGCTGTCCGAGGCGCTGCGCCGTCGCTGTCTCTTCCTCCACATCGGCTTTCCCGATGAGGAGCTGGAGCGTCGCATCGTCCGGCTGAAGGTGCCCGGTCTCGACGAGGCGCTCGCCGCTTCGGTGGTGCGGGTGGTCGGCGCGCTGCGCGCGATGGACCTGCGGAAGGTGCCGTCGGTCGCGGAGACCATCGACTGGGCGCGGACGCTGCTCGCGCTGGGTGCCGACACCCTGGACGAGACCGTGGTGCGGGACAGTCTCGGCGTCGTCCTCAAGCATCAGGACGACGTGCTGAAGGCCGCCGCCAAGCTGGACCTGGAAGCCGTGTGACGGCGCCGCCCGAGGGTCCGCCCGGCTCCCCCGCCGACGGGATCACCGGCCGGGTCACCGGTCTGGTCAGGACGCTCCGGTCGCACGGGCTACGCATCGGTCCCGGCGAGACCGTCGACGCGGCGGCGGCCCTGGAGGCGCTCGGCCTCACCGACAGGGAGCGGGTCAGGGAGGGGCTCGCCGCCGCGCTGCTCCACCAGGAGAGCCAGCGTGCGGTCTTCGACCCGGTCTTCGATCTGTACTTTCCGGCGGGAGTCGGCGCGCCGGGCGGCCGGGACGACCCCGCGGACGCCCCCGTGCGCGAGGGCGGCAACGCCGAACGGGACGCGCTGCGCGAACGGCTCGTCGCCGCGCTCGCCGCGGACGACCAGGCGCTCATCGGGCAGTTGGCGGGCGAGGCCGTGGACGGCTTCGGCGGGTACGGCGCGTCGGCGCCGGGCGGGGACGGCTGGTCGTCGTACCAGACGCTGAGCAGGCTGCGTCCCGAGACGCTGCTCGCACGCGTGCTGGCCGCCATCCGTGCGGGTTCGGCCGGACAGGACACCGGCCTGGCCGCGTTCACCGACCGCCTCCTGGCCGACGAGGTCCGGCGCCGCATCGAGGGGTTCCGTGAGCGCGTCAGGACCGAGGCGCGCCGCCGGGTCGCCGAGCGGCGCGGCACGGAGGAGATCGCCCTGCGCGCCGTGGCGACGACCGCCGACCGCGTCGACTTCCTCCTGGCGGGCCGCGGGCACCTGGACGAACTGCGCAGGGCGGTGCATCCGCTGGCCCGCAAGCTCGCGACGCGGCTGGCCGCCCGGCGCCGCAGGGCCGCGCACGGCAGCATCGATCTGCGCCGCACCCTGCGCGGTTCGCTGTCGACGGGCGGCGTGCCGATGCGTCCTGTGCTGCGCCGTCGCCGTCCCGCACGCCCCGAGCTGGTCCTGCTGTGCGATGTGTCCGGATCGGTGGCGGGCTTCGCGAACTTCACTATGCTGCTGGTGCAGGCGCTGCACGACCAGTTCAGCAAGGTGCGGGTGTTCGCCTTCGTCAACCGGGTCGACGAGGTGACGGGGCTCGTCGCGCACGGCAGCGCCGATCCGGCGGGCCTCGGCGCCCGGATCCTCGGCGAGGCGACGGTGACGGGCTGGCACGGCAGCAGCGACTACGGCACTTCCCTGGGCGAGTTCGCCGAGCGGTACGCCGACGCGGTCGGCCCGCGCTCGACGGTCTTCGTCCTCGGCGACGCCCGTACGAACATGAGCGACCCCAATCTCCCCGCCCTGCGGCACATCGCCGAGCGGGCCCGCCGGGTGTACTGGCTCAATCCGGAGGGGCGCGGGAACTGGTCGACCGGGGACTCGGCGGCGTACGCGTACGCCGAACTCGTCGAGATGCACGAGTGCCGCAACGCGCAGCAGCTCAGCGCGCTGATCGCGCGGCTGCTGCCGGTCTGAGTGCCGATCTGACCGTCCCCGCGCCCACGCACAGCCAGACCGCCACCGCGATCCACAGCAGCACCCGGCCCAGCTCCTCCAGCCAGGGGATCCGGGCTGCGGCGCTCACCGAGAGCGCGGCGACCGCCGTCATTCCCATGGGGAAGACCGTGGCCCAGCGGCGCACGTCGTAGCGCAGCCGCGGCCGCCGCACCTCGGCGATGAGCAGGACGAGGTACCACGCCAGGTCGAGGGCCAGCACGATCAGCGTCACGGTGCGCAGGACATCGTGCCAGGCCCCGCCGTACAGGGGCGCGGCGACGAGCTTCGACCCCGCGAGCGCCGAGATCGCGAGGGCGCCGCCCGCCACCCACTGGTCCCCCGCGCCCGTCCGGACCTCCGCGAAGTCGAACCGGGCGAGGGCGGCGGCGTACAGCGCCAGGCCCAGGCAGAAGAACACGAGCGCGACGACGCAGAGCGGGCGCGCGGGCAGGACGGCGGCCAGGGTGCCGGACAGCACCGCAATGGCCTGGGTGGCGACGCAGACGAGGAAGACCGCCCCCGGCATGCGGTGCCCCCAATGGCGTACGACAGGGGGCAGCAGGACCAGCCAGAGGGCGGCCGCAAGCACCAGCAGGCACACGGCGACGAACGCCCGGTCCAGGAGCGCGAGGCGGGTGCCGAGCACGCATGTCGCGGCGACGGCGGTGAGCGCGGGCGGGGTGTCCGCCTCCGACTCCCATCGGGCGCGGTCGGAGAACAGCCGGACGGCGAAGTCCGCGGCGAGCGCGAGCCAGGCGGCGACGGTCAGGGCGAGCGCCACGCGGGAGGGCGTCTCGTGGCCGAGGAGGTGCAGGCCGACGGAGATGATCCCGGTGGCCATCACCGCGGAACCCGCCGCGGGCGGCAGCCCCGACCACCACGACGCGCGAAGGGTCATGGCCCCAGCATCGGTGACCGCGCACGGACCCGCCGGTCGGGCGGGTCCGATCGGTGAGCCCCGGCGGTCACCTCGCCGAGCTCACGCGGGCTGGGGCACCGGCCCGTCCGTCAGGGACGCGGGCAGCGCGCCTGGCGTGCCCGTGCGGGCGAAGGCGAGCCATGCGGAGCGCAGCGCCCTGCCGAGCTCCTCGATCTCCGCCCGCGGCGTGGTGCCGAGGACCGGCGCCGACCGCCACGCGTCGTAGGTGCCGAAGAGCAGGGGCAGTTCGAGGCAGTGGGCGGCGCCGAGCGGGGATCCGGCGGGGCGCCAGTCGATGCGGTACGCGTGCACCCGGGCGCCGGCCTCGGCCAGGCGCTCGCCGTACCGGGTGAGCGGCGCCTCGTACACCTCGCGGGTGCGCACGGCCGTGTCCTCGTCCTCGCCCTGGAAGACGGTCATGTCGTCGGCGTTCCAGCCGTACAGGACGTCGAGGCCGCGCACGTTCTCGCCGAACGGGGCGCCGGGGCCCGGGAGGGGGGCGATGCCCTCCACCGGGACGAACGCGGGTTCCATCCGCCTGCCCGCGGTGCGCAGGTGGAACAGCGCCGTTTCCCCCTGCGCCGCGAGGATCGCGGGGATGTCGGCCGTGCGCGGGTCGGTGCCGAGCGTGTCGGCGAAGAACCGGCCGAGTGCGAGCGACTCCTTGTGGGGCCGGGCGGTGATCTCCAGCGGGGCGCTCTGGAGGATGGCCCTGCGGAACAGGCCGCGGGCCTCGGGCAGTTCCATCAGGAGGCGGACGGAGATGCCGCCCGCGGACTGTCCGAACACCGTGACGTTCGACGGGTCGCCGCCGTACGCGGCGATGTGCGTGTGGACCCAGCGCAACGCCTCCAGCTGGTCGTACAGACCGAGGTTGCCCTCGCTCACCCCGTCGAGGCAGAGGTAACCCAACGCGCCCAGACGGTAGTTGACGCTGACGACCACCACGTCGCCCTCGGCGGCGAGCACGCTGCCGTCGTACCAGTCCATGAGGCCCGCGCCGCTGCTGAAGCCGCCGCCGTGCAGCCATACGAGCACCGGCCTGGCGCCCGCGTCCCGGGCAGGAGTGGCGACCGACAGGTTGAGACAGTCCTCGCCCTGGGGACGGCTGTCCTGGGGCGTGCCCATGACGAAGTCGAGCCTGGAGGGCGGTTGCGGGCTTATCTCGCCGTCGACAGGGCGAGGGTCGTGGTCCGCGACGGGCCGGGGCCGCGCGAAGCGTTCGGCGATGGCATAGCGGATCGGTCCCGAACGCACCACTTCCGTACGGGTCGTCATCGTGTCGGTCATGCTCCGCACCTCTCAAATGTTGACGGTTCAACCCTGCGAAGTTTCCGTCAACGGGCGGTACGGCGCCACTGGTTGGGCCGGTCGTCAGCCGAGGTAGTCCGTGCGTCCTTCGTCGTCGAGCTCGAAGGGGCCGTCGGGGATGATGCAGAACTCGTTCCCCTCGGGGTCGGCCATGACCAGGAATCCGCCGTCGTCGTATCCCTCCAGCCTGCGTCCGCCGAGCGCCTCGACCCGCCGCTGTTCGGCGGCCGGGTCGGACGCCGCGATGTCGAAGTGCATGCGGTTCTTCCGCACCTTGGGCCCATCGTTCCGCTGGATCCCAAGACCGAGGCCGTTCTCGCGCCGCAGCCATACGTAGGGACCCGTGCGGCCCACGACCGGTCTGCCGAGCAGCTCGGACCAGAACGTCGCGAGCCGCTCGGGGTCGGTGGCGTCGATGATCAGGGCGTTGATCTGCATGGCTGATCCTTTCAGCTCAGACCATCGCGTCGGCCCGCGCAGGGCCGCCCGGCACGTCGTGGTGGATCGGGGTCCGTGAACCGGTCAGCGGGCGGCCCGTGCCGCCCTGGCGCGCCGCGACGATCTCCGCCGCGATGGACAAGGCGGTCTCCTCGGGCGTGCGGGCGCCGAGGTCGAGGCCGATCGGCGAGCGCAGCCGGGCCAGTTCGGCCTCGGTGACGCCCTCCTCGCGCAGCCTGCGGTTGCGGTCCTCGTGGGTGCGGCGCGAGCCCATCGCGCCGACGAACGCGACGGGCAGCCGCAGGGCGGACGCGAGCAGCGGCACATCGAATTTGGCGTCGTGGGTGAGCACGCACAGGACCGTGCGGGTGTCCGTCTTGGTGGCGCGGAGGTAGCGGTGCGGCCACTCGATCACGATCTCGTCGGCATCCGGGAAACGGGCCCGGGTGGCGAAGACGGGCCGGGCGTCGCAGACCGTCACGCGGTAGCCGAGGAACTTGCCCGCGCGGACGAGAGCCGCCGCGAAGTCCACGGCGCCGAAGACGATCATGCGGGGCGGCGGCTGGCTCGACTCGACGAGGACCGTCACCGCGCTGCCGCAGTGCGCTCCGCTCTCGGAGACCACGAACTCCCCGGTGCGCCCCGCCGCGAGGAGGGCGCGGCTCTCCCCCACGGCGGTCTGGTCGAGCTCCGGGTGCCCGCCCAGCGTTCCTTGGTACGCCCCGTGCCGCCCGCCCACGTCGGGCCCCGCCGGGGCCACCAGGAGCGGTCGGCCGAGCAGTTCGGCGGGGCCCCTGAACACCCGGGCCAGGGCCGCGGCCTCACGGCGGGCGGCGGCCGACAGGGCGGCGGCGAAGACCGCCCTGTCGGGTGCGTCCGCGGCCACCGGGGCGACCAGGACCTCGATGACCCCGCCGCAGGTGAGCCCGACCGCGAAGGCGTCGTCGTCGCTGTAGCCGAACCGCTCGACGACGGCTTCGCCCTGTTCGAGTGCCTGGACGCACAGGTCGTAGACCGCCGCCTCCACACAGCCGCCGGAGACCGAACCGATGACGGTTCCCTCCCCGTCGACGGCGAGCGCGGCGCCGGGACCGCGCGGAGCGCTGCCGCCGACGCTCACGACGGTGGCGACCGCGAAGTCCCGGCCCTCCTCGACCCAGCGGTTCAGGTCGGCGGCGATGTCAAGCACGGTGCTCTTCCCCGAGTGCGGTCCCCGCCCGCAGGACGCGGTCGGGGCGGATGGGGAGCGAACGGTGCCGGACACCGGTGGCGTGCCGGACCGCGTTGGCGATGGCCGCCGCGGCGCCCACGATGCCGATCTCCCCGACGCCCTTGATGCCGACGGGGTCCTCGGCGTCCGGGTCGTCGACCCAGTCCGCCTCGATGTGCGGCACGTCGGCGTGCGAGGCGATGTGGTAGCCCGCGAGGTCGGGGCCCACGAGGCCGCCCGTCGCCGGGTCCCTGACGGCTTCCTCGTGCAGCGCCATGGACAGGCCCCAGGTCATGCCGCCGACCAGCTGGCTGCGCGCGGTCAGCGGGTTGACGATCCGGCCCGCGGCGAAGATGCCGAGCATGCGCCGCACGCGCACCTCGCCGGTGGTGACGTCCACGGCGACCTCGGCGAACTGCGCGCCGAAAGCGTGCCGTTCCTTCTGCGAGAGCGCCCCGATGACGTCGCTGGTGTCCGCCCGCGCCGTGAGGCCGTCCGGCGGAATGTCACCGCCGAGGACCAGCTTCTCCCGCAGTTCGCGCGCCGCGAGCGTGATGGCCCAGCCCCAGGAGCGGGTGCCCATGGAGCCGCCCGCGAGCATCGCGTGACCGAAGTCGCTGTCGCCGATGCGGACCCGGACCAGCTCCGTCGGCACTTCGAGGGCGTCCGCCGCGATCAGGGTGAGCGCGGTGCGCGCGCCGGTGCCGACGTCCGCCGCGGTGATGCGCACGGTGAAGGTCCCGTCGGCCTCCGCCGTGACCGCCGCCGTGCTCGGGGCGACGAGCACCGGGAAGGTGGCCGACGCCGTGCCGGTGCCGAGCAGCCAGCGGCCTTCGCGGCGCAGGCCGGGGCGCGGGTCGCGGTCCGCCCAGCCGAACCTGCGGGCGCCCTCTTCGAAGCACGCGAGCAGATTGCGGCTGCTGAACGGCAGACCGGAGACGGGGCCCACGTCCGGTTCGTTGCGGGCCCGCAGCGCGATCGGGTCGACGCCGCACCGCTCCGCGAGTTCGTCGAGCGCGGACTCCACCGCGAAGGAGCCCGGTGCCTCGCCCGGGGCCCGTACCCAGGTCGGCGTCGGCAGGTCGAGGCGGACGACGCGGTTGACGGTGTGGTGCGCGTCGGCCGCGTACATGGCACGCCCGAATCCGGCGCTCTCCTCGACGAACTCGTGGACCGTCGACGACAGGCTCTGCGCCTGGTGGTCGAAGGCACGCAGCCGCCCGTCCGGGTCGGCGCCGAGCCGGACGCGTTGCGTGGTGGGGCTGCGGTAGCCGATGAGCGAGAAGACCTGAGGGCGGGTCAGGACGACGCGGACGGGCCGGTCGAGGGCGGTCGCCGCCATCACGGCGAGCACCTGGTGGGCCCGCGGCCCCTTGGACCCGAAGGCGCCGCCGACGTGCTCCGACTGCACCCGCACCGAGGCCGGGTCGAGGGAGAAGAGCTGCGCCAGTTCGCTCGCTACCCAGCTGCTGCCCTGGTTGGAGTCGACGACCTCCAGGCGGCCGCCGTCCCAGCGTGCCGTCGCGACGTGCGGCTCCATCGAGCTGTGGTGCTCTTCGGGCGTCGTGTACTCGGCGTCCACGACGTGCGCGGACGCGGCGAGCTGCGCCTCCAGGTCGCCCTTCTCCGTGCGCATCCCGTCGGTGTCCGGCGTGTACGTCCCCGGGCGTCCCGCGGAGAAGGCGACGTCGTGCTGCTCCTGGTCGTAGTGGACCACGAGCGCCTCCGCGGCCTCCCTGGCCTGCTCGGACGTCTCGGCCACGACCAGCGCCACCGGCCAGCCCACATAGGGCACCCGGTCGTGCTGGAAGACTTCGAGGACCGGGTCGGGCCGCCCGAGCATCCCCACGTAGTCCCCGTCGACGCGTGGCGCGTTCCCGTGGTGCAGCACGGACACGACGCCGGGCATGGCGAGGACGGGCGCGGTGTCGACCGAACGGACCCGGCCGCGGGCGATCGTGGACAGCACGAGCCAGCCGTGGGCGAGGTTCGCGAAGGGGATCTCGCCTGCGTAGCGGGCCGCGCCGGTGACCTTGTCGCGGCCTTCGATGCGGGTGTGCGGGGTGCCGACGGCGCCCGTCACCGCGGTGGTTGCGGTGGTCGTGGTCATCGGGCGGCCTCCTCGGTGAGTTCGGACAGCAGGGCCACGACGAGGTTGCGCGTCAGCGTCACCTTGTAGCCGTTGTCGGGCAGCGTGCGGGCGGCCGCGAGTTCGGCGTCGGCCGCGGCGGCGAAGGCCTCGGCGGTCGCGGGTCCCCCGGTCAGCGCCCGCTCGGCCGCCCTGGCCCGCCACGGGCGGGACGCGACGGCGCCGATGCCGATGCGCACGTCACGGACGACACCGTCCCGCACGTCCAGGGCGGCGGCGATCGAACCGATGGCGAACGCGTACGAGGCGCGCTCGCGCACCTTGCGGTAGCGGGAGACCGCGGCGACCGGGGCGGACGGCAGGCTGACATGGGTGATGAGGGCGCCGGACGGCAGCGCGGTCTCCAGGTGGGGGGTGTCGCCCACGGGCAGGTAGAACTCGGTGATCGGCAACTCGCCGGGTCCGTCGGCCGTTTCGTAGTGGACGACCGCGTCGAAGGCCGCGAGGGCCACGCCCATGTCGGAGGGGTGGACGGCCACGCAGTGCTCGGTGGCGCCGAGGATCGCGTGGTTGTGGTGCTCGCCCTCGACGGCGGAACAGCCGCTGCCGGGCTCGCGCTTGTTGCAGGGCTTGGTGAGGTCGGTGAAGTACCCGCAGCGGGTGCGCTGGAGGAGGTTCCCGCCGACCGTCGCCATGTTGCGCAGCTGGCCCGAGGCACCGGCGAGGACCGCCTGTGCCAGCGCGGGGTAGCGGCGGCGCACGTCGGGGTGGGCGGCGAGGTCGCTGTTGGTGACGGTCGCGCCGATGCGCAGTCCGCCGTCCTCGGTGGTCTCGATGGTGTCCAGGGGCAGTTCGCGTACGTCGACGAGGAGCGCGGGCCGCTCCACGCCGGTCTTCATCAGGTCGACGAGGTTGGTGCCGCCGCCGAGGTAGCGGGCTTCGGGGTCGGCGCCGAGCACGGCGACCGCCCCTGACACGTCGTACACCCGCTGGTAGCCGAAGTCCCTCATGCTGCTCCCTCTTCTGCGCGGGCGGCCTCCGCGACGGCCTCCACGATCGACACGTACGCGCCGCAGCGGCACAGGTTGCCGCTCATCCGCTCGCGGATCTCCTCGGCGGTGAGCTCGGGCACGCCCGCCTCGGGCCGCACGTCGGTGGTGGCGGCGCTCGGCCAGCCCTCGGCGTGCTCCTGGAGCGCGCCGAGCGCGGAACAGATCTGTCCCGGTGTGCAGTAGCCGCACTGGAAGCCGTCCCGGTCGAGGAAGGCCTGCTGGACGGGGTGCAGCCGGTCGCCGTCCGCGACGCCCTCGATGGTGGTGATCTCGCGGCCTTCGGAGGCGACCGCGAGGGTCAGACAGGAGACAGCACGGCGGCCGTCGATCAGCACCGTGCAGGCCCCGCACTGGCCTTGGTCGCACCCCTTCTTGGTGCCGGTCAGATCGAGCCGCTCGCGCAGGGCGTCGAGCAGGGTCGTGCGGTGGTCGACGGACAGTGTGTGCTTCTCACCGTTGATGTTCAGGGTGACGGCACTGGACGTCGATGGAGCCATGAGCAGCCTTCTTTCGCGAATCGCGTAGATCGAGGCGTCCCCTGCGGGAGATCGGGAGTGCTGGCGCTTTACAGGAGGCGGGGGCCGCGGCCGCTTCGGCAGCGGGGGTCCCCAGCGGGCGTGTCTGCGGTATGGTGAGCCTAAGTGGACAGCTGTCCGTTAACCGTCGAACTTAGCGGACAGTTGTCCGCTCAGCAAGGCACATCCAGGCCGGGGCGCAGAATCGGCCATGACGCGCCGGAGGAGAGCGAATGGGTCAGCACAAGACCCCGCCCCTGCGCTCGGACGCGCAGCGCAATCGCGAGCGGATCCTCGAAGTGGCCCTGGCGGAGCTGACGCTGGCCAGCGACGCCCCGCTCAGCCTGATCGCGAAGAAGGCGGGCGTCGGGCAGGGCACGTTCTACCGCAACTTCCCGAACCGCGAGTCGCTCGTCCTCGAGGTGTACCGCTACGAGGTCCAGCAGGTCTCCGACGCCGCCTGCCAGTTGCTGGCGAGCCGGACCCCCGACCGGGCCCTGCGGGAGTGGATGGACCGTCTCGTCCGGTACGCGATGGCCAAGGCGGGCCTGGCCGAGGCGATCCGCAAGGCGACGAGCACGCTCGGCAGCCTGGCCGGGGTCGGACCCGGCCCGCTGACCGAGGCCGTCGGCCACCTGCTGAGGGCGAACGAGGAAGCCGGGACCATCCGGCCGGGGGTGACCCCCGACGACTTCCTGCTCGCCATCGCCGGTCTCTGGCACATCGACCCGCACGACGACTGGGAGACCCGGGCCGGACGCCTGATGGACCTGGTCATGGACGGACTGCGGACCGGCGCTCCCGGAGGGCGGGAGCACGGCTGATCCTGCTCGCCCACGGGGCGGCCGGACCGCCTCGCGCACGGCCATCGGATTTCCGATACCTCCCATTGATTTCCTCATTGGATACCTATGCCCGATGGATTTACGTTTGGGGACATCACGCACTGACGTTCTGACTCCAGAACGTCAGAGTGACCGGAACGTCAGACCGCCCGCCCATCGGAGGCCCCCGCATGTCGAAGATCCTGTTCGTAGTCACCGGCGTCGACCACTGGACCCTGGCCGACGGCACCCGGCACCCGACCGGCTTCTGGGCCGAGGAAGCCGTGGCGCCGTACGAGGCGTTCAAGGCCGCCGGTCACGAGATCGTCGTCGCCACCCCCGGCGGCGTCGTCCCGACCGTCGACGGCGGCTCGCTCGCCCCCGAGTTCAACGGCGGGCAGGAGGGCGCCGACAAGGTCGCCGCCTCGCTCGCCGCGTTCACCGAGCTCCAGCACCCGGTCAAGCTGGCCGAGGTGAACCTCGACGACTACGCCGCCGTCTTCTACCCCGGCGGCCACGGCCCCATGGAGGACCTCGCCGTCGACGCCGAGTCCGGCAGGCTGCTCACCCGCGCCCTGGAGACGGACAAGCCGCTCGGGATCGTCTGCCACGCCCCGGCCGCGCTCCTGGCCGCCGTCTCCGCCGACGGCACGCCTGCCTTCGCGGGCTACCGCCTCACCGGTTTCACCAATGTCGAGGAGACCCAGGCGGGCCTCGCCGACCGGGCGAAGTGGCTGCTCCAGGACCGCCTGGTGCAGGGCGGCGCCGACTTCCAGGAGGGCGAGCCCTGGGCCCCGCACGTGATCGTCGACCGCAACCTGGTCACCGGCCAGAACCCCGCGTCCTCCGCCCCGCTCGCCGTCGAGCTGCTCGGGAAGCTGGCCTGAGCCATGGGCACCGACCGGCTCGACGAGGTCCTCGACGCCGCCTACGACTGCCTCACGCGGTACGGCGTGCGACGCACCACGATGGACGACATCGCCTCCGCCATGGGCGTGTCCCGGTCCGCCGTCTACCAGTACGTGCGCGGCAAGGACGACGCCTTCCGCAGGCTCGCCGGACGCCTCCACGAGCAGGCGCTCCGGCGGGCCCGGGCGGCCGTCACCGCCGACGCCCCATACCCGGAGCGGCTCCACGGCGTCCTGGCCGCCAAGCTAGACCTCGTGCTCCAGCTGGCCGGTGACTCCCCGCACGCCGCGGAGCTGCTCGACGAGAAGGCCCGCCTGTTCGGCGACATCTGCACGTCGTTCACGGCGGAGCTGCGCGAGCTGCTGACCGCCCTGTTCACCGAGGCGGGCACGGTCGCGGAGGTCGAGCCCCCGCAGGCCGCCGACATCTGCGTCGCGCTGGTCGTCGGCCTGGAGCGGGCGGCAACCCCCCGGAGCCTGCTGGCCCTGGCCACCGACGTGCTCGCCGCGGGCCTGCTCGGCACAGCCGCCCCGGCGGACAGCCGCGGCGCTCACGGCAGCCCCCAGCGCTGATCGACACAGCACAAAGCACGAACCACCCCCCTGAGGACCCCCCATGACCACCGACGTCACCCCCATCGACCGGACCGCAGCCCTGGTGGCCCGGCTCCGCGCGACCTTCGCCACCGGCCGCACCCGGCCCCTCGCCTGGCGTCAGGAGCAGCTGACCCGGCTGCGCGCGCTGTTCACCGAGAACCGCGAGGCCATCGCCGACGCGCTGCACAGCGATCTGCACAAGCCCCGCCCCGAGGCGTACGGCGCCGAGGTCGACCTGCCCGTGCACGAGATCGACCACACGTTGGCGCACCTCACGGAGTGGCTGGCGCCGCAGCAGCTGGATCAGGCCGCCCTCGCCGGGCTGCCCGAGGGATCCACGGCCGGTACGCAGTACGAGCCGCTGGGCACCGTGCTGGTCATCGCCCCCTGGAACTACCCGGTCCAGCTCTCCCTCGTACCGGTCGCGGGAGCGCTCGCCGCCGGTAACACGGTGATCCTGAAGCCGAGCGAACTCGCCCCGGCCACATCGGAGTTGATGGCCCGCCTCGTGCCGGAGTACCTGGACCCGGAGGCGGTCGCCGTCGTCGAGGGCGGCATTCCCGAAACCACGGCGCTGCTCGCCCAGCGCTTCGACCACATCTTCTACACCGGCAACGGCGCGGTCGGCCGCATCGTGATGCGCGCCGCCGCCGAGCACCTCACCCCCGTCACTCTCGAACTCGGCGGCAAGTCACCGGTGTTCGTGGACCGTGACGCGGACGTCGTGACCGTCGCCGCCCGCCTCGCCGACGCCAAGTTCCGCAACGCCGGGCAGACCTGCGTGGCGCCGGACTACGTCCTGACCGACCCGGCCACCGCCCGCGCCCTCGAAGTCCCGCTCGCGGAGGCCGTGGAGCGGCTCTTCGGCGCCGACCCGCAGTCCTCCCCCGCGTACGGGCGGATGGTGAACCAGCGGCACTTCGACCGGGTCAGCGCCCTGCTGGCTTCCGGCACGACGGCGTTCGGCGGGAAGACCGACCGGGACGACGTGTACATCGCGCCGACCGTCCTGACCGGAGTGACCGGCGACGACCCCGTCATGGGCGAGGAGATCTTCGGCCCGGTCCTGCCCATCGTGGAGGTAGCGGGCCTGGACGAGGCCATCGCCTTCATCAACGACCGCGACAAGCCGCTGGCCCTGTACGGCTTCACGGAGAACGAGACGACACGGCGTCGCCTCGCCGCCGAGACCTCGTCCGGCGGGCTCGGCTTCGGACTGCCGATGGCCCATCTGCGCGTGCCCGACCTGCCGTTCGGCGGTGTCGGCGAGAGCGGCCTCGGCAGCTACCACGGCCCGCACTCCATCGCCACGTTCAGCCACCGCCGCGCCCGCCTGGACGTGCCGCTCGGCTAGGTCTGGCGGGTCAGGACACCGCTCCGTAGCGGGCATGCGGGGCGCCGGTCACGAAGGCCCAGTAGCGGTCGCCGTAGGACCAGTGCCACCACTGCCCGGGGTAGTTCACCAGGCCCGCGGTGGCCAGGGCCGCGGTGAGGGTGCGGCGGTTGCGGCGGGCCGTGGCGGAGATGCGGTCGGCGTCGGCGTGGCAGGCGCCGTCGCACTCCGCGGGGTGGGCGTTCACCGGTGTGCCCAGGTCGAGTTCGGTGCCGTTCGCGGCGCACAGGGTGATGTCGACGGCGGCGCCCGCGACGTGCGGGGCGACCTCGGGCGGCGCCGGGGAGCGGTGCTCCTCGAAGTACTTGGTCTGCAGGTCGAACGGCCGGTATCCCTCGGTGACCAGCAGGCGCAGCCCTTCGGGCAGCAGCCGGGCGGCGCGGGCGAGCCGCCAGGAGACGCCCTCGCGTAACTGGGCGTATGCGCCCTCCGGGTCGGCGAAGCGGTCGTCGACGTCCACGAAGGGCAGGTGGCGGAGGTCGACGAGGGGTTCGCCGCAGTCGCGGACGGGGATGCCGACGACTCTGGGATCGTTCATGAGGACGATCGGCGACATGCTCGGCCCCCCATGGTGACGTCACTCTTCGCGGCGAGGGGCACAGCCCCGGGGACGGACTGCTGCCCGTCCCCGGAGTCCCCCGGTACTGCAGCGGCTCCACGCGCCGCACGGCCCATCCGGCCGACTGGGTCGGTCGTATGGGCCGTGCGCGCAACAGCGGCCCTTCCCCCGATAGTCCCCCGTTGGCTCCCCCGTTGCTGTCGGCCTGAGTGCGCCGCCGACACGTAGAGCCTGACGCGGTGCGCTGCAAGTTCTCTGCAAATCCGCGCCAAGTGCGCTGTGGGAGCGCTCCGCCTACAGGCCGGGCTCGTGCCGCTCACGTGCCTCGTACGCCGTGAAGACGTCCCGCGCCTCTGCGCGCAGCGCGAGCGCGTCCGCCCGTTTGCCCGCCGCCTCCCGCGCCGCGGCGAGATCGCGCAGGGTACGGGCGCGGGCCAGCGGAAGGCCCAGGACGTCCCAGAGAGCGGCGGCCCTGGTGAGCCGTACCTCCGCGGCGGCGATGCGCCCTTCGGCGAGCTCGCACTCGCCGAGCGTGCGCAGCGTGAGTGCCTCCCCGAAGCGGTCGCGGTGTGCCCGGCAGGTGTCCAGGACGCCGCGCAGCTCGGCGGCGGCCGCGGCGGAATGCCCCTGTCTCATGCGGCACTTGGCACGCGCCTGTACCGCGTAGGCCGCCATCAGCGAGTCCCCGATCCCGGTGAGGAGCGTCACCGCCCGGTCGGCGAGCCGCTCCGCGTCGGCGTACGCACCGAGCGCGCGGTGCACGAGGCTCAGTGAGCGCAGCGTGAGTGCTTCGCCCCGTCGGCTGCCGAGCCTGCGGTAGGCCCGCAGGGACTCGTCCAGGAGCGTGAACGCGTGTTCGTCCTCGCCGAGTTCGAGGTGGACGGTGCCCGCGAAGCGGCAGGAGAGGCCGAGGCCCGGGTCGTCCCTGAGCTCCCGGAAGCCGTCGACGGCCCGGGCAAGCACACTGAGCGCGGCCCGCAGCCGTCCCGCCTCCCGCAGGGCGCTCCCGAGTCCGGCGAGGGCGGCGGCCCGGCCGCGGGTGTCCCCGAGATCGGCGCAGATCCCGGACGCCTGCCGGAAGTAGTCCTGCGACTCGGTGAACCGGTCCTGTTCGTAGCGGAGTTGACCGAGGCCGATGAGGAGCAGGGCTTCGCCGGAGCGGTCCTCGGCGCGCCGGGCGGCGGCCAGTGCCGCGTCGTGGCTGCGCCACCAGGCCTCGAAGCGGTTGCCGACGGCGTACGCGGACGAGCACAGGGCGGCCGCGGCCTCGCAGGCCAGGGTGTGCAGGTCGAAGGCCGCGGCGCGTTCGACTGCGGCGGCGAACGCGTCGGCCTCGGACTCGAACCAGGCGGCCGGGTCCGCGAGCGCGCGCCGGGTGGCCGCGGGGCCGACGGGCCGCACTTGGTGCCGCCGGTCCCCGGCCGCCGCGCCGACGGGGCCGCCCGAGTCCAGGAAGCCGCGGTGCAGTTCGACGGCGCCGGACGGCGTGGCCGACGCGACGCGTCCGGTGAGCCAGAGCCCGGCGCCGAGGGCCCGGCCGACGGCGGCGGAGCGCTCGGCGGGGCTGTCCTCGGCCTCGGCGCGTTCGGCCGCGTACACGCGCACGAGGTCGTGCGGCCGGTAGCGGGGCTGCCCGGCGCGGTCCACGAGGGTGCAGTGCAGGAGCTGGGCGTCGATGAGCTGCTCCACGACGCGGTCCGCCTCGCCCTCCGGCACGTCGAGCAGCGCGGCGACCACCCAGGACGCGACGTCGGGCGCGGCGAGCAGGCCGAGGCGGCGCAGGGCGGTGCGGGCGGCCGGGTCCAGGGCGCGGTAGCTCAGGCCGAGGCCCGCCCTGACCTCCAAGTCACCGACGGAGAGTTCGTCCAGGCGGTGGTGTTCGTCGGCCAGCCGGTCGGCGAGCGTGCCCGCCGACCAGTGGCTGCGGGTGGCGAGGCGGGCGCCCGCGATGCGCAGGGCGAGCGGGAGCCCGCCGCACAGCTCCACGATGCGGCGGGCGGCCTCGGGCTCCTCGCGCACGCGCTGTTCGCCCGCGACCCTGGCCAGCAGATCGGTCCCGGGCGCCACGTCGAGGACGTCGAGGTCGGTGCGGTGGGTGCAGGGCAGCGCGCCGAGGCGGGCGCGCGCGGTGATCAGCACACCGCAGGTGGCACTCCCCGGGAGCAGGGGACGCACCTGGGACTCGCTGCCCGCGTCGTCGAGGACGAGCAGGATGCGGCGCCCGGCGACGAGGCTACGGAAGAGGTCCCTCCGTTCCGCGTCCCCC
This sequence comes from Streptomyces sp. NPDC042371, assembly GCF_056437465.1. Taxonomy (NCBI): domain Bacteria; kingdom Bacillati; phylum Actinomycetota; class Actinomycetes; order Kitasatosporales; family Streptomycetaceae; genus Streptomyces; species Streptomyces sp. NPDC042371. The sequence continues at coordinate 17,833 of NZ_JBWKAP010000009.1, read as the reverse complement.
TCCGGCGGGTCGGCGCCCAGGGCGCGCAGCAGTCGGCCGAGCACCTCGCAGGGTTCCACGGGGGCGGTGGCGCCCCGCAGTTCGGCGTAGAGCTGGCCGTCGGGGTAGGCGTCGGCGATCCGGTGGGCGGCGGTGACGCCGAGGACGGACTTGCCGATGCCGCCGGGCCCGGAGATGACGACGACGGGCACGGCCTGGCGCGGTCCGGGCCCCGTCAGCGCGGCCTGCACCTCGCCGAGCTGCGCCTCGCGTCCGGTGAAGTCCCCGATGGCGGGCGGCAGGAGGGCGGGTGCGGGGGGCGGGGGTTCGGCGAGGTGCACGCTGCCGGTGGTGGTCTCGATGCCACCGGGGGCGGCGGCGGGGGCTCCCGTGTCCGCGGCGTACGTTCCCGTGTCCCTGGTGGACGACTCCTCCCCCGGGCCCGGCAGCAGGGACGCGTCCGCCCGCAGGATGGCCTCGTGCATCGACCTGAGCCCCGGGCCCGGGTCGATCCCCAGCTCCTCCGTGAGGACGTCGCGCCCGTCCGTGTACACCGCGAGGGCGTCCGCCTGTCGGCCCAGCCGGTAGAGGGCGAGCATGAGTTGGGCCCGCAGCCGCTCGCGGGTGGGGTGCGTGGCGACCAGCGCGGTGAGCTCGCCGACCAGCTCCGTCTCGCGGCCCGCCTGCGCGAGTTCGGCGCCGATCCGCTCCTCCAGGGCGGCCTGCCGCGCCTCCTCCAGATGGTCGGCCATGGCGCGCAGGGTCTCGCCGATCCCGCCGAGCGCGGGGCCCCGCCACAGCGCGAGGGCTTCGCTCAGCAGCCGGGCCGCCACGGCGTGGTCGCCCGCGGCGGCCGCCCGCCGCCCCCGCGCCGTGAGCCGTTCGAACGCCGCGCGGTCGACGACCTCGGCGTCCGCGTGGATCAGATAGCCGGGCGGTTGTGTCTCGATCACGTCGGCGGACAGGGCGCGGCGCAGCGCGGAGACGTACGACTGGATCAGGGACCTCGCGGTGTCCGGCGGGCGGTCGCCCCAGATGACGTCGATGAGCGCCTCCGCGGAGACCACGCGCCCGGGTTCCAGGAGCAGGGCCGCGAGCAGCGCCCGGGGCTTGGGCCCGCCGAGGGCGAGCCGGTGGCCCGCGCGCCACGCCTCGACCGGCCCCAGTAAGCGGTAGCGCATATCGGGATGTGCGCCGGACACGCTACCCGTACCGTCCGCGCTGTTCACGCCCTTCACGCCGTTCACGCCCAGCTCCATGGGTCCTGCCCCGCACCGCCCCCGATCCACGATCCCCATACCCGGTCCGGCGCACCGCGCCCCGGTCCGGCGCACCGATCGACTGGTCATGCTACGGGGGCGCGACCCCAACCTGCCTGCGTACACAGCGAATCAGGCCAGCTCGGCGACCGGGCGCCCGGACCGGCGCTTCGTCCCCGCAAACGCAAAAGTCGCCAGCCTCGGTGCCATCGGGCACCTCGGCTGACGACTCTGGGCGCGGGGTGTTACGCGCCGCTCGCCTTGAGCATGTCCTCGCGCTCGACGATCTTCACGCGCTCACGGCCCTGCGGCTCGCCGAGCGCCTTCTCCGCGGCGTCGAGGCGGTACCAGCCGTCCCATGTGGTGAAGCGGACGTCGCGCTCGCCGAGGAAGGCGTCCACGGCCTCCGGCTCGGGCGAGGCGGGGGTGTGCAGGCGGCCGTTCTCGCGGTCGGCGAGGAGGCTGGCGACGGTCTCGTTGGCGTCACCCTTGGTGTGGCCGATGAGGCCCACGGGGCCGCGCCGGATCCACCCGGTGACGTACGTCGACTGGAGGTGCTCGCCGGACTCCTCGATCACGCGGCCCGCCTCGTCCGGGACGGTGCCGGACGTGACGTCCCAGGGGAGCTTGGGGAGCTCGTCGGAGAGGTAGCCGACGGCGCGGTAGACCGCCCCGAGGTCCCAGTCCTTGAACTCGCCGGTGCCCTTGACGTTGCCGGTGCCGTCGAGGGCGGTGCGCTCGGTGCGCAGGCCGACGACCTTGCCGTCCTCGCCGAGGATCTCGGTGGGCGACTCGAAGAAGTGTAGGAAGAGCTTGTGCGGGCGGTCGCCGGCGTCGCGGATCGCCCAGTTCTCCAGGGTCTTGGCGACCATGTCGGCCTGCTTGTTGCCGCGCCGGGTCGCGATCGAGCCGTCGTCGTAGTCGATGTCCTCGGGGTCGACGATGACCTCGATGTTGGGCGAGTGGTCCAGCTCGCGCAGCTCCATGGGGCTGAACTTCGCCTGCGCGGGGCCGCGGCGGCCGAAGACGTGGACCTCCAGGGCCTTGTTGGCCTTGAGCCCCTCGTGGACGTTGGCCGGGATCTCGGTGGGCAGCAGCTCGTCGCCGGTCTTGGCGAGGATGCGGGCCACGTCGAGCGCCACGTTGCCGACGCCGAGGACGGCGACCTTCTCCGCCTCCAGCGGCCAGGTCCGCGGCACGTCGGGGTGCCCGTCGTACCAGGACACGAAGTCCGCGGCGCCGTACGAGCCGTCGAGGTCGATGCCGGGTATGTCGAGCGCACGGTCCGCGGTGGCACCCGTGGAGAAGATCACTCCGTCGTAGAAGGTCCGCAGGTCGTCCAGGCTGATGTCGCGCGGGTAGTCGACGTTGCCGAAGAGGCGGATCTGAGGCTTGTCGAGCACCTGGTGCAGGGCCTTGATGATGCCCTTGATCCGGGGGTGGTCGGGGGCGACGCCGTAGCGGATCAGACCGAACGGTGCAGGCATCCGCTCGAAGAGGTCGATCGACACACCCGGCTCGACCGCCACTGCGGATTTGAGCAGCGCGTCGGCGGCATAGATCCCGGCGGGGCCGGCTCCGACAATGGCTACCCGCAGAGGGCGAGGCATGTGAGGTTCCCTTCGAGCGGTGATGGAGTGACTCAAGGGGAAGCCTAAACTAAGGCAAGCCTAACTAAGTAGGCGGGTCATATTTATGACCCCATAAGGCTGCCTTATGAGTCCTACCCTACGCTGCCGGGGTACCGGAAGATCGTCCGGGGGGGGGCTCCACCTGCGCTCCGTCGGCCTCGCCCGACGCTCACACGCTCGCGAACAGCCCGTCGAGCGGGGCCGGGACCTCGCCGGGAGCGAGGGCCTCCGTCAGCAGACGACCGTAGCGGATCTTGCGCCCCTTCTTGGTGCCGAGGAAGCGCCGCAACTGCTGATGGCGTGGCCTGCCCTGGTGGGCGGGCTGGCGCTGCAGGGTCTGCCAGGCGCGCAGGTCGCCCTCGTCCCGGACGATCTCCTCGACCCTCGCCGTGCCCAGCGCACGGATGAGCTCGTCCTCCAGGTCCGCCGCACAGACGTGGATGTCCTGGCGCGACGCCCCGGCCCGCTCGAGCCCGCGATCGTAGAAGCCCTGCTCGGCCACGTCGCACAACCCCGTCAGGCGCAGGCCGAGACCGGGCGGCCCGAGCAGTCCGGCATAGCGCCCGACGCTCATCGCCCCGCCCATCGGCACGACGCACACCCCTTCGGCGGCCAGGTCCCGGCCGCGCAGCACGGCCAGCGCGTCGACGGCCGCGAGGTCGCTGGGCCCCTCCAGGAGCACCGCCGTCCGCAGCCCCAGGTGCACGGCCAGGTCACTCGCCGGTCCCCCGGGACCACCCGCCGCCCAGCCGCTGACCGCATCCCGGAACGCCCACATGTCCGCCATGGCACGAGTCTGCACGTCCACGGCCCGACGCGGCACCGAATATCAACACGCGGCGATCAAGAACCGCCCACCGACGGCCCCGCCGCACCGCCGCCAGGGGACAATCTCCTCATGACACGCGAGAACGACTACCTCCTCGACAACGCACGGTCCGAGGCGGGCGTCCGTTTCGACGCGCTGAGCGAGCTCTTCGACCCCGTGACCTTCCGGCACATCGACGCCTTGGGGATCACTTCGGGATGGAAGTGCTGGGAGGTCGGAGCGGGCGGCTCCTCGGTCGTGGCGTGGCTGGCCGACCGGGTCGGGCCGACCGGCCGCGTGCTGGCGACCGACATCGACACCTCCTGGGCGTCCCGGGCGACGGGAGGGGCCGTCGAGGTGCTGCGCCACGACGTGGGCCGGGACGATCCACCGGCGAGCGGCCTCGACTTCGTGCACGCCCGACTGGTGCTGGTGCACGTCGCCGACCGGGAACGGGCCCTGCGCGCCATGGTCTCCGCGCTGCGGCCGGGCGGATGGCTCCTCCTGGAGGATGCCGATCCGGCGTCGCAGCCACTGATCTGCCTGGACGAGTACGGCCCCGAGCAGGCCCTGGCCAACAGGCTGCGCACCGGCTTCCGTTCACTACTTTCGGCCCGTGGCGCCGACCTGTCCTACGGTCGCAAACTCCCCCGGCTGCTGCGGGAGTCGGGCCTGACCGACGTCACCGCGGACGCCTACTTCCCGATCACGTCCCCGGCCTGCGACGTCCTGGAGGCGGCGACGGTACGGCACGTCCGAGGGCAGCTCGTCTCGGCGGGGCTCGCCACCGACGAGGAGATCGACCGGCATCTCGCGAACGTCACGTCCGGCCGCCTCGACCTCGCCACATCACCGATGGTGTCCGCGTGGGGCCGACGCCCGTTGCCGTAACCACCGCCGGACGGAACAGGCACCGTGCGGGTGGAGACATTAGACACCTGACAGATCACGGCCAGGAAGCTACGATCTGCGCAATGACGACTCATTCTGCTTGCAGATTGGGGGTCCCGTCCGCGCAAGGTGAGTGCTGATGCTCACTCAGATCGCAGACGGTCGTACCCGCCACACCACTTGCACCTCCTCTTCGTTCTCTTCGCTCTCGCCTTCTTTCACTTCCTTCTGGCCGCGCGTACGAGAGTTCGCCGTGCCGCCCTCCATGATCGAGAAGGCGACCGCCCGCCGCGATGTCGGTGACTGGGCGGGGGCATGCTCCGCCGCCAACTTCGACGTCGACATCAGCCCGCGCTCCGTGGCGCGCACGCACGGTCGGCTCATCGCGGCCCATCTCCGGTCGGACCTCCGCCACTTGGCTCCTGACCTGCTGCGCTGGCACATGCCGAGGATCGCTCCCGACGGGCTGCTCCGCCCGGGGCTGACCATCGCGCTCGCCCGGTACGACGCGGCTGACCGGGACGGCGTACGTCCCCTGCAGCTCGTCGCCCGGACGCCGCCCGCCTGGGCCGATGCCGGTCAGCGGATCAGCCTGGCGCTGTGGGACGGTTCCCACAGCGGCACCGGCGCATCCCGTCACCCGCATCCCCACCCCCATCCGCGGTTCCGCCTCGACCTGCACCGGCACCTGTGGGACGTGCGCAGAGCCGGAGAGCTGCGGGTCCGGTCCGGCGCCGACGGTGGCCCCGCCCGGGACCCGGTGGCCGTATCCGACGCACTGGAGACGGCGGTGCAGGGGCTCCGCTGTGCCGTCGACCGATGGGCGGACGAGGCGGCGCTCCTGTTGCGCGCCGACGGGCGGCCCGCCGGGCCCGTCGTCGTGCGACTGGGAGCCGGTCGCCGACTCGTCCTGGAACCCGGCGGCGACGCATACCCGGATGCGGGCACAGGCATCACGCTCCCCGTCCTGCCCGACGCCGCGACCTGGGTCCTGCCCGACCTGGACCTGATCCGGAGCGGCACCATCGAGGCCGGGCGGCTCCACCCGCTGGTCGCCGCGGCGCTGGCACTCGGGTCCCCCAGAGCCACCGCCTCGGCCACGCCCCCGGCGGGGCAGCCCCGCATCGTCGAGTGCCGCGGCGCGCGACACCGCATCGGCCTGGTCGACGGAGCGCTGGCCCCACTGGACCACGACCCTGCCGAGGTACGCCGCGAGGAACTCCTGGCCGCCCTCTCCGGCACCCCGCTGCCCTGTCTGCAAGCCATCGACCAGGCACACCGCAGGCCGGACAGCCTCACCGGAGTCCGCGAACGCCTCGACCACGGCGACATCGACGGCGCCCTCGCCGTCGTCGAGAGCCTGCTCGGCCCCGAAGCGCTGCTGCGGGACGGTCCGTTGCGGGACGAGTTGGAGACGGCCGCGCACCGGCGGGTCGTCCATGGGCTGTACCGGGCGGGACTGATCGGCTCCGGCCCCTCCCCCACCCGCTCGGCCGTCAAAGCCCGTCACAGCGTCCGGTCGCACCCGCTCCACTCGTCCACGCGCTGACCTACACCCACACCCTCACCCGGGCCGCCCGACCGGCCCTGCCACCACACGTCGCACGACCAACCCCAAGGTGACCACACATGCCCCAGCACGCCCTGAACCAGCCCACCCGACAACTCGACGTCGCAGGAGCCCTGTTGGACCTGCTCCGCGACTCGACCACCGAACCCCGCACCGACACACAACTGGAGGCCCTCACCCTCGCGGTCGCCGCCGACCTCCCCGTACTTCTGTGGGGGGAGCCGGGCATCGGCAAGACCGCAGCTCTGACGCAGCTCTCCACCGCCCTGGACCTCCCGCTGACCACGGTGATCGCCAGCGTGCACGAGCCGTCCGACTTCTCCGGGCTGCCCGTCGTCGGGGACGACCCGGCGGTGCAGGGCGTCCCGATGGCACCCCCGGACTGGGCTGTGCGCCTGGTCAGGGCGGGTCGGGGGCTCCTGTTCCTCGACGAGCTGTCCACCGCGCCTCCGGCGGTCCAGGCCGCCCTGCTCCGCGTGGTCCTCGAACGGCGCATCGGCGCCCTCCAACTCCCGCCCGGCGTACGCATTGTGGCCGCCGCCAACCCACGTTCCTCCGCGGCCGACGGCTGGGAGCTCAGCCCGCCCCTCGCCAACCGGTTCGTCCACCTGCAGTGGGCCCACGACCACGACGTGGTCGTACGTGGCCTCGGCGGGACCTGGCCGCGGGCCACGCTGCCCCAGCTCGCGCCGGACAGGCTGCCGGAGGCCGTGGCCTTCGCCCGCCGCGGTGTGTGCGGGCTGCTCGCCGCCCGCCCCAAGCTCGTGCACCAGCTGCCCGGCAGCGAAGCACGTCGCGGCGGCGCCTGGCCCTCGCCGCGGAGTTGGGAGATGGCACTGCGTCTGACCGCCTTCGCGACCGCCGCCGGTTCCTCCCGTGACGTGCTCTCCCTGCTGGTCAGGGGAACCGTGGGAGACGGGCCGGGTCTTGAGCTGCTGGCCGCGCTGGACCGGATGGACCTGCCCGACCCCGAGGTGCTCCTCGCCGACCCCGCGCACGCCGACCTGCCGCAGCGGGGCGATCTGCGCCAGGCCGTGCTCGACGCCGTGGTGGAGGCGGTCAGGAACCGTCCTGAGAAGCCGCGTTGGGACGCGGCGTGGGCGCTCCTGGTCCGCGCGGTGGAGACCGGCGCCCCCGACCTGGTCGTCGTCCCGGCCAGCACGCTCGCCTCGCTGCGCCGGGAGGACTGGGACGTACCGGCCTCGATCGAGGGTCTGGCCGGGACCGTGTCCCTGTCCCAGCGGGCGAACCGTTCGGTCGCCCGTGCCCGCGCCACCGCCAAGGCGGGCTTGTGACCGCGGCGGCCCCGGTAGACGCCGCGCACGCCCTGGACCAGGACAAGCTCTTCGCCGCCCGCCTCCACGCGGCCCGCGCCCGACCCTACCTGGCCACGGCCCTGTTCGCCCTGCACACCGCGGCGTCACGGCAGGTGCCGACGATGGCCGTCGACCGGCACTGGCGCTGCTACGTCTCGCCGGGGTTCGTGGACCGCACGCCCGTGGAGGAACTGGCGGGCGTGTGGGTGCACGAGGTCTCCCACCTGCTGCGGGACCACCACGGACGCAGCGACCGGGTCGCCCGGGAGCGCGGGCTGAGCGGCCCCGGCGAGCGGCTGCGCATGAACATCGCCGCGGACTGCGAGATCAACGACGACGTGTTCGGGGACGGCCTGGTCCAACCCGAAGGCGCCGTACGGCCCGAGACCCTGGGGCTGCCCGAAGGGGAGCTCATGGAGGACTACCTGCGCCAGTTCCGGCTCGGGCCGAGGACGCAGAGCATGTCCTGGCTGGACTGCGGAAGCGGCGCCGACGGGCTGCAACGGGCGTGGGAACTCGGGCCGGACGGTGCGCACGGACTCAGCGAACAAGAGAGGGACGCGGTCCGCTTCCGGGTGGCCCAGGGCATCACCGCCCGGCCGGGCAGCGCGCCGAAGGGGTGGCAGCGGTGGGCGGAGGAGGCGTTCCATCCGCCGCAGCCGTGGCGGGACTTGCTGGGTGCGGCCGTCCGCTCCGCGGCGTCGGGTCCCGGCGCGGGTGAGGACTACACGTACGGCCGACCGGCGCGGCGCTCCGCCGGGGTGCCGGGCGTCGTCCTGCCGAGCCTGCGGCGCAGGCCGCCCCGGGTCTGCGTGGTCATCGACACGTCCGGTTCGGTGAGCGATGCCGAACTGGGCAGTGCGCTCCTCGAAGTGACCGCGATCTCCCGTGCGGTGGGCGGCCGCCGCGATCTGGTCACGGTGCTGCCGTGCGACGCGGCCGCCCCGGCCGTGCACACGCTGTGCCGGGCGGAGGGGATCCCGCTGGTGGGCGGCGGGGGCACGGATCTGCGGGCGGGCTTCGCCAGGGCCCTGCGGGCGCGGCCCGGACCCGACGTCGTCGTGGTCCTGACCGACGGTCAGACGCCGTGGCCGAGCACCCGGCCCTCGTGCCGGACGGTGGTCGGGCTCTTCCCCCGGCAGGGGTCGGCCGGGTCCTGGGACGAGGACGACCCCGACTACGTACCGGACACGCCGCCCGACTGGGCCCGAGTGGTGGAGATCGGGTAGGCGGCGCGTCCAGGTCGGCCCACTCACCTGGACGCGCCGGTCACCCGGCGTGTGTCACGCGATGTCGAACCGGTCGAGGTTCATGACCTTGACCCACGCCGCGACGAAGTCCTGCACGAACTTCTCCTTCGCGTCGTCGCTCGCGTAGACCTCGGCGAGCGCGCGCAGCTCGGAGTTGGAGCCGAAGACCAGGTCGGCGCGGGTCCCGGTCCACTTGACGGCGCCGGAGGCGTCGCGGCCCTCGAACGTGTCCTGGGCCTCGGACGTCGACTTCCACTCCGTGCCCAGGTCGAGCAGGTTGACGAAGAAGTCGTTGGTGAGGGTGCCGGGGCGCGTGGTGAGGACGCCGCGCTTCGAGCCCTGGTGGTTCGCGCCGAGGACGCGCAGACCGCCGACGAGGACCGTCATCTCCGGGGCGCTCAGGGTCAGCAGGTTCGCCTTGTCGAGCAGCAGGTACTCGGCGGGCAGGCGGTTGCCCTTGCCCGCATAGTTGCGGAACCCGTCGGCGGACGGCTCGATCTCGGCGAACGACTCGACGTCGGTCTGTTCCTGCGAGGCGTCGACGCGGCCCGGGGTGAAGGCCACCTCGACGTCGAAGCCCCCGTCCTTGGCGGCCTGCTCGACGGCCGCGCTGCCCGCGAGCACGATCAGGTCGGCGAGCGATACCTGCTTGCCGTCCGTGCGGGACGAGTTGAAGGACTCCTGGATGCCCTCCAGGGCACGCAGCACCGTCGCCAGCTCGTCGGGGTTGTTGACCTCCCAGCCGCGCTGCGGCTCCAGGCGGATCCGCGCGCCGTTGGCGCCGCCGCGCTTGTCGCTGCCGCGGAACGAGGACGCGGCCGCCCACGCGGTGGACACGAGCTGGGACACCGACAGGTCCGAGGCGAGGATCTGCGCCTTGAGCGCGGTGACGTCCCCGGCGTCGATGCTCTCGTACGACACCTCGGGCAGCGGGTCCTGCCACACCAGCGTCTCGCTGGGGACCTCCGGGCCGAGGTAGCGCACGATCGGGCCCATGTCGCGGTGGGTCAGCTTGAACCAGGCGCGTGCGAAGGCGTCCGCGAACGCGTCCGGGTCGTCCTTGAAGCGGCGCGAGATCTGCTCGTAGACCGGGTCGAGGCGGAGCGACAGGTCGGTCGTCAGCATCGTCGGGGCGTGGGTCTTGGAGGCGTCGAAGGCATCGGGGACGGTGCCCGCGCCCGCGCCGTCCTTCGGCCGCCACTGGTGTGCGCCCGCGGGGCTCTTGAAGAGCTCCCACTCGTAGCCGAAGAGGATCTCGAAGAAGCTGTTGTCCCACGTCGTGGGCGTGTCGGTCCAAATGCCCTCAAGGCCGCTGGTGATCGCGTCGGCGCCCACGCCGGTGCCGTGCGTGCTCCGCCAGCCCAGGCCCATCTGCTCCATCGGGGCGGCCTCGGGGTCGTCGCCGACCGCGTCGGCGGGACCGGCGCCGTGAGTCTTGCCGAAGGTGTGACCCCCCGCGATCAGGGCGACGGTCTCCTCGTCGTTCATCGCCATCCGGCGGAACGTCTCACGGATGTCGCGGGCCGCGGCGATCGGGTCCGGAGTGCCGTTCGGGCCCTCGGGGTTGACGTAGATGAGGCCCATCTGGACCGCGCCGAGCGGGTTCTCCAGCTCTCGGTCGCCGGTGTAGCGCTCGTCGCCGAGCCAGTCGGTCTCGGGGCCCCAGTAGACGTCCTCGTCGGGCTCCCACACGTCGGCGCGGCCGCCGCCGAAGCCGAAGGTCTTGAAGCCCATCGACTCCAGGGCGACGTTGCCGGTGAGGATGAGCAGGTCGGCCCAGGAAAGCGCCTGGCCGTACTTCTTCTTGACCGGCCACAGCAGACGGCGGGCCTTGTCGAGGCTTGCGTTGTCCGGCCAGCTGTTGAGCGGGGCGAAGCGCTGCTGTCCGGCACCGGCGCCGCCACGCCCGTCGCTGATCCGGTAGGTGCCCGCACTGTGCCACGCCATGCGGATCATGAACGGGCCGTAGTTGCCGAAGTCCGCGGGCCACCAGTCCTGGGAGGTCGTGAGCGTCTCGGCGATGTCCCGCTTCACGGACGGCAGGTCGAGGCTCTTGAACGCCTCGGCGTAGTCGAACTCCTCGCCCAGCGGGTTGGCCACGGCGGGGTTCTTGGCCAGGATCTTCAGGTTGAGACGCTCCGGCCACCACTGCCGGTTTCCACCGCCCTGGGTCGGGTGCGCCGCGCGGTGCACGACCGGGCAGCCGCCCGTTTCCTCCGGCTTGGGGTCGGTGACGATTGCATCGTGGTTCTCAGTCATGGGAATCCTTCCGGAGAGGGCGGATCGCGGTGCTCAAGAGCTGAGGGTGATGGAGCAGGTGCACGCGCGGGTCGGAAGGCGATCCGGTGAAGCCGTGTGTCGTTCCCTGCCGTTGCCCTGACCCTTGGCTGTCAGCCAGATCCGATCCTACGATGGACGAAATCCAAGTCAATACGACAGACAGGCGCACGCACATTCATTCGTAAGGGCTATGCACAGTGAGGGTTGGTGGTCATGAGTGACCTGCTGCAACGGCTTCGCGGACGCGGCTGGCGGATGACCGCCCAGCGCCGCGTGGTCGCCGAGGTGCTCGCCGGTGAACACGTCCACCTGACCGCCGACGAGGTGCTCGCCCAGGCCACCCTCCGACTGCCGGAGATATCCCGCGCCACCGTCTACAACACCCTCGGCGAACTCGTCCTGCTCGGCGAGGTGATCGAGGTGGCCACGGACGGCCGCGCCAAGCGCTACGACCCCAACGCCCACCGCCCCCACCAGCACCTGGTCTGCTCGGGCTGCGGCGCGATCCGCGACGTCCACCCCGTCGGCGACCCCCTGACCGACCTGCCGCACTCCGAGCGGTACGGCTTCACCGTGTCCGCGGCCGAGGTGACCTACCGGGGCCGGTGCCCCGAGTGCGCGGCCGCCTGACCTGCGCCCTCACCAGGGCGTGACGAACCGTCACCCGAGGTCCGTCACCCGAGGAACGACAACCGCACCTGCCTCCGCGGGTTGTCCCTGTTCGTGTCGACCAGGCAGACCGACTGCCACGTACCCAGCTCCAGGCGGCCGTCGACGACCGGCAGCGTCGCGTGCGGCGGGACCAGGGCGGGCAGGACGTGGTCGCGGCCGTGCCCCGGGCTGCCGTGGCGGTGCTGCCAGCGGTCGTCCGCGGGGAGCAGGGTGTGCAGCGCGGCGAGCAGGTCGTCGTCGCTGCCCGCCCCCGTCTCCAGTAGGGCGATTCCCGCGGTGGCGTGCGGGACGAAGATGTTGAGGAGGCCGTCGCGGCCGTCGGCCGCTTCGCGCAGAAAGGCCTCGCAGTCGGCGGTGAGGTCGTGGACCACCTCCGTCGATCCGGTCGTGACCTGCAGGACTCGAGTGGTGAACGCATCGGGCATGCGTCCATCCTCCCCCACCCCGCCTTCCATCCGCTGATACCGGATGTCCGCCTTTCGAGACACCATTGACCGTGCGTGGACGAAGTGGCTACGTTCTGCGGCATGTTGCGTTCAGCTCTGCTCACCACGCGCGGTCACATCGACCTGCTGCGGGTGGCCTCGTCCGCGTGTCGACGCGGCTGCTGACGCCCTTCTCCCGCTTTCGCCTTTCTTCCTCTTCACCCGTTCCGGTCGGTAGGCGCTCAGTGCTGCTCTCGCATGTCCGCGAGCCCGGATTCCCTCATGCCCGTACATCCGCATGTGTGCATGCCCATACATCCGCATGTGTGACGTGAGCTCAAGCCCGGCCTCAGGGTCGGGCCGCCGCCTGCGCCCCGGCTGCCGGTAACCCCTCCACACCCCCTTCCTTCCCTCCCGCCCCTCTCCCCGTGGAGCGCCTGTGAGCATCAGCCATGCCCCACCGCATTCGCCTACGCCCGATATATCCCCCAAGTCATCTTCCGCTCCTGAGCCAGCACCCGGACCGGGACCCGAACTCGAAGCCCTCGTGCCCTCCTCCAGCCGCCGCGCACGCGTCCCCCGCTGGCTGCGCCGCACCTCGGGACCGCTCGCGCTGCTCGCGCTCTGGCAGATCCTCAGCGCCACCGGCGTACTGACCAGTGACGTGCTCGCGTCCCCCGGAACCGTCGCCCGGGTCGCAGGCGATCTCATCGGGAACGGGTCCCTGCAGAACGCCATGGGGGTGTCCCTGCAGCGCGTCGCCCTCGGCCTGCTGTTCGGCACCGTCGTCGGAACGTCGCTCGCGCTCGTCTCCGGGCTCTTCCGCATCGGCGAGGACCTCGTGGACGCCAGCGTGCAGATGCTGCGCACCGTGCCGTTCGTCGGGCTGATCCCGCTGTTCATCATCTGGTTCGGCATCGGCGAGGCGCCCAAGATCGCCATCATCACGCTCGGCGTCTCCTTCCCGCTCTATCTGAACGTGTACGCCGGTATCCGGGGCGTCGACGCCCAGTTGATCGAGGCCGGGGAGTCGCTCGGCCTGTCGCGGTGGGGGCTCGTGCGGCACGTCATCCTGCCGGGCGCGCTGCCCGGCGCCATGACGGGACTGCGCTACTCGCTCGGCATCTCCTGGCTCGCTCTCGTCTTCGCCGAGCAGGTCAACGCGGACACGGGCCTCGGCTTCCTCATGGTCCAGGCCCGCGACTTCCTGCGCACCGACGTGATCGTCGTCTGCCTGGTCGTCTACGCCTTCCTCGGCCTGACGGCCGACTTCGTCGTCCGAACCCTCGAAAGGCTGCTGCTGCAATGGCGACCGACGTTCACCGGCCGGTGACCACGACCGTGTCCACCACGAAGACCACCACGCCGTCCGCCGTCCGCGTCGACGGGCTGACCCGCACCTTCGACGGGCGTGCCGTCATCGACGACCTGCAACTGGACGTGCGTCCTGGCGAGTTCGTGGCGCTGCTTGGCCGCAGCGGCTGCGGCAAGTCGACGCTGCTGCGCATCCTGGCGGGGCTCGACCGCGACATCGAGGGCACCGTGCTCGTGCCGCGCCGCAAGGCCGTGGCGTTCCAGGCTCCCCGGCTGATGCCTTGGAAGCGGGTGTGGCGCAATGTGCTGCTCGGGCTGCCGGGCAAGCCGGTCCGGGAGGTCGCCGAGCAGGCCCTGGCCGAGGTGGGCCTCAAGCACCGCACGAACGCCTGGCCCAAGACCCTCTCCGGCGGCGAGGCCCAGCGTGCCTCGCTGGCCCGGGCCCTGGTGCGCGAGCCCGACCTGCTGCTGCTCGACGAGCCGTTCGGCGCGCTCGACGCGCTGACCCGCATCAAGGCCCAGCGTCTCGTCGACGAGCTGTGGCAGCGGCGCGGCTGCGCGGTCCTGCTCGTCACGCACGACGTCGAGGAGGCGGTGCTCCTCGCCGACCGGGTCCTCGTCATGGACGACGGCGTCATCGCGTACGAGACGGAGATCGACCTGGAGCGGCCGCGCGGCATCTCCGACCCCCGCTTCGGTGAGCTCCGCGCCGAGCTGCTCCAGCGGCTCGGCGTCGAGGCGCCTCCCGAAGCTGCCGCCGCCTGACCAACCACCGCCCCCGGCTCTAACCCCGCTCGCCCCCAGTCCCCGCCCCGTCCCCACGTAACGAAGCGAACGGAACCACCATGCGACGACCACGCCCCGCCCCCGCCGCCGCCCTACTGCTCTCCCTGGCCCTGCTGCTCGCCGCCTGCTCCGGCACCTCGTCCGCCGACGGTTCCATCGGCGGCTCGGGCGGCGGCACCGACGGCAAGGGGTCCCTGACCCTCAACGTCGGCGACCAGAAGGGTGGTTCCGAGGCCGTGCTGCGCGCGGCCGGAGAGCTCGACGACCTCGACTACAAGATCCGCTGGTCGACCTTCACCTCCGGCCCGCCGCTCCTGGAGGCCATCAACGCCAAGGCCGTCGACATCGGCGGCATCGGCAACACCCCGCCCGTCTTCGCAGCGGGCGCGGGCTCGAAGATCTCCGTGGTGGCCGCGAGCCACGGCACCGCGGCCGGGGACGCGATCCTCGTGCCCAACGACTCCGGGCTGCAGCAGCCCCGGGAGCTGAAGGGCAAGTCCGTTGCCGTGGCGCAGGGTTCGTCGGCGCACTACCAGCTGATCGCCTCCCTCAAGAAGGCCGGGCTCGACTTCAAGGACGTCCAGGTCAAGTACCTGCAACCGGCCGATGCGCTCGCCGCGTTCAGCAGCGGCAAGGTGGACGCCTGGGCCGTCTGGGACCCGTACACCTCGCAGGTTCTGCGGGCCAAGAAGGGCCGCGTCCTGACCGACGGGGACGGGCTGGTGAACGGCCTCGCCTTCCAGGCCGCCGCGCCCGGCGCCCTCGACGACAAGAAGAAGACCGCGGCGATCTCCGACTACCTGAAGCGGCTCCGCCGGGCGCAGGACTGGGTCTACAAGCACCCGGAGGCCTGGGCGAAGGTCTGGGCGAAGGACACCGGACTCCCCTACGAGGTCGCGCTCGACGCCGTCAAGCGCACCAACGGCACCCGGGTCCAGGTGGCCGTGGACAAGAACGTGATCGCCTCCGAGCAGGAGATCGCGGACACGTTCACCGATCTCGAACTGATTCCGCGCCGCATCGACTTCGGCGACTTCGTCGACCCCCGCTTCAACGGCGACCTGCCGCCGTCCACCACCGAGCCGCGCTCGTACCGCAAGGAGTCCTGACCATGAACGTCCACCTGCACTGGTTCCTGCCGACCGGCGGCGACGGCCGCACCCTCGTCGACCGCCACGCCT
The DNA here is from genome assembly GCF_056437465.1 of Streptomyces sp. NPDC042371. Taxonomy (NCBI): domain Bacteria; kingdom Bacillati; phylum Actinomycetota; class Actinomycetes; order Kitasatosporales; family Streptomycetaceae; genus Streptomyces; species Streptomyces sp. NPDC042371. The sequence goes on along the minus strand of NZ_JBWKAP010000009.1, from coordinate 2,471 downwards.
ACACCGACGGCGGCATCACGCGCTCCCGCGTCACCCCGGTGAGCGGCGTGCGCGCGCCCGACATCGAGTATCTGGCCCAGATCGCCAAGGCCGCCGAGCAGTTGGGCTTCGAGGCGGTGCTCACGCCGACCGGCACGTGGTGCGAGGACGCCTGGCTGACGACGGTCGCGCTCGCCCAGCACACCGAGCGGCTGAAGTTCCTCGTCGCCTTCCGCCCCGGGGTGATCTCGCCGGTGCTCGCCGCGCAGATGGCGGCGACGTATCAGCGCATCACCCGCGGCCGACTGCTGCTGAACGTGGTGACGGGCGGCGACTCGACCGAGCAACGGCGGTTCGGCGACCACCTGGACCACGACCGCCGCTACTCCCGCACGGACGAGTTCCTCTCGGTCGTACGGGGAGTGTGGGGCGGCACGCCGTTCGACTTCCACGGCGAGCACTTCCAGGTCGACGGCGGGCTCACCGCGCTGCCGCCGGATCCGCTGCCGGAGATCTTCTTCGGCGGCTCGTCGGCCGCGGCGGGTCCCGTCGCGGCGCGACACTCGGACGTCTACCTGACCTGGGGCGAACCGCCGGAGCAGGTGAAGCAGAAGATCGACTGGATTCGCGGGCTCGCCGAGAAGGAGGGCCGCACGGTCCGTTTCGGCATCCGGCTGCACACGATCTCCCGCGATTCGTCCGCCGAGGCGTGGGCGACCGCGAACCGGCTGCTCGACGACCTCGACCCGGACACGATCGCCGCCGCCCAGGAGGCGCTCGGACGCAGTGAGTCGGTGGGCCAGCAGCGGATGCTCGCGCTGCACGGCGGCTCGCGGGACAAGCTGGAGATCTCCCCGAACCTGTGGGCCGGTGTCGGTCTGGTGCGGGGCGGGGCGGGCACCGCCCTGGTCGGCAGCCACGCCGATGTCGCCGACCGGATCGAGGAGTACCACGCGCTCGGTGTGGAGCACTTCGTGCTGTCCGGCTACCCGCACCTGGAAGAGGCGTACTGGTTCGGCGAGGGCGTCATTCCCGACCTGGCCGCGCGCGGGCTGCTGCCGCGGATCCCGGCGTCGCCACTGTCCGGTGTGCCCGCGGCGAACGGCCGCCCGGCCTCCGCCCCGGGCGGCGCGCCCCTCCTGGTCGCGGGCGGGCGCTGACGGTCGCGGGCGGGCGCTGATCGTCGCGGGCGGGCACTGAGAGTTCCGGCCCGCCGGGAAGATCCTGGACTCCGATGAAGTTAGTAGAAACGTGAACGACATCGGGGTACGAGACGCGGCCGCCTCAGCGGCGGTACAGAACGTGGACGTGGTCGTCGTCGGCGCCGGGCAGGCGGGCCTGTCCAGCGCCTACCACCTGCGGCGGGTCGGCTTCGAGCCGGGCCGGGACTTCGTGGTCCTCGACCACGCGCCCCGGCCCGGCGGCGCCTGGCAGTTCCGGTGGCCTTCCCTGACGTACGGGAAGGTGCACGGCATGCACTCGCTCCCCGGCATGGAACTGACGGGTGCGGACCCCGCGCGCCCGTCGTCGGAGGTCATCGGGGCGTACTTCGAGGAGTACGAGCACCGCTTCGACCTGCGCGTTCGACGCCCCGTCGACGTGCACGGAGTCCGCGAGGGCAACGGCGGCAGGCTGCTCGTCGAGACATCGGCAGGCACCTGGTCGACGCGGGCTCTCATCAACGCGACGGGCACCTGGGACCGGCCGTTCTGGCCCCGCTACCCGGGCCAGGACACCTTCCGTGGGCGGCAGTTGCACACCGCGATCTATCCCGGCCCCGAGGCCTTCAAGGGGCAGCGTGTGATCGTCGTGGGCGGCGGCGCATCCGGCACGCAGCACCTCATGGAGATCGCCCCTTACGCGGCCGAAACCACCTGGGTCACCCGCAGCGAGCCGGTGTTCCGCGAAGGGCCCTTCAACGAGAACTGGGGGCGCGAGGCCGTCGCCATGGTCGAGGAGCGCGTGCGTCAGGGCCTGCCGCCGCGGAGCGTGGTGTCGGTGACGGGGCTGCCCGTGAACGATGCGATCCGGCAGGCGCGGGCCGACGGCGTCCTCGACCGGCTCCCGATGTTCGACCGGATCACACCGACCGGCGTCGAGTGGGACGACGGCCGCCGCGTGGACGCCGACGTCATCCTCTGGGCGACCGGTTTCCGCCCTGCCGTCGACCACCTGGCCCCGCTGCGGCTGCGCGAGCCGGGCGGCGGCATCCGCGTGGAGGGCACCGGGGCCGCCGCGGACCCCCGCATCCACTTGGTGGGCTACGGTCCTTCAGCCAGCACGATCGGCGCCAATCGCGCGGGGCGCGCGGCGGTGCGCGATGTCCAGCGGCTGCTGGCCGGGGCTTCGGTTCCGAGCTCCTAGGTGTATTGATCACGAGCGTTGTTAACGCTGGCGGGGCTTGATCATGGCGAAGACCTCCGGTGTGGTGGAGCTGTCTAGGACTGCACCACACGGAGGTCTTCGTGTCCCACCGTAATGCCCGGCTGACC